>NZ_JBHSIU010000020.1:0-101044 GCF_042653625.1 Dactylosporangium cerinum | reverse complement strand
AACTTGTCCAGCAGATCCACATCCACCCGGATCGACTGATCCGCCACGCTGCGCTTCGAGACCGTGTCATCGGCGCCGTCGGTGGGCGGCTGACCGGCTGCCGCGGGCTTGCCCTTGGCCGGCGAAGGCGCAGGCGCCGGAGCCGGAGCGGCCGCGGGCGCGGTGGATGCTGCGGGGGCGGCGGGCGCCGGCTCCGCAGCGGCGGGCGGTGCCGGAGCAACGGGCGTAGGCGCTCGGACCGCTACCACCGTCACCGGCTGGACAACGACCTCGACGGCCGGCACCGGGGCAGCGGTCGCGGGCCCGGTGACCTCCCCACTGAGCGGCTCGTCGGCCGGTGGTGCCGGTGGTGCCGGAGCGGCCGGCGGTGCAGGAGCGGCCCGCGGTGCCGCGCCGGCCGGCGCGGACCCGTCGGTGATGCAGGCGTTGACCGCCGCGATCACGCCCGTGTCGTCGCCCTCGAGTTCCTGGCCGTGCTCCTCGATCTCCGACAGCAGCCCCCGGACCGTGTCGACCATCCGCAGCAACGCGTCCGTCGTCGAGGGCGTCATCCCCTGCGCGCCGTCGCGCAACCGCGACAACAGCGACTCACCGACGTGCGTCACCTTCTCCAGGCGATTGAACGCCAGGAACCCCGACGTGCCCTTGATGGTGTGGATGGTCCGGAAGATCGACGACAGCAACTCCCGCGACCCCGGCGCGGCCTCCAATGCCACCAGGTCCCGGTCCAGCTGATCCAGGTTCTCGTGCGACTCCACGAGAAATTCCTGAACGATGTCACCCAAGTCGTCGCTCACTGCCACGCTCCCCTTCTCCGACGGCCCAATCGACCGTCGGAGGGGGAACCTGAGCAAACAGCAGCCGCCCTGCGGGAGCGGGGTCCTGCCGGGTTACTGCCGGGCGCTGGTGCGCTTCAGCTCGATGCTGACGTCGGCGCTCGTGAGGCTCATGGCGACGCTGCCGCAGTTGAGCTTCCGCGACGGGATGTTGCGCGCCTCGAGCTTGCCGGTGTAGACCTGTCCGCCGTCGCGATACAGCGTCTCCGTGCCCTGCGCCCGCGGGTTGCTGTAGATGACCTCGCCGTTCTCGACCCGGTAGCTGTAGCGGATGAATCCGGTGTAGATGAACTCGTAGGCGGTGGATCCGCTGGTGCCGGACAGCCGGACGCCGGATCCGTAGTCGAAGTAGGCCACGCCGTCATAGCTGTAGCGCTGATACGTGCCGCTGCCGTGGACCGGGAAGACGCCGGTGTTGGGGACCGTGATCTTCTCGTTGTGCTGCTCTTCGAACCACACGCCGAGGATGCAGGAGTCGGTCGACGGCGACGGGCTGGCGCTCGGGCTGGGATCCGCGCTCGGGCTGGTGCCGGCGCTCGGCCCGGTGGCCGTTTCGGAGGCAGCGGCCGTCGCCACGGGATCGGCCGTCCGCGCCGCCACGGGGTCGTCGGCGGGCTGGTCGCCGCCGGTGGCCGCGTAGACGATGATGGCGGCGATCATCAGGACCGCTACCACGGCGAAGACGATGCCGGGGATCAGCAGGGGGTTACGCTGGGCCGGAGGGGGTGCCCCGACCTGCAGCCCGCAGCGCAGGCACCGTCCCTGCGCGTCGACGCCGGTCGCGCCACATCTCGGACACCGCACGCGGACACGGTACCGCACGGCTCCAAACCACGACAGTCCACAGTGGAGTGATACCCCGGTGGGGTAGCATTCGGGCTCAGGTGCGCCGGGAAGTCTGGTCGGCAGGACAGGATGAGTCTGCCCGCTGGAAGGAAACCCGGGATGGCACGTGGCACCGCACGCCGGATCGACATGCTGCTGGAGTTCCTCCGCCTGGAGACGACCGGTGGCCGGCTGCTCCTCCTCGCGACCGGGGTCGCCCTGCTGTGGGCCAACCTGCCCGGCGGCACCTATGAGCAGTTCTGGTCCCTGCGCCTGCCGTCCTCGGCGGTCCTCGACGCGCTGCACCTGGACCTGACGCTCGCGGGCTGGGTCACCGACGGGCTGCTGACCGTCTTCTTCTTCGTTGCCGGCCTGGAGGTCAAACGGGAGCTGACGGTCGGTGAGCTCGCCGGCTGGCGGGTCGCGGCCCTGCCGGTCGTGGCGGCGCTCGGCGGCATGATGGTGCCGGCGGTCGTCGCGATCGCGGTGTCCGGCGGCGCGGCCGCGCACGGCGGGGCGTGGGCCGTCCCGGTCGCCACCGACATCGCATTCGCGCTGGGGGTGCTGGCCCTCGCGGGCTCGACGCTGCCGTCGGGGGTGCGGGTGCTCCTGCTGTCCCTCGCCGTCATCGACGACCTCGGTGCGATCGCGCTCGTCGGGGTGTTGTTCGCGCACGACGTGCGGCTCTGGTGGCTGGCCGGCGGTCTGCTGCTGTGCCTGGCGTACGGGCTGCTGCACCGCCTGCGGTGGACCCCCGCGTGGCTCGTCGTGCCGGTCGCGGTCGGGGCGTGGGTGTGCGTGCAGGGCGGCGGTGTCCACGCCACCGTGACCGGCATCGCGCTGGGGTTGCTGACGCCGGTGCGGGCCCGGGGCGGCGAGGACGAGTCCGCCTGCGATCGGCTCCTGCACCGGCTGCATCCGCTGTCCGCCGGCGTGGTGGTGCCGATCTTCGCGCTCGCCGCCGCCGGCATCCCCCTCGCCGCGGCCGCCGACGCGATCGGCGACCCGGTGGCGCGGGGGGCCGCGGCCGGGCTGCTGCTCGGCAAACCGGTCGGCATCCTGCTCGGCGCGTGGCTGGCGGTGCGGATCCGGCTCGGCGCGCTGCCGCCCGAGGTCGGCTGGGGTGACGTGCTGCCGGTGGCGATGCTCGGCGGGGTCGGCTACACGGTGAGCCTGCTGATCGCCCGCCTGTCGGTGCCTGGCGAGGCCGCCGACGCCGCGGCCGCGGCGGTGCTTGGCGCTTCGGTCGTCGCGGCGGTGCTGGCGACGGTCCTGGTCCGCCGACGGGGCAGTGCCCGCGACCGGCTACAGAAATGGTGAGACCGGCATCCACGGGGGAAGACGCCGGTCTCGTTGAAAACGATAAGGCTCGACGGGACTTTGCGCCAGCCGTGCGCCGGGGCAATCCACCGGAACCGGTTACGGATCTGGGCGTGACAGGGGGAGGTACCGTGTCGGTCCGTTGATCCGGACCTTTGGAGACTGATGTCGACGCTGCTCGTCGTCGGGCTCGGCCTGGTCGGGCTGGTGCTGCTGACCCTGGGCGCCGACCAGGTGGTGGTGGGTGCGAGCCGCCTCGCGACGCTGCTGCGGGTCGCGCCGGTCATCGTCGGCGTCGTCGTGATCGGGCTGGGCACCAGCGCCCCGGAGTTCGTGGTGTCCGGCACCGCCGCAGTCCGCGACAACGCGGGCCTGGCGCTGGGCAACCTCGTCGGCTCCAACATCCTCAACGTGACCCTGGTCCTGGGGGTCGTCGCGGTCGTGTCGCCGGTGATGGTGCGCTCGTCCGTGCCGGTCCGGGAGGCGCCGCTGATGGCAGCGGCGGTCGCGGTGTTCGGCGCGTTCGCACTGGTCGGGCTGAAGTTCGCGGCCGGGGTGCTGCTGGCGGTGCTCAGCGTCGGGACGCTCGCGCTGCTGGTGCGGCTGTCCCGGGTCCAGGACGGCGACCCGCTGCCGGACGAGGTCGCCGCGTTCGTGTCGCAGCGGCCGCGCCGCTGGTGGGTCGAGGCGCTGCGGACCGTCGTTGGGCTCGCCGCGACCCTGGGCGGGGCCCAGCTGCTGGTCGACAACGCGGTCACCCTCGCGCACCGGTGGCACGTCAGCGACCAGGTCATCGGCTACACCCTGGTCGCGTTCGGCACGTCGCTGCCGGAGCTGATGACCTCGGTCCAGGCGCAGCGGCGCGGCGAGGGGGACCTGCTGGTCGGCAACCTGCTGGGCAGCAACATCTTCAACAGCCTCATCGGCGGCGCGGTCGTCGGTCTCGCCGCGGGCAGCTCGACGATCGCGCCGTTCGGTTTCGCCGCGGTCACCGCGATGGTGTTCGCGGCGGTCCTGGCCTGGCTGCTGCTGTGGCGGGGCAGCAGGATCACCCGGCCGGAGGCTTGCGTCCTGCTGGCCGCCTACGTGTGTGTCCTGCCACTGCTGATCTCGGCCAACCCGTGAGTTTCCGGTTCCGCTGACTGGGTACGCGACCTCAATGGGCGACGCGATGGTCCGGACACACCGCTCCGGAGATGTACTTGTGGTGGAAGTGTTGGGCCCGCTGGAGGCGGCCACGGTCGGTGCGCTTCGGTCGGTGGTGCTCGACACCATCGACGTCCAGCGTCCGGCGGTCCTCACCGTCGACCTGCGGCGGGTCCCGTTCATGGATTCGATCGGCATCGGCACCCTGGTCGCGATCAACAACAAGACCAGGGACGTCGGCGGCCGCATGGAGGTGCGCAGCCCGTCACCGTTCGTGCACCGCCTGCTGCAGGTGACCGGGCTGACGGAGCTGTTCGGGCTGCCGGACCTCCCGGTCGACGCGCCCGTCTCGGGCGCCGGAGTGATCCTGCCCTTGTAGGTGTCAGTACCGGTCCACGACGACGCTGGACACGCCGGCGGTGTTGTCGACCTCGAACCTGTCGTTCGCGGCGGTGTCCCCGCTCTGGAACGACGCCCCACCGGCGACCCCGTCGTGGCGGGTGCCGTCGAGGGTCACGCTGCCGGCGCCACCGCCGGCGATCACCCGGACCGGCCGGCCCTGCGGCAGGTGGATCCGGAAGGTGCTGGCACCGCCGCTCATCCGCACCGGGACCGTCCCCTTCGCGGCGGGCAGGCTGAGCTCGATGGCGGAGACGCCGCCGATGTACTCGACACCGCCGATCTCGCGCAGGCCGCGCAGGTCGGCGGTGTTGCTCGTGGCCCCGGCGGTGAACCGGACGGTCCAGCGCACGTCGCGGTTGAGCTCGACGGCGACGACGCCCTTGTCGGCCGCGCCGTTGCCGGTGTCGTTGAGCTGGACGCCGACCCGGCCGTCGAGGTCGGTGACGCCGGGGACCATGCGGCCACCCTCGGGGGTGCGCACCCGATACAGCACGTCGCCCAGGTCCGCGGCGGTCACGGTGACCGCGGTGACGCCGCTGAGCAGGTCCAGCGTCGCCTCGTCGCGACCGGCCACGGCCGCGGTCACGGTGTGTGACGCGCGGTCGACGGACTCGTGCCGGGCGCGCCACACGGCGACGGTGACCGCCGCCAGCACGAGGACGGCGAGCAGGATCATGCCGCCGACGAACAACGCGGTGCGTGGGGACGGCCCGGCGGCGTGCGCGGGGGCCGTGGCGCGCGGGCGAGCGGTGGTCACCATGTCGATGTGCTCTCCGCGCACGCAGCCATCGAAACGCGTGTCAGCCTGCTCGGCCGTCCGGGATTCAAGACCGGGGCCGCCGCCACGGGGGAAGCGGCGGCCCCGGCGTCCTTGGGATGCAACGCAATGTACTCCCAACGTGAGCCACTGCACAGCCCCCAATCCGTGCCGTCTTACCAGTGTCGGAGAACCGTCCAATGTAGAACGTGAGCCCGACGTAACCGCACAGATTCGCACATGTTCTGGTTGGGGCGTCAGCTGAGCGCGGCCGCTCGGCGGCCGACCTCGGCCGGGGTCAGCAGCTCGCCGTCCAGGACGACGGCCCAGAAGGCAGTGAGTGGGATCCGCTCGAACAGCGGCGAGCCGAGCCCGTCGAACACCCGCTCCGGCACCAGTTTCAACGACGTGGTGACCACGACCGTGGGGATGCCCTGCGCGAGCTTGAGGGTGCCCTTGATGTTGAGCACCCGGGTGGGGCTGATCGCGTCGGCCCCGGCCAGCCCCGTCACGGGCAGGAGCCCTTCGGTGCCGGGCGCGTCGACGGTGCCGGTGGGCAGCTGCGCGGCGACGGCCTTCACCAGCGCGCTGCTCGGCGCGGTGCGGGCCCAGCCGCCGCGCTGGTGCAGCAGGCGGGTCGCGGTGGCGACGCTCGCCTCGACGTCACGGTCGAGCTGCTCGCGGATCGCGCGCAGGGCAGGGCCCGGGTCATCTGCGTTGGCGGCGCGGGCGATGTGCCACATCGAGGCGTACCCCGGCAGCAGCTCCGGCAACGGCGCCACGACCTGACGCAGCGTGACGGGATCGTGCACGAACTCGGCCAGGCCGTCGAGGACCTGCCGGGCCACTCCGGTCGCTCCGGAGGTCCTGTCCTGCACTGCCGCGGTGAGTAGCGGCGACAACGTTGGCGCGCTCATGAAAACCGGTCTCCCCTGTCGAAAACGGACAACGACCCCAGATGGACCTCATGTATGAGACAGCCGGGGTCGATCTCCGTCAAGGTACAAACGAGCAAGAACCGGTTGACGCTGCGGGTCTTTACCGGCCAGCAATCGGAGCGTAATCCCGTGCGCCGTAACCGATATACACCTGACGCGGACGACCGATCTTGGTCTCCGGGTCGTTGATCATCTCGCGCCACTGGGCGATCCAGCCGGGCAGCCGGCCGAGCGCGAAGAGGACGGTGAACATCGTGGTCGGGAAGCCCATCGCCTTGTAGATGAGGCCCGTGTAGAAGTCGACGTTCGGGTACAGCTTGCGGGAGACGAAGTACTCGTCCGACAGCGCGATCTCCTCGAGCTGCATCGCCAGGTCCAGCAGCGGATCGGGCTTCGCCATCCGGCCGAGCACCTCCTGCGCGGCCTTCTTCACCAGTGCCGCGCGGGGGTCGTAGTTCTTGTACACACGGTGACCGAAGCCCATGAGGCGGGTGGCGGTGTCCTTCTTGTCCTTGACCTTGCTGACGAACTTGGCGACGTCGCCGCCGTCCTCGCGGATCACCTGGAGCATCTCCAGGACCGCCTGGTTGGCGCCGCCGTGCAGCGGACCGAACAGTGCGTTGACGCCGGCGGACACCGAGGCGAACAGGTTCGCCTGGCTGGAGCCGACGAGCCGGACCGTGGACGTCGAGCAGTTCTGCTCGTGGTCCGCGTGCAGCAGCAGGAGCATGTCGAGGACCTTGACCGCGACCGGGTCGATCTCATACGGGGTCGCCGGGACGCCGAACGTCATGCGCAGGAAGTTCTCGACGTAACCCAGAGAGTTGTCCGGGTACAGCATCGGCTGCCCGATCGCCTTCTTGTAGGCGTAGGACGCGATGGTCGGTACCTTCGCCATCAACCGGATCGTGGAGATCTCGACCTGCTCCTGGTCGAACGGGTTGAGGCTGTCCTGGTAGAACGTCGACAGCGCGCTGACGGCGGAGGACAGCACCGCCATCGGGTGGGCGTCGCGCGGGAAGCCGTCGAAGAAGCGGCGCATCTCCTCGTGCAGCAGCGTGTGGTGCTGGATGCGGGTGGTGAAGTCGTCGAGCTGGGCCGGCGTCGGCAGCTCACCGTGGATGAGCAGGTAGGAGCTCTCCAGGAAGGTCGAACGCTCGGCGAGCTGCTCGATCGGGTAGCCCCGGTATCGCAGGATGCCGGCGTCGCCGTCGATGTACGTGATCGACGATACACAGGAGGCGGTGTTGACGAATCCGGTGTCGAGCGTGACCTGACCGGTGTCCTTGAGCAGTTTGCCGATCTCGAGACCGGCGGGCCCTTCCGTTGCCTTGCGTGCCGGCAGGTCGAGCTCGCCGTCCGGGTAGGTGATCTTGTACTCACTCATGCGCGTCGTTCCCGTCTCGTCCCGCAGTCCGGCTTCTGGCCGCGGCCGCCATTGCCCACGACCGGCGCTTATGGCGCCGACGCGCAGGATTTCAGACGCTCTGGCCGCGCCGCCACGCGGGGCGCTCACGTGCGATATTTCCTACTCGTTACCTCATCCTCGCACCGGAGGAAGTGCGGGACCAACCGCACGTTTCTGGAAACTCTCAAGTTTACCGGGTGACCTCAGTGCCATCGTGTCACTCCTCCAAGGAAGGTGTTCGGAGATCACCCCGGTGCGGCGGCAAATGGGAGTATGCGAAGAATCCTGCTGTCCGGCGCCATGCTTGCCGGTACGACGGCCACGCTCGCCCTCCCCGGCGTCGCAGCGGCCGAGGGCGCCGGCGCGGTAACCCCGGAGACAGTCAAACCGGGCGGCCGCGTCACGTTCAGTACCGTGTGCGCCGACGGTGTGAAGTCCGCGGACGTCGCCGGGACCACGCTCGGGCTGTCCGCTCGCATCCCGATGGAGGCCGGCAAGTCGCCCGGCACCTTCTCCGTCGCGGTCGACATCCCGGCGACAATCAGCGCCGGCACCTTCAACGTCAGCATCGACTGCGCGGACGGCAGCTCCTCACTGGTCAAGCTGGTCATCTCGCCGTCGGGCGGGGTCCCGACCGGCGGCGGTTCCACCGCGCGGGGCCCGAACCGCACGCTCATGGCCGCCGGAGGAGGGCTGCTGCTGGTCGGCGCGGCCGGTGCCCTGGCGCTGCGCCGCCGGACGGTGTGACGGCGTGAAGCACCGGCCACGGCACGTGCTCGTCAGGTCCAACGGGACCTGGCGGGGCGGCACCGTGGTCGGCGTCATCACCCTGGCCGTCAGCGGCGTCTCGTTGATCGGCGCCGGCTACGGCACGCCCGCACCACCGCCGGTCGTGGAGTCCAGCGCCTCCACCGGACTGGGTTCGTCAGCACACGCTCCCGCCTCGCCGCCGGTCGGGCTCAGCATTGCGGCGATCTCCATCGACGCGCCGGTCGAGCGGGTCGACGTCGACCGCGACGGCACCCTGATCCCGCCGTCGCTGCGGCAGGCCTCCCGGGTCGGCTGGTACGAACGGGGGCCCACCCCGGGCGAGACCGGCAATGCCGTGCTCGTCGGCCACGTCGACACCGCCAACAGCGGACCGGCGGTGTTCTACCTGCTCGGCAAGCTCAAACCCGGCGACCTCGTCGGGGTGACCCGCAAGGACGGTTCGACCGTCACGTTCGCCGTCGACGGCGTGCGCCTCTACCCGAAGCATGCGTTCCCGGCCGACCTGGTCTACGGCCCCGCGGACCGGCCCCAGCTGCGGCTGGTCACCTGCGGCGGCACCTTCGACCGGGCGACCAGCACCTACTCCGGCAACACCGTGATCACCGCAACGATGGTGTCGTGGCGAGCCGCTCGAGGGTGACCGGGTGGATCCGGCCGGCCGGCACCGACCGCTGCATGAGCATGTTGCGCATGACCCCGACCCCGAGGGGGGTGCCGCACAGGTAGACGTCGTGGGAGGTCCACTCGGCGAAGTCGACCACCACCTGCGGCAGGGAACCGCCGAGATACGGGTGTGACGGCCCCCGCGCCACGACCGGATGCACGGTGGCGTGGGCGCACTGGGCGGCGTGGGCCCGCAGCGACTCCAGGTCGTACAGGTCGTCGCGGGCCGACACACCCCAGAACAGGTGCACCACCCGCTCGTCCTGGCGCGCCGCCAGCTCGTCCAGCAGCGCCTTCACCGGCGCGACGTGGACGTCCTCCGCGACGATCAGGATCGCCCGGCCGTGCTTCTCGATGACGAACTCGCCCTCGGCCCGGTGCAGCCGCACCCGGTCGCCGACCCGGGTGCCGTGCACCAGCGCGCCGGTCGCGTCGTCGCTCGGCATGGCCTGGACGTGCAGCTCCAGGCGGTTGTCGTCGGTCGGCGGCGCCGAGATCCAGCAGGGCCGCCACGCGTCCGGCACCAACGGATGCTCGATGACGGCCCGCTGCCCGGCGCGGGCCGGATACGGCAGGTCGGTGGCCAGGCGCAGCACCGCCACGTCGTCGCGGCGCTGGTCGTGCGCCAGGACGGTGGCCGTCCAGGACGGGATCTCGTCCTGCTGCAACGACTTGGCCTGGCGCAGCCAGCCGACCACGAACCGCCAGCCTTCGCGCCACGCACCGTCGTGGTCGTCGCTCCATTCGCCGCGGTACGTGTCACGAACGGCCGCCACGAGTGCCTCACCGAACAGATCCAGCTGCCGGCTTCGCGGCCCGATCAGCGCGTCGAGCGCCGGGGCCAGCTGGGCGAAGTGCGGCACGACGGCGCTCGGCTGGTCGAAGTGCTCCAGCAGCCAGACGAACCCACGCTCGGCGGCCCCGGGATCGGCGGCGATCGCGCTGTGCAGGACGGTGCGCTGCTCCGGCGGCACGTCCGCGAGCCGTGCGACGACGCTTCGCTCCTTCACGGTGTCCCGGAGGCGCTGCTGGAGCTGCGTCAGATAGCCCTGATCGCCGGGTTTCGGCCCGTCCGTGGGACCGTCCTGTGCAAGACTGTCCTTTGGCTGATCTTGCTGACGCCGGGGTCTTGGCGACGCCGCCCGGTCGTGCTGCTCCAGCTGGGCCTGCCGCCATGCCCAGAGCACAGTCAACCGCTCGCCACCAGTTCCGACCGGTCCTACGTGTGCCACGCGTCCAGTCTCCCGGGTTCAGCGCGGCAATGTTGCCAATTCCGACATACCTCCGCGTTTTGCGCCCGGTACCTTTCGACTTTTTGTCGTACCGCTTTCGTAGAGTGCGGTGCATGTCGTTGGATTTGCTCGAGCTGCTCCCCGCCGGCTGGCGGGACCTGATGAAGCCGCACCTGGACCTCGAGATCGTGCACAAGCTCGAGACGTTCGTGGAGGCGGAGTATGCGGCCGGCCCGGTCTATCCCCCGCTGCCGGATCTGTTCACCGCCTTCCGGCTCTGCTCGCCGGAGGCCGCGCGGGTGCTCATCCTCGGCCAGGACCCCTACTTCAAAGAGGGCCAGGCCCACGGGCTGAGCTTCTCGGTGCGCCCCGGCGTGTCGATCCCGCCGTCCCTGCGCAACGTCTACAAGGAGCTGCGCGAGGACCTCGGCGTCACCCCGCCCACCAACGGTGACCTCACCGGCTGGGCGAGCGACGGCGTCCTGCTGCTCAACGCGGTCCTCACCGTCCGCGCCGGCAAGGCCGCCTCCCACGCCAACAAGGGATGGGAGCACTTCACCGACGCCGCCATCGCCGCCCTCAACGCGATGCCCCGCCGGGTCGTGTTCGTCCTGTGGGGCAGCTATGCCCGCAAGAAGGCCGTCCTGATCACCAACCCTCAGCACAAGATCGTCGAGGCCGGTCACCCCAGCCCGATGAACCCCGCCGGCTTCCTGGGCTCCAAGCCCTTCAGCCAGACCGACGCCGCGCTCATCGAGGCCGGCCTGCCCCCGGTCCGCTGGGTCTGAGCCCACCATGAAGGCCCTCGAGGGACCCCTGTGGCGGGCGCTGCTCGTCTTCCGCATCGCCGCGCTCGGCTACGCGGCGGTGCTGATGATCGGCAATTTCCAGCACTACCACTGGCCCCTCGGCGGCTGGCTGGTCCTGTCCGTCATGGCCGCCTGGACGGTGGTGAGCAGCCTGGCCTATGCCCGCCCCGAGCGGCGCGACTGGCCGCTGCTCACCGCCGACCTCGCGGTCACCGCCGGCTGCCTGCTCGCCACCCGCTGGATCGTCCAGCCCGACGGCCTCGGCGTCGGCGCGCCCACCCTGCCGATGGCGTGGGTGGCCAGCCCCGTCGTCGCCTGGGCCATCTCCGGCGGCCGCCGCCGCGGCGCGATCGCCGCGCTGCTGATGAGCGGCGCCGACGTGATCGTCCGCGACGGCTTCTCCCAGGCCACCGTCAACGGCCCGGTCCTCATGCTCCTGGCCGGCGTCGGCATCGGCCACATCGCCCGTCTCGCCATCGACGCCGAGGCCCGCCTGCAGCGCGCGACCGAGCTCGAGGCCGCCACCCGCGAGCGCGAGCGCCTCGCCCGCGGCATCCACGACTCCGTCCTGCAGGTCCTCGCCCTCCTGCAGCGCCGCGGCGCCGAGCTCGGCGGCGAGGCAGCCGAGCTGGGCCGCCTCGCGGGCGAGCAGGAGGCCACCCTGCGCGCCCTGGTCACGTCCAGCGGCCCCCCACCCGCCGCCACGACCCGTCGCCGCACCGCGTCCACGGCGCCCCAGCCGCCCGGCCGCCGCTCCTTCCGCCTCCCGGCCAGCCTGTCCCGTTCGCCGTCCACCACCCAGCGCGCCAGGCCGGCCACCCTTGCCACCACCGCGGCAGGCTTGCGCGAGACGTCCTCCGCCGACCTCGTCGACCTGCGGACCCTGCTCGCGGGTTACGGCGCCATGGGCGTCAGCGTCGCCGCCCCGGCCACCGAGGTCCTGCTGCCGGCCCCGATCGCCGCCGAGGTCGCGGCCGCCGTCGCCGCCGCCGTCGACAACGTCAGCCTGCACGCCGGCCCGGACGCCAGCGCCTGGCTGCTGGTCGAGGAGCTTGACGACACCGTCACCGTCACGATCCGCGACAACGGCCCCGGCATCCCGGACGGCCGCCTCACCGAAGCCGAGCGGGCGGGCCGCCTCGGCCTGGCCCAGTCGATCCGCGGCCGCATCCGCGACCTGGGCGGCACGACCACCATCACCAGCACCCCCACCACAGGCACCGAGATCGAACTCCAGGTCCCCCGCTGACCCCCGCCATCCCGCAGCCTCGATCGGCCCTTCGCGACTCCGGCCGGCGATGGTGTCCGGCGGGCGGTGGCGCGACAAGCCGAGTGATTTCCGGCTTCAGGTGCCCGGGGATCCTTCGGACTGTACGGAATCCGGCAACGACCCCAGCGGGCCCGACGCCAGATCCGGCACTGCCGAGGTCTGGATCAGCTTCCTCTGCCCGCTCGTACTGCGCCGGGAGTGGATCTCCCCGGTGCTCTGGCGGACGAACTTGCAGGCGTGATCGAACTCCGCGCGGTGCGCGCCGGGATCGATCGGCCACGCACGCGATGGACACGGGCAGCCGGCGGGGAAACGGACCTATAGGGTGCTGGGTGTGGACGCAGCGGGACGGCTCCGGGTGATGGTGGTCGATGACCACCCGATGTGGCGTGAGGGTGTCGCCCGGGATCTGGCCGAGGCCGGCTACGAGGTCGTCGCCGCGGTCGGCGAAGGAGCGCAGGCGGTCCGGATCGCGGGGTCGGTGCGGCCCGACGTGGTGGTGCTCGATCTGCAGTTGCCCGACCGGTCCGGCGTCGAGGTCATCCAGGGGTTGCTGGCGTCGTGCCCCGAGGTGCGGATCCTGATGCTGTCGGCGAGCGGCGAGCAGCAGGACGTGCTCGACGCGGTCAAGGCCGGTGCCACCGGCTATCTGGTGAAGTCGGCGGCCCGGGAGGAGTTCCTGGCCGCGGTGAGCCGGACGGCCGAGGGGGACGCCGTGTTCACGCCCGGGCTGGCGGGGCTGGTGCTCGGGGAGTTCCGCCGGCTGGCGACGGTGACGCGGGCCGAGGACCCCGACGCGCCGCGGCTGACCGAGCGGGAGACCGAGGTGCTGCGGTTGGTGGCGAAGGGCGTCACGTACAAGGAGATCGCCGAGCGGCTGGTGCTGTCGCATCGCACGGTGCAGAACCATGTGCAGAACACGCTCGGCAAGCTGCAGTTGCACAGCCGGGTCGACCTGGTGCGCTATGCGATCGAGCGCGGGCTGGACGAGTAGTCCGCCACCGGGTGGTCACACGCCGTAGATGTCGAGCAGGTAGTGGCCCAGGACGGTCTCGGTGCGCAGGTCGAGGACGAGGACCAGGAACACGTTCGGGGTCTCGCAGTTCACCAGGACGTGCTGCAGTTTGCCGACGGGCATCTGCCAGGCGTAGTTGACGCTGCCTTCGCTGAAGTCGTGGCCGCCGAGGTGCGCCTCGGGGATAGCGTCGAAGTAGGGCCAGAAGTCGAACGGCGGCTCGTCGTCCGGACCGATCTGTATCGGTTCGGGCTCCATCGTCGCCTTGTACTCAGCCTCGGTGAGCAACCGCATCCCGCCAGCATGCCGCGTCACTCACGGGACAGGAAGATCTCACTACTCAGACGAGGATGAGTAGGGCACCCGATATGCGCAACGGCCTTGCAGGATCATCCTGATCGGCATGATGACGTATCCGTGCCCGTTCTGCGGCGGCCAGGCCGACCTGGAGGCCGGTTGCGCCGGTTGCGGTCGGGCGCCGTTCCCGGACGCCGCCGAGGTGGTACGGCTCGGGGTCCGCGCCGACGAACTGCTCGCCGAGGTCGAGGCGGCCCGCGCGGAGCTCAGCGAGGCACGCAGCAAGTACCGCGCGGCGGTCCAGCGGCTGAACGCGGTGCTCGCACAGCGCAACATCCTTGCGGCGCGGGTCAGCCAGGCGGTGCAGGCAGCCAGACGCGCACTGTCCCCCGCGATGCCTCCGGCCCAGCCAACTCCCACCGCACCTCACCAGCCGCCGGCCGGGCCCGTGCCCGCGCCGGGTGGCGACGGGCCCGCCCGTGTGCCAGGTGGCCATGAGCCGGTCTCCGTGCCGGGTGGCCGCGGGCCGGGCCTCGCGCCGGGTGGCCGCGGGCCGTTGCTCATTCCGGTGGGGCAGCCCGAGGCCAGCCCCCGGACGGTGCAGAACCTGCTGTTCATCCTCGGTGGCCTGTTGCTCGGCAGCGCGGCGATCGTGTTCACGGCGGTTGCCTGGGCGAGCTTCGGGGTGCTCGGGCGGGCCGCGATCCTGGCGACGGTCACGCTGATCACCCTCGCGGTGCCGCCGGTCGCGCTCGCGCGAGGGCTGCGGTCCACGGCGGAGACGTTCGCCGCGCTGGGGCTGCTGCTCGTGCTGCTGGACGGCTACGCCGCCTGGTACGTCAACCTCGCCGGGCTCGCCGGCACGACCCGGCCGAGCACGTACACGGGGCTGGTCTTCGCGATCACCGCCGTCATCGCCGGTGGGTACGCCGTTGCAACCGGCTTGCGGGGTCCCCGCTTCGCGGCCGTCCTCGTGGCCCAGCCGGTGCTGCCGCTGCTCGCCGTCGAACGGTCGTTCGAGGCGACGGGCTGGACGTTCACGTTCGTCACGATCGCCGCACTCGACCTGCTCCTCGCCCGGACGGTGGAGAAGGCCGCGTGGGTCGGGGCCGGCCTCGCGGTCGTGGTCGCGGGGCTGCAGGGACTGATCGCGCTGTCCACGGTGGACGGCGTGACCGGGGCGCTCGGCGCGGGTGCCGCGATGCTGTCGCTGGCCGCGGTCATCGTGATCGCCAGTCTCATGCACCCGGACACGGCGCACGCCGGCGCCGGGGTGGCGGTCGGCATCGTCGCGCTCGTCGCGGTGCGGATCCTCGCGGAGGTCGTGCCGAACCAGCAGGTCATCGCGTTCGCCTGCGTGCCGGTCCTGGTCGCGCTCGCCGTCATGGTGCTGCCGGACCGGGTCCGCGCCGGCGCGCGGGTCGGCGCGCTGGTGGTCGCCGGTGTGGCCGCCCTCCCGTACGCCGGCGCCGCCCTGCTCGCCGCCGGCTCCGCCGTCGACTGGGCCCTGCCCGCCTGGAACGGCCCGATGTCCACCATGGACGCAGTGTTCTCCTGGCAGGTTCCGGTGGCCCTGCTGCCGGTCGCCGCGGCGTTCTTCGTGCTGACCCGGTTCCGCTGGGTGGTGTGGCCGGCGGTGGTGCTGGTCGCGTTCGCCGTCCCGGGATCGTTCGACGCGCCGCTGTCGGTCGTGTCCGTCCTGGACTTCGCCGTCCTGGCCGGCCTGTCCGTCGCCGCGCTGTGCTGGCCCGCACAGCGCGCGACCGCCCCCGCGACCACCCCCGCCATCGCGACCGCCCCCGCCACCGGTCAGCTGGCCGCCGCCGAAAGCATTACGACGACGCCGGCGGGCGGCGTGGGGCAACCGGCGAGCGGCGTGGCACAAACGACGGGCGGCGTGGGGCAACCGGCCGGTGCGGGGCTGTCGAGGGTGAACTTGCCGGACGGGTGGTGGGCGGCCGTGGGGCTGCCGGTCGTGGCGGTGCACGCCGTCTTCGTCGGGCTGGACACGCCGGCGGCGACGCTGCTCAGCATGGTCGGGCTGGTCGCGGTGTGCGTGCTGGTCGCCGCGAAGGGCAGGACGGTCCAGCTCACGGCGCCCGCGGTCACCGTCGGCCTGGCGGGAATGCCGCTGCTCGTCGCGGCGGCGGTCCGGCTGACCTGGTCCGGCGGCGCGCTGTCGGTGCCGGCGCCGATGTTCGGGGCGGCGGCCGGGCTGGTGCTGGCGACGGTCCTGGTCGCCGTGGCCCGGACCAGGTCCGGAGCCGAAGCGACATCCGGCGCCGCCGAACGGTCCGGCGCCGAAGCAGCATCCGCCGCCGCGAAACGACTCGCCGCCGCAGAACTGCCGTCCGGCGCGGAACTGCCGTCCGGCGCGGTGGCCGGCGTGGCCGGAGCGGCCAGCCCGGTGGCGGCAGCCAGCCCGGTGCGGGTGTCCGGCGCCGCGGTGGTGGCGGGCGTGGCTGGGGTGCTCGGCGTGGCGCTGGCCGGTCTCGGGGTGACCCTGACCGCGGCTGAGCTGTCCGCATTGGGCGGCGGTCACCTGCCGTTCGGGGTGTTCGCGGCCGCGGCCGTGCTGGCGGTCTGGCTCGTGGCGGCCGGTGTCACCCACTGGTCGGAGCCTGGCAACGGCACTCCTACCTCGGTAGGAACCGTGCCTGCATGGTTCGTGCCGGCGGCGCTGCCCGCGGTCATCCCCGCGCTGGTGGCGCTGGTGGCGGTGGCGCCGGCGGTGTTCGAGACACTGTTGCGGCCGTACCGGTGGCTCGGCGCCGTCTGGCAGGGCGCGCCGACCGGGGTTGGGCTCGACCCGACGGGGCGCTGGTGGGCCGACGAGGCGCAGGCGTTCGGGCCGGGGCCGGCCGCCGTGGCGCTCGGGCTCATCACGGTGCTGGCGGTGCTCGTCGGGCGGCGCACCCGGACTGCGGTGTGGACCCTCGCGGGAGCGCCCGCGACCCTGGCCGTGGTGCTCGGTTGCCTGGCCGTCGAGGCGCCGTGGCCCGCGGTGCCGGCCGTCACGCTCGCCGGTGGGCTGGTCACGGCCCTGGTCGCGGCGCTGGTCGGGCCCGGGTCGCGGGCGCTGCCGGCCAACGTGGGGGCGTTCACGTGCTGGTTCACCGCCGGGGCAGGGTTCGCCGGCTGCCTCGCGACGAAGCCCGCGACGCTGTCCGCCCTGGCCGCGGTCCTGGTGACCGGCGCGGTCGCCGGTGTCGCCGGGCGGACCGGGACGGCGCGGGTCCTCGGCTGGCTGGTCGGTGCGGTCAGCGCCGGGTGGCTGGCGTTCACCGCGGCCCGCGCGGCTGACCTGCCACTGCGGTGGACCGGCTACTGGGTGCTGCTGGCCGCCGCCCTCGTCCTCGTGACGTCGGTCGTCATCCGCCGGCTCCGGCCGGCTGCAAGCCCCGTGCAGCCCGGCCCCGCGCCGGCTGAGACACCGGCTCAAGGTCCGGTCCCGGCATACACCGAGGGCCCGGCACAGGCGCAGGGCCCGGCACAAGCGCACGGCCAGGGTCCGGCACAAGCGCAGGGGCAAAGTCTGGCGCAGGGGCAAAGCCTGGCGCAGGGGCAGTTACCGGGTGAGGCGCAGGTGCTCGAGGTGGTCGCCCACGCCACCGCCGTGGTGGCGTTCCTGCTCGCCAGTGGCGACCTTGCCGCAATGGCCGGGATCAGCAGCCTCTGGGGCCTGGCGCTCGGCCTGCGGGCGCTCGCCGGCGGACCCCGGGTCGCGTTCGCCGGGGCGGCGGCCGCCGCGCAACTGGTCGCGTACTGGCTGGTGCTCGCGTCCAACGAGGTCGCCCAGTTGGAGGCGTACACGCTGCCGGCCGGTGCGATCGCCGCCGCCGTCGGCTGGTACGCGATCCGCCGCCGCCCGGCCGGCCAGGAGCCGCTCAGCAGCTGGGTGGCGTACGGGCCCGCGCTGTTCGCCTCGTTCGGGCCCAGCCTCGCGTCGGTGCTGGTGAGCGAGGGCGAGCCGGCCCGGCGGCTGTTGCTCGGCGTCGGTGCGCTCACCGTCGTCGTCCTGGGGGCGGTGCGGCGGCTGCAGGCTCCGGCCGTCGCCGGCGGCGTGGTCCTGGTGGTCATCGCGTTGCACGAGATCGCCGTGTACTGGGACCTGCTGCCGAGGTGGGCACCCCTCGCGGTGGCCGGCCTGGTGCTGGTCGCCCTGGCCACCACCTACGAGCGGCGCATCCGCGACGTCCGGCGGCTCCGGGCGGCGGTCACCCGCATGCACTGAACCGCCGCGAAACCGCGGCTACGAACCGCCGCGAAGGCGCGGCAACGGCCGCAAACGTCAGACGGCGACGATCATCTGGGTGCGGCGGGCCTGGTCCGCCGCACTCAGGATCCCGGTGATGGAGGCCGCGTACCGCACGTCGCACGGATGCGGCGTGCCGCCCGCCGCGCCGATCAGGGCCGTCACCGCATGGCCGAAGGCGTCGACGGGGGTGTCGACGCCCCAGGCGGGCAGCGTCAGCGCGCCGTGCTCGCCGAAGTACGAGAACCCGAACGACGTCGCGTCCGGTGCCGCGTCGAGCGTCAGTGACAGCGTGCTCGCCGCCCCGCTGTCGTGCCGCAGGAGGAGGTGCACGGTGTCGTGGGGGCCGTCGGCGGCGCTGAGGTCGACGACGGGGCCGAGCAGCGGCAGCACCACCGACAGGGCGTGCGGGCCGAGGTCCCACAGCCCGCCGTGCTCCTTGCGCCAGGTCGAGCCTGCATAGGGGTTGCCGGGCTGGAAGATCGAGGCGTACATGGTGGCGTGCGCGGCGTACCACCCGCCGAGGGCGGCGTTGTCGCGCAGGAAGGTGTCGACGGCCGGGATGAACCGGTTGGTGAAGAAGACCACGGACGCGACGCCGCTGGCCGCCACCGCGTCGACGACCGCGGCCGCGGACTCGACGGTCAGCGCCAGGGGCTTGTCGAGCAGGAGGTGCTTGCCGGCGCGGGCGGCCCGGACGGCGAGGTCGGCCTGGATCTCCGGCGGGAGGGCGATCGCGACCGCGTCGACGGTGGCAAGCAGCGCGTCGACGTCGTCGAACGCGGTGGTCCCGAACGACTCGGCGAACTCAGCGGTCTTGGCCGGGGACCGGCCCCAGACACCGGTGAGGGTGGCGTCCGGGTGCGCCGCCAGGGCCGCCGCCTGCGTCGTCCTCGCCCAGTGTCCCGTGCCCAGCACCCCGAATCGCATCCGGCCATTCTCCACGAACGCCGCACCACGGACGCACCAGGCCCCGTGAGGAAGCCACGGGGCACCAGGCCCGTGAGGAAGGCACGGACGCACCAGGCCCCGGTGAGAAGCAAGAGGCCCGACAACGCAGGGCCGCGCCGGTCAGGACGGGCCGTGCTGGTCGATCCACGCGTCGATGCGGGCCCACCACTCGTACAGCCAGTCGACCCGCTGCTCGTGACCCACCGGCACGTCCGCGGCGTCCACGGACCACCACCGCATCGTGATGGTCAGGTCGAGCGGGAGGTGCCGCCACAGGTCCGCGACGGTGAGCAGCTTGTCGAGGCCGGTGTGCGCGACCCAGATGACCCCGGCCTCGGGCGCGGCGTCGAGCGCCGCGAGCGTCCCGCCGGGCCGGGGCGCGAGGACGTGCCGCATCCGGGCGGCGCGTTCGGCCATCGCGTGCAGGCCGAGGTCGCGCAGCCGCTGGATGGCGCGTTCCCGCCGGGTCGGGGTGAAGTTGCCGCCCTCCGGGAAGAGCACGAGGGCGTCGTTGTCGTCGAGGCCCGTCGCCAGGCGGGCCACGTGCGACGGGTCACCGCCGCCGGCGGTGAGGAACTGGTTGGGCAGCCGGTTGAGCATGACGTCGATGACGGGGTCCCACTGCAGGGTGTGCTTGAGGACGATGCGCGGCTCCCGGTCGAACCAGTTGACCAGCGCGTGGATGATCAGGAACGAGTCGCCGGGGCCGGCGTGCCGGCAGAACACCAGCTCCGGCTGGCCGGGCGCGGCCACGTCGGGGTCGGTGCCGACGACCGCGACCTTCACGCCGAGCGCCCAGCGGGCCTGCTCGTACAGCACCCGCAGGAACCGGCCGGTCAGCACGTAGTGGATCCGCTGGAAGCGTGGTCCCCGCAGGCGAAGGCCGAACCCGCTGCCGACCCAGAGGCCGAAGAGCACCACCAGCGCGACCGCTTCCAGCAGCAGGTAGACGGCGAGCATCCAGGTGACCCGCAGGGCTCGCAGCCGTCCGGTCCCGAACGGTGCGCACAGGGCCGCGACGAGCAGCCAGACCGGCATGGTGAGCAGGACCGCGACGATGACCACGAGGAAGACCGGGGTGAGCACGACCCGTCGTAGCCAGCGCGGCGGCATCAGGAAGCCGCTTGCAGGTAGCGGCACGAGGCGTCATACGCGCGGTCGATGCGGGCCCGGGCGAGGGTCATGTTCCGGTAGGACAGCGGTGAGTCGTCGCGTGTGGTGCCGCCGCCGGTGGGCAGGACGTGGACGGTCACCGACGGCGGCGCCTCGGACAGCTCGCGGGAGAAGCGGTGCCGGCGGGCGACCTCGAACGCGACCTGCGCGACCTCCCACGGCCGGCGCGGTGGGCGCAGCGGGCGTTCGATCCGGCCGACCTGCATGACGAAGACGGTCTTCGCGCCGAGGGCGACGGCGCGGCCGACGGGCACGGAGTTGACGATCCCGCCGTCGATGAAGTGCTCATCCCCGAGGTGCACGGGTGGCAGCAACCCGGGCACCGCGGAGCTGGCCAGGACGGCCTCGACCAAGGGGCCCTTGGCGAACCAGTGCTCCGCCGCGCGTTCGATGCTGGCCGCGCAGCACTGGAACGGCACAGCGAGGTCGTCGAAGGTGGTGTCGGCGCCGAGTTCCCGGGTCAGCAGCCGGCGCAGCGGCGCCGGTGAGTGCAGGTGGGTCCGGCGGGCGAAGCGGCCCAGTTGCCGGGGCAGCGAGTCGCCGTAGACGGTGCGGGCCTCCGGCGACACCCACAGCTCGGTCAGCCGGTCGGCGACCCGCTCGTCCGGGGAGGCAGCGACGGCCGCGCCGTTGAACGCGCCGATCGACGTGCCGACGACGAGGTCGGGGCGGATCCCGGCGTGCAGCAGGGCGCGGGCCATACCGACCTCGACCGCGCCGAGGACGCCACCACCGCCGAAGACGAACCCGACGGGGCCGGGAAACCGTTCAGGCACGACTCACAACGTAACTCGGTGGCGCGGAGGCCGCAGAACTCGACGGCCGCCCGGACGGCGGAGGGCCACCGCCGCCTTCCCCGGGCGGCGGGCCGCCCCCGGGCCCGCCGCCGGGTCCGCCACCACCGCCGGGCGGCGGCGGGGGACGGTCGTCCTTGGCCGGTCGGTCCTTGCCCTCGGGGGCGGGGACCAGGTCGGTCATCGGTGGGAGCGCGGAGCCGGGCGGTCGCTGGGAGATCCGGGTGTCGCAGTCGACGTCGTTGACGGTGAAGTTGCTCGGCGGGCTGGGGTTGCCACCGCCGCCGGTCATGCCGACGGTGAGCGCCTTGCCGGGTGGCAGCGCGTAGACGCCGGTCATCCACACCCCACCGCCGATGCGGTCCCACGTGGCGATGCCGCCGTCGATCCGGTCGACGACCTGCCCGCCGGGCAGCAGGAAGCGCAGCGTCCACGGGTTGACCGGCCGGTTGCCGGTGTTGGCGACGGTGATCCTGGCCGAGAACGGGCGGTCGCCGCCGGCGTCCATTTCGGGATGGATGTAGAAGTCCACGTTGCAGCCGGCTCGCGGCGCCCACGGCTTCCAGTAGGCGAGCCAGCCGGCGCCGCCGGCGACCACGACGGCGGCGATCGATGCGGCCAGGGCGCGGCGGCTGCGCCGGCGGGCGGCCCGGCGGCGGCGCGGGACGGTCACCTCACGGCCGAAGGTCGCGCCGCCCGGCTCGCGGTGCCGCGCCCCGATCGCGTGGGGCGCGTGCACCTCCTGGGTGGAGGAGCCGTCCTCCCCGGGCAGGACGACGTGGATGCCGGTGGCGGCGGCGAGGACCCCGGCGACCTCGGCGGCGGACGGCCGGTCCTCGGGGTCCTTGGCGAGGCAGCGGGCGACGAGCCGGCCGATCTCCAGTGGGAGGCCGGAGATCTCCGGCAGCGGATGCGGGGGCTCGTACACGTGGTTGGCGATCATCTGGGTCGGCGTGTCCGCGTGCCACGGCAGCCGGTCGGTGAGGCACCGGTAGACGAGCAGGCCGACGGTGTACACGTCGGTCGCGGGGACGACGACGCCGCCGAGGAGCCGCTCGGGGGCCAGGTAGGCGGGGGTGCCGAAGACGGTGCCGTCTTCGTCGTCGGGGTCGAACGAGCCGGTGAGCCCGGCCACACCGAAGTCGAGGATCTTCGCGCCGGCGGCGGTGAGCATGATGTTGCTGGGCTTGATGTCGCGGTGCACGACGTGCCGCTCGTGCGCGGCGGCGAGCCCGGCAGCGACCTGGGCACAGATCTGGGTCGCGCGGCGCCACGACATGGGTCCGCTGCGCAGCCGGTTGGACAGCAGTTCGCCTTCGAGAAGCTCCATCACGACGTACGGCCGGCGGCCGTGACGGCCCACCGTGAACGCGTCGCCGGCCTCGCCGTAGTCGTGCACGGCGGTGATGTTGGGATGCTGGAGCCGGGCGACGACCTGCGCCTCGGCCCGGATGCGCTCCCGGTTGCCGGGTTTGTTGGCGAGCTCCTCGGCGAGCAGTTTGATCGCGACGTCCCGATCGAGCACGAGGTCCTGGGCCCGCCACACGACCGCCATGCCGCCGGTGCCGACGGGTGCGATGAGCCGGTACCTGTTGCCGAGGACTTCGTCAGCCGTCCCGCTCACCCAGTCGCCGTCCTGATTGATTCCGGTCGCTGTACCCCAGAGACCCTAATCGTGAACTGGCCGGGATGCGAGACCCCAAAAGCGAACAGCCCCGGCAAACTTCCCGCCGGGGCCGTTCAAACATCCGACTTAAATCGTCAAAAGGTTGCCGTCGGGCACGACGATCTGCGGCCGGCCGTGCTCAAGGACCGCGGCGGCCTGCCTCGCGGCGAAGCCGGGCGCCTCGGTGATGGCCGTGCGGTAGACGTCGGCGGTGTTGGCCGCGATGGTGGACCAGCCGTACTTGCGGCCGACCATCGTGCGGGCCTTCTTCGCGACCCGCCGGGCGAACGGCTCGTCCTCGAGAAGGGTGCCGACGGACGCGGCGAGCGCCTCGGGGCTCTTCGCCGGGAACGTCACACCGGTCTCGCCGGGCTCGACGATCTCGGCCAGGCCACCGGTCGCGGCGACCGCGAGGGGCGCACCCGCGGAGGCCCCTTCCAGGGCGACCATGCCGAACGGCTCGTAGATGCTCGGCACCACCAGGGCGTCGGTGGCCGCCATGAGCGCCGGCAGCTCGCCCTCGCCCATGAAGCCGGCGAAGCTGACCGCCCGTTGCAGCCGCAGCCGCCGCACGTCCTCCTGGAGTTCGGCCCGGTGCGGGCCGTCGCCGGCGATGACGACCCGCAGGCCGTTGTGCCTGGCCCGCAGCTCCGGCAGGGCGGCGATGAGGTCCTGCACGCCTTTCTCGTAGACCAGGCGGCCGGCGTAACCGAGGAGCGGACCTTCACCGGCGAACCTGGCGCGGGCGGCGTTGACGGCTCGGGACGGGGCCTTCCAGACGCTGGAGTCGACGCCGTTGGCGACGACGGAGACGCGGCCGGGCACGAGGTCGAGCAGCCGGGTCACCTCCCAGCGCATGTACTCGGAGCAGACCACCACCCGGCAGGCCTCGTGTCCCAGCCACCACTCGACGGAGTGGATGCACTTGTTCATCTCGTCGGGCAGCCAGCCCTGGTGCCGGCCGGCCTCGGTGGCGTGGATGGTCGCGACCAGCGGCAGGTCGAGGCACTCCTTGAGGGTCACGGCGGTGTGTGTGACGAGCCAGTCGTGGGCGTGGATGAGGTCGTATTCACCGGTGGCCGCGGCGCGCAGGGCGGCCCTGGTGAGCGTGTGGTTGAAGGCCATCGTCCAGGCCAGCAGCGTGGAGGTCGCCAGGGGGAACAGCGGCGGGTCCTCCGCCGCGCGGACGATGCGGACGCCCTCGGAGTACTCCTCCAGAGGGGCGCCGGGCGCGTGACGCGTGACGACGGTGACCTCGTGGCCCGCCGTCACCAGTGAGGTGGCGAGCGCGTGCACGTGCCTTCCGAGCCCGCCGACCACGACGGGTGGGTACTCCCACGAGAGCATCAGGATCCTCATCGGTGTCGCCGCACTGCCGATGGTCTGGTCCACGTGGCCGCCCCCACAGTCGAGTTGTTGATCGAAAACGCCCGCCCTGGTACCCACGCGCGCCAACGCTGACACACGCATATCAGACTCGCGTGTGACGAGGTGGGTGGGCTTGAGACTCATCCTGCCGGGCGAGGGTTACCAGGGAGGCAAATCTCATTTCTGGGGTGTAACGGTCAGCCGAAAATTCGCCGGACCCGCAGGGTTTCCGCGACAGACCAGGCCTGGAACGGGCACCCGGTGCCCCGGTGTGGGGCATGTCCGTCTGCTGTCTCGCTGACCGAACCTACACCCCACTCCCACAGATGCGCCTCGATACCGGCCAACAACTCACCGTGTTTTTTTAACTGACTGTGGCGGACCGCATCGACATAGGGACCGGTCAGCCACGGCCAGACTGTCCCCTGGTGATAGGCCCGGTCACGGTCGCCGGGAGACCCGCGGTGCACGCCGGTGAACGCCGGGTCGTCCACCGCGAGCGACCGTGGCCCAAGCGGCGTGAACAGCGAAAACAGTTCCTCCGGCAGCGGCGTGCCGCGCATCGGGCCGTGCGGCAGACTCCATGCCAGCAGCTGATTCGGCCGCGTCGACGGGTCGTCGCCGTCCGGGCCGTCGACCACGTCGAACAGGGAACCTGCATCCTGTACGCCAGTTGCAGAGTGCAACATCCGGTAGCGGACGCCGAAGCTCGCCGTGGCCCGCTCGCGGAGCCGGTGCAGCCCGCTCGCGTCGCCCCCGAGCCGCTCCTTGAGCCCGGCGACGGCAGCCAGCCCGTTGATCCACAGCGCGTTGACCTCAACCGGCTTGCCGACCCTCGGCGTGACGGGGATCCCGTCGACACGTGCGTCCATCCAGGTGAGGGCGACCCCTGGGGCGCCCTGCGTGACGAGACCGTCGGCGGGGTCGACGCGGATGCCGAACCGGGTCCCGGCGACGTGCGCGGCGACCACCTGCTCGAGGCCCGGCAGGATCTCCCGCGCCAGGTCCTCGTCGTCGGTGGCCGTGACGTGCCGCTCGACGGCGTGCAGGAACCACAGTGTGCCGTCGACCGTGTTGTACTCCGTCTGCCCGGTGTCGGCGGTGTTGGCGAGCATTCCCTCGGACAGCGTGGCCGCGTAGGCGCGCAGCAGTTCGCGGCCCTCGTCGCACCAGCCGGTCGAGAGGAACAACCCCTCATAGCTGATCATGGTGTCGCGGGCCCAGGTGCCGAACCACGGGTATCCCGCCACCACGTCGGGCGCGCCCTGCGCGCCGGCAACCACGAAGGCGTCCGCCGCAAGTACCAGCGCCGCATCCACCGCATCGGAAGCGTCGTGCGTCAACGACCGGTGGCGCTCCTCCGCGCGGAGGATGATCCGCTGTGCGCCGCGCGCCTCGCCCTCACCAGCCCACGCCTCCACTTCGAGGGCCTCGCCGGCGTGCAACCGCGCGCTGAACTCCCCGGCGTACCACAGGTCCTCGGTCGCGTTCAGCCCGCGGGCGGCCTCCTCACGGGCGTAGGCACCTCGGTACCACTGACCACCCGGCTGCCAGGAAGGGCCGTGCAAGCGGAACGCCCGCTCGACGACCGCGCCGCCGGAATTCGACTCCACCACGGGTGGCGGCCCGGACGCGCCCCGCTCGCCGTGCGCGTCGCGCCAGGTGACGAGGGCCTTCAGCGTGAACGTCACGGGGCCGGGCGCGCTGAGCAGGCGGTGCACCACGCCGACGTGTGGACTGCCGTGGACCATCGCGAGGCGGCGCTCCAGGACGACCGGCCCGATCCGCCAGCGCCACCGCGGCAGGCCGTCGACGAGCTCGAAGCGCTCCAGCAGCGTGTGGCCCTCGGGGCTGACCACGCCGCCGTCCCACTCGTGCGTGGCGAGGGACACAGTGGCCCCGGACGGCAGCGTCAGGACCGGGTCGAGCCCGGCCAGCCCGAGGTGCCGGCGGGCCGGCCGGCCGGGTTCGGCGACCACGAGCAGGCCGTGGTACCTGCGGGTTCGCAACCCGGAGACGGTGCCCATCGCATAGCCGCCAGTGCCGTCCGGCACCAGCCACTCCCGGGCCGCCCCGGCCGACAAATCACCGCATACCTGCGCACCGAACACCACCATGGGCACAATCTTGGTGGCAAGTGGTGGCAGAGTGCGAGCAACTCGCGACAAGATTATTGATCAAGGCAAGATTGGGGGGCCGACAAAGGGCCCAAGTGGGAGCGAAGCGAGCATGGGGGGTGTGGGGTGGCGCAGCCCCCCACGGAACCGCGGCCCGCCAGGGACGGGGAGCTAGTAAGGGCCCAAGTGGGAGCGAAGCGAGCATGGGGGGTGTGGGGTGGCGCAGCCCCCCACAGAACCGCGGCCCGCCAGGGACGGGGAGCTGAAAACAGAACATCAGGCGAGTTCGGGACAGCGCTCAACTTGAGCGAAACATCTGCAACGGAGAATGACTTTCGTGATCGAGGACGATGGGAACGCGGAACGCCGCCGGCTCGCTGAGGCCGACAGCGGGGAGCGCCCATGGCGGGGGTGGGGGCCCTACCTGTCCGAGCGCGCCTGGGGCACGGTCCGCGAGGACTACAGCGCCCACGGCACGGCCTGGGACTACTTTCCGCACGACCAGGCCCGCTCCCGCGCGTACCGGTGGAACGAAGACGGCATGGCGGGCATCTGCGACGACCGCCAGACGTTCTGCTTCGCCCTCGCCCTGTGGAACGGCAAGGACCCGATCCTCAAGGAGCGGATGTTCGGTCTCGGCGGCGACCTCGGCAACCACGGCGAGGACGTCAAGGACTACTGGTGGTACCTGGACTCCACGCCCACCCATTCGTGGATGAAGTGGCGGTACCACTACCCGCAGCAGGCGTTCCCCTACGACGACCTGGTCGCCGAGAACTGCCGCCGCGGCCGGGACGAGCCCGAGTACGAGCTGGTCGACACCGGCATCTTCGACGAGGACCGCTACTGGGCCGTCGAGGTCGACTACGCCAAGGCCGGCCCGACCGACATGTGCATCCGGATCACCATCCAGAACATGGGCCCCGAGCCGGCCAGCCTGCACCTGCTGCCGACCCTGTGGTTCCGCAACACCTGGGCGTGGGGGCTGCCCGGGCGTGACTACATGCCCGAGATCCGCGCCAAGGACAACGGCCTGCTCGCCGAGCACCGGCTCCTCGGGCGCCTCGCGCTCACCGGCGACGGCGCACCCCGCCCCCTGTTCTGCAACAACGACACCAACGGCGACCGGATCTGGGGCAAGCCGGGCCGCGAGTTCCCGAAGGACGGCATCAACGACCACATCCTGCACGGCAAGGACACGGTCAACCCTGATCTCGTCGGTACCAAGGCCGCATTGCACTACCTCGTCTCGGTGCCCGCCGGTGGCACCCACGAGATCCGGCTCCGGCTGAACCTCAACGCACCCGGCGCCAAGGACCTCGCCCCGGCCGACCTGCGCACCGACTTCGACACGACGATGTCGCGGCGCTCCGCCGAGGCCGACGAGTACTTCGGCGCGCTGGTCCCGCCCACCGCCACCCCCGAGGAGGCGATGATCGTCCGGCAGGGCGTCGCCGGCCTCATGTGGGGCAAGCAGTTCTTCCACTTCGACGTCGCGCGCTGGCTGGAGGGCGACCCCGTCTCCGAGCCGCCGCCGGACAGCCGCCGCCACGGCCGCAACAGCCACTGGTGGCACATGAACAGCTGCGACGTCCTGTCGATGCCCGATCCGTGGGAGTACCCCTGGTATGCGGCCTGGGACCTGGCCTTCCATTGCGTGGCCATCGCCCGCGTCGACCCCGGATTCGCCAAGGACCAACTACTGCTGCTGCTGCGCGAGTGGTACATGCATCCGAACGGCCAGATTCCCGCGTACGAGTGGGCCTTCGGTGACGTGAATCCGCCCGTGCACGCCTGGGCGGCGCTGCGGGTCTTCGCGATCGACGGCTCCAAGGACTTCGACTTCCTCGCCCGCGTCCTGCACAAGCTGCTGCTCAACTTCACCTGGTGGGTCAACCGCAAGGACGCCGAGGGCAACAACGTCTTCGAGGGCGGCTTCCTCGGCCTGGACAACGTCGGCCCGTTCGACCGCTCCGCCGCCCTTCCCGTCGGCGGCCGGCTCGAACAGTCCGACGGCACGGCATGGATGGCGATGTACGCCCTCAACATGCTCGACATGTCCCTCACCCTCGCGGTGCACGACCGCGTCTACGAGGACATCGCCGCGAAGTTCCTCGAACACTTCGCGTACATCGCCGACGCCGCCTACGAGTTCGGCCTCTGGGACGAGGAGGAGGCCTTCTTCTACGACGTCCTGCGCACCGCCGACGGCCAGCGCATCCCGCTCAAGGTCCGCTCCGTCGTCGGCCTGCTCCCCCTCACCGCCACCACCATCATCAGCTCCTCCACCCTGCGCCGCCTGCCCGACGTCGCCGCCCGCCTGCGCTGGTTCCTCACCAACAAACCCGAGTACGGCGACGTGGTCGGCGCGAAGAAGAGCCGCGGCGGTCAGCAGCTGCGCCTACTGTCGATGGTCGGCCCGGACCAGCTGATCCGCATCCTGCAGCGGATGCTCGACGAGGAGGAGTTCCTCTCCCCCTACGGCCTGCGCACCCTTTCCCGGGCCCACAAGGACGAGCCCTTCACCGTGCACGTCGGCGAGGCGGACTACACCGTCGGCTACGAGCCCGGCGAGTCGACCAGCGGCCTCTTCGGCGGCAACTCCAACTGGCGTGGCCCGATCTGGTTCCCGGTCAACTACATCCTGATCGAGGCGGTCCGCCGGTTCTCCGAGTTCTTCGGCGACGACCTGCAGGTGGAGTACCCGGCGGGCAGCGGCAAGATGGCGACGCTGGCCGCCGTGGCGGACGACCTGTCCCGCCGGCTGGTGAACCTGTTCCGGAACGACGACTCGGGGCGGCGGCCGGTGTTCGGGGACGTGCCGCTTTTCCAGAACGATCCTGGGTGGCATGACCTGTTGCTGTATTACGAGTACTTCCACGGGGATACCGGGGCGGGTCTCGGGGCGGCGCATCAGACCGGGTGGACGGCGCTGGTCATTGATCTGATTTTGAATCTGCATGCACCGCCGCATCCTCGGCCTGCTGATTACTGACGGTGCTGTGGATCGCTGTTTCTGGTCTGGACAACCACAAAAATGCGAACCACAGCCCCAGCCTCAGAACAACCGAGCCCGATGCCGCTCCAGAAACGCCTCGACATGCTCAGCATGATCCGGCCGGCTCAACAGGAACCCCTGCCCCAACTGGCACCCCGCCGCCCGCACCACGTCGACATGCGACTCGGTCTCCAACCCGCACGCCACGACGTCGATCCCCAGTCGCCGGGCCAGACTGACCACCACGTCGACGATCGGTGTCGCCGGGGCGCGCTGCCCCGCCGGCTCACTGAACAGCACCTGGTCGATCTTCAGGACGTCGACGGGGAGGCGGCGCAGGTGGGCGAGCGCGGTCGGCCCGGTGCCGAAGTGGTCGATCGCGGTGCGCACCCCGATGGCCCGCAGCCCCGCGAGCTGCTCGATCGCCCCCGCGTCGTCGGGCAGCGAGGCCTCGGCGACCTCGATGATCAGAGACTCGGCGGGGACGCAGTGGGTGTCGACGGCGGTGGCGACGGTGGCGAGCCAGCCGGGGGCGGCGAGCTGGCGGGCGGAGGCGTTGATCGACATCCACAGGTCGCGGCCGTCGCCGCGCCAGCGGGACAGCTGGCGGCAGGCCTGGTGCAGGGCCCATTCGCCGAGCTCCTCGGCGAGGCCGAGCTCCTCGGCGACGGGCAGGAACTCGTGCGGCGGGACGGCGCCGAGGCGGGGGTGCCGCCAGCGCAGCAGGGCCTCGGCGCCGACCGGGCGGCGCGTGACGAGGTCGACGACGGGCTGGTAGACGAGGTCGAGCTCGCCGCGGCCGACCACGCCGGGGAGCTGCTGCTCCAGGTCGGTGCGGCGGACGAGGGCGGCCTCGAAGGACTTGTCGTAGCACTCGACGCGCCCGCCGTCGCGGCCCCGGGAGAGCTGCCGGGCGCGGCGCCGGGCGATGTCGGCGTGGCGGAGGGCGTCCTCGGCGTCGGTGGCGCCGAGGAGGTCGGCGACGCCGACGTCGGCGGTGAGGTGCACGGTGTGGCCGGGCAGGTGGAACGGCTCGGCGAAGGCGGTGGCGAGGCGGGTGGCGAGGGCGAACGCGTGCACGAGCGGCGCGTCGGTGAGGACCCCGAACCCGGCGCCGGCGAGGCGGGCGGGCAGGTCGTCGCGCCCGACGGCGGTGCGCAGCCGGCGGGCGGCCTCGACGAGCACGGCGTTGGCGACGGTCGGGCCGTGCAGGTCGGCGACGCTCTCGAAGCGGTCGAGCTCGACGGCGAGCACGGAGCCGGCGTCGGCGGTCGCGGTGCGGTGCGCCTCGGCGGCGCTCGCCAGGAACTTGCGCCGGTTGGCGAGGCCGGTCTGGTCGTCGGTCCAGGTGGCCTCGTCGAGGCTGCGCTGCAGCTGGGCCCGGTCACCGACGTCGCGGACGTGGACGACGACGCCGGCCACCTCGGGGGCGGCGCGCTGGTCGCTGACGGTGGACTCGGTGTCGCGCCAGCGGCCGAAGCCGTCGCGGAGGCGGGCCTGGACGAGCACGTGCTGGCGGCCGGCGAGGACGGCGTGCAGCGCCTCGGTGGCCGGGGCCGCGTCGGCGGGGTGCAGCAGGTCGGTGAGGGGGCGGCCGAGGACGTCCTGGTCGGAGAGGCTGAACTGGCGGGCCGCGGCCGGTGACTGCCACCGCACGACGAAATCGGCGTCCAGGACGACGGTGACGTCGGTGGAGCCGGCGACGAGGGTCTTGAAGTGCGCCTCGCGGGTGGCGAGGACCCGGGCGTAGCTGCGGATGTCGCGGGCCGCGAGGGCTTCGCGGAGCGCGACGGCGACCACGGCGGCGAAGCCGAGGCCGAGCGCGGCCCGGTCGAACCGGCCGCCGGTGAGCAGGTGCAGCACCGACACCGCGATGGCGAGCAGGGCGGGGGCGATGAGCAGCGGGTAGCCGGCGAGGGTGCCGCTGCTGTCGGCGGCGTGCGGGCTGGTGGGCACGTCGTCGGCCCGGCGGGCGCCGGTGACGATGAGGAACGGGCCGGCGATCAGGGCGAGCCCGGCGGCGACGAGGCCGGCGGCGACCCAGTCTGCGGTGGGGCCGAACGGGTCGTCGGAGTTGCGCAGCGCGGACAGCAGGACCGTGAAGACGCCGAGCCCGACGATCGACAGCGCGGATCCGCCGGCGCAGGCGATCGCGGCGGGGCGGTGCCGGACGGCGCGCAGGCCGGTGACCACGGCGACGGAGACCGCGACGCAGCAGGTGACGGCGACGGTCAGCGGCAGCGGGCCGGAGAGCGCGGAGGCGGCCGGCCCGGCGGCGAGGACCCAGACGCTGTAGCACAGGGTCACGCCGATCCCGGTGCCGTCGAGGAGGCGGCGCAGCCGGGCACTGACCGTCGGCGCGGTGCCGGGCAGCAGGAGCAGGCCGAGCAGGAACGTGGGCGCTGCGACGAGGGTGGTGACGGCGGCGACGAGGTCGGGCGCGGCGATCGACGGGGTGAGCGCGGCGATGCCGGTGGCGGCCACGCCGAGGCCGGTGAACAGCGCGCCCATGCCGAGGAACCCGGCGCCGCGGCACGGCCCGAAGCTGCGCCGGCCGTGGTGGATTCGCAGGGCGAGGCGGATCAGCGAGCCGGCGTGGACGAGTGAGCCGGCGGTGACACCGGCGGCGACGGCGCCGAAGGACAGCTCCGGACCGGCGGAGGCGGCGGCGCTGAACGCGGCCACCGCGGTGACCAGGACGAGCCAGAACATGCGCGGGTTGCTGACCACGGTCGTGTCGCTTTCGCGAGGCAATAGGCACGGGGGGATTCGTGCTCAAATCGCTCAACGATCCGAGCCGCCTGAGGTTATCGCCGGGCTGTGACAATTTCCTGGACGGCGGCGAGCCGGGCCACGCGCTGCTCGTCGGTGACGGCGCCGCGGATCAGCTCGTCGAGCAGCAGCCCGTCGATGAGGGCGATCGCCAGCCGGGCCCGCTCCGGCGAGCCGAACAGCGCGGTCCCCTGCTCCACGAAACCGTCGGCCAGCCGGGCCGCCGAGGGCCCGAGCTCGGCCCGGACCTGCGGGTCGAGCATGAGCATGAATCGCGCGCGGGTGCGGGCCGCATCCCCGAGGACCCAGGCCCGCAGCACGTCGGCGAGGTCGCGCGCGGACGAGTCAGCGAGGTCGAGCACAGCGATGCGGGTCAGGGCGGCGGTCAGCAGCGCGGCCCGGCTGGGGAAGTGGTAGCTGCACGTCCCCTGCGGCAGCCCCGCCCGCGTGTCGACGGCCCGGTGGGTCAGTGCCCGGACGCCGCCGGTGCCGATCACCTCGATCGCCGCGTCGGCCAGGCGGGTCTTGCGATCCCCGTCACGAACGTCCACACCACGATGCTACAGGTGTAGCGTGCAGTTACTACACCTGTAGCAACAAGGAGGCGACGGCAATGCACGCGATCGTGGTCGGCGGCGGCATCGGCGGGCTGGCGACGGCCCGCGGGCTCGGACAGCAGGGCTGGGACGTCACGGTCCTGGAGCGGCAGCCCGACCTTCGCCAGATCGGCGCCGGCATCTCCCTGTGGCCCAACGCGCTGCGGGCGCTGCACCACCTCGGCCTCGGCGACGCCGTCGAACGCGCCGGCGGCCGCATCCGCGGCGGTGGGCTGCGCACCTGGGACGGGCGCTGGCTCAGCCGGGTCGAGCTCGGCGCGCCCCCGGTCATGGTGCACCGCGCCGATCTGCACGAGATCCTGCTCGACGGCCTGCCGGCGACCATCAGGTCCGGGCACCCCGTCACCGACGTCCACGCGCTCGACGCGGACCTGATCGTCGGCGCCGACGGCATCCGCAGCGCGGTGCGGGCCGCGTACACGCCGAAAACGAAAATCCGCGACAGCGGTCAGGTGTCCTGGCGCGCGGTGGTGGACGCCGAAACACCAGGCGGTGGCGAGACCATGGGGCCGCGCGGCTGGCGCTTCGGGTACGCGCCGACCGGCCACGGCACCGTCTACTGGTACGTCGCCGCGCCCGGCCCGTTGCGCACCGGTACCCCGGCCGAACAGCTCGCCGAGCTGCGCAGCGAACTCAGCAGCTGGCACGACCCGGTCGGCCGGCTGCTGGACGCGACCCCGCCCGAGCTCCTGCTGCACCACCCGCTGCTCGAGCTGCACCCGGTCGCCCCGATGCGCTTCGGCGAGCGGGTGGCGCTGGTCGGCGACGCCGCGCACGCCATGACGCCCAACCTCGGCCAGGGCGCCTGTCAGGCACTGGAGGACGCGGTCACCCTCGCGCTCCTGCTCCCGAAGGGTGCTCCTGTCCCTCCGGCGTTGGAGGTGTACGACCAGCAGCGCCGCGCCCGCACCGCCGCGATCTCACGGCAGTCCCGGCAGATCGGCCGGCTGGTCGGCGCGAAGGGCAGGCTCAGCGGCGCGCTGGTGCGCACACTGTTCCGCCTCACCCCGGACCGCCTGGCCGCCGCCGGCGCGCAACGGGTCGCCGCCTGGTCCCCGGAGGACGTCAAACGCCCCGCCGATGTCAACCGCGACGCCGGCGTCAGGCCGGCAGACGGGCGCCGTTGACCTCGTCGCGCCCGAGCCAGCTCTTCAGCCGGTGCCGCAGCCCCTTCGGCTCCGGCACGTCGTCGCCCACGATGTCGGCCACGACCGCGGTGATGTTGTCCGGCCCGCCCGCCCGCATGGCGAGGTCCACGAGCCGGTCGGCGCACTCACCGACGTCGTCGTACTCCCGCAGGACCTCCTCGATCGTCTCCGCCCGCAGCACGCCGGACAGGCCGTCGCTGCACAGCAGATACCGGTCGCCGGCCCGCGCCGGGACCACCGAGTAGACCGGGTCGGTCGGCTGGCCCTGCAGGACCCGGCTGACCAGGGACCGCTGCGGGTGGGTCGCGGCCTCCTCCAGCGTGATGCGGCCCTCGTCGACCAGCATCTGCACATACGTGTCGTCGCGGGTCACCTGGTCGAAGTCCTCGCCCCGCAGCAGATACGCCCGCGAGTCACCGATGTGGACGAGCCCGACCCGGTCACCGGAGAACAGGATCGCGGTGAGCGTCGTGCCCATCCCCTGCTTCTCCGGGTCCGCCTCGACCTCGTCGCGGATGCGCCGGTTGGCGTCGGAGACGGCCGTGCGCAACGCGGTCAGCAGGTCGCTGCCGGCGAACTCCTCGTCGAGGGGCGTCATCGCCTCGATCGCGAGCCTGCTGGCGACGTCGCCGGCCGCCATGCCGCCCATGCCGTCGGCGACCGCGAGGAGCCGGCCACCGGCGAACATCGAGTCCTGGTTGTTGCTGCGGACCATCCCGACCTCGGTCCGGGCGGCCCACTCCAGCGCGAGGGGGCGCGGCTGCGACTCTTCCATGGCCGTCAGCGTGCCCGATCGACACAGACAGCGTCTGTACGCACTTCTGCGTATCGTGGCCGCATGCCTGCCACCCCGTTCATCGGACGAGCCGAGGAGCTCGCCGAGATCACGGGTGCCTGGACGGCCCAGACCGGGGCGGCGTCCGGGAACGGGCCGCGGGTCGTGCTGGTCACGGGCGAGGCCGGCAGCGGCAAGAGCCGGCTGGTCGCGGAGGTCCTGGAGCGGCTGGACCCGCAGCCGCCGGTCGTCCTGGCGGGCGCCGCCCGGACCCTCGGCGCCGCACCGCACGACTGGCTGGCCTCCGTGCTCAGCGGCCACCCCCTCGACGGCGGCGTGCCGGCGGAGCTCGCGCAGCGCTCCCCCGCCCCCGGCGCCGGGACCCGGCTGGCGCCCGCCGCGATGCTGCGGGCCGCGGTCGACGTGGTCCGCACCCTGCTCGACGGGCGCTGCGGCGTCCTCGTCGTGGAGGACCTGCATGACCTCGACCCGGCCAGCCTGACGCTCATCGGCGAGCTCGCCGCGACCGCCGCCCTGCCGGCGCTGCTGCTGGTCACGACCCGCCCGCCGCAGGAGGCCGCGTTCGCACCGGCCGCCGCGCGGACGCTGCGCCGGCTCAGCGGCGCGCCCTCGGTGGTCCGGGCGCACCTGACGCCGTTCGACGCCCGCGAGACCGCCGAGCTGATCGAGGCGCACCGCGGCGGCGCCCCCGCTCCGGAGACGGTCCGGGCGCTGCTGACCCGCACCGGCGGCAACCCGTTCTGGCTGACCGAGCTGGTCACCGCCCGCGGCGACCTGGCCGGCGCGCCACTGCCCGCGCACGTGGCCGGCCTCCTCGTCGAACCCCTCGCCGGCGAGCCGGCCCTGGTCGGGCGGGTCGCCCGCGCCGCGGCCCTGCTCGGCGACCCGGTCGAGACCGACGTCCTCGTGCACGTCTGCGAGGGCGAGATCGAGCCGGCGCTGCGCCGGCTGCTGGACCTCGGCATGCTGGTCATCGCCCCCGACCTGGCCCCGGCCGGCCCGCTGCGGTTCCGGCACCCGCTGCTGCGCGACGCCCTCGCCCGCAGCGCCCTGCCGAGCGAGCGGGCCAGGGTCCACGGCATGGCCCGGACCCTGGCGGTCGAGCTCGGCGACGACGCCGCCCTCGCCCGGCACGCGGCGGCCCTCGGGCGGCTGGGTGAGGCAAGTGCGGCAGCGGTACGCGGTGCGCACGCCAGCCTGGCCGCCGGCCTGCCGGACGCCGCCCTCGAACTGGTCGACCTCGGCCTGCGCGCCGGCGACCCCACCGACCCCGCCCGCCGCGACTCCACCCGCCGCGACCTGGCCCGCGTCGGCGCGGCCGCGGCCTTCGTGGCGGGCCGGTTCACGGCCGCGGAGCGGCACGCGGCGGACTGGCTGCGCCAGGCTGCCGACCCGGCCGGGATTTCCGACGCGCACCGGCTCCTCGCCGAGATCCGCTGGTGCCTCGCCGACCGCGCCGGCCACCTGGCCGCACTCGCCGACGCCCACGCCGCCCTCACCACGCCGGGGGCCGGCACCGGGGACGGTGGTGCGGTCGCGGCGGCATCGGCCCGGCAGGCGGCGGCGGAGGCGGCGAGCGCCTTGCGCCTGTCCGAGCCGGCGCAGGTGGTGCCCCTGGCGGAGGCGGCGATGGTGGCCGCCGAACAGGCCGGGGAGAGCATCGCGTCGGCCGGGGTCACGCTCGGGACCGCGCTGGCGTTCAGCGGGGCGCACGACCGGGGCGTTGCCCTGCTGCACGCCTGCCGCCAGATCGCCGAGCACGACCGGGACCCGGTGACCGTCGGCCGGGCCGTCAACAACCTCGTCGCGGTCAGCCTGCCCAGGCTCGGTGACGTGCCGGGGCGGCGGGTGTTCGACGAGGCGATGGCCGCGATCGGCCGGGCCGGCCTGGAGTTCTGCGCGGGGCGCACGACCGCGCTCGGCGTCGCGCACGCGCTGCGGACCGGCGATCTCGCCCGCGCGGAGACGCTGGTGTGGTCCCGGCTGCCGATCGAGACCGACCCCGTCGAACGGGTCCGGTTCACGGCGACCGCCGGGCTCCTCGCCGTCGAACGCGGCGACGATCCCCTCGCCGTCCGGCTCCTCGCCCGCGCCGACGGCGACGGCCGTGACGTGGGCCTGGTCCGGGTGCTGCGGGTGGCGGTCGCGGCCCGCGGCGTCCACCCCGTCGACCCGGCGCTCGCCCTCGCGGAGTGCGTCGGCCGGTGCCGGCCGGCCCGCCTGGTCGAGGCGGCCCGGTGGGCGCTGCACGGTGGCGTGCCGGCCGCGACGGTCGAGGACCTCGTCGGCGACGCCGTCGGCGCGGCACCGCAGCTGCGGCTGCTCCTGGCGGTCGCGGCGGGCCGGGACGCGGCCGCCGTCGACCTGCTCCCCGCCGCCCTGCACCACCTGCACCCCGCCGCCCCGCACCCCGCAGCCCCGCACCACGGCGACCTGCACCACGGCGACCCGGCCGCGGCCGACGACGGCGGCGGGAGCGGCACCGTCGAGGTGGTGGAGGCCGCACCGTACGACGCCGCGGTGCACACCGCCGTCGCGCACGCCCTGCTGCGGCTCGGCCGGGCCGGCGACGCGCGGCAGCACGCGGAGCGGGCGGTCGCGCTGCTCGTGCACTGGCCCGGCTGGCGGCTCACCGAGGCGGAGACCCTGCTGCACAGCCTGCGGGCCGGGGGCGACCTCACCGCCCGGGAGATCGAGGTGCTCGGCTGCCTGGCCGCCGGCATGTCGAACCAGCAGGTCGCCAGCTCACTGGGCATCTCGATCAGGACCGTCACCGTGCACGTGTCCAACCTGCTGCGCAAGACGGGCGCGGCGTCGCGGACCGAGGCGGCGATGTGGGCGGTCCGGCACCGGGTCGTCACACCGACCTGAGGCGGGACCCAAGATTGCTCCTGCACCAGGGGCTACGTCAGGTGCGGCCGGTCTGCTTTCACACCGTAGCGACCTCGGGATCGCTGGAGGCGGCGTTCGCGGGCGCCGACGCCGTGGTCAGCACCGCCGGGCCGTTCGCTCGGCTCGGCGCCGGTCGTGCGCGCAGCGATCGCTGCCGGAGCGCACTACGTCGACACCACGGGAGAACAGCACTACATCAACAAGCGGTGCCCAGACACGTGCCGGTCGGACGTATGGAAGGTCTGCTCGGCGGGTCGTTCGACGCGCTGAAAGGACGTGATCGGCCCCTGCGGTCATCGATTCCCTGCCCGAAGGACCCGACGACGAACAGCGACGGCAGGGCAGGTGGACGATCTCCGTCGAGGCGTCCGGACAAGGCGGACGTACCGTGCGTGGCGAGGTCGAGGGCACGGACGGGGCCAAGGCCGGCGTCCTGGCACCGTCGCAGGCATTCGACCCGGAGTCGTTCATGGACTTCCTGTCCGGGCACGGGGTGCGGTGGCGGGTCACGGAGGGCTGAACACCGCGACGGACCGCACCCTCGTCGCTACCTTCAGACGAAGCTCAGTCTCGTCCATCCTGACGGTCAGGTCAGTGACGCGGCAAAAGCGGCCACGGCGGCGTCGAGTTCGTCGTACGCGGCGGCGGTGGTGATGCCCCCATCGCGACGGCGGTCCACCAGCTGGTTGCGGAGCCGGTCGACGCGCGGCCCGGCGTCGACCGGCTGTCCCATGATGTTGTTGACCTGGTTGCGGATGTCGTCGACGACGTCGGAGCGGATCTCTCCGGCGGCGGAGCGGCGGTCGACGACGTCGAGGACGGCCTGGCCGGCCTGCTGCGGGCTGAGCCTGGACGTCGCCGGCGACGACGGCGGCAGCGACGACGGCTGGCCCGTCGTGGCGCCGGCGGACGGGGTGCGGGCCCGGGTCGGCGTGGGTGTGACCGTCGGCGTCGGCTGGACCGTGACCGCCGGAGGGATGGACACGACGATGCTCACCGTCGGGGCGGGGGCGGTGGTGTCGCGCCGTTGGCCGTCGCGCCACACGTAACCGAGCCCGGCCAGCACCGACGCCGCCAGCACGACGGCGAGCACCGTGACCCACCGGCGGCGGCCGCGTTCTGACGCCGATTCCAGGATGGCCGCGACCTCGGCGGCGGTGGGACGTTCGGTGGGGTCGGTGGCGAGGCAGCGCAGGCACACGGCCGCCACCGCCGGCGGCAGGCCGGGCACGTTGAGGGCGGGCCGCTGGTCAAGGGCGACGGCGCGTTCGAGCTCGTCCCAGGTGCCGGCCTGCAGGGGCGGGGCGCCGGTGAGCATCTCGAACAGCAGCACGCCGAGGGCGTACACGTCGGTGGAGCCGCTGGCGGGCGCGCCGACGAGCCGCTCCGGCGCCACGTAGGGCGGGGTGCCGAACGTCAGCGTGTCGCGCTGGCCGACGTCGGCGGCGATGCCGAAGTCGAGCAGCTTGACGCCGTCGGTGGTGAGCATGACGTTCTCGGGGGTGACGTCGCGGTGCACGACACCGCGGCGGTGCGCGGCGTGCAGCACGTCGGCGACAGTGGCGGCGACCGCGACGGCGTCCACCCAGGGCAGCGGGCCCTCGGCGAGCCGGCCGGCGAGGGAGACGCCGTCGAGCAGTTGCATGACGACGTACGCGGCGATCCGCCCGTGCGGGGTGACCGTCTCGCCGTAGTCGTAGACGCCGATCGCGTTGGGGTGTTCGATCCGCGCGGCGGCGCGGGCCTCGCGGCGGATCCGCTCCCGCTGGCCGCCGTCGGTGCCGACTGGGCCGTCGAGGACCTTGACGGCGACGGTGCGCTCCAGGTTGGAGTCCCAGGCCCGCCACACGACGGACATGCCGCCCGCGCCGACGGGTTGTCTCAGGATGTACCGGCGGGCCAGGACGTCGCCCTGCCGGAGCTGACCGTCATGCATCACGTCGTTAGCTTGATGCCCGCACGACGAGCTCGGTCGGCAGCACGGGACTGTCCTCCGAGCCTTCCAGCAGCAGCGCGGCGGCGACCGCGCCGAGGTCGGAGACCGGCTGGCGCACGGTGGTCAGCGCCGGCGTGGTGTAGGAGGCCAGGGGCGCGTCGTCGAAGCCGACCACGGCGACGTCCTCGGGGACGCGCCGGCCGGCCTTGCGCAGCGCCTGCAGCGCGCCGGCGGCCATCGCGTCGGAGGCGACGAAGATCGCGTCCAGCCGGGGCATGCGGTCCAGCAGCCAGGCGGCGGCGTGGCCACCCGAGGCGGTGGTGAAGTCACCGTACGCCACGGCGGGGGCACGGCCCGCGGCTTCGAGGGTGCGGCGGTAGCCGTCGAGGCGGTCGGCGGCGGCGGCCGAGTCCGGCGGCCCGGCGATGGTCGCGATGGCGCGCCGGCCGCGCAGCATGAGGTGCTCGACGGCCTGCCGGGCGCCGTCGTGGTTGTCGACGTCGACGAACGGGATCTCGAGGCCCTCGGCGGGGCGGCCGGTGGCCCGCAGCGGCACCCGGGACGCGGCGAGGGAGACCGCGAGGGGGTGGCTGCTGTGCCCGCCGAGCAGCAGCACGCCGCCGACGCCGCCGGTGGTCAGGAACTGGGTCGCCGAGGCGATCGTGCCGCGGGTCGCGGACATCGTCAGCAGCGGGATGCCGTGGCGGGTCAGCTCTTCCTCGGCGCCGGCGAGCAGCCGGGCGGAGAAGGTGTCGTGGAACAGCCGGGCGGTGGGCTCGAAGACGAGGGCCGCGACGGGGAGTCGCTGCGCCACGCGATCGGGCCGGCGCGGCCCGCGGTGGCGGACGTAGCCGAGCTGTGCGATGGCGTCGTGCACCGACACCCGGGCCGAGGTGCTGACCCTGACCCGGCCGGTGAGGACGCGCGACACGGTCGCCGCGGAGACCCCCGCGGCGGCGGCGACCTCGGTGACGGTTGGTGGCGATGGCTCGTCAGGCATCCCGTCTCCTGTAGAGCGATTCCTGCGGCCAGCGTCAGCCACGGTTACCCGGATGTCAACTATGGGTTTCGATCGGCTGTGCGGTTCCTTTGGTTCACCCGACATATCCGTATTTATCGCATCGACACGGGCTGTGGTAAACGTCGCTGGGACTTCCGCGATCGGGACCGAATAGGGAATAGTCGGCGATTGTGTCGGAGATCGAGCTGGGGCGCCGGGTGCTGGAGCGCTTCCTGCTCGTCCGCCCGATCGCTCGCGGCGGCATGTCCCTCGTCTATGAGGCCGTCGACCTCGAGCAGCTGCGCCCCGCCGCGGTGAAGGTCCTCGCACCGGCGTTCGCCAACAACGGCCGGGCCGTGCACTCGGCCCGCCGGGAGCCCCTGCTCATGCAGCGGATGCGGCATCCCACGGTGCCCAAGATCTTCGGGTACGGCGAGCTCGACACCGGACGCGCCAGCGTCCCCTGTGTCGCGATGGAGCTGCTCAACGGCGTACCGCTGACAAAACGGCTGGCCGAGGGACCGCTGCCGTGGCAGCACGCGGTCGAGATCGCCGCGTCCGTCGCCGAGCTCCTCGCGGTGGCGCATCGCCGGGGCATCGCCCACCGCGACCTGACCGCCGACAACGTCATGCTGACCACCGCCGGCGTGAAGATCATCGACTTCGGGCTCGCGGTGCCGTTCGCGCACCCGGCGGCCTCCCGCATCGAGCATGCGCCTGCCTGGGACGTCTACGCCCTGGGCGTGCTGCTGTACCAGATGCTCACCGGACGCTCGCCGCACGCACCGGGCGCCAGGTTGCTGCAACCGGTGGCCACGCCGGTCCTGCTCGCGCCCGGGCTGCCACGCTCCGTAGCGGAACTGTGCCGCCAGTGCATGGCCAAGCGGCCGGCGGACCGGCCCGAGAGTGCCAGGGTCGCCCTGGCGCTCTGGGCAGAGTTCGCACCCGACTGGCAACATCCCACGTCCTTCACTGAGAGCTACCACACACAGTCGCACCACTCTGCGTAGTCGCCGAGTTTTGCCTGCGTAAGGGCTCTGTCAGGTCGTTGGGCGGACTTGGTCCGCTCGGGTGTATCCGACCATCCTCACCCATTGTGATTGCCCCTCGGTCGTTCCAAGCTTCTCGGACAAGGTGCACAACGGTTGCCAGCAAGGAGCCGGGAAGCACCGCCGGAGAGATAGCCGAGGGGAAGCTGTCATGTCAGGAACGAAGGTCACCGGCGTTGTCGTGACCGGCGGATCCACCGCCGCGTCGCTGCCAGTCACCGGAAGCCCCGTCTTCGCCATCGTCGTCGCAGGTGTCGCGCTCGTCGTCACCGGCTTCCTGATGGTGCGGGCGTCCCGCTTCAACCGCAGCGCAGCCTGACGCATGACGGCGATCCTTCTGGTCGGCTTCGCGCTGCTGACGCTCTGGCCGGCATACAACCTGGCGCTGGTGGCCTTCACCACCCGCGACTCGGCCACTGCCGGCCGGCGCCGCCGGCGCGATGCCGTCGCGCCGAACCAGCACGAACCGCTGACCTTCTGGATCGTCGTGCCCGCCCTCAACGAGGAACGGGTTGTCGGCCGGACCGTCTCCGCCGCACTGGCGCTGGCGGGCCCGGCTGGCACACGCACCAGGGTCCTGGTGGTCGATGACGGATCGGACGACGGCACCCCGGACGTCCTCGCCGCCATCGACCACCCGGGTTTGACGGTGCTGCGCCGGGACTTCCCCAACGCCCGCAAGGGCAAGGGCGAGGCGCTCAACGCGGCCTTCCGGGCGATCCGCGACCTGACTCTGACCCACGGTGAGGACCCGGCGCTGGTCGCGGTCGGCGTCATCGACGGCGACGGGCGGGGCAGCGACAACATCCTCACCGAGGTGTCTCGGCAGATGCGCGACCCGCAGGTCGGGGCGGTGCAGACCCGGGTGCGCATCCACAACCGCAACCGCGTCCTGGGCGCCGTGCAGGACCTCGAGTTCGCCGCCGTCGCCAACGCCAGCCAGCTGCTCCGCAACGCCGCGGGGACGGTCGGGCTGGGCGGCAACGGGCAGTTCGCCCGGCTGTCGTCGCTGATGCAGCTCGGCGACGCGCCCTGGTCGCACTGCCTGGTCGAGGACCTCGAACTCGGGCTGCGCATGCACCTCAACGGCGAGCGCATCCGGTACACCTCGATCGCCAACGTCAAGCAGCAGGGCCTCGTCGACGTGAAGCGGCTGCTGCGCCAGCGCACCCGGTGGGCCCAGGGCAACCTGCAGTGTGTCGGCTACGTGCCGAAGCTGATCGCCTCCCGGAAGATCCGCAACCACGCCCTGCTGGAAATGCTGTACTACCTGCTCGCGCCGTGGATGAACGCCTTCGGCACGGCCGCGGTCTTCGGCCTCTGGGCGGTCGCGATGTGGCGGCTGGTCCCCGGCCACGGACGGACCATCATGATCCACTCGTGGGCGCAGATGGGCCACGTCGCCCTCTTCTGGGCGCTCGGCATGACCATCCCCGGTCTGGTCTGGGCCCTGGTCCACCGCATGCAGCTCGGCGACGAGAAGCTCTGGCGACTGCTGGTCGCCGCTGTCGCGTACCCCTTCTTCCTCCTGCTCGGCCTGGTCTCGACCTGGCGGGCGATCGGCCGGCAGGTCAGCCGGCGACAGGCCTGGGCGAAAACCGAACGCCTGGTCGAAGAGCCCGCTCTCTCGTAAAGGACGTCAGCACATGTCTCCCGAAGTCTTCCTCATCGCCGGTACCCGCCCCGAGGCCATCAAGCTGGCGCCCGTCGCCGCCGCGATGCGCGCCGCCGGCCGGCTCACCCCGGTGCTGGTCGCCAGCGGGCAGCACCCGACGATGGTGACCCAGGCCCTCGACGCGTTCGACGTCCAGGCCGACGTGACCCTGCCGCTGGAGCGGGTCACCGGCAGCCAGCCCGAGCTCCTCACGTCGATGATCTCCTCGCTGGACGCCCTGCTCGAGGAGCGCAAGCCGGACGCGGTCGTCGTCCAGGGCGACACCACCACGACGCTCGCCGGTGCCATGGCCGCGTTCTGGCGGCGCATCCCGGTCGTGCACCTCGAGGCGGGGCTGCGCTCCGGCGACCTGGACTCCCCGTTCCCGGAGGAGGCCAACCGCAAGCTCGTCGGCCAGCTCGCCGCGCTGCACCTGGCGCCGACCGCCCTCGCCGCGACGAACCTCCTCGACGAGAGCGTCTCCCCGGCCAACGTCCTCATCACCGGCAACACGGTCGTGGACGCGGCGCTGTCGATCGCGGCCCGATCGCTGCCGTTCGAGAACGTCGAGGTCGCCGCGGCGGTCGACGCCGCCGAGCACGGGGAGGCCCGGCTCGTGCTGGTCACCGCGCACCGCCGCGAGTCGTGGGGCGAGCCGCTGGAGCGCATCCTCTCGGCGGTGCGCCGCCTGATCGAGGCGTACCCCGACATCCGGGTCGTCCTGCCGGCGCACGCCAACCCGGCGGTCCGCGCCCAGGTCGAGGCCGGCCTCGCCGGGGTGCCCCGGGTGACGATCACCGACCCGCTGCCCTACCCGGCCCTCGCCCGGCTGCTGTCCAACGCGTACCTGGCGCTCACCGACTCCGGCGGCATCCAGGAGGAGGCGCCGTCGTTCAAGGTGCCGGCCCTGGTCCTGCGTGAGGTCACCGAGCGGGTCGAGTCGCTGCACGCCGGTTGCGCCAAGCTCGTCGGCACGGACGAGGACCTGATCGTCGCCGAGGCGGCCCGTCTGCTCGACGACCCGGTCCTGCGCCAGTCGATGACCGCCAACGGCAACCCCTACGGCGACGGACTCGCCTCCCAGCGCACCGAACAGGCCGTGGCCGCACTCCTGGGTCTCGCCTCGCACCCCGCCCCCATGCCGACCACCGTCTCCGTCTGAATCAGGGATCTCGTACCGACATGCGCAAGTTGATCAGTTCGCTCGCAGCCGTCACCGTAGCCGCGTCGCTCGCTCTCACCGTGCCGGCCACCCAGGCCGTCGCCGCCGCGCCCACCGCGACGCGGTCCGGCACCGGCGCCCCCGGCTCCAACGCCGCGACGAAGACGCTCGTCCTGTACGACAACACCGGCCCGTACTCGTGGCTCGGTGAGGACTACGGGACGATGGCGACGAACCTCGTCTCGCACTTCGGGTCCTGGACCGCGCACCCGGTCGGCGCCTACAAGGCCGGCGAGATGGCGGCGTACTCCGCCGTCGTCTACGTGGGCTCCACCTACGACGAGCCGCTGCCGACCGCGTTCCTCGACGACACGCTCGCGGGCGCCAAGCCGGTCGTCTGGATGTACAACAACATCTGGCAGCTGACCGCGCGCTCCGCCGACTTCGTCGCCAGGTACGGGTACACCTGGAAGGGCTACGACACCTCGGCCGTGTCCTCGATCGAGTACAACGGCACCACGATGACCCGCGACGTGCGCAACGCCGGCGGCATCATGGACTACGTCATCTCCGACCCGGCCAAGGCCGTCGCCGTCGGCACCGCGGTCCGCGCCGACGGCACCACGTTCCCGTGGGGCATCAAGTCCGGCAACCTGACCTACCTCGGCGAGATCCCGCTGTCCTACATCACGTCGAACGACCGCTACCTGGCGTTCTCCGACCTGCTGTACTCGGTGCTCGCCCCGCAGACCGCCGCCCGTCACCGGGCCCTGGTCCGCATCGAGGACGTCGGCCCCGACGCCGACCCGGCCGAGCTGCGCGCCGTCGCCGACTACCTGTCGTCGAAGAACGTCCCGTTCACCGTCGCCGTCTACAGCCGCTACCGCGACCCGAAAGGTGTGAACAACAATGGCAAGGCCGAGGACTACACGCTGCGCCAGCGGCCACTGGTGGTCAGCGCCCTGAAGTACATGCAGAGCAAGGGCGGCACCCTGCTCCAGCACGGCTACACCCACCAGCTCGACGCGCTCAACAACCCCTACGACGGGGTCAGCGCCAACGACTTCGAGTTCTTCATGGCCCACGTCGACGCCAACGACGCCGTCATCTACGACGGCCCGGTGAAGAACGACTCGGCGCTCAACGTCACCGCCCGCGTCGTGGCCTCCCGCGCCGACTGGCTCCTCGCGGGCCTGAAGCAGCCGACCATCTTCGAGTTCCCGCACTACGCGGCGAGCGCACTGGACTACAAGACGATCAACTCGCTCTACAGCACCCGCTACGAGCGCGGCCTGTACTTCCCCGGCGTCCTGTCCGGCGGCACCGTCGACAACAGCACGGCGCACATGGTCGGGCAGTTCTTCCCCTACACCGTCCGCGACGTGTACGGCACGACCGTCATCCCGGAGAACATCGGCAACATCGAGCCCGAGCCGTTCAACCAGCACCCGGCGGTCCTGCCGGCCGACCTGATCGCGAACGCGAAGACCAACCTGGCGGTCCGCGACGGCGTGGCGAGCTTCTTCTACCACCCGTACCTCGGCACCGCCTACCTCAAGCAGACCGTGGAAGGCATCCAGGGTCTGGGCTACACCTTCGTCTCCGCCGCCGCGATGTCGTAATCCCCTCGGGTTACACCGAAGGCCGGGTCCCGTTCCGCGGGGCCCGGCCTTCCGCTGTCAGGTCTCGAGGAGCAGCTCGGGCATGAGGCGTTCCACCGCATACAGGTCGTAGACCCGACGGACCTCGGCGATCAGGCCGGACTCCGTCAGCACCAGGAACTCGGCGAGGCGGAACTGCTCGGCGTCGACCGCGCAGTCGTAGACGAGGGCGACGCGCCGGTCGATCACGGTCCGGGAGAAGACCGAGACCGAGGTCAGGGCGGCGGCGTAGCCGGTGAGCTTCTCGATGAAGTCGCCGTCGGGATCCAGGTTGGACTCGACCCGGGCGCCGGCGGCGAGCAGCGTGAACAGCACGCTGGTGCGGCCGGTGGTCCAGGCCGCGACCCAGCGCGCGGCGACATCCTCAACAGCGGTCGCATCCATCACGCGCCATCCTGCCACGCGCAGGTTCGTCCCCACCCCGGGGTTCTCAGGAAAGCGCTTTCCCCTTATCCTCGGGGCATGTTGCGCATCGATCACGAACTCACACCCAAAGACCTGCTGCCCGCGGTCGGGCGGATGTGGGAGCTGTCCGCCGGGAAGATCGACGCGATCGACCGGTCCAGCCCGCCGGGCGGCAGCCAGGGCGCGCCCGTGTTCACCGTCGAGGGCCGGTACACCGCGCGCGGCTGGACGGAGTGGACGCAGGGGTTCCAGGTGGGCTCGGCGCTGCTGCAGTTCGACGCGACCGGCGACCGCCACTTCTACGAGCAGGGCCGCCGCCACACGATCGGGGTGATGGCGCCGCACGTCAGCCACATCGGCGTGCACGACCACGGATTCAACAACATCAGCACGTACGGGACGCTGCGCCGGCTGATCGGTGAGGGCCGCGTCGACGACCGGGATCTGTTGATGGCAGAGCTGGCACTGAAGGTCAGCGGGGCCGTGCAGGCGTCCCGATGGAGCAGGACCGCGGACGGCGGCGGGTACATCTACTCGTTCAACGGGCCGCAGTCGCTGTTCGTGGACACGATCCGCTCGTGCCGGTCCCTGGCGGTGGCGCACCGGCTCGGGCACGTGCTGATGGGCGAGCACGACGAGCGGATCGACCTGCTGTCCCGGCTGGAGCAGCACGCGGCGAGCACGGCACGCTACAACGTCTACTTCGGCGACGGCCGCGACGTGTACGACGTCCGCGGGCGCACCGTGCACGAGGCCCTCTTCAACGTCAACGACGGGCGGTTCCGGGCGCCGAGCACGCAGCAGGGGTATTCGCCGTTCTCCACGTGGACCCGAGGCCTGGCGTGGGCGATGCTGGGCTTCGCCGAGCTGCTGGAGTTCCACGAGTCCGACCTGTTCCGGCGGGCGGCGCAAGCCACGTGCGACTTCTACATCGAGCACTCCCCCGCCGACGGCGTGCCGTACTGGGACACCGGCGCGCCGGGCCTGGTGCACCTGGACGTGGAAGCGCCCGCGGACCCGTACAACGCGTTCGAGCCGGTCGACTCCAGCGCTGCCGCGATCGCCGCGCAGGGGTTGTTGCGGCTCGGGCGGGCCACCGGGGAGGAGCGGTACACCCAGGCAGGACTGACGGTGGCAAGGACGTTGCTGGCCGAGCCCTACCTGTCGGTGGACCCGCGGCACGAGGGGCTGCTCCTGCACTCCGTCTACCACCGGCCCAACGGCTGGGACCACGTCGCGCCCGGCCAGTCGGTGCCGAACGGCGAGTCGAGCATGTGGGGCGACTACCACCTGCGGGAGCTGGCGCTGTACCTCGGCCGGCTGGTCGACGGGCCGTACTACACGTTCTTCGGCGGCCCGGAAGCGGAGGCCACCGGCGGCCCGGAAACGGCGGCCACCGGTGGCACCGAAGCGGCGGGCGTCGGCGGCGAAGGATCGGCGGCGTGAGCGCGGCGCTGGTGACCGGCGCGTCCCGCGGGATCGGCCGGGGCATCGCCCTCGCCCTGGCCGGCGCCGGTTTCGACGTGGTCGTCAACTACGCGGCCAACCTCGCCGCCGCCGAGGACACCGCGGCCGAGATCGAGAAGCTCGGCGTCCGGGCCGCCCTCGTCCGTGCGGACGTCGGCGATGCCGAGGACCGCGCAAGGCTCGTGCAGGAGGCGCACGACGCTTTCGGCGCCCTCGACCTCCTGGTCAACAACGCGGGCGTCGCACCGGCCGTTCGCGCGGACCTGCTGGAGGCGACCGAGGAGTCCTTCGACCGCCTGGTCGGCATCAACCTCAAGGGCCCCTACTTCCTCACCCAGCAGGTCGCCCGCCGGATGATCGAGACCGGCACACCGGGCAAGATCGTCACGATCTCCTCGATGAGCGCCTACACGGCCAGCGTCAACCGGGGCGACTACTGCGTGACGAAGGCCGGCCTGGGCATGATGACGAAGCTGTTCGCGGCCCGGCTCGCCGAGCACGGCATCACCGTGTTCGAGGTCCGGCCGGGCATCATCGCCACCGACATGACCAGTGCCGTGCAGGAGAAGTACGACCGGCTCATCCTCACCGACGGCATCACCCCGATCCGGCGCTGGGGCACCCCCGAGGACGTCGGCCGCGCGGTGGTGGCGATCGCCACGGACCTGCTGCCGTTCTCCACCGGCCAGGTCATCGACGTGGACGGAGGGTTCCACCTGCGGACTCTGTAGCGGCGCGGGAGCGCAGCAGCTCGTGCACCGCCTCGATGTCGGCCGGGGCGGTGCGGGAGGCGCGCCAGTACATGACGCCGGTCGGGATGAAGAAGACCTGGAACGCGGCGAGGCCCACGGCGAGGTTCGTCGGTGGCGGGAAACTGCGTGCGAGCGCGGCGAAGACCGCCCCGACGAGCCCGTTGCCGGTGGCCCGGCCGACGCCGTTGACGAGGTTGCCGAGGGAGTAGACGGTGCCGCGGTGCTCGGGCGGGTTCACGTCGGCGATGAGCGCGAACCAGTTCGGCGAGTTCGCGGACGTGAGCGCGAGGGCGAGCAGCGCGCACAGGAACGCCGCCAGGAGGCTCGGCGTGGTGAACAGCGCGCCGAGCACCAACGCCGTCGCCGACCGCCCGTCCGGCGCGGGCAGGGTCAACGGCGCGAAGAACAGCAGCACGTACAGGGGAACACCGGCGAGGATCCCGATCGCGGCGACCTTGGCCCGCCCGCCGGCGTCCCGCCGCTGCCAGCGGTCGCCGATCATCCCACCCACGACGGACAGCACCCCGCCGAGCTGGAACAGTGTTGCGAGGATGCCGCCGATCTGGATGGCGGACTGCTCGTCGTAGCCCTGCGCCTCGGCCTTGGCCTGGAACAACCGCGGCAGCCACACGAGGGAGCCGAACGCGGCCTGGGCGGTGAGCCCCTGCAGGATCAGCCAGACGTTGGTCCGGCGGGCGATGATGCCGGGCAGGTCGGCGCGGGAGATGCGGTGCTCGTACTCCTCACCGGCGGCGAACACCGCGGCGAGGTCCGGTTCGCTCTGCCCGCGGCGGATGTCGGCGGTGGTGAAGTACGCCGCGGAGGCGAGGACCCCGAGGCCCGCGAGCACGAGGAACGGCCGCCGCCAGTCCGCGCCGCCGAGCTGGCTGGCGACGAGCACCCCGGCCAGGGTCCCGATCCCCTGCGACAGCCCCCACAGGCTCATCACCAGGCCGCGGCGGCGGGGCGAGATGAGGTCGCTGACGACGGAGAAGCCGACCGAGCCGACGGCGCCGAGACCGACCGCGGCGAGCATCTGCGCGGCGAGGAACGCCCAGTAGCCGCCGGCGAACACGGTGCCGACCGCGCCGCCGGCCCAGATGAGCGTGCCGATCATGAGGACGGGTTTGCGGTCGGTGCGGTCGCCGGCGTACGCCCAGCCGACGGCGGCGACCGCGGTCACGAGGTAGCCGACCGCGGTCACCACGCCGAGCGCTCCCTCGCCGACGCCGAGGGAGCGGCTGATCGGCGAGTAGAGCGGCGGCACCAGGCTGATCGCCACGTTGTCCAGCGACGCCAGCACGATGAAGACGGCGACGCTGTAGACGCGGTGGAAGCTCATGCCGCCACCTCCGCTGCGCTCCGGCGTCGGCCTGAGCCAACACCGCAATTCTGGTTCGCGGCTCCTGCGCTCCGCTCCGGCCCGCTCACGTGCGCACGGTAGCCCCTCGCACCGGCGGTGGCGACGTCAGCCCGTCTCGCCCGCCACGGCGAACGTCCGGAGCTTCTGCACCGCGAGCGCCGTCATCCCGACGGTGAAGACGCCGGCCATCACGAAACTCACCGGCACCGACACCGAACCGGCGAGGACGTCGGTGGGGGCCAGCCAGTCGACGATCGTCTGCACGTACTGCTGGATGCTGAGCTTCGCCGTGCCCGACATGATGTTGCCGAGCAGGCCCTCCCACAGCACGACGTACACCAGGCCGAGCAGCACCGGGCGGCGGGTGAGCACGCTGATCGCCAGGAACAGCGCCGAGTAGGCGAGGGCCCCGACGAACGCGCCGACGACCAGCGCGAAGGCCAGCGGGGTCGAGTCGGCGAGGAGCCCGACCACGAACAGCGGCACCCCGGCGAACCCGCCGGTGACCCCGACCGCGACGGCGAGCTTCGTGAACACGATCTCGGAGCGCGGCAGCGGCTTGGACAGGATGTGGGTGATCGTGCCGTCGTCGATCTCGGAGCCGAGCACGCCGGTGCCCACGATGAGCGCGATGACGGGCAGCACGGCGGTGAAGCCGAGCCCGACGATGACGGGCTCACCCCACTCTGCCGGCGCCTCGCCGAACGCGCGGGCCGCCCAGGCGAAGCCGATGAGGAGGATCGGCAGCGGCACCAGCAGCCAGATCCGCCGGCGGCCGAGCAGGCCGCGCAGGGTGATGCGGGCGATGGTCGGATTCATCAGGCACCCACCAGGTAGGAGAAGACGCTTTCCAGGGACTCGTCGGCGGGCAGCAGCTGGCGCACCCGGACGCCCTCCTTGAGCGCGATGCGGGGCAGCGACCGGGTGAACGTGCCGTAGTCGGACGCGCGCACCTGCAGGCCGGTTGCGTCGATGTCGACACCCGCGACGGATGCCTGGCCGATGAGCGCCACCGCGAGGCGGCGGTCGTCGCTGGAACGGATGGAGAACACGTGCGGCCGGTTGGTCATCAGCCGGCGGATGGTGCGGAAGTCACCGGAGGCGGCGAGCCGGCCGGCGACCATGACCTGCACGGTGCCGGACACCTGCTCGACCTCCTCCAGGATGTGCGAGGAGAACAGCACGGTGCGGCCGTCGTCGCCCATCTTGTGCAGCAGGTCCATCATGTGGAAGCGCTGGCGCGGGTCCATGCCGTTGAACGGCTCGTCCAGCAGCAGCACGCCCGGGTCGTGCACGAGCGCGGCGGCGACGCGGATCCGCTGCCGCATGCCCTTGCTGTAGGTGTCGATCCGCCGGTCCTGCGCCGGCTCCATCTCCACCATCGCCAGGGCGCGGCGGGCCGCCTCCTCCGGGTTGGCCAGGCGGAACAGCCGCGCGCTGGCAACCACGAACTCCTTGCCGGTGAGGAAGCCGTGGACCGCCTCCCGCTCGCTGACCAGGCCGAGGGTCCGGTACACGTCGGGGTTGCGCCACGACGGCGCGCCGTCGACGGTGAGCGTGCCCTTCGACGGGGCCAGGAAGCCCGACATCATGTGCAGCAGCGTGGTCTTGCCGGCGCCGTTCGGGCCCAGCAGGCCCGTCACGCCCGGACCGAGGGTCATCGTGACGTCGTTGACGGCGACGACGTTGCCGTACCAGCGCGACACGTGTTGCAGGTCGACGGTGCCCATCAGGCGGCCACCTTCCGGTAACGAAGCAGCAGGAGACCGAGGCAGCCGGCGAGCAGGACCAGGGTGGCGGCGCCGTAGACGGGGCCGTAGTCGCCGATCGGCATCCCCCCGCCCTGGTCCGGCTCCGCCCCGAACAGCCACTGGTCCAGCCCGATGAGCAGGGTCATCGGGTTCACCGCGAACGAGAGGCTGGCCAGCGCGCTGCCCTCGCCGCCGATGACGTTGAGGATGCCGACCATCGGCGTGGTGATGATGAACACGCCGACGATGAACGCCGCCGCGAACGCCCGCCGGCCCGTCAGCGACGCGACGAGCAGCGCGATCGCGGCCAGGACCAGCGCCCGGATGAAGGCGCCGACGAGGCCCGGACCCATGTCGCCGAGCTCCTTCATGGCGCCGGAGAACCCGTCGGTGCGGGTGAAGACCGCGCCGATGTACATGAGCAGCTGCGGCACGGCGAGCAGCAGCAGGATCACGGTTGCCAGGGCGGTGTACTTCGCCAGGGCGTAGTCGGTGCGGGCCAGCGGCCGGCTGAAGTACAGCGGCAGCGTGCGGTCCCGCAGGTCGCGGGAGACCAGCTCGGGCGCGACGATGGCGAGGAACAGCATCACCGGGAACGCGATGGTGGCCGCGAACCCCCGGTAGGTGATGAACGACTGGTCGGTGAGCGACCGGACCGCGATCTGGATGACGGCGACGCTGAGCGCGATGCCGATCACCATCCACGGGAAGATCTTCGCCTTGGCGCCCCGGCCAATGCCGAACGCGGTGCGCAGGCTCTGCTCGTAGAGGGAACGGTTGGCGTACCAGCGGCCGAGCCGGGGCCCCTTGTAACGCTGATAGCCGATGTCATGGATGACGCTAGTTGGCTGCGCCATGGCCGACCTCCTGTGCTGCCGGTCCGGTCTGTCCGTTCGGCCCGGTCACTGACGGGGTTTGGAAGAGCTCAGCGACGCGGTGCCGGCGCTGGTCGAGGCGGTGCAACGGCAGGTCCAGCTCGGCCACGGCCACGAGGATCTGGTCGTAGACCTCCTCGCTGTCCAACGGCACCATGAGGGCGGCGCCGTCACGGGTCACCGGCAGTCCCTGCTCCGCGAGGCGGGCGACAAGCAGCTCCACGCCCTCGCTCACCTCGACGGTGAGCACGTCGCGGCTGGTCGTCATGTCCGACACGGTCGCGGAGCGCAGCAGCTTGCCGCCGTCGATCGCGATCAGTGACGTGCAGATCCGCTCGACCTCGCCGAGCAGGTGCGAGCACACGACGATGGAGATGCCGAACTCGGTGCCGATGCGGTAGACCAGCTCCAGCATGGCGTCTCGGCCGGCGGGGTCGAGGCCGTTGGTCGGCTCGTCCAGCAGCAGCAGGTCCGGGTCGTGGGCGAGCGCCTGCGCCAGTTTGACCCGCTGCTTCATGCCGGTCGAGTAGCCGCCGATCTGGCGGTACCGCTCCTCGTAGAGCCCGACGTGCCGCAGCGCCTCCGACGCCCGCTCCCGGGCGGCGTTGGCGGGCAGCCCGCTCATCCGCGCCAGGTGCGTCACGTACTCGGCGGCCGACGTCTCGCTCGGCAGGCAGTCGTGCTCGGGCATGTAGCCGACCCGCTGCCGCACCTGCACGGACTGGGTCGTCGGGTCGAGCCCGAGCACCCGCAGGTCGCCGCCGGACGGCTGGAGCAACCCCAGCATGATCTTGATGAAGGTGGACTTGCCGGCGCCGTTCGCGCCGACCAGCCCGATGATCCCTGGCTCCACCGCCAGGGAAAGTTCCGAAAGGGCGGTGACGCCACCCCCGTAGCGCTTCGTCAGCGCACGCGTCTCGATGAGTGCCACGTCGCCGACCTTACGGACCGTCAACCCTGAGGACTATCCGGAACGCACCTGAAAGCGTCCACCTAGGGGTTCAACCTGAGATTTTCCTCAGATTGCCTCAGATCCTTCTCAGGTTCGGTTACGCGCGGTCGACGTTGGGGCGTGGATCTGCCACTGCTCCGTTTCCGGCGCAGCATCGAGTGGGCCGGACTGATCAGCCGGTCCGGCTCCGTGCTGTGGGTCGTGTGCACCGTGGTGCTGCTCCCCGTGCCCAACACACTCACGCTGTGGGCGGCGCCGCTCGTGCTGACCAACATCCTGGCCTGGTACGCGCTCCGCAACGTCGGGCATGTCTCTTATACGCGGATAAGTGCGGTTTTGGTGGCACTGGACACCGCGACGACCATCGGCGCGATCATGGGCACGATCCGCTACACCGACGTCACCCTCTGGCCGATCTTCGTCATCCCCATCGTCGTCGGCGCCTTCCGCAACCAGCTCACCGGCGCCCTGCTCACCTGGCTCGCGACCTCCCTGAGCTGCGTCGCGCTCTACGGCTGGGCCGAGCCGATCGCCGGCCACCCGCTGCCCAACGAGCTGGTCTCCCTGGCCCCGGCCCTGCACCTGGTCGTGGCCGTCCTGCTGCGCCAGCTCGGCGAGGCCCGCGCGGAGCTGCGCCACCAGGCGCTGCACGACCCGCTGACCGGCCTGGGCAACCGCAACCTGCTGGAGGAGTTCACCCGCTCCGGGCTCACCCCCGGCGTCCCGGCCTCCGTGCTCGTGCTCGACCTCGACGGGTTCAAGGCCGTCAACGACACCCTCGGCCACGCCGCCGGCGACGAGCTGCTGCGTGTCGTCGCCTCGCGGCTGCGCGCCCACGCCCGCGAGGGCGATCTGGTCGCCCGGCTCGGTGGCGACGAGTTCGTGGTTGACATGAGGGTCGCGCGGCAAGCGTATCCTCATTCGCATGTCGTGGTCGCTGGCCACCCTCCTCGCCGCGTGGTCCTCCGTGACCTCGCCGGCCGACGCCGTCGCCATGGCGACGGCGGTCCTCGCCGCACTCGCGATCGTGCTCGCGGCGCGCCTGCTCACCGGTGCGCCCACCGCGGCGCAGCGCGCCGTCCCCGTGCCGGCGCGGGCCCGCTCGCGGCAGGCCCGGCCCACCCGGGCGATGGACCCCGACGCGGCCGGGCGGCCGCGCCCCCGCGCGCCTGGACAGCGGTAGTCCCTCCCGACTCCCGCTCGTCCATCTCCGCGCACCCCCGACCCTTTGCGGTGGCTGGCGCGTGCGCGCATCCTGCCGAAGGGCTCCCATCGTGCTGCACCATGTCCTCGTCCTGCTCGCCTCCACCACCGGTTCCGTCGCCGCCGCCATCGTCATCGCCACCCTCGCCGTCCGCGCGGCGCTGCTCCCGCTCAGCCTGCGGGCGTACCGCGCCGAGAAGGTCCGCGCCAGGCTCGCCCCGCAACTGACCGCGCTGCGGGAACGGCACGGCAAGGACCCCGTCGCCCTCGCCGAGAAGACCACCGAGCTCATGCGGGCCGAAGGGTCCGGTCCCCTCGCCGGAGTCCTGCCGATGCTCGCGCAGGCGCCCGTCATCTGGCTGCTGTACCGCGAGTTCAGCGGCGACGCCGTCCGCGGGCACACCCTGCTCGGCGCCGACCTGACCGCCCGGCTCCTCGACCACCCGGCCCTGCTCACCGGCTGGCTCATCGTCGCCGCCCTCGCCGCGATCGCCGGCTGGAACGTCCGGCAGCTGCCGGAGGGCTCACCGGCCCTGGTCCGCGCCCTGTCGTTCGGGACCGTGGCGTTCGCCGTCTTCACTCCCGTCGCGGCCGGGATCTACCTCGTCACCTCGGGGCTGTGGACGGCCGTCGAGCGTTTCGTCGCAAGGCGATGAGCCAGAACGCTTTTGCACGTACTGGCGCAAAGTTTTTTCGGTTTGTAGAAAAGTTCGGTTGCCACTGGCGGAAGGAAGGCATCGAGTTCTACGCTGCCAAATCAGCGACCATCGGCGATGTCGCCCACAAGATCGTCACACAACTCCAACCGCCATAGGAGGGCCCGGTGCGAACGGGTGTGTGGCTGGTAGGCGCGCGCGGTTCCGTCGCCGTCACCAGCATCGTCGGCGCTGCCGCTGTGCGCGCCGGGCTCACCGAGCCGATCGGTTGTGTCACCGAGCATCCGGTGCTGCGCAGTGATGCGCTGCCCGGGCTCGGCGACCTCGTCTTCGGCGGCCACGACATCGCCACCATCAGCGTGGCGAAGAAGGCCGAGGCCCTGGCCGAGGCCGGGGTCGTGCCGGGAAGACTGGTCGCGACGCTGCACGACGAACTGGTGGCGGTGGACGAGGAGATCCGTCCGCTGCCGCACGGCACCGCGGCCGAGGTCGCCGCCGCCGTCACCGCCGACCTGCTGGACTTCCGGCGGCGGCACGACCTGGCGCGGGTGGTGGTCGTCAACGTCGCCTCCACCGAGGCCGCGGCGGCGCCACACCCCGCGCACACGTCCCTGGAGACGCTGCGCGACGCCCTGGACACGCTGCCGCCGAGCTCGTTGATGGCGTACGCGGCGTTCGAGGCGGGCTGCTCGTTCGTCGACTTCACGCCGTCGACGGGCGCCCGCCTGCCGGCACTGCACGAGCTCGCCGTACTCCAGAATGTCGCGTATGCCGGGCATGACGGCAAGACGGGCGAGACGCTGATCAAGTCAGTGCTCGCCCCGATGTTCGCGATGCGCAACCTGCGGGTGAAGTCCTGGTCCGGGACCAACCTGCTGGGCGGCGGCGACGGGGCGACCCTCGCCGAGCCCGCCGCCAACGCGGCCAAGTCCGCCAGCAAGCAGCGGGTGCTCAGCGAGACCCTCGGCTACCAGCCGGACGGGCACACGCGCATCGAGTACGTGCCCGACATCGGCGACTTCAAGACCGCCTGGGACCTCATCACGTTCGCCGGTTTCCTCGGCACGCCGATGCGGATGGAGTTCACCTGGCACGGCTGCGACTCGGCGCTCGCCGCGCCGCTGGTGCTGGACCTGGCCCGGCTCACCGCCGCCGCGCACGGGGCCGGGCGGGTCGGGCCGCTGACCGAGCTCGCGTTCTTCTTCAAGGACCCCCTCGGCGAGGTGGACCACGCGCTGGGCGCACAGTTCGAGGCACTCGCCGTGTTCGTGCGGTCGCTGTGAGCCCCGACTGGCGGACCCTCGCCGAGCTGGTGCGTGCGCCCGCCGCGTTGAGCGTGCCGGGTGACGTGGTCGCGGGGGCCGCCGCCGCGGGGACGCTCGGGCCGCGCACGCCGGTGCTCGCCTCGTCGTCGGTGCTGTTGTACTGGGCGGGCATGGCCGCCAACGACTGGTCCGACCGGGAGCTCGACGCCGTCGAGCGCCCGGAGCGGCCGATCCCGTCGGGCCGGATCACGCCCCGGACCGCGTTCGGGGTCGCGGCCGGGCTGACCGCTGCCGGCGTCGCCCTCGCCGGCCTCGCGGGCGGCCGCCGGGCGCTCGCCGTCGCGGTCCCCCTCGCCGGCGCCGTCTGGGCCTACGACCTCAAGCTCAAGAACACCCCGGCGGGTCCCGCGGCGATGGCGACCTGCCGGGCCCTGGACGTGCTCCTCGGCGCGAGCGGCGGCCGGCTGCGCTCCGCTGCATTCCCGGCCGCGACGGTGTTCGCGCACACCTACACCGTGACCGCCCTGTCCCGCGCGGAGGTGCACGGCTCCACGCCCGCCCTGCCGGCCGCCACCCTCGCCGGGTCCGCTGCGGTGGCCGTGTCCGCGGCGCTGCCGTCGCGGCCGTTCGGGTGGCGGTCGCTCATCCCCGTCGCATTGTCCGGTTGGTACGCCAAGCGCTACGGCGAGGCGCAGCTCAAGGCCCTCGAAAAGCCGACAGCCGGCAACATCCGGGCGTCCGTCGGCGCCGGGATCGTCAACCTGCCGACGCTGCAGGGCGCGCTGACCGCACGGGCCGGCGCGCCGATCGCCGGGATCGCCGTCGCGGCCGCCGCGCCACTGGGCCGGCACCTCGCGAAACGGCTGTCACCGACATGAGCCTCCGGTTCGGGTACGGCACGAACGGCTTCAGCAACCACCGCCTCGACGACGCGCTGACCGTGATCGCCGGGCTCGGCTACACCGGTGTGGCGCTGACCCTGGACCACCATCATCTGGACCCGTACGACAGCAACCTGTGGCGGCACGTCCGAGCGCTCGGCCACCGCCTCAACGAACTCGGCCTCGGCGTCGTCATCGAGACCGGCGCGCGGTACCTGCTCGACCCGTGGCACAAGCACGCGCCGACGCTGCTGGACGACGAACCCGACGCGCGGATCGACTTCCTGCGCCGGGCCGTGCGGATCGGCTCCGACCTCGGCGCGGAGGCGGTCAGCTTCTGGGCCGGGGTCCGCCCGCCGGACCTGCCGCCCGACCTCGCGTGGCGGCGGCTCGTCACCGGCAGCGCCGAGGTCCTCGCCGCCGCCGAGAGCGCGGAGATGATGCTCGGCTTCGAGCCCGAGCCGGGCATGCTGGTCGAGTCGATCGACGACTGGGAGCGGCTGCGGGCCGACCTCGGCGCGCCCGTCCACTTCGGACTGACCCTCGACATCGGCCACTGCCGCTGCCTGGAGCCGGTGTCCGCCGAGGAGTGCGTGCGCCGCGTCGCCGGTCAGCTCGTCAACGTGCAGATCGACGACATGCGCCGCGGAGTGCACGAGCACCTCGAGTTCGGCACCGGCGAGGTCGACTTCCCGGCGGTGCTGCAGGCCCTCAACGACACCGACTACGGCGGCCTCGTCGCCGTCGAACTGCCCCGGCACAGCCACGCCGCGCCGACCGTGGCCCGGGACTCCCTCGCCTTCCTGCGCGCCGCCGAAGCGCAGTCACTGGACCGATTCCAGGAGGTGCCATGAACCTGTACGACTCCCTCACCGCCGAGCTGGCGGACACGGTGTGGCTGGACACGGCGCTGGAGACCGTGGCGCGCCAGCCGGCCGCGGTCGGCCGCCTGTTCCCCGCCGCGGGGCGCCGCTGCGGCCGGTGGGCCCTCGCCGGGCTGCCCGGCTGGACGGTCGACGACGCGGCCCGGGTCGTCCTGCTGACCCGGCTGCCGGTCGAAGCCCTGGCGACCGAGCTGGAGCCGCTGTACCGCTACGGCGACGCGGCGGAGAAGCGGGCCGTCCTGCGGGCACTGCCGCTGCTGCCGGCCTCGGAGGCGTTCGAGCCGATCCTGCTGGACGCGTTGCGCACCAACGACACCCGGCTGGTCGCCGCCGCGCTCGGGCCCGCCGCCGCGTGCCTGCCCGACGCCGCGTGGCGGCAGGGCGTGCTGAAGGCGGTCTTCATGGGCCTGCCCCTGGCCGCCGTCGCCGACCTCGACGAGCGCGCCGACGCCGAGCTCGCCACCATGCTCGCCGGGCTCGTCGAGGAGCGTCACGCCGCCGGGCGTGCCGTCGCCGAGGACGCCACGGCGCTGCTGCACCGCCTCCAGGAAAGGGTTTCGTGATGCGCATCTTCGATCCACACATCCACATGACGTCACGGACCACCGACGACTACGAGCGGATGGCCGCCGCCGGGGTCCGTGCGCTGGTCGAGCCCGCGTTCTGGCTCGGGCAGCCGCGCACCAGCGTCGGCTCGTTCACCGACTACTTCGACTCCCTCGTCGGGTGGGAGCCGTTCCGGGCCTCGCAGTTCGGCATCCGGCACCACTGCACGATCGCGCTGAACCCGAAGGAAGCCAACGACCCGCGGTGCCGCGAGGTGCTGCAGGTGCTGCCGCGATACCTGGAGAAGGACGGCGTCGTCGCGGTCGGCGAGATCGGCTACGACTCGATGACGCCGGAGGAGGACGAGGTCTTCGCCGCGCAGCTCGCGCTCGCCGTTGAGCACGACCTCCCGGCGATGGTGCACACCCCGCACCGCGACAAGGCCCGCGGCACCGACCGGACCATCGCCGTGGTCCGAGAGTCCGGTATCGACCCGGGCCGCGTCGTCGTGGACCACCTCAACGAGGTCACCGTCGCGCGGGTCGCCGAGAGCGGCTGCTGGATGGGCTTCTCCATCTACCCCGACACGAAGATGACACCGTCGCGGATGGTGGCGATCCTGCAGGAGCACGGCCTGGACCGGGTCCTGGTCAACTCCGCCGCCGACTGGGGCCGCTCCGACCCGCTGCTGACCCTGCGCACCGGTGAGGCGATGCTGGCCGCCGGGTTCACCGACGACGACGTCGACCGGGTGCTGTGGCGCAACCCGGTCGAGTTCTACGGCCAGTCGAAACGCCTCGACGTCTCGGATCTGCTCGATGTCGACGCCACCTTCGAGGGGAACTCGATCCTCCGCGGCGGGTCGTGATGCGGCTGCGGCACCCCGACGGCCAGGTGATCCACCTGGCCTACGGGACCAACGTCCACCCCGCGGAGGACCTGCCGGGCATCCTGACGCAACTCGATGTCTACGCGGCGAAGGTCCGGTCGTTCCTGGACACCCCGGTGCTCGGCCTCGGGCTGTGGCTGGCCGCTCCGGTGGCCGCGCTGCTCGCCGGCGACCCAACGCTTCGCCGGCGGCTGCGGCACGAGCTGGACGTCCGCGGGCTCGAGGTGGTGACCCTCAACGGGTTCCCGTACGAGGCGTTCCAGGCACCGGTGGTGAAGAAGGCCGTGTACCTGCCGGACTGGGCCGACCCGCGGCGGCTGCGGTACACCATGGACCTGGCCCGCGTCCTGGTCGACCTGCTGCCCGACGACGCCGAGCGGGGCTCGATCTCGACGCTGCCGCTGGGCTGGCGCGACCCCTGGGACGGCCCGCAGGTCACCGCGGTCAACCGGGCCCTGGACCAGCTGTCCTACGGGCTGTCGTTCCTGGACCGGCCGATCCGGGTCGCGTTCGAACCGGAGCCGGGGTGCGTCATCGAGAACACCCTCCAGGCGACGGTGCACCTGTCCCGGGTCGATCCCAGGTATCTCGGGGTCTGCGTGGACCTTGCGCACCTGGCCTGCGCCTGGGAGAACCCGGTCACCGCGGTGCAGCGCCTGGCCCGGGCGGGCCTGCCGGTCGTGAAGATCCAGGTGTCGGCGGCCCTCGCGGTCGACGACCCGACCGCGCCGGCGCTCGCGTCATACGTGGAGCCGCGGTTCATGCACCAGACCCGCTCCCGCGGCTGCGCGGCGTCCTTCGACGACCTGGACGAGGCGCTGTCCAGCGGCGCCGACGGGCCGTGGCGGGTGCACTACCACGTGCCGCTGCACGCCTCGCCCGAGCCGCCGCTGCAGGCGACCACGGACGTGCTGCGGGCCGGCCTCGCGGCGCTGCTCGGCGGGCCCGTCGCCGGCTGCGACCACCTCGAGGTGGAGACCTACACCTGGGGCGTGCTGCCCGAATCCCAGCGCCCCGCAACCCCTTCGCAACTCGCCGCGGGAATGGCGGCCGAGCTCGCGTACGCCCGTGACATCCTGCACGACCTCGGCCTCAAGACGTTGGAGCCCCGATGAGCAAACCCCTGCTGGTCCTCGACGTGGTCGGGCTGACCCCGCGACTGTTGGCGCACATGCCGCGCCTGTCCGCCGTCGGCGCCACCGTGCCGCTGCGCCCGGTCCTGCCCGCGGTCACCTGCTCCGTGCAATCGACGTTCCTCACCGGCGCGCTGCCCTCCGACCACGGCATCGTCGGCAACGGCTGGTACTTCCGGGACCTCGGCGAGATCTTCCTGTGGCGGCAGCACAACGCCCTCGTCGGCGGCGACAAGCTGTGGCACGCCGCCCGCCGGGTCAAGCCGGACTACACGGTGGCGAACGTCTGCTGGTGGTACGCGATGGGCGCCGACGTCGACTGGACCGTGACCCCGCGCCCGATCTACTACGCCGACGGCCGCAAGGAACCGGACTGCTACACGTTCCCGCCGGCGCTGCACGACGAGCTGACGTCCAAGCTCGGCGAGTTCCCGCTCTTCACCTACTGGGGCCCCGGCGCCGGCATCCCCTCCTCGGCGTGGATCGCCCGGGCCGCCGAGCAGATCATGGTCGAGAAGTCACCGGACCTGACCCTGGTGTACCTGCCGCACCTCGACTACGACCTGCAGCGCTTCGGCCCGTCCTCGCCGCAGGCCGCCGAGGCCGCCGCCGCCCTGGACAACGTCGTCGCTCCCCTGCTGGCCGCCGCTGAGGTGCGGGGCGTGACCGTCGTCGTCCTCTCGGAGTACGGCATCACCGACGCCGGACGGCCCGTCGACGTCAACCGGCTCCTGCGCGCCGAAGGTCTGCTCAACGTCTACACCCAGGACGGCATGGAGTACCTGGACCCGTGGACGTCGCGGGCGTTCGCGGTCGCCGACCACCAGATCGCGCACGTCTACGTGCGCGACGCCGCGGACCTGCCGCTGGTGCAGAAGCTGTGCGCCGGCCTGCCCGGCGTCGGCGAGGTCCTCGACGCCGCTGGCAAGCAGCGCACGGGCCTGGACCACGAGCGCGCCGGCGAGCTCGTCCTGCTGGCCGAGCCCGACGCGTGGTTCACGTACTACTACTGGCTCGACGACGCCCGCAAGCCGGACTTCGCGCAGCTCGTCGAGATCCACCGCAAGCCCGGCTACGACCCGGCGGAGCTGCTCTTCGACCCGGCCGGGCCGGGCGCGGCGAAGGCCCGGGCCGGGGTCGCGCTGGCGCGCAAGAAGCTCGGGATGCGGTACATGATGAGCGTGGTCGGCCTGGACGCGGGCGCGAAGGCGGTGAAGGGTTCGCACGGCCTGATGCCGGCGACGGTGGACGACGGGCCGGTCTGGTTGTGCAACGACCCCTCGTTGCAGCTCGACGCCGACACCGTCGACGCGACCGAGGTGAAGGGGCTGCTGCTGCGCCTCGCCGGCCTGACCTGACGCCGGCCGATGCGCTTGTGGCTTGCCTGGCTCCTCGTGCGTCAGCGCACGAGGAGCCAGGCGCCCTTCGCGACGGTCCAGCGGCGGGTCCTGAACGGGCCGGTCAGCTCGCCGTCGGCGTTGACGTGGAACGACTCGCCCTCGATGCGGATCTCGCGGCCGCGCAGGTGGGTCACGTCGTCCCGGTCCGGGTGGCGGCCCTTGCGCAGGGCCAGGGCGTAGCCGACCCGGGCGAACGGCCCGACGGCGAAGGAGACCGTGACGTCGGCGAGGCCGTCCGTCGGGTCCGCGCCCGGGCCGAGCTCACCGGTGCCGCCGGCGATCGTCGGCGCGTTGGACAACCCGGCCATCAGCACCCTGCGCCGCCCGCGCGCCACCACCGCGCCGTCGACGGTGACCCGCAGCCGCCAGCCCCGCGCGGTGAACCCGGCCAGGACCGCCCCGATCGGAAACGCGGCGATCTTCAGACGTTTCTTCAGCGGGCGGGCCTTCAGCGCTGCCTCCGCACCGGCGCCGACGTGGACGGCGTTGATGACGACACCGGCGTCCTCGGCGACGATCAGGTCGGTCGGGTGCGCGGTGCCGCCGGCGGCGAGCCGGGCGGCCGCTTCCAGGTCGTCGACCGGGATGCCGACCCCGCGGGCGAAGTCGTTGCCGGTGCCGAGCGGGATCAGCGCGACCTCGCACGCACCCGCCTCACCGCGCCGCACCAGCGCGCCGACCACGGTGTGCAACGAGCCGTCGCCGCCGACGACGACCAGCCGGCGGCCCCGGCGGGCGTCGAGGATCCGGTCGATGTCGGACGCGTCGCCGCAGGCGGCCGTCTCGACGTCACCCGCACCGGCGCCGCGCAGGACGTCGAGGACGGCCTCGACGGCATCGGCCTCGGTCCGACCGGCGAGCTCGTTCGTGACGACCAGCACCCGCTCACGATACGGCCCGCACGTCGATTGCACCGCCGTCGCGCACCGGTCCGCCCTGAGGGCCGGTTTCACGAAGAGCGATGCATCCTGGCCGGGCCGGCCCACGCGGACCCTCTTGTGCAACCGGCGTTCATGACGGCTCGACCACCTGGGCCACCGGATGGAAGCTGACCCGGTCGGGGCCGGGCAGCAGCGCCACGTCCTCGCCCGGCAGCAGTTCCTGCCCGCCGATCGCCTGCCCGAGCGCCTCCAGGGCGGCGGCGTCCACGGCGGTGGACACCACCACCGTCGCACGTCGCACCGGGTCGAACAGCACCAGGCTGCGCACCGCACCCGGCGCCGCACGGAACGCCGGCGCGATCCGCTCCCGGTAGGCGAAGTCGGCCGCGGCGAGCGCGGCCTCGGTGGCGGGCCCGTCGAAGTGCAGCACGTTCGCCGCCGCGGGGCTGGTGCCGCCGGCCGGGCCGGCGACGTCGTGCAGGACGGTGTGGCTGCCGTCGCGGTGCTCGCCGGACAGCGTCACGGTGAGCTGGTCAGCCTGGACTTCCAGAGTCGCGTACATGCGTTCAGCGTGGCCGCAGGACGGTGCCGTTCTCCTCAGTACCGACACTGAACCGCGCCGCAAGTTGCGTGCGGTTGGCGCAGCCGAGTTTCGCCAGGGCGTTGCGGACGTGCGTCTCGACCGTGCGTTCCGACAGGGTCAGCCGCTCCGCGATCTCACGGTTGGAGTGGCCTTCGGCGGCGAGCGCGGCCACCTCCCGCTCGCGCGCGGTGAGCGCGACCTCGCGGTCCAGCCCGGCGAGCAGGTCCTCGGCGCGCCGCCGCAGCGGCCGCAGCCCGAGCCGGCGGGCACTGTCGGCCGCGGCCCGGGCCACCCGTCCCGCCCTGGGCCGGTCGCCCGGTGCGCCGCGCGCGACGAGCGCCGCGGCGAGCTCGACCCGGGCGAGGACCAGCTCGGGCGGCGCCGCGACGCGCCGCTCCATCGTCTCGGCGGCCTCCAGGTGCGCGATCGCCTCGTCGTACCGACCGAGGGCACCCGCGAGCACCCCGAGAAACCGCGACACCGACCCATAACAGCCGGAGACCGAGTTGACGTGCAGTCCGGCGTGCGGGGTGAGCTCCCGCAGGCACACCTCGGCCACGCCGAGATCGCCGGCGAGCACGGCCGCCTCACCGGTCGACGCGACCACGGGCAGCCACAGCGCGTCGCGGGGCAGCCCGGGCAGCGCCGCCCGGAGCCGGTCGAACCGCGCGAGCGCACCGTCGGCCGCGCCCTGCTCGAACAGGTACCCGACCGCGAACGCGTCCGCGATCGGCACGTGCGCCGCACCCGCGAGGGTCTCCTGCAGGCCGGGCAGTTCCTCGCCGGTGCGCCGCAGCAACGCCGTCATGAACGCGTAGTACTGCCAGTACGCCGACAGGTCCTGCATCCGCAGCGCGACGGTGTGCGCCCGGCCGATGTGCACCGCCGCCGCACCCAGGTCACCGGCGAGCCAGGCAGCGGTCGCCCGTGCGCGCGCCGCGTGCCACCGCGCGACGGGCCAGCCGAGCCGGTCCGCCAGCTCCTCCAGCGCGCTCAGCTCGAGCTGGAACGCCGGCATCGCCCCGAGCAGCAACGACGCCTCGATCCGCCAGATCCTGCCCCACAACGCGGCGTCGGGCCGGTCCTCGCGCGCGCCGAGATCGATCATCCTGGTGCCGAGCGCCAGCTGCTCGGCGATGTGGTCGGGCCCGGCCACCGCCTCCTTCATGGCGTGCAGCGCGTCGACGACGGCGGCGGGGTCACCGGCCTCCTCGGCGAGTTCGAGCGCCAGGCCCGCCGTCCGGACCACACCGCCCGCCGCCGTCCCGCTTGCGATGCCGGCCCCGGTGGCGGTGCCGGGGCTGGCCGCGATGCCGGCCCCGGTGGCGGTGCTGGTTGCGGGGCTGGTTGCGGGGCTGGTTGCGGGGCTGGTTGCGGGGCTGGTTGCGGGGCTGGTTGCGGGGCTGGTTGCGGGGCTGGTCTCGGTTGCGGCGCCGGCCGCGGTTCCGGTCTCAGGATCGGCCGCGGTGCCGGTTGCGGGGCTGGGCTCGGGGGCCGGGGTGGCCGCCGTCGTTCCCGGGGTGGTCGGCGTTGCTCCGGGGACGCTGCCGAGGCTCGCCTCGATGAACGCCCGCTGGGCGAGGACCCGGGAGCGCCGCGCGGAGCGCTCGTCGCCGAGCAGCGCCTCGGCCCGTGCGCACAACGTCAGCACCGCCGGCATGGCCCCACCGCCCACGCCGCGGACAACGACAGCGGCCCGAGCGGCGAGGTCCGCCGTGCCGAACGGGCCGCTGAGGCACCGGCGCAGCGCGGCGTCGATGCGCCCCAGCCGATATTCGGCCTCGGCGGCGGCCAGGATCAGTTCCGGGTCGTCCCCGGCGACGGTGAGCGCCTGGTCGAGCCAGCGGACGGCGTCCTCGAAGGCGAACCGCCGGGCCGCGTCGGCCGCGGCGGCCCGCGCGGCGTCGGCGGCGGCCCGGCGGCTCGGCGCGTCGACGGCGGCGCGGAGCCGGTGCCGGGCGAGGCCGGCCGGGTCGTCGTGGACGGCGTCCGCGAGCCGCCGGTGCCAGGTGAGGCGTTCGGTGCGGGTCATCGTCTCGTACCTGGCCTGCCGCACGAGGTCGTGCACGAACCGCAACCGGCCGCCCGGCGCGGTGTCCTCGACCAGGACACCGGCGGTCATCGCTTCCGCCAGCAGCGCCTCCCGGTCATCCTCAGGTAGGAGCGCGGGGTCGATCTCGGCGCCGATCGCGCTGCAACCGCCGAGCAGGTCGCGGCAGGCAGGGCTCAGCCGGGACAGCCTGGCCTCGACGATCCGGCGCAGCTCCACCGGCAGCCGGCCCGCCTGCCCCGCGCCGCCCGCACCCGGCACCCATCCCCCATCGCCGGCCCGCAGCCCTTCAGCCGGCAGGGCGCGCTCGCCACCGGCCCGCAACGCCTCGCCGCCGGCAGGCACGCCCCCGACGCCAGGCAGCCGCCCCTCACCACCCGGCAGCCGCCCCTCACCACCCGGCAGCCGCCCCTCACCACCGATCTGCGTCCCCGCCCCGCCGCGCACTGCACGGTCATCGCCGACCTGGGCCTCCCCGTCGGCCGGCGCACGGTCACCGCCGACCCGCGAACCCCCGTCACCCGGCAACCGTCCCCCACCACCGACCCGCAACCCGTCGCCACCGGGCAGCGCGCCCGCATGACCCGGCTCCCGCTCCCCGCCACCGACCCGCGAACCCCCACCACCCGGCGACACCGCCCCGCCATCGACCCGCGAACCTCCGGCGCCGGGCAAGGCGCCGACGGGTGGGGATTCGAGGCGGGTGAGTTCGCGGACGTACAGGGCGTTGCCGCCGCTCTGCCGGTGCACGCGGTCCACCCGGGCCGGGTCGACCGGGCCGCCGGTCGTGCCGCGCAGGTAGTGCGCAACGTCGGCGCTGGTGAGACCGCCGAGCCGGAGCTCGGTCAGGTTGGGCAGGTCGGTCAGGGCCGCCGGAAGGGGGGTCGGGCCGTCGGGGTCGCGGACCGTGCACACGACGACGAGAAACGAGTCGGACAGGTCGGCGCACACGTGGCGCAGCAGTCGCAGCGACGCCGGGTCGGCCCAGTGGGCATCCTCCAGGACGACGACCGCAGGCGGCGCGGCCAGCAGCGCTCTCGCGGCCCGGTCGAGGACCTCGAACTGGGCCACCGGGATCCGCCCGGCCGACGGGTCCGATGCCGGGTCGTGCGGCCCGGGCAGCAGCGTGTCCGGGTCGAGGCCCGGGATCCCGTGATCCTGACCGGTGCGCAGGATGCGCCGCCACGGCCACAGGGCGGGCGCGCCGTCGCCGGCCCGGCCGAGCAGGACGGGCCGGCCGGTGTCGGCGGTGAACCGGTCGACCAGGGTGCTCTTGCCGATGCCGGCCTCGCCGGTGACGAGCACCGCGGCGCCGTGTCCGGCGCGCGCCTGGTCCGCGGCCCGCCGCAGCGCCGCCAGCTCAGCGGTCCGGCCGACGAAGACGGTCATGCCCGACAGTCTGCCGGACGGGTCAGCTGCCGGCCTTGACCCAGGCCGCGATTTGCGTGCGCGACTCGAGGTTGAGCTTGCTGAGGATGTTGGAGACGTGGACGGCGGCTGTCCGCGGTGAGATGTACAGCCGGCGGGCCAGCTCGGCGTTCGTCAGCCCCTCGGCGAGCAGCACCGCAACCTCCCGCTCGCGCGGGGTCAGCGCCTGGTCGCCGGCGACCGGGGTGCCGAGGCCGAGCCGCCCGCGCAGGGCCGACAGCTCAGCGACCCGCCACCCGGACCAGCGGGCGAGGAGCGGCTCGGCGGTGCGCACGTGCTGGCGGGCGCCGTCGAGGTCGCCGAGGGCGAGCAGGCAGCGGGCGGCGCCGACGTGGCCGGAGCCCTTCGTGGCGGGCAGCAGCATCGACGGCTCGGCGACGGCGCGCCGGTAGCCGGCAAGGGCAGCAGCGTGGTCACCGGCCGCCTCGGCGATCTGCGCGTCGGCGAGCCACCGCCACGCGTCGTCGAAGAACGGGTCGTCGATCGCGGCGGCGACGGGCCGCAGCTCGTCGACGCCGAGCCCGCCGACGAGGCCGGCGGAGATGATGTCGTGGGCGAAGTCGCGGCCGGTGACCCCGGTGACGCGGACCGCGTCGAGGACCGCCCGGAGCAGCTCGCGGGCCTGCTCGGTCTGCCCGCGCCGGGCGACCAGGTGGAACTGCAGGCCGGGCACGGACGTCTGGGTCAGCATCGTGTAGGTGTCGGTCGCCTCCGCCATGCCGCGGATGACCGTGTCGGCCCGGTCGAGCTCGCCGGCTTCCAGGAGCAGCCCGGCGAAGAACACGCCGTGGTAGTCGATGCCGTTGCGGGTGCGCAGCAGGCCCCGGTCGCGCCGACGGGCCGACTCGAGCTCGGCGAGCGCTCCACCGAGGTTGCCCTCCTGCACGGCGAGCCGGGCCCGTCCCTGGAAGTAGGCGGCGACGGCGAGGGACTCGAACCCGGCCCGCTCCGCGAACGTCCGCATCCGCTCCAGCGCCGCGGCCCAGTCCGCCGGGCCACCGGGCAGCAGGTTGTACAGGTTGTTGAGCGACCGCGCCGCGAGCAGCCACTCCCCCTCCTGCTCGGCCTCCTGCGCCGCCTCGTTGAGCAGCTTGATCCCGTCGTCGACGCCGGCCGCGAAGTTGACGAGCGCGGAGCCCTTCTCGACCTTGCCGGCCAGCCACACACCCGGCAGGCCCAGCTCCTCGCCGAGGGTGATCGCCTTGTCCGCCCATTCGATGGCGCGTTCGGTGTCGTCGTGCAGCATGTACGCCTGAGCGATCGCCGCATACGCGTGCGCCTTGGCCGGCCCGTCGTCGAGTGGCTCGATCTCCGCCCGCAGCTCGGCGGCCCGTTCCTGCATGCTGCCGCTGCTGCCGATCTCCCAGCTGAGCCGCACGAGCAGCCGCAGCGCGTCGGCGCGTTCGCCGCGGGTGCCGGCCGCGGCCAGCCAGCGCCGGCCGAGCTCCTGCGCGTCGTCGAGGAGCCCGGCCAGCCACGCCGCGCGGGCCCCGCACGCCAGCAGCTCCACGTCGTCGGGCAGCTCGTCGAGGCCCATCTCGGCCAGCTGCAGCGCCTGATACGGCGAGCCCATCGCCAGGTAGGTGGCCAGCCCCCGCCGGGCGGCCTCGACCATGTCCAGGTAGCGCCCGGCGCCGCGGGCGTGGTGCGCGACCAGCGCGTAGTCCTTGCTGCCGGTCGACAGCAGCGTTTCGAGGGCCAGCTCGTGCAGGCGGCGGCGCTGCCGGGCGAGCATCTCGTCGACGAGCGCCTCACGGGTCAGCGCGTGCCGGAAGCTGAACTCGTCGTCGCCGGTCTCCACCATCAGCCCGCGCCGCACCAGGTCCCGCAGCGCGTCGATGAGCTCCGGCTCGCTGTGGCTGGTCACCGCCGCGAGCAGGTCGAACGGCACCTTGCGGCCCAACACCGCGGCCGCCTCGACGATCCGCTTCTCGGTCGGGTCGAGGTCGTCGAGCTGCCGCCGGAGCGCCTCCGCCACGTTCCACGGCAGCGGCCGGTCGCACAGCGTGTCGAGGTCCTCGTCGCCGTTTGCCTTGATCAGCTCTTCGAGGAAGAACGGGTTGCCGCCGGTGCGGTTGTGCAGTGACAGCGCCGTCCGGTACGCCGGAGGCCGGCCCGTCACGGACTTGAGGAACCGCGACGTCTCGGCGAGGTTGAGCCGCTCCAGCCGCACGTTGGTGACCATGTATCGCCGCTCGAGCCTGGTCAGCAGGTCGGCCAGGGGATGCCGGCGGGTCACCTCGTCCGGCCGGTAGGTGCCGATGAGCAGCCGGCTGCCGGGCAGGTCCGCGATCCGCTCGAACAGCGCCACGCTCTCCGAGTCGGCCCAGTGCAGGTCCTCGAACACGACCACCGACGGCCCCGGCGTCGTCAGCAGCCGCACGATCTCCAGCCCGGCCTGGATCCGGTCGATCATCGACCGCGACGCGTCGGTGACGATGACGAGCAGCTCCGGGTCGAGCTCGGTCGAGCGGTGGCAGCTGTCGATCGCGTCGAGCAGCACCTCGAACGGCCGGCTCAGCGTGCCGGGATCGGCCTGTCCGTCCAGCACCGGCACCGTCTCGGGCAACCCCGTGAACAGCTCCTGCACCAGACGGCTCTTGCCGATGCCCGGCTCGCCGCCGAGCATGGCGATGGAAGGCTCGGACCCGTCGAGAAGCCGCCGCAACCGGCGTAGCTCATCGTCGCGGCCGACCATCACCTGGCTCACTCCGTTACGGCTGGCCCGCACGCCACCAGCCTACCGGCGGGCGGCCGGTGCGATGGCTGTGACGGACGCGACCTGCGCCACCATGGCCGGTCGTCCCCGTTGCCGCGCCGCGTGCGGCGGTGCAGCCCGAGGAGGTCCTCCTGGCGGTGCTGGACCTGAACGAAGAGGAACACTGGATGCATCATTTCGTAGCTCCCTGACTCGGTGTTGTCTCCATCCTGGTCGTGTAAGGAGCCATTTCCATCGGTACCTGTTACGTATCTTGGCCGCCGACCCGGTACCTAGTCCGCCGCCGCCACGCGTAGTCACCCCGCCCGCCGCCCGATCCGGTGCTGCTGAGGTCCGGTTCGGCCTCGTTGCCCGCGCCGGCAGTGGATCTCCCCCGATGATCCACTGCCGGCCGGCTGCCCACACAGCCGCCTTCGCCCGCCTCACGACCGAAGGACGGATCTGCGGGTCACCTGGCCCGCATGCACAACAGCCCCGGACGGCCCAGCGTCAACGGCACCCGGAGGGAGGTGGGTGCCGGAGACGCTGAGCGTCCGGGGCTGCGGGGTGTCGGACCTGGACTCAGGCCGCCGCACCGGAGCGGCTCGCTCGGCGGCGCAGCTTCACGCGGCTTGACCAATGCTTGGCCTCGTCGAGCATGTGCAACTGCCGCTGGCGGACGAGCTCGGTCAGGAGGATCGGGTGGATGTTCATGTCGGGCTCCTTCTTCGATCTGTGTGCCTATATCGTCGCGCGGTAAGGTCCGTGCAACATCGGTAACACTTACCTAATCCCACCGGGGCGGCATACGTAGTCGGCCGCACGACCGACGTACGTACACGTAGACGACAGAGCCCGGAACTGGGTATCCGGTCCCGCATGATGCTGATCGGCACGTCGGGCTGGCAGTACCGCGACTGGAAGGGCCCGTTCTACCCGGCCGCGCTCCCGCAGCGATGCTGGCTGGAGCACTACGCCAGCGTGTTCGGCACGGTGGAGGTCAACAACGCGTTCTACCGGCTGCCGGAGCGCTCGACGTTCGAGGCGTGGCGGGACCGCACGCCCGGGGACTTCGTCGTCGCGGTCAAGGCCAGCCGGTACCTGACCCACGTCCGCCGCCTCCGGGACCCGCAGGAGCCGGTCGGGCGGCTCATGGAACGGGCGGCCGGACTGGGCAGCCGGCTCGGACCCGTGCTGCTGCAACTGCCGCCGACCATGCGCGTCGACGTGGCCGCGCTGGACGCGACGCTCGCGGCGTTTCCCAGGGACACGCGGGTGGCGGTCGAGCCGCGGCACGCCTCGTGGTGGGTCGACGAGGTGCGGCAGGTGCTGCGGGACCGGGGCGCGGCGCTGAGCTGGGCGGACCGCGGGAGCCGGCCGGTGACGCCGCTATGGTCGACCGGCGACTGGGGGTACCTGCGGCTGCACGAAGGGCGGGCGAAGCCGTGGCCGCGGTATGGGCGGACCGCGCTGGACACGTGGGCCGGCCGGCTGGCGCGGTTCACGAACTCCTACGTCTACTGCAACAACGACCCCGGCGGCGCGGCGGTGCGGGACGCCCTCGCGCTGGCCGGGCTGGCGCGGCGACGGGGTCTGGAGGTCGGCCGGGCCGGACCGCCGTAGGCTGTCGCGATGGCCAAGTTCCTGTGCGTGATCGTGCTGCTGATCGCGTTGTTCACGTTCCTCATCTGGCAACGCAACCGGCTGCTGCGCCGCGGCCACCGCGACGAGGACTGACCAGGCCGCGACGAGGACCGATCAGCACGGATCCAGGTCGAGGGACTCGGTGGTGGCGGCGACGAACAGTCCCGGCATCGGCCCACCCGGCAGGGTGACGAGGGTGGCACCGACGGTCACCACCGCGAGGCCGTGCCGCGGGTTGGGCATGTCCGGCAGCGCCCGCCACCGGTCCGCGGCCGGTTCGAACAGCTCCACCTGCGGGAACGTCGCCTTGCCCTCGCCACCCACGGCGACGACCCAGCCGTGGCAGGTGCCGGTCGCGGCGAGGCCACCGCGCGCGGTCGGCAGGTCGGGGCGCCTGGTCCAGGCGCCGGTGGCCGGGTCGTAGGACTCGACGGTGGCGAGGTTGCCCGCGCCCGTGCGGCCACCGACGGTGTAGAACAGCCCGCCCGCGGCCGCGCCGCCGAGGTGCTCGCGCCGCGTGGGCGGTCCGGGTGCGGAGCGCCACCGGTCGGTCCCGCTGTCGTAGACGAGCATGGAGCCGGCCAGGACGTCCTTGCCAGGGCCGATGCCGCCCGCCACGAAGATCGAAGTGCCAAGTGCGGCGCCGGTACCGGCACCGCGCGCCTCCGGCATGTCCGCCACCGATTCCCACCGGCTCAGGTCGCCGGCCAGCTTGAACGCCGCGGCGCTCGGGGTGCCGTCGCCGAGGTAGCCGCCGAACACGTAGACCACGCCGTCGACCGCGGCGGCCATCGCGTGGTTGACGGCGAGCGGCAGCGGTGGCCCGGTGCTCCAGGCACGCGTGGCGGTGTCGTAGATCTCGACGGTTTTGACGCTGCCGCCGTCGCGCTGATACCCGCCCGCGACCACGATCCGCGTCCCGGTGACGGCGGCAGCGACCTCGGTGCGCTCGGAGGGCGCGTCGGGCAGTCTCCGCCACGGACCGGTGGCCTGATTTGTGCCGGTTGCTGCCGTAGTGGTGGGATGAGTGGGCCCGGACGGACCGTCGCAGGCGGTCAGCCCAAGCAGCATCGCTGCGGCCAGCAGTGTGACCCGCATGGTTCCAGTGTCGTCGATGCAACGCCGGTCGGTACAGATGCGCGCTTCAGAAGTTTCAATTCATCCGATAGCCGATAAATTGGCAGGACAAAACCGGCAGATACCCCGGAGTCGGTCTACTTATCGCGTTCAGAGAATTGCTGAGGGTGATGAGGGGACAACGGAGCCGCTATGTTCCCGATATTCTGTGTGCTCTATGGGGACCGGAGGGGGGCCGCCACATGGGCATGCGAGGTTTCGTGGCACAACATGAGCGTCTGCGTGACGCGCGGTGACCGCTACGCAGGACATCGCCGCGCACTCGTCGGCGACGGAGACCGTGCTGCACCTGCATCGGGCGGCCAACGCCGTCCGGCAGCACGTCGAGCAGGTGGTGCTGCGTCCACGGCAGCTGACGTGGACCGGTTTCGTGGTGCTGCGCACGGTGGCGGCGGCCAGGAGGATGGAGACGAGGCACGTCGCCGAGCAGGCGGGCATCTCCAAGGCCACGCTGACCGGCGTCGTCGACACGCTGTCCGGCCGGGGGCTGGTGCGCCGCAGCGACCATCCCGACGACGGCCGACTGGTCGTGCTGCAACTGACCCGCAAGGGCCAGCGGCTCATCCGTGAGCTGCTGCCGGAGTCGCAAAGCGAGGAGGTCTTCGCCCTTTCCTATCTGGAGCCAGCACAACTCGCCGTCGTCACGACTGCGCTGCGTGGAATGATCGCTCACCTGGAGCGACCACGCTGAAGTGGCGCGCATCCGCGTCATCCGACCGGGTGTCAGTCGTTGGACGGAGCAGGTCAACAGGTGTGACCTCCGGCGCGGACGTCTGCCCGCATCTCGACTAGTGTCGGGGCACCATGCGCGGATGCCGCCCGGTGCAAATGTGCCCGAACGGGCACGAGGGTTGCATCCAGGGTGGTCTTTTCATCTTGCGGTGGACAGATCAGACTGCATAGGACCTGTGCCGAGTTGCTGGAAGGACCCCGATGACCGAGGCTGGCAAGCACGACGGCGCCGGCGAGTCCGGCACGCCGGACCTGCCGCTGCGTTCGGCCGCGCCGTCGCGTCGCGCCGCCATCGGTGACCTCAACAACAACGACCCGATCCGCATCGACGACTACCGGCTGATCGGTCAGCTCGGCGTCGGCGGCATGGGCACCGTCTACCTGGCGCAGTCCTCCGACGGCTCGCGGGTCGCGGTGAAGCTGGTCCACGCGCACCTCGCCCGCGACCCCCGGTTCCGGGTGCGCTTCGCCGGCGAGGTCAGGGCCGCGCAGCGGGTCCCCGGCTTCTGCACCGCGCGGGTGCTCGACTCGGGGATGCACGAGGACCGGCCATATCTGGTCACCGAGTATCTCGAGGGCATCCCGCTGTCCCGGCTCGTCGCCGACGACGGCCCGCTCGACCCGGCGATGCTGCACAGCGTCGCGCTGGGCGTCGCGGCCGCGCTCGCCGCCATCCACAACGTCGGCCTGGTCCACCGCGACCTCAAGCCGAGCAACCTCATGGTCACCCTCGGCGGGGTCCGGATCATCGACTTCGGCATCGCCCGCGCGATGGACGCCGCGAGCGACATCACCGGCACCGGCAACATCGTCGGCAGCCTCGGCTGGGCCTCGCCCGAGCAGCTGCGCGCCGAGGAGCCCTCGGCCGCCATGGACATCTTCGGCTGGGGCTGCCTGGTCGCGTTCGCGGCCACGGGACGCCACCCGTATGGCGGCGAGGAGGCCGCGGCCCGCGCCTGGAAGATCCTCGAGGGCGAGCCGGACCTCAACGGCATCCCCGACCCCGTCCGGGAGCTCGTCGCCGCCGCGCTCAGCCGCGATCCCCTGGACCGGCCCGACGCCCGGCAGCTGCTGCTCGGCCTCGCCGTCGACGACCTCGACGCGGCGCCCCTGCCGGCGCAGCGCCGCTGGCTGCGCGGCTCCACCCCGATGTCGCGCCGCCGGGTGACCTCGATGGCGATCGCGGTGCCGATGGCCCTGGCGCTCGTCTTCGCCGCGGCCGAGACCACCTCGGACATGATGGGCGGCAAGTCCGACCCCGGCACCCACCGCGGCAGCACGAGCGGCGACGAGGTCGGCGCCAACCTGTCCCCGGCACCCAACCCGAACGTGACCGCCGGCCAGCGGCCCAACCCGGGCTCCACGACCACGGTGGGCAACCCGACCAACGGTCCCCAGGTGTTCCCGACCGGGTCCGGCCTCGTGTCGGCCACGGCGACCGAGGTTGTCACGGCGACCGCGACGACACCGGTGACGACGACGACCGCGCCGAGCCCGACACCAACCACGGCGGAGCCGACCACCCCTGCGCCGACCACGACCGAGCCACAGGACCCCGGCCCCGGCAACGTCGTTCCCTGACGCCACGCACAGGTCGGGAGCGGCACCCCCTTGATGGGGCACCGCTCCCGTTTTCGTCTCCGGTCAGAGCACGTGCGTGAGGTAACCCTCGATCGACTCGGCGAGGACGTCCGCGCCCGGCCGGGACCAGACGGCCTCGTGGAAGACCTCGACCTCGATCGGGCCGGTGTACCCGGTCGCGTCGACCGCCTCGCGGAATCGGCGCAGCTCGACACAGCCCGTGCCGGGCAGCCCTCGGCCGAGCAGCACGCCCTCCGGCAGCGGCGTGATCCAGTCGGCCACCTGGAAACAGGCGATCCGTCCCTCGGCGCCCGCCCTGGCCAGTTGCGTCCAGACCTGGTCGTCCCACCACAGGTGATACGTGTCGACGGCCACCCCCACCGCCGCCGGCGGGAACGGCGCCGCGAGATCCAGCGCGTTGGACAGGGTCGACACCACGCAGCGGTCCGAGGCGAACATCGGGTGGAGGGGCTCGATCGCCAGCTGCACCCCGGCCGCCTCGGCGTGTGGGACCAGTTCGCCGATCGCGTCACCGACGGTGCGGCGCGCCGCGTCCAGGTCCCGGCTACCCTCCGGGAGCCCGCCGCTGACCAGGACGAGCACCGGCGCGCCCAGCGTCGCCGCCTCGTCGATGGCGCGCCGGTTGTCGTCGAACCAGCCGGGTGTGGTGAAGAACCCGCCCCGGCACAGCGTCGTCACGCTCATGCCCGCCGCGCGGACCAGGGCGGCGGTGCGTTCGAGGCCGAACGTGTCGACCTGGTCGCGCCACAGCCCGAGCTGCGAGACGCCCTGCTTCACGCAGCCCTTGACGGTCTCGTCGACCGGCCAGCGCTTCGTGGTGGCCTGATTGAGGGAGAACCGGTCGAGCGCGCCGCTCACAGGTCGAGGGCCGGGATCTCGACGCGGCGGCCCTCACGGGCGGCCTGCAGGCCGAGCTCGGCGAGCTGGACGCCGCGGGCGCCGGCGGCGAAGTCCCACGGGAAGTCGGTGCCGTCCACGACGTGCCGCAGGAACAGCTCCCACTGCGCCTTGAAACCGTTGTCGAACGGCTCGTTGTCCGGCACCGCCTGCCACTGCGCGCGGAACGGCTCGGTGACCGGCAGGTCCGGGTTCCACACCGGCTTCGGCGTCGTCCCGCGGTGCTGGACGTGGCACTCCCGCAGGCCCGCGACGGCGCTGCCGTGGGTGCCGTCGACCTGGAACTCGACCAGCTCGTCACGGCGGACCCGGACCGTCCACGAGGAGTTGATCTGCGCCACGATGCCGCCCTCGAGCTCGAACGTGCCGTAGGCCGCATCGTCGGCGGTCGCCTCGTACGGCGTACCACTTTCGTCCACCCGGGTCTGGATGTGGGTTGCAACGGTCGCCTGCACGGAGCGGATGGGCGCGAACAGCTGCTCCAGCACGTACTGCCAGTGCGGGAACATGTCCACCACGATGCCGCCACCGTCGGCGGCGCGGTAGTTCCACGACGGGCGTTGCGCGGCCTGCCAGTCACCTTCGAAGACCCAGTAGCCGAACTCGCCGCGCACCGACAGAATCCGGCCGAAGAATCCACCGTCGATGAGCCGCTTCAGCTTGCGCAGGCCCGGCAGGAACAGCTTGTCCTGCACCACCCCGTGCTTGACGCCGGCCGCCCGCGCGGCACGGCAGAGCGCGACCGCGGCGTCGGTGTCATCGGCCAGGGGCTTCTCGGTGTAGATGTGCTTGCCGGCGTCGATGGCCGCGCGGATCGCCTTCTCCCGCTGCTGGGTCACCTGCGCGTCGAAGTAGATCTGCACGTCGGGCCGGGCGAGCGCGGCGTCGAGGTCGGTCGTCCACTCGGTCAGGCCGTGTGCCGCCGCCAGCTGCGCCAGCTTGTCGGCGTTGCGGCCGACGAGGACGGGCTCCGGCCAGATCAGCGAGCCGTCGCGGGACGGCAGGCCGCCCGCCTCGCGGATGGCGAGCAGGGAGCGGACCAGATGCTGGCGGTACCCCATGCGGCCGGTGACGCCGTTGAGCACGATACCGATCGGGATGCGGGACACAGGACTCCTCAGGCTCCTCATGCGACGGTTGCGTGGTACGTGTCGAGCAGGCCGCACATGCCGTGCCGGCCGTGTTCGCTCGGCGCGGGCAGCACGTTGATGCCGCCCCGGCCGAGATGACCCGCGTCGCCGGCGGCGAGCGCGTCGATCTGCCGGCCCGTCTCCAGCGCGGCCTGGAGCGCGCCGCGCTCCCACCGCTCGCGCCAGGCGGGCAGTTTGGGTGCGATCAGCCTGGCGGCGGCCGCCTGGAACGCCTGCAGCGCGTCGGGTCCGCTCTCCCGCAGCGCGAGGAAGCCGGTGACGGCAAGGTCGCGGCGGCGGAACGCGGCGCTGATGTCGCTGCCCGGCACCCCGCCCTCGGGCAGCGTGGCGGCCTGCGCGTACGCCGCGGGATCCGCCAGGACGTCCGGCGGGAACGTCAGCACGGCGTCGCCGGCTTCGGGCAGGCCGCTGTTCTGCATGATGACGACGATCTGCAGGCCGCCCTGGTTGACGAGGCGGTGGATCGTGCCCGGCGGGAACCAGGCGACGGTGCCGGTGCGCAGCGGCGTCTCGCGGTACCCCTCGCCGGACAGCGTCTGCACGAGCCCCTCGCCGGCGGCCACCACGTACCCCTCCGAGCAGGTGAGGTGCATGTGCGGCGTCCCGCCCAGGAGCCCGTCGGGTGCCACCGAGTCGTAGACGGACAACCGGGAGATCCCGACCGCTCCGGGCATCTGGTCCGTCATGGTCACCCCTTCATCCCAGGAAAACGCTTTCCTCTGGTACTGACGACGCTAACCCGTATGCTGCGAACGAGTCAATGGAAGGAGGCGGACGATGGCGACGCTCGCCGACGTGGCCCGCCGTGCCGGGGTGTCCCCCGCAACCGCCTCGCGGATCATCAGCGGTAGCACCAAACTCGTCACCGACGAGCTGCGCGAGCGGGTCCTGCGCGCCGTCGACGAGCTGCAGTACGTGCCCAACGCGCACGCCCAGTTCCTCGCCAGGGCCCAGCGCACCGCGGTCGGCGTCATCGTGCACGACGTGTCCGACCCGTACTTCGCCGAGATCACCCGGGGCCTGCAACAGGTCGCCACCGCGAACGGGCGGCTCGTCATCATCTGCAACAGTTACCGCGACCCGTCCCGCGAGCTGGAATACGTGGAGCTGCTGCGGGCCCAGCAGGTCGCGGCGATCATCCTGGCCGGCTCCGGCTACCACGACCCCGCGTTCACGAAGGCGTTGACGGGCAAACTGGGCGCGTACACCCGCACCGGCGGCCGGGTCAGCGTCATCGGCCGGCACGAGCTGCCCGGCGACGCGGTCATGCCGGCCAACGCCGACGGCGGGCACCTCGCCGGCGTCGAGGTGTTCGGCGGCGGCCACCGCAAGGTCGGGGTCATCGCCGGCCCGAAGGTGCTGACCACGACCACCGACCGGCTCGCCGGGCTGCGCCGGGCCGCCCGCCAGTACGGCCGGACCCTGCCCCAGCGCCGGATCGTCTTCGCCGACTTCGACCGCGACAGCGGCGCCGCCGCGACCCGGCAGCTGCTGGACGACTCGCCCGACCTGACCGCGATCGTGGCCCTGAACGACTCGATGGCCGTCGGCACGCTCAGCGTGCTGCGGGAGCGGGGCATCGCGGTGCCGTCCCAGATGAGCGTGGTCGGGTTCGACGACATGCCGATCGCCAGGGACGTGACGCCGGCGCTGACCACGGTGCGGCTGCCGCTGACGGAGATGGGCGCGCGGGCGATGACGCTCGCACTGGAGGACCGGGCCCGGACCCCGCGGGTCGAACCGGCCCCGGCGACGCTGGTCCACCGGGAGTCCTCGGCCCCGCTGACCTGATGGTCCGGCGCTTGGGTGCTTTGCGGTGATCTGCGCTGTTCCTGGTGGCTGTGGTACTCCCAGTCGCCGCCTTGTCGATGGGTTCCGTTCTTAGGCCTGATCGGTGTTCTGGAGCCGAATCAAGCGCTCGACAGCGCTGGATCCCGTGCGTTTCGGAGGGCGGGGAACAGGCCCCACCGACCGACCGCGACGTCAATCCGCAACAGGCTTCCGGACCGCCCGATCCGTCCTTGGATCACGGCCGACGTTTCCCCAGACCGGGATGGCTCCGCGGATGGCGGGCCTCAAGGGGCAGCGGCGATCTCGGCGTAGCTCGGCAGGCCGGTGGCGCGCACCGGAGTGCCGTCGCGGACCGCGCGGGCGGCCTCGACGGTCGCCGCGAGCGCCACCCGGAACAGCAGCGACCCGGTGCTCACCCGCCGCACCCCCAGCGCCGTCAACTCGGCAAGCGTGGGTCCGCAAGGGTCGTGCAGCACATTGACCGGCAGATCCACCGCACGGACGACGGCCGCGATGTCCGCCGGCTCACGCAATCCCGGGACGAAGATCCCGTCGGCGCCCGCATCCGCGTACGCCCTCACCCGCCGCAGCGTCTCCGCCAGATCCCCGGCCCGCTGCCAGTGGGTGTCGGTGCGGGCGTTGACGAACAGCTCCGGCAGCTCCCGTTTCACCGCCCGGATCAGGCGCACCTGCGGCTCGACCGGCCCCATCGCGTCCTCGACGTTGATCCCGGCGGCGCCGGCCGCGGCGACCGCGACCGCCATGCCGACCGACCCGCGCTCGATGTCGACCGTCACGTGGCACGGCAGCCCGGCGATCCTGCGGACGAGCCGCAACGTGTCGGCGTCGGTGGCACCTTCCCCGTCGGGCAGCCCGTTGACGGCGGCGACGCCGAGGCTGGTCGTGCCGATCGCCGGGAAGCCCGCACCGGCGAGAAGCCGGGCTGAGGCGACGTCCCAGGCGTTCGGCAGGATGAGCGGGTCACCGGCGCGGTGCAGCGAGCGGAAGTCGTTCACCGCACATCACCACCGTCGACCACCGCACCGTCGACCGCCGAGCCACCGGCCGCCGCGCTGTCGACTGCCACACCATCGACCCCCACACCACCGACCCCCACACCACCGACCCCCACACCACCGACCACCGCACCACTGACTCCCACACCACCGACCCCCACACCACCGACCCCCACACCACCGACCCCCACACCACCGACCCCCACACCACCGACCCCCACGCCGTCGACCGCCGCACCACTGACTCCCACACCACCGACTCCCACACCACCGACCGCTGCACCGGAGCTGCCGCGCAGCGCGCCCTCGGCGAGCGCGAGTGCGTGGGTGCGGCCAGGGCAGCCGCGCGGGCCGGCACCGAACGGGATGCCGCGCAGGCTGACCCGCACCACCTCGCCCGCCTCGACGCGGCCACTGCGGGGGTGGTCCGCCGCCGCGTGGGCGGCGTTGAGGTCGGTCGACCGGGTGGCCATCCGCTTGGTGGCGGGGACCGGCGGGGTGTCGCGCAACGCGGTTTCCAGGTCGGTGGTCCGGGCCCGGTCGATCAGGGTGGCCGTCGCGTCGCAGGCCTGGACCAGCACCCCGATCCGCGCGGCGATCAGCTCGTCGGGCGTGCCGCCGAACGTGTCGATCAGCACCCGCACGGCCAGGTCCGCCGCTGCCTCGTCGCCGGTGCCGGGCTGGTACGCGGCCGCGACCGCACGGACCGCGTCGGTCGTCCTTGGGGAGGAGTCCAGGCCGAGCGCGGCGGCGAGGAGTTGCACGGGGTGCGCGTGCGGGGATGACGCGGCCGCCTCACGCAGCGCCACCGGGTCCACTGTGGACAGCAGGGACTCGCTGAGGGCGCGGCGACGGGTGTGCGCCTCCCCGGTGCTGAACCGGCCGACGGTGGACCGCAGCCAGGCGACGCCGGCTGTGGCAGGGGGCACCGGCGGGACGACGAAGGCGGGGTCGTGGAGCACGGCGAGAGCGTCGTGCAGGTCGTCGATCATCTGCATGGGACGAACGTACGGCCGGGACCGTTCGGTGCCCGACGAACTGACGACGGGGACAATGGGACCGTGAACGCTCCGTCCTCGCTCGCCAGGCTCGCCGCGCTGCTCGCCGATGAGACCAGGGCCGCGATGTGCCTGGCGTTGCTCGACGGGCGGGCGTGGACCGCCGGCGAGCTGGCCCGGCACGCCGGGGTTGCGCGGTCCACGGCGACGGAACACCTGCACCGGTTGACGGCCGGCGGGCTGCTGGCCGAGGAACGGCAGGGGCGGCACCGGTACGTCCGGCTCGCCGACCCGTCGGTCGCCGCGCTCCTGGAGGACATGTCGGCGCGGCTGGCACCGGACGCGCAACGGCCGGTGGGGTTGCGGGCGGCGACGGCGTCCGCGGCCCTCGCGCGGGGCCGGACCTGCTACGACCACCTCGCCGGGCGGCTCGGGGTGGCGGTGACGGACGCGCTGACGGCGCGCGGGCTGCTGGACCAGACGGGCGGGTTCGCGTTGACGGAGGCCGGCCGGGCCTGGATGGCCGGTCAGGGCCTGGCGTTGGACGGCGGGAAGCGGCCGGTGGCCCGGGGTTGCCTGGACTGGACGGAGCGGCGGCCGCACCTGGCCGGGATCGCCGGCGCGCGGCTGTGCGAGCGGTTCATGGCCCGCGGCTGGGTGGCCCGGATCGGGTCCGGCCGGGCGGTGCGGGTCACGCCGGACGGCCGGGCGGCGCTCGCCGACCTGCTCGGCATCGACGGCGTCGATTAGGTTTCGCAGCGGTTGGGTACTCAGCGGTCACTACCAAGGAGGCCGTTGTGTTCGCTGTTGTTGCCGCGATCCTGTTCGCTGTCGCGCTGCTGATGGACCTGTTCGGTGCCGACGCCGGGCCCATCCTCGACGTGGGGACCCTGAGCCTGGCCGGGTTCCTGTGCGTCGCCCTGCACCTGGCCGGCGCGGGCACCTGGCACACCCGCTACGGAAGCTACCGCCGGGGTCGCCGCCGCTGACCGCCCGCAACCCGCTGCCACGGCCGCGTCCGACCTCAGTACGGGGTCCGGGCGCGGTCGTCGTCCTGGTGGCCGACACTGGCTGGTATGAGTGTGCGCATCGAACGGGCCGGTCCGGTGTGGACGGTCGTGCTGGACCGGCCGGAGACCCGCAACGCCGTCGACCGGGACACGGCGGAACGGCTCGCGGCCGCGTTCCGGGAGTTCGACGCCGATGGCACCGCCGCGGTCGCGGTGCTGTGGGGCGCCGGCGGCACGTTCTGCTCCGGCGCCGACCTGAAGGCGGTCGCAACCGGCGACGGGCTCCGCGTCGAGGCGGACGGCGACGGCCCGCTCGGCCCGACCCGCATGCGGCTGAACAAGCCGGTGATCGCCGCGGTCGCCGGCCACGCGGTCGCGGGCGGCCTGGAGCTGGCGATCTGGTGCGATCTGCGGGTGGTCGAGGAGACCGCGACGTTCGGCGTGTACTGCCGGCGCTGGGGCGTACCCCTGATCGACGGCGGCACGGTCCGGCTGCCGCAGCTGATCGGGGTCGGCCGCGCCCTCGACCTGATCCTCACCGGCCGTCCGGTCGACGCGGCCGAGGCGCACCGGATCGGTCTCGCCGACCGGGTCGTGCCGGCCGGCGGGTCCCGGCCCGCGGCGGAGGCACTCGCGGCCACGCTCGCTGCCCTGCCGCAGGACTGCCTGCGCAACGACCGCCACTCGGTGTACGAGTCACTGGGGCGCCCCCTACCGGACGCCCTCGCGATCGAGCACGGCTACGGCGTGGCGTCCCTACGCGCGGGCGCGGCGGCCGGTGCCGCCCGGTTCGCCGCCGGCGAGGGCCGCGGCGGCACCTGACGACGCCCGTCGCGATGGGGCGCGCCCCGGCCGCTCCGCCACGGAGATCAACGGACGGAGGATGCCCGGACCGCGAGAAACCGGCGAAAGGTACTTATCGGGACACCAGACCGCCGCGCCACGCCGCCGCGCCACGCCACGCCGCCGCGCCACGCCACGCCGCCGCGCCACCGCACCGCCGCGTCACGTCGCATCACCGCGCCGCCGCACCGACCCACCTGGCGGCGTCGGGGTCGTGGCCCTCGAAGCATCGCTGCTCAGGGCGACCGCGGCGACCGAGCCGGACGCCGGAACCGTAGGGTGGGCGAATGGTCGACAGAAGTGCAGTCGAAGCGGCGGCCCAGCGGATCGACGGGCAGGTGCGGCGCACCCCGTCGATCGAGGTGGCGCCCGGCCTGTGGTTCAAGCTGGAGCTGCTGCAGCACAGCGGCTCGTTCAAGGCCCGCGGGGCGTTCAACCGGATCCTGGCCGCCCGCGAGGCGGGTGAGCTGCCGGCCGCCGGGGTCGTCGCCGCGTCCGGCGGCAACGCCGGGCTCGCCGTGGCGTTCGCGGCGGCGCGGCTCGGCATCCCGGCCGAGGTGTTCGTGCCGCAGGTGGCGCCGGCGGTGAAGGTGCGCCGGCTGCGGGAGCTCGGCGCGGTCGTGCACCAGCACGGCCGGGAGTACGCGGAGGCGTACGCCGCCTCGACGATCCGGGTGGCGGAGACCGGTGCGCTGTTCGTGCACGCCTACGACCAGCCCGAGATCGTCGCGGGTCAGGGCACTCTCGCCCTGGAGTTGCCCGACGTCGACACCGTCCTGGTCGCCACCGGCGGTGGCGGGCTCGTCGGTGGCATCGCGGCGGCGATCGGTGACCGGGCACGGGTCGTCGCGGTCGAGCCGGTCGGTGCACCGACGTTGCACGCAGCGCTCGCCGCGGGTCATCCCGTGGACGTAGCGGTGGACAGCGTCGCCGCGGACTCGCTGGGCGCGCGGCGCATCGGGACGATCGGCTTCGACGCGGCCGTGCGGCACGGGGTGCGGAGCCTGCTCGTGGACGACGACGCGATCGTCCGGGCCCGGCGGCGGCTGTGGGCGGAGCACCGGATCGTGGTCGAGCTCGGCGCGGCCGCCGCGTTCGCCGCGCTGGACCTGATTGAGGCCGGGCCGCAGGGTGGCGGCGCGCACCGGGTGGCGGTGGTGCTGTGCGGGGCGAACACCGATCCGGCGGATCTCACCGCTGAGACAGTTCAGGATCTGTCTCAGGGCGTGTAGCCTGCCTGGCATGCCGCTCGATGAGATCTTCGACGCGGCCATGCGGCGGTTCCTGGAGCAGCGCCGGGTCGACATGCGCTCGCTCGCGGTCGAGCTGGGCATGGGCCGCGCCACCCTGTACCGGCGCGCCGGCAGCCGCGACCAGCTGCTGGGTCAGGTGTTGTGGCAGCTCACCCAGCGCAGCCTGCAGCGGGCCGTCAAGCACGCGGAGGGCCGGCGCGGCGCCGACCGGATCCTGGCCGTGATCGGCAACTTCCTTGCCGGCGTCATCGAGCAGCCGAGCCTGCGGCACTTCCTCGCCGCGGAGCCCGAGGCGGCGCTGCGCATCCTCACGTCGAAGCACGGTGTCGTCCAGCCAGGGGTCCGCGCCCACCTGGAGGGCCTCCTGCAGGAGGAGATCGCGGCCGGCGCCTTCACCCCCAGGATGGACGCGCGGACCCTGGCCTTCGTCCTGGTGCGCATCGGCGAGAGCTTCCTCTACGCCGACGCGATCGCCGACGGCGAACCGGACGTGGAGCAGGCGTTGCTGGTCATCGGGCGGCTCCTGGACGACCAGCCCTGACAGGGCGAGGCGCACAGGCACCGACGGCCGCGCCGGGAGTTGCACGGCACCCGGCTACCCGCCGGTACCCGAGTGCACAGAAGTCTCGACGAACGTACGATGGCCGCGGTCGAAAAAAGCGGACATGTCGGAAACGTCCATCGACCGCGGGAACTGCCACTTGCGCCAGGACGTATGTTCTTCGCATGGCCACGGTGCTGCTGGTTGAGGACGACCATGTCGTGCGGGGTGCCCTGCTGCGCTCCCTGACCGACCGGGGCCACACGGTGCATGCGGTCGGCACCGCCCTGGAGGCGTTGCGGCGGTTCGCCGCGGAGACACCTGACCTGGTCGTGCTCGACCTCGGGCTGCCCGACCTCGACGGGGCCGACGCCCTGCGGATGCTGCGCGGCATCGCGGACACCCCGATCATCATCGCCACCGCCCGCGACGACGAGGCGGAGATCGTCCGGCTGCTCAAGGCGGGCGCCGACGACTACATGATCAAGCCGTTCACGTCCGCCCACCTCGACGCCCGGATGACCTCCGTGCTGCGCCGCACCGGACGGGCGAGCCGCGAGGAACCCACCGCCATCGAGGTGGGAGGCTTGCGGGTGGACATCGGACAACGGCAGGCACACCTGCACGGCGAGCCGCTGACGCTGACCCGCAAAGAGTTCGACCTGCTGGCGTACCTCGCCGCCCGTCCCGGACGGGTGGTCTCACGCCGCGAGCTGTTGGAGGAGGTATGGCGGCAACCCTCAGTGGGCGAGGACCAGACGATCGACGTGCATCTGTACTGGCTACGCCGGAAACTTGGCGAGAGCGCCTCGGCGCCCAGATACCTGCACACCGTGCGGGGCGTGGGCTTCAGGTTCGCGGCCCCGGACTGAGGCGGACCCTCGCCTACGTCTGCGCCGCGGTCACCACGATGGTGGCCCTGGCGTTCCTGATCCCACTCGGGCTGGTCGTGCAGCAGCTCGCCCGCGAGCGTGCCTTCGCCGACGCCGAACGCCAGACCGCCGTGGTCGTGGCGGTCCTCACCGTGACCACGGACCCCCTGGCGATCGAGCGGGCCATCGCCAGCACCGGCGGCCCGGCGGTCAGCCGCGTGTCGGTGCACAACCTCGGCGAGGAGGGCCTGGAAATCGGGACCGGGCACGCCGCCGCCAAGGACCTCGCCCACGCCGCCGACCAGGCCGCGCCGGTCACCGCGACCGTCGCCGGCGGCCTGTCCTACCTGGAGCCGGTGGACGTCGGATCCGGGCGCACGGCGGTTGTCGAGGTCTTCATCCCCGAGGATGAGCTGTCCGACGGGGTCAGTGGCGCCTGGTGGGCCCTGAGCGCCGTCGCCCTGGGCCTCGTCATCGCCTCGGTCTGGGTCGGCGACCGCCTCGCGGCGAAGGTCACCGCGTCGGCCCGGCAGCTCGCCGGTGCCGCGGGAGCGCTCAGCGAGGGGTACCTCGACGTGCGGCTCGACCCGTCCGGGCCGCGGGAGCTGGCCGAGGCGAGTTTCGCGCTCAACGTGATGGCGGATCGCATCATGGCCCTGCTGACCAACGAACGCGAACTGGTCGCGGACCTGTCGCACCGGCTGCGCACGCCGCTGACCGCGCTCCGGCTCGACGCGGAGACCCTGGACGACAGTCAGGACGCCGACCGGATCCGCGACGCCATCGCCGCGCTCGAGGTCGAGATCGACAAGCTGATCCGCGCCATGCGCGAGCCGATCGACGCGCACTCCCCCACCCCGGACCGCGGCGAACGCAGCGACGGGGCGGCCGCCTCGACCGGCGAGCAGGGCTGCGACGTCGCCGAGGTCGTGCGGGACCGGATGATGTTCTGGTCCGCCGTCGCCGGCGATCAGGAGCGCGACTGCAAGGCGGTCGGCACGGACCGGCCGGCCCCCGTCCACGTCGCGAAGAGCGAGCTCGCCGCCGCGCTGGACGCACTGATCGGCAACGTGATCCGGTACACCCCACAGGGCGTCCCCTTCGAGGTCGCGGTGACCCGGCGCGACGACGGCTACGTCGTGCTGCGGGTGGAGGACGGCGGACCCGGCATCCCCGACCCGGAGCTCGCGCTGCAGCGCGGCGAGAGCGGCCAGGGCTCGACGGGCCTGGGCCTGGACATCGTGCGGCGGGTCGCGGTGGAGGGCAACGGCACCGTCAACATCGGCACGTCCGGCACCCTCGGCGGCGCCAGCGTCGTCATCGTCATGGCCGACGCCGATCCCGCCCCGGTGGAACAACCGCCGCAGAGCCGCTTCGGCCTGGTCGGCCGCCTCTCCCGCGAGCCGAACGAACGCCGCCGCCGCGGCAAACCCGCCCCGTAGCCCGAGCCGCACGGTCATCGATCGGTCGAGCCTTGCGCGGGTGTCCGGCGTGATCGTCCGGCCCGCCCTCCCGCAGGGTCCGGCGCGGTCGTCCAGCCGCCCGGCCGCCCGGCCGGAGCAGGACGGATCCGCGCCGGCGGCCTCCGGTCAGGGGCTGGACCGGCGCGGACAGCCACCTGGCAGGCCGGCAGCGTAGGAGCGCCACAAGTCTCGGTTATGAGTCCCTTAATTGGGTCGTTTGGGCTGGAACGGCACGTTGACGGCTCGCTATGGTCAGCCCGTTCCCACGTGGACGGACCGGCACTCACCCGCCTTGCCACCCTCGAAGGCCGGCCGTCCCGCGAGCGGCGGGGACGGGTACCTCTGCCCTGTGCCCGTCCCTGCCGCTCGCCCCCTTCCCCTCCGGAGGAACCGAGCGTGTCTCGACTCTTGCACCGTGTCGCCGTGACCGTTGCGGTCGCGGTCGTCGGCACGGGTGCGGCGATCGCCGGACCCGGCGCGATCGACGACCTGTTCGCAGAGAAGGGGCCGGCCGCAATCAGTCGCGTTCCGGCCGACAACCCTGAGCTCGGCCTGGTGTACTCGGGTCTGACGCCGGCGAAGAAGGGCCAGCCGTGCGTCGGCGGGTACCAGCTCACCGAGCGCGGCCAGTGCAGCCACGGCCCCGACGTCCCGCCGGCCGGTCTGACCGTCCGCGGCACCATCGCTCCGATCACGGCGGCCGGCCCGACCCAGGTCGTCCCTGAGTCGGACACGGCGGCCGCCCCGCTGGAACAGACTGTCACCGCCCAGGACGGATCGGTCTCCTCCGACAGCGGTTTCGCCCTGGTGCCGGAGGCCGCCGGCGACACCGCCGTGGGGTACACGATCGGCGCGGCGGGCGTGGCCTGCGACGGCGACGGGGTGGCCGGCAAGCGCGTGCAGGTGCTGTACGTGCGCGACGCCAACACGGCGAGCCGGTTCAACCAGTACCTGGAGAGCTTCCGCACCTGGAGCGCCGGCGTCGACGCGATCTACAACACGAGCGCCAAGGAGACCGGCGGCGAGCGGCACGTCCGCTTCGTGACGACCGCGGACTGCAAGGTCGACGTGCGCGAGGTCGAGCTGCCGGCGGGTGGCCTGAACACCTTCGACGCCACGATCAACGGGTTGAAGGCGCTCGGCTACAACCGCACCGACCGCAAGTACATGATCTTCGGCGAGTCGAAGGTGTACTGCGGCATCGGCACCTTCAACGGCGACACCCAGCCGGGCACGAACAACCGCAGCAACGGCGGTCCCGGCTACGGCCGCAGCGACTCCGGCTGCTGGGCGGCGAGCGTCGCCGCGCACGAGCTCGGGCACAACCTCGGCGCCGTGAACAACAACGCGCCGAACTCCAGCAAGGCCGGGCACTGCCTCGATGAGTACGACATCATGTGCTACAACGACTCGGGTGGTCTGAAGACGTCCGTCAGGACCGGTTGCACCGACAAGGCCGGTGAGAACCGGATGGACTGCAACCACGACGACTACTACAACACCAACCCGAGCCCCGGCAGCTACCTCGCGAACAACTGGAACGTGGCCAACAACCAGTTCCTGATCGCGGGCCCCGGCGGCACCACGCCTCCGCCGCCGTCACCCACGGCGTCGCCCACCCCCACGAAGACCGCGTCGCCGACCCCGACGAAGACCGTGTCGCCCACACCGTCGAAGTCGGTCACGCCGACGAAGACCGCGTCGCCCACGCCGACGCCGACGAAGCCGCCGACCGGGCTCAAGGAGCTGCGAGTCAGTGACACGACCGTCAACTCGGTGCGGCTGTCCTGGGACGCGGCCGCGGCCGGCAGCCGTTACGCGGTCGTCCTCAATGGACGTTCCATCGGCCAGGTCGGCTCGACCAACGTCCGGATCGTCGGTATGCGCCCCGACACCGACTATCAGATCGGGATTTCGCTCGCGCAGAACGGCACCCTGACCCCGTGGACCACGACCGTGAAGGTCCACACCGCCGCCGCACCGGCGCCGACGGCCGGCTCGTGGATGGTGTTCGGCAACAGCCTGACCGGCGGGGTGGCCGACGTGTTCGGTGCCCGCAGCGCGGCCGGCACGCCGATCATCATCTACCAGCGGCACGGCGGGGCGAACCAGCAGTGGAAGCTGGAGCCGGTGGCCGACGGCAGGTTCGTGGTCAAGTCCAAGGCGACCAACGCCTGCATCACCACCACGGGTGACAAGGACACCGCCGGTGCGACCCTGGTGCAGGGCGACTGTGCAAAGGCCTTGCAGTGGACGCTCACCAAGACCGAGTTCGGTGTCTCACTGCAGTCCGTGAGCGGCCTGGTCGTCGGGGTCAGCAACAACGAGTACTTCGGCAGCCGGCTGCTCGTCCTGCAGAAGCCGAGCGGCGCCAAGTACCAGAGCTGGATCCCGCAGCGCACGTGAACCAGTCCCCGACCGACCGCGGCCCGGCGTCCTTGTGGCGCCGGGCCGCGGCCTGCCTGAAGGCCGCCGCCCACGCGGCGACCGCCACCCTGACAACAACGACGGCCGCCAACGCGGCGACCGCGACCGCCAACGCAACGGCCGCCAACGCGGCGACCGCGATCGCCGACGCAACGGCCGCCGACGCGGCAACCGCGACCGCCGACGCAACGGCCGCCGACGCGGCAACCGCCGCCCGGACGACAAGCACAGCCGGCCGCGCGACGGTGGCCGCGGCGATCGTGGCCGGCGTGGTGTTCGGGACGGCGGCGCCGGCCGCGGCGCACGACGGCGTCATCCTCACGCTGCACGGCGACGGCCACGGCTCGGTGTGGGTGACCGCGACCTGGCAGGACGGCCACCCGGTCACCGAGGCGGCCGGCATCACGCTGCTGGCCACCACCGCCGACGGCCGCCGCCAGGGCCCCGCCGGGCTGCGCCGCAACGGTGACGCGCTCACGTTCGCGGGCACCCTCGACGCGGGCGACTGGACAGTCGTCGCCGAGATGGGCACCCCGGCGATCGGGCGCTGTCAGGGCGTGCTGCACGTGGCGGCCGACGGCGCGCCGCAGGACATCGTCTGCGCGCCGCCCCCGGCCGCGGCGACCCCGCCGCCGGCCACGACCACGCCCAAGACCTCGTACACCTGGGTCTGGTACGCCCTCGGCGTCGCCGCGCTCGCCGGGCTGGCCGCCTGGCTGTTCCACCGCAAGTCGATCGCGGCCCGGGCCGCCGCAAGGAGGACACCGAGCCGAAAGGCCTCCACCCGGAGGACGACCACGCGCCGGAAGTGACGCCCGGCACGCCCTCTTGACCGGTACAGCACCTCACCGTACTGTACCGGTATAGGCGCTGCACGAAGGCGGCGCCGGTTCAAGGAGGTCAGCCGTGTTCCCGTTCGCGATGATCGAGTCCCAGAACGCGATGGCCCACGAGGTGCGCAGCGCACTGCCCCACGCACCGGTGGTCGCGCCGCCGGCGCCGCTGCTGGGCGGACGGCGCCCCAGGGCCCGTCAGGTCCGCGCGGCCCTCGCCGCGTCGCTGCGCCGGGCCGCCGACGCGGTCGCCCCGGCCGCCGCATGCAGCCCGGCACGCTGAAGCGCGATATCGTCGTCGGGTCCCCGACGAATTGACGGCACGGGGACTCGCTCGACGGATGGCGGGAGGGTGCGATGGCACGGGTCACCTTGCAGACGATCGCCGATCAGGTCGGCGTGAGCCGGATGACCGTCTCCAATGCCTTCTCCCGGCCGGATCAGCTCTCCCCCACCCTGCGGGACAAGATCCTCGCGGTCGCGTCGGACCTGGGCTACGTGGGGCCGGACCCCGCGGCCCGGGCCCTGGCCCGCGGCACGACCGGCGCCGTCGGCGTCCTGCTCACCGAGTCACTGCGGTATGCGTTCAACGACGAGGTCGCCACCACGTTCCTCGGCGCGATCGCGGAGGAGCTCACCCCCACCGGCCTCGGCCTGACGCTGCTGACCGCCACCGCCCATGACGACGTCGTCCCCGCGCGGGACGTCGCGATGGACGGGGCGATGGTCTACTCCTGTGACCCGACCTCGTCGGCCATCGACTGGCTCATCCGCCGCCGGCTTCCCCTGGTCTTCATCGACCAGGTGCCGGCGGCCGGCATCCCGAGCGTCAACGTCGACGACCGGCTGGGCGCCCGCGCCGCCGCCGAGCACCTGGTCGGCCTCGGCCACCAGCGCGTCGCCATCATCACCGGCGGTGTCCGCCGCGCCGACGGGCTGGAGCCGGCCGGTGCCGTCGTCTCAGGTTCGGCCACGAACGAGGGCGGCGACTCCCAGGTCATCGACGGATACGTGGCACAGCAACGGATTCTGGGCTGGCTCGACGCGCTGACCCCGGCCGGCATCGATCCACCGGTCGTCCGGCTCGCGCACTGCACCCCGGAGGACGGCTACGACGGCGCCCGGCTCATCCTCGAGTCGGACCCACGGCCGACCGCGGTGCTGTGCTTCTCCGACGCCATCGCGCAGGGCGTCGTCCAGGCGGCGTACGACCTGGGCTTGCGGGTCCCCGAGGACCTGTCGGTGATCGGGTTCGACGACAGTCCCCTGGCCGCGCGGATGCGGCCGGCACTGACCACGGTCCGCCAGGACGTGCTGGCGAAGGGGCGTGCCGCGGCCGCCGCCCTGACCCGCGCGATCGCCGAGACCCGGGCCGGCACCGAAGTCACGGCCGACCACCTGCTGATCCCCACCGAACTGGTCGTCCGCGAAAGCACCGCACCCCCCGCCTGATCCGGCGCCCCGAACAGACGCGGGTCCCCGCGCGCCCGGAAAACGACGCGCCCGGAACGACGCGGGTCCCCGCGGCCGGAACAGCGCCGCAGGGACCCGGGATCGAGACCGTGCTCAGTGCACGAGGACCGGCACCTGCTCCTGGTCCGACGTGCTGTTCACGTCCGCCGGCGTGCGGCGGATGAACAGGATGACCAGCAGCGCGGCCACACCGAGCAGCACGGCACTGGCCGTGAAGGCCACGTTGTACCCGTGGATCGCCGCCTCCGCCTCAATGAGCGGCGACGCGGCGTGCGAGGTGAGGTAGCCGGTGACGGCCGTGGTGAAGATGGTGTTGAGCAGGGCCGTGCCGAGCGAGCCGCCGACCTGCTGGGTGGTGTTGACCAGCGCGCTGGCCACCCCGGCGTCGTGGTTCGCGACGCCGGTCAGGGCGACGCTGCTGAGCGGCACGAAGACCAGGCCCATGCCGAAGCTCATCGCGACGAACGCGGGCAGGATGTCCACGACGTAGTCGGACTGCAGGTCCAGGCGGGTCAGCCAGATCATCGCCGCGGTGCCGAGCAGGCCACCGACCGACATGATGACCCGGGGGCCGACGCGGGGCAGGAACCGGGCCGCGACGGTGGCCGCGGCGATGATGCCCACCGAGAACGGCAGGTAGGCGAAGCCGCTCTTGAGCGCCGAGTAGCCCATCGTCTGCTGCAGGTAGAAGGTCATGAACAGGAACATGCCGAGCATGCCCGCGCCGACCAGGATCGAGACCACGAACGAGGTGCCCCGGTTGCGGTCCCACAGGACCCGCAGCGGCAGCAGCGGGTGCTTGGCCCGCGACTCCCAGACGACGAACGCGGTGAGCAGGATGCCTGCGGCCACCAGCCAGGTGACCGTCACGCCGGCGCTCCAGCCGTCGGTGGCGGCCTTCGTGAAGCCGTACACGAGCGCAACCTGACCGGCAGTCGCCAGGATCGCGCCGGGGATGTCGTATCGGGTGTCCCCGGCGGCCTTGCTCTCCCGGACGACCGGCAGCGCCGCGACGAACGCGATGATCGCGATCGGGATGTTGACCAGCAGGGTCCAGCGCCAGTTGGCGTACTGGGTGAGCAGGCCGCCGGAGATGAGGCCGATCGCGGCGCCACCGCCGGAGATCGCGCCGAAGACGCCGAACGCCTTCGCCCGCTCCTTCGCCTCGGTGAAGGTCACCGTGATCAGGGACAGGGCGGCCGGAGCGAGGAGCGCGCCGAACGCGCCCTGCAAGCCACGTGCGGCGTAGAGGGTCTCGGCGTTGACCGCGGCGCCACCGAGTGCGGAGGCGCCGGCGAAGCCGAGCAGGCCCACCAGGAACGTGCGGCGGCGCCCGAAGAAGTCGGCGATGCGCCCGCCGAGCAGCAGCAGGCCACCGAAGGCCAGGGTGTACGCGGTGACGATCCACTGCCGGTCGGCGGTGGAGATGTGCAGGGCCTCCTGGGCCGAAGGCAGGGCGATGTTCACGACCGTGGCGTCGAGCACCACCATCAGCTGCGCGATGGCGATGACCGACAGCGCGAGCCAGCGTTTCGGGTCGACCGCAGCCGTGGCCGCCGCCGTGGCGGTGGCCGTTCCCCCCGAGTCGTTCGACATGAGCGTATGCCTCCCAAGGCATGGTTGATCGAGACCGCGTCCAGGTGGACGGACGGGTCTTGACAGCGCAAGCGTGTTGTGCGAAAAGGTCAGGCGGGCTGACGTAGGACGGGCAGCAGCACCCGGTCGACCATGCGGGTCGCGAACGACTCGTCGAGCGGGGCCTCACGCCACATGGTCCGGTTCAGCACCATGGCATGCAGGATCTCGTGCAGCAGCTCAGCGGTGGCGCAGTGCGGCAGTTCGCCACGCTCCACCGCGCGTCGCACGATGGTGTCGTACGCGGACTGCTTCGCCTCGTAGGCACAGCGGCGGATCGTCTCGGCCAGCTCCGGATTCCGGGTGGCCGCGGTCATCAGACCGGTCATGACGTCGCCGTCGGGACTGTTGGCGAAGCTGCACGCCGCGGTGAGCAGCGCCATCAGGTCGCCGCGCAGCGAACCGGTGTCCTGCGGCTCGAACGAGCCGCCGAACCGGTGCTCGAAGGCGTCCATCACCAGGTCGGGCTTGGTGGGCCAGCCCCGGTAGATGGTCGCCTTGCTGGCGCGGGCCCGCGCCGCCACGGCATCCATCGACATGCGGTCGTATCCGACCTCACCGAGCAGCTCGAAGACCGCTTCGCAGATCGCATCGCGACGACCGGGCTTCGGTGTGGGAGACATGACCACTTCCTAGATTGCAATGACCGGTTTCGCAAGCCCTGGATCGCAGGTGTACGGAACCGTTTCGTATCGAAACCCTACTCCCGACCGGCGCGAGTACGAAACCGTTCCGTACACCTCACCCTCGTGAACGACGTCACAGGGCGTTCCGGGAATGGCTTGCGGCTGGTCCGGCCTCGAGTGTTGCCTTTTCCACTGACGGCTCCGGGTGCACGCACGCTCAGTGCATATATCGTCAGGTCCATGACAGAGTTGTCGATCGAACGGCGCATGTGGAGCCTGTTCGAACCGGTCCACGCGGTCACCTACTTCGCCGACGACGCACTGCGCGCGTTCGAGTCGGCGGGCCTGCGCGGCTACTGGCGCGGGTACTTCGCCGGCCGCAGCGCCCCGCTCGGCGCCGTGCCGGCGGGTCCGGTGCTGGCCGCGTTCTACGGGTTCGCGCCGCGGATGGTCACCCGGGCGCTGCCGGACGTCTGGACCAGGATCACGCCCGAGGCGGCGCTGACCGCGCGGCTGGACGGGGCGCGGCGGGTCCTGCTCAAGGTGGACGCCGACCTCACCGAGGTCGCACGCCTCTTGCGGGCGGCGGCGGAGGCGGCCGACCTGCACGGCCGGGTGCTCGGCGCGGCCAACGCGATGCTGCCCTGGCCGGAGGACCCGGCGGGGGTGCTGTGGCAGGCGGCGACGATCCTGCGGGAGCACCGCGGCGACGGCCACGTCGCGGCGCTGCTCGTCCGGCAGCTCGACGGCGCGGAGTCCGTCGCGTGGCGGGTCGCCCTGCGCGACGGCGACGGCCGTGAGTTCTACCAGCCGGCGCGGGGCTGGACCGACGACGAGTGGGACGCCGCGACCGAACGGTTGCGCTCCCGCGGGTGGGTCGACGCCGACGGGAAGGCCACGGGTCCGGCCCGGGAGGCGTGCACGGCGATCGAGGCCACGACGGACGCGCTCGCGGCGACGCCGTGGCGGGTCCTGGGGACCGACGCCACGGCGCGTTGTGCGGAGCTGCTGCGACCGGTCGCGGTGCAGACGTCGCAGCTGTTGCGGCACCCGAACCCGATCGGGCTGCCGGCGCCCGCGTGACCTATGCGAGCTCGGGGTGCCGCTTGAGGTAGCCGGCGATGAACGGGCACTGCGGGACCACCCGCAGTCCCCGGTCCTTCACCGCGCTCAGGGCACCGGCGGCGAGCTTGCTGCCCAGACCCTTGCCCTCGTGCGCCTTGTCTACCTCGGTGTGGGTGAAGACGATCTCGTCCGGGTGCAGCCGGTAGTAGGCCGCACCCGCGAGCTCACCGTCGACCCGGAGCTCGAAGCGGTGCTGCTCCGGGCTGTCGACGACCTCGATGTCCACTCAGGACGCCTCTCCCCGAACGCCGGCGTGCGCCGCGGGGATGCTGCCGAGCCGACCGGCCTGGTAGTCCTCGAACGCCTGCACGACCTCGGCCTTGGTGTTCATGACGAACGGACCATACGCCACGACGGGCTCCCGGATCGGCTTACCGCCGAGGAACAGCACGTCCATCGTGGGGTGACGCGGGTCCTGCTTCGCGTCGGCGGTCACGGTGATGCTGTCGCCCTCGCCGAAGACGGCGAGCTGGCCCAGCTCCACCGGCCGACCCTTGGTCCCGACGGTGCCCTTGCCCGCCAGGGTGTACGCGAGGGCGTTGAAGTCCTGACGCCAGGGCAGCGTCAGCGACGCACCGGGCGAGATCGTCGCGTGGATCATGGTGATGGGCGTGTACGTGTTGCCGGGACCGGCGTGGCCGTCGAGCTCACCGGCGATGATCCGCACCAGCGAGCCGCCGTCGGGCGAGCTGAGCAGCGCCACCTGGCCGCCGCGGATGTCCTGGTAGCGCGGGGCGGCGAACTTGTCGGCCTTCGGCAGGTTCACCCACAGCTGGAAGCCGTGGAACAGGCCACCGCTGACGACGAGGTGCTCCGGCGGGGTCTCGATGTGCAGCAGGCCCGAGCCTGCGGTCATCCACTGGGTGTCACCGTCCCGGATGACGCCGCCACCACCGTTGGAATCGCTGTGCACGAACTCGCCGTCGATGATGTACGTGACGGTCTCGAACCCGCGGTGCGGGTGCCACGGGGTGCCCTTGGGCTCACCCGGCGCGTACTCCACCTCGCCCATCTGGTCCATGTGGATGAACGGGTCGAGCTTGCGCAGGTCGACGCCGGCGAACGCGCGGCGGACGGGGAAGCCCTCGCCCTCGAAGCCCTTCGGCGCCGTGGTCACGGACACCACCGGGCGGGGGCGCGCCGTCACCGGGTCCGGGGTGGACACGCGGGGCAGCGCAAGGACGTTGTCGACGGTGATCGCGGGCATCTGATGCCTCCAGGGCTGAGCGGTTGTCGCCTGCAGTAACGATACTTGCCGGGCAAGTATTCCGCAAGTCAACAATCTCCACTCAGCCCTGCTCAGGCCGCTACACCCGGGTGAAGCGCACCGCGTCCGCCCTCGCGCAGCCGGTGCCGGAGCCGGTCAGGGTGACCGCGGTGCCGGTGCCCGCGGGCAGCGCGAAGGTGCCCAGGTCGACCCAGCCGGACGGGCCGGCGGTGCCGTTGACGGTGGTCTGGGTGCCGGCGACGCTGAGTTTCGCCGCCGGGTCACTGTTGGCGGCCGTCACCCGGTAGTAGGAGACGCGGTAGGTGCCCGCCGCACGGAGGTTGGGGCGCCAGGTCGCCGTGTTGCCGGCGGTGCCGCAGGCCGCGTACCGGGTCGGCGAGCCCACGGTCCAGCCGGTCAGCGTCGACGTGGACCAGGTGCCCGTCTCGCTGTATCCGTACGCCGCCGGGCCGTCGTCATCGACGTAGTAGTCCTTCTGCCAGTACTTCACGTAGTCGAACTGGACGCTGGACGGCAACTTCGTCGCGTCGGGGACGCTGCCGTAGGCGATGCTGGTCAGCCAGATGCTCGTGTAGTCGTGCGTCCAGTCCGTCGGCAGGTAGGGCGCGGTGTACTTGAGCACGCCGTCGATGTAGAACTTCGTGCTGGTCTCGGACCAGTCGATGCCGTAGACGTGCCAGTCCCGGGAGTCGATCGCGGCGCTGGTGTAGGTGGTGCCGTAGGACTTCCCGGCCGAGACGCCGTTGCCCTTCCACGTGAGCACGCCGTGGTGGATCCGGGTCGGGGTCACCGAGTCGATCTCGAACCCGTCGATCTCGGTGCGCTGCGACGCGGGGTACGTGGTCGAGCCGTCGCCGGCCATCAGCCAGAAGGAGCTGTGCCAGCCGGCGCCGTCGTTGAGCTTCGCGCGGGTCTCGTAGTAGCCGTAGCGCAGCGTCTGCTTGCTGACCACGCCGCCGCCGGTGTAGTCCTTGCCGCCGTACGTCTCCTTCTTGAGGGCGATGTTCAGCGCGCCGCCGCTGACGGAGACGTTCTGCGGGCGCTGGGTGCTGTACGCCTTCGAGTCGGTGCGGTAGTTCCATTTCGCGGTGTCGACCGCGGAGCCGTTGAACTCGTCGGCGAAGACGAGCGTGTAGCCGGTGCCGGCCGGGTCGGCGTGGGCGTCCACCGCGGGGATGAGCGCGGCGGCAGGGGCCAGCAACAGGATCGTGAGCAGGCGGCGCATCAGTTCCTCCCGTAGTACAGGCGAAGGTTGGTGAGGTCGACGAGATACAGCACGTCGACCCCGGCGGTGGTGCGCTCGACGGCGAAGCGCTGCACGGGGATGCCGGGCGCGACCGCGGCGGCGGTCCACGCGGTGCCGGTCTTCGTGGCGACGTACATCGCTCCGGCGTCGGTGGCGTAGTAGACGCGCTTCTGTTCGGTCGGGTGCCAGGTGATGTCGATCGCGGCGGTCGTCTGCGTGGCGGAGTAGACAGTGTCGCGGACCCAGGTCGTGCCTGAGACGTACGCGTAGCGCACCATGAAGTTCGTCCCGCTCCGGTACCGGTACGCCACCTTGGGGCTGGTGCCGTCGACGGTGAGCTTGGCGCTCTGCACGGCGGGTCCCGTCCCGTCGTTGCCCTGGTACACCTCGCCGGCCTCGATCGGCTGGATGACGTCGGCGGTGGCGGTGCTGACGGGCACGGTCACCGCCGCCCCGGTGTGATCGGCGAACGTGTTGCTCGACGGCCGGTAGAGCAGGTAGCTGAGCTGGTGGCGGAACGCGGTCGCCGGATACAGCCCCCACTCCCACAGGATGTGCAGGTTGCCGGCGGCGTCGAACTGCAGGTCGTCGGGGTAGACGGCCCGGTTGGCGGACTCGGCGAACACGGCGATCCGGGTCCACGTGGCGGCGGCGTTGTTCCACCGGTAGAGCCGGCCGGAGCGGGCGGTGCCGCCGTCGAGCCGGGCGATGAGGTACAGGTCGCCGTTCGGCGCCGTGGTCAGGACCGGATACGTGACGCCGATCCCCTGGTCCGGCAGGTCGGCGGCGTGGTTGGTGGGCGCGCCGCCGACGGTGTCGGAGCGGAAGTACCGCCAGGCGTTGTTGTGCATGCTGGCCAGCACGTGGAACCGGCCGCTGCCGTCCCGCGCGATCGACGGCTGGTTGTGTCCGACGTCGTCGGTGTACTCGGCCTGGGCCGCGCCGTTCATGACGGGCAGCTTCGTCCAGCCGCCGGCCGTGTCGCGGCGGGCGATGGCGACCCGGTGCGTGCCGGCGGACGAGCCGGGCTCGTTGAACGCCAGATACGCGTAGTCGTTGCCGGGGGTGTAGGTGTCCAGCGGCGACCACCAGGCCGCCTGGTTGGAACTGTCGATGGGGTACGGCACCAGGGTGACGGTTGCCGGGGCGGCGTGCACGGCGGTTGCGGGCACGGTGACGAGGGCCGTCGCCATGGCGGTGGCGGCGACCAGGACGGCTCTGTTCATCTGTCCCCTCCTCAGGGGCTTGCTCAGGTCGTGCGTCGGGCCGTTCTCAGGACCTCCAGGAGCGGTGGCAGGCCGCCGTCACGGGTGACGGCGCCGCCGACCCCCAGCGCTCGCGCGCCGGAGGCCAGGTATTCGGGTGCGTTGTGGGCGCCGATGCCGCCGGTGGCGACGAACTTCGCCTCGGGAAACGGGCCACGCAGCTCGCGCAGCCAGCCCGGGCCGAGCGAGCCGGCCGGGAATGCCTTGAGCCAGTCGCAGCCGGCCTTCAGCGCGTGATGCACCTCGGACGCCGTCGCGACGCCCGGCAGGTGCGGCAGGCCGGCCTCGTGGCTGGCCCGCACGACGTCGAGGTCGAGGCCGGGCGCGACGGTGAAGACCGCGCCGGCCTCGGCGGCCGTGGCGACCTGCTCCGGACTGCGGACCGTGCCGGCGCCGACCGGGTGCCCGTGCCCGGCGAGGGCCCGCAGGCACTCGACGGCCTCGGGGCTCTGGATCGGCACCTCGACGATGCCGAGGCCGCTGTCCCAGACGGCGCGGGCGATCTCCAGGGCGCGCGGGACCGGTACCCCCCGCAGGATCGCCACCAGCGGGCGGCCGTCGAGCAGTTCGTCGAACGTCATTGCGGTTCCCCCAGGGGTCTCAGGCCGAGCCGGGCCCGCGGGCCGGCCCGGAGCAGGGCGGCGGCCTGGACCGCGGTGGCGCCGCCGTCGAGCACGATCTCGGTGCCGGTGAGCATCGCCGCGCCGTCGGACACCGCGAACGCGACGGCCGCGGCGACGTCGGCGGGCGCGCCGAGCCGGCGCAGCGGATGGGATTCGCGCTGCCGCTCGCGGTCGGCGTCGCCGTCGAGGCGTTCCTCGGTGGCGGGGGTGCGGATCCAGCCGGGTGCGACGGTGACCGCGCGGATGCCGTGCCGCCCGTAGTCGACGGCGACCTGCCGGGTGAAGGCGGTCAGTCCGGCCTTGGCGGCGGCGTACGCGGGCAGGCCCGGCCCGAACGATCCACTGTGGATGGATCCGATGGTGACCACGACGCCCCGGCCGGCCGCCATCATGCCGGGCAGGGCGTGCTTGACGGCGAGGAACGCGGCGGTGAGGTTGGCGTCCAGGACCGTGTGCCAGTCGCCCAGCGTGGTCTCGTGCGCAGGTGCGCCGGCGGTCAGGCCGGCGCAGGTGACGAGCGCGGTGACCGGCCCGAGTGCGGCGAAGGTGGCGGCCACGGCCGGTTCGTCGAGGAGGTCCACCGGTTCGACGCCCGCTCGACCGCCCGGCTTCGGGAGCTGCCGGAAGGGCGTGACAGCCCGGTCGAGGCCGGTGACGTCCCAGCCGTCGGCGCGCAACCGTTGCGCGACGGCGGATCCGATGCCGCCGGCCGCACCGGTGACCACGGCTCGTTCAGACACGGCACACCTCGTCGTGAGCGACAGGGTCCCCGCCGGCCCTGGCGTCTGTTTCATAAGGGATGGCCGGGCTGCGGCGGGCCCAGACGCCGACCCCCCTTATGAAACAGACGCTGGTGGGCTTCACTTGATGAGGGCGTTCATCCGGTCGCGGGCGGAGGTGAGGGCTTCCTTGGGGTTCTTCTTGCCGATGAGGATCGACTGGACCTCTTCGGCGAGGACCTTCTCCATCTGGGAGAACTGCGGGTAGACCCAGAACGGGCTGGCGCTGGAGTTCGCGCCGATCTGACTGGTGAAGTCGGTGGCGAACTTGTCGTTCTTCACCGCGGCGTCGGCGAGGCCGGCGTTGGTGGTGGGCGGCAGACCCGTCTTCTTGAACCAGTCCACGTTGTATCCGGCGTCGGTGGTGACGGTCTTGGCGTAGTTCGCCGCCGCGGACGCGCCAGCGCCGTTCATCACCGCGATGACCTGGCCCCAGGCGAGGTGCCGCGGCTTGTCGCCGCTGTTCTTGACCGGGCGGGCGACGGGGACCATCTTCGCGGCCAGGTCCTTGTCCGGGGAGGACTTCGTGACGGCTGCGCGTCCGCCGATGGCGTCCTCGTAGAAGGCGGTCTTGCCCTGGGACATGAGGGCGCGGGCGTCGACGCGGTTGACGTCGGGGGCGATGAGTTTCTGGTCGTAGAGCTTCTTGTACCAGGTGAGCGCCTCGACGCTGCCGTCGTCGCCGATGACGACCTTGTTGTCCTGCACGATCGGGGACCCGAACTCCCACATCCACGGGATGATGTCCTTGAGCTGGTCCACCTTGGTCATCCCCGCCCACGGCACGATCCCGCCGCCGAGGCCCTTGACCGCGGTGAGCGCGGCCTCGAACTCCGCGACCGTCTTCGGCGGGCTGGTGACACCGGCCCTGGTGAGCAGTTCGGTGTTGCTGATCAGGCCGATCCCGGCGAACGTCCACGGCAGCCCGTACTGCTTGCCGCCGGACTGGCCCAGAGCGAGGGCGGCCGGGGTGTAGTCCAGGCCGGTGGCGACGCTCTTGAGGTCCAGGAGCTTGCCGGTGGCGGCGAGGGTGGCCAGCCACGCCACGTCCAGCTGCACCGCACCGGTCAACTG
>NZ_JBHSIU010000019.1:201762-655749 GCF_042653625.1 Dactylosporangium cerinum | reverse complement strand
GCGAGCGGGCCGGGCGAGCGGGCCGGGCGAGCGTGGCCGCCGGGTGTCCGGGCGGCCACGCGGCAAGGGCCGGTGCGCGACGGCGCCGGTGGTCAGAGCGTGCGCAGGAAGCATCGGCCCGAGCACCTCGCCCGGGTGGCGGGGTCGGGCTGGTCTGGCTCGCCTTCGACCTCCCCCTCGCGGGGGAGGGCGCCGGCGAGCACACCGACCGGCTGGCGGCTAGCGGCGGGACCTCGCGGCGCGCGGCGCGACCAGGCGCGCCGCGGTCCAGTCCTTGCCGGCGTTGACCGTCGAGGTCTGCTGCAACCCGGCGGTGGGGGCCGACTCGTTGATATCGCTCGGCTCGACGTGCCCGGGACGGCCGGCCTTCGGGGTGAGCAGCCACACCACGCCGTTGTCCGCGAGCGGGCCCAGCGCGTCGATGAGCGTCTCGACCAGGTCCCCGTCGTCGTCGCGCCACCACAGCAGCACAACGTCGACGACCTCGTCGGTCTCCTCGTCAACCAGGTCCCCGCACCGGTCGATCAGGACGTCGCGGAGATCCTGGTCGACGTCGTCGTCGTACCCCATCTCCATAACGACCATGCCCGGTTCGACACCGAACCGGTCCGCCAGGCTCTTCACCTCGGCCTGACCCGCGGTCGCGTTCACTGTCCACTGCCTCCTGTCGCAACACCACTGTTAGCGCGTAGTCCACACAGTACGGGCCGTCAACGCAAGTGGCGCACCGATGCGATCGAAAAACTATCGGTCCAAACTACCGGGCCAACAGCGATTTTGCTCCTTGGACGATCTGTTCCTCGGAGACGAGGACGTGGTTGGCGGCCGGGCCGAGGGGCACGAACGAGTCGACGGCGGCCACTCTGCGGGCCACGCCGACGTAGCCGGCGTCCACCAGGGCGGCGATGATTCCCTCGCCGACGCCGCCGGAGCGGCGGGTCTCGTCGACGACGAGGACGCGGCCGGTGTCGGAGGCGTGCTTGATGATGTCGCCGACGGGCAGAGGCGCCAGCCAGCGCAGGTCGACGACCCGGCAGGTCACGCCCTCCTCGGCGAGGCGGGCCGCGGCACGCAGCGACATGCGCACGCCGTTGCCGAACGTGATGATGGTCAGGTCGTCGTTGGGGCCGCTGTGGTACGCCCGGGCCCGGCCGATGGGCACGTGGATGGCCGACCACTCGCTGGGCGGGGCGTAGTCCGACAACCACCAGTTGTCGCTGTCGCCGTGCAGGTCGCGGGTGTGGTACAGCGCGATGGGCTCCAGGAACACGCAGACGCTGCCGTCGACGATCGCGCTCGCGAGGCAGGTGCGCAGCATGGGCGCGGCGTCCTCGGCGCGGGCGGGCGCGGCGACGACGAGGCCGGGGATGTCGCGCAGCACGGCGAGGGCGTTGTCGTTGTGGAAATGCCCACCGAAACCCAGCTGGTACGCCAGGCCGGCCACCCGCACGACCATCGGGTTGTGGTATGCGCCCTGCGAGAAGAACTGCATCGTGGCGGCCTCGCCGCGCAGCTGGTCCTCGGCGTTGTGCAGGTAGGCCAGGTACTGGATCTCCGGCACGGGCAGCATCCCGGCCAGGCCGGCGCCGAGCCCCAGGCCGAGGATCGAGGTCTCGTCCAGGAGCGTGTCGAAGACGCGGGTGGCGCCGAAGCGGTCCCGCAGGCCCTTGGTCACCCCGTAGACGCCGCCCTTGGCCGCCACGTCCTCGCCGAAGACCACCATCTGCGGGTAGGCGAGCATGGCGTCGGTCAGGGCGGCGTTGATGGTCTGCGCGAGGGTGAGCGGGCCGGCGCGTTCAGGGAGCCGCCCGTTGAACGCCACCGCGCGGGTCGGCGGGTGGCCGGTGCCGTTGAGCCGGTTGTCGTCGGCGGGCTCGGGTGCGTCCCGGTCGGCGCGCGGCTCGACGTCCGCGGGCTCCACCGGCTCGTCCTGCGGGCCGGCGGCACCCGTGAGGCCCGCGACGATCGAAGCATCCGAAGCCGCCGGCCCGGCGACGAACGACCCGGTCGCCGGCTCCGGCCAATCGTCCGCACCGGAGTCCGCACCGGAACCCGCACCGGAACCCGCACCGGAACCCGCACCGGAACCCGCACCGGAGCCCGTGCCCGAGTCCGAGCCGGAACCCGTGCCGGAGCCCTCGTCGGCCGCCTGGCCCGGGTCGGAGACCAGGACATGCTGGCCCGAGCCGGGGACCAGGGCGTGCTGGCCGGTGGCGGGATCCTCCGGCGCGATGGCCGGGACGTCGTCGTCGGTGGTGGTGGAGGGCGCCCGGTGCGACGGCACGGCCCGGGAGGCGGCGGGCGGCCCCTCGTACGCCTCGGCGAACTCCAGGTCGTCGTCGATGTCGCTGCCCGCGTCGGGGTCCACGGCCTCGTCGATCAGGTCCGCGGCGGCGTCGGCGACGGCCCGGGACACGCGGACCGGACGCCGCGGCGCGAGGGGTGCGGTCACCTCGGAGGCGTTGCCCAGCTTCGGCTCGCCGAGGACCTCCTCCGCGACCCGGCGCACGTCCCAGCCGAGCTCGTCGTAGCGCCCCATCAGCTCGGCCGGGGTGGCGACGCCGGCCTCGACGAGGAGCCGGGCGGTGCGGACCAGGGGGTCGCGGGCCAGGTCGCCGGCGATCTCGACGGGGGAGCGGTACGCCATCTCGGCGTCGGCGCCCGCGTGGCCCATCAGCCGCACGGTGGTGAGGTGCAGGACCGCGGGGCGACGGAAGCGGCGCACCCACGCGGCGGCCTCGGCGGCCCGGTCGTAGGCGGCGGCGCTGTCACAGCCGTCGGCGGCGTAGTACCGCACGCCGGGGCGGCTGCTCAGGGCGGCGGCGACCCAGCCGTCGGGGGAGCGGACGCTGATCCCGAGGGAGTTGTCCTCGCAGACGAACAGCAACGGCAGGCGCAGGCCGACGTGGTCGCACCAGCCGGCGGTGTTGAACGCGGCGGTGGCGGCGGCGTGGTTGACCGACGCGTCGCCGAAGGAGCACACGACGAGGGCGTCGCCGGGCCAGCCGTGGCCGTTGGCAGGGCCGGCGGCCGGGTTGCGGCGGCGGCCGCGGCCGAGCGCGTAGGCGACGCCGACGGCGCGTGGCAGGTGCGAGGCGATCGTCGAGGTCGTGGGCACGACGTGCAGGTCGGGGTGGCCGAAGACCTTGTGCCGGCCGCCGGCGATGGGGTCCTTGGAGGACGCGACGACCCCGCGGAGCACGTCACGGATCGGGTCGCTGCCGGGGACCTGCGCGGCGCGCATGCAGTAGAAGCCGCCGGAGCGGTAGTGCAGCAGGGCGGGGTCCGTCGGGCGCAGTGCCGCGGCGACGGCCGCGTTCCCCTCATGGCCGGACGAGCCGATCGTGTAGTAGCCGGCGTCGAAGCTGCGCAGCCAGCGGGCGGCGAGGTCCAGGTGCCGGCTGGTGCACTGGGCGTCATACAGCGCCCGGGCCTGCACACCGGTCAGCGCGGTGTCGTCCCGCACCGGCTCGTCGAGATCCCGGATGACCGTGGCGGCGACGAGCCCGGCGAGCTCCGCGCGGAACCGCTCGTCGAGGTCCTGAGGGGTGGTCACGCTCGACAGCATGGCCGAAATTGGTCTTCGGTTGCCAGTCCGATGCGGCACGGGGTGCCTCGGCCGCTACCGCCTGTCGCGCTCCGCGAGGGCCCTGTACTGCGAAGACGCCAGGAAGCCCGGCACCAGAAGCGCCGCGGTGACGCCGAGGTCCCGGGCGAGTGCCTCCTCAGGTGTGAGGAACACCATTGCCTGACCCTCGCCGAGGACGATCTCGTCCTGGGTGGCGTCGGTGGGCGCGCAGTACACGTGCATCTCCACGAGGCCGTCGGCGGTGGTCACCGACGGTCGAGTGCTGGTCACGTAGTGTTCAAGTGTGGTGACGGTGAGTCCGGTCTCCTCCTGCACCTCGCGGCGGGCGGCCTCCTCCGGGGTCTCCCCTTCTTCGATCTTGCCGCCGGGCATGGCCCACTGGTTGGGGGAGACCTTGGCGTGGGAGTCGCGGTGCTGCATCAGGACCCGCCCCTGCGGGTCGACGAGGAAGACGACGGCGACGCGACGCTCGATCACGCCTGTGATCCTCCCGCCTGATGGCCGGGACGCCCGGCAGAAACGCGGTTCATCCGCGCAGGAAGCTGAAGCGGACCTGGCGGGTGGCGTTGTCGCCGTTGGGGTCGACCAGGCAGATCGACTGCCAGGTGCCCAGCGCGATCCGCCCGCCGATGACCGGCAGCGTCGCGTACGGCGCCACGAACGCCGGCATCACGTGGTCCCGGCCGTGGCCGGGCGAGCCGTGCCGGTGCCGCCAGCGGTCGTCGGTCGGCAGCACGTCGTCGAGGGCCGTGAGCAGGTCGTCGTCGCTGCCGGCGCCGGTCTCGATGATCGCGATGCCGGCGGTGGCGTGCGGGACGAAGACGTGCAGCAGCCCGTCACCGTCCGGCGCGTGCGAGGTCACGAACCGCGACGCCTCGTCCGTGATGTCGCGCACCACCGGCCGGGTGCCGGTACGGACGGTGATGACCTCGGAGTGCATGGACCCCAGTCTGTCAGTCGCTGGAGGAGGACGACGACGACCCCGAGTCCGACGACGAGGACGAGCCGGAGTCCGACGAGGACGAGCCGGAGTCGGAGGAGGGCCAGGACGATCCCGAGTCGTGGGAGTGGGAGTGACCGTGATGGCCGTGGTCCATGCTGTGTCCCCAGCCATGGACATGCCCGTCGTGCCCGCCATGCCCGCTGTGATGGCCGCCCGAGGCACCGGAGCCGCCGCCGTCCGGGGTCCAGTCGGGACCGAGGAGATTGGCGTCGGCGGAGGTCCCCGGCCGGTACCCGCGGGATGGGGCGGTGCGGGTGCCGGAGCCGGTCGCCCGGCGGGCGTTGCGGACCAGGTTGGTGACGACGGCCACAACCATGAAGAGCGTGAACAGGATGAAGAAGACGATCACGGCGGTCGGGGGGCTCGACGGCGAGTTGTCAGGCACGGCCGCACCATAGTCGATACGACCCCCTCGCGAGGCCCGCTCGGTCGCGGTTTGTCACCCAGAAGTTACCCGTCGGTATCGTGTCGCGTGTCGCAGTTGACGCCCCGTAGACGTGACGGATTGCACTGGGGGCAGGCAGGATGGGACATGGGCTCACACATTGCCTCAACACGCACACCCCGAGGCCATCCCGACCGGCCACCGCGGTCCTACCAACAGCGCGGCCGGTCCTACACCTAGAAGGAACGCCTGTGTCCACCGAACGCAAGCGCCCAGTGATCAGCGACGGTCTGCCGAGTCAACTGCCGGACATCGACCCGGAGGAGACCACCGAGTGGGTCGAGTCGCTGGACGGAGTGATCGACGAGCGCGGCCCGAAGCGCGCCCGTTACGTGATGCTGCGCCTGCTGGAGCGCGCGCGGGAGCGACAGGTCGGCGTGCCACCGCTCACCACCACCGACTACATCAACACGATCGCGCCGGAGCGTGAGCCCTGGTTCCCCGGCGACGAGCACGTGGAGCGGCGGATCCGCGCCTACATCCGGTGGAACGCGGCGATGCTGGTGCAGCGCGCCCAGCGCCCCGACGTCGGCGTCGGCGGTCACATCTCGACCTTCGCCAGCGCCGCCAGCCTGTACGAGGTGGGCTTCAACCACTTCTTCCGCGGCAAGGACCACCCGGGCGGCGGTGACCAGATCTTCTTCCAGGGGCACGCTTCGCCGGGCATGTACGCGCGGGCGTTCATGGAGGGCCGCCTGAGCGAGCAGCAGCTCGACGGGTTCCGCCAGGAGCTGTCGCACCGCGGCATGGGCGGCGGCCTGCCCAGCTACCCGCACCCCCGGCTGATGCCGAACTTCTGGGAGTTCCCGACCGTCTCGATGGGTCTGGGCGGCATCAACGCGATCTACCAGGCGCGGTTCAACCGCTACCTGCACAACCGCGGCTTCAAGGACACCAGCGACCAGCACGTATGGGCGTTCCTCGGCGACGGTGAGATGGACGAGCCGGAGTCGATCGGCGCGATCGGCGTCGCGGCCCGCGAGGAGCTGGACAACCTCACGTTCGTCATCAACTGCAACCTGCAGCGACTCGACGGTCCCGTGCGCGGCAACGGCAAGGTCATGCAGGAGCTCGAGGCGTTCTTCCGCGGCGCCGGCTGGAACGTGATCAAGGTCGTCTGGGGCCGGGAGTGGGACCCGCTGCTCGCCGCCGACACCGACGGCGCGCTGGTCAACCTGATGAACAAGACCCCCGACGGCGACTACCAGACCTACAAGGCCGAGTCGGGCGCGTATGTCCGGGAGCACTTCTTCGGCCGTGACCCGCGCACCCGCAAGATGGTCGAGCACCTCTCCGACGACGAGATCTGGCAGCTCAAGCGCGGTGGCCACGACTACCGCAAGCTGTATGCGGCGTACAAGGCGGCCACCGAGCACACCGGCCAGCCGACGGTCATCCTGGCCAAGACGATCAAGGGCTGGACCCTCGGATCGCACTTCGAGGGCCGCAACGCGACGCACCAGATGAAGAAGCTGACCCTGCAGGACGTCAAGGACTTCCGCGACCGCCTGTATCTCGACATCCCCGACAGCGCGATCGGCGACAACCCGTATGCGGTGCCGTACTACCGGCCCGACGAGAAGTCCGACGAGATGCAGTACATGCGGGAGCGCCGGGCGCAGCTGGGCGGGCCGGTGCCCAACCGGCGCACCACCCACGTGCCGCTGCCGCTGCCCCAGTCGTCGGTCTACGGCGACATCAAGCGCGGCTCCGGCAAGCAGAAGGTCGCCACCACCATGGCGTTCGTCCGCATGCTCAAGGACCTGATGCGGGACAAGGGCATGGGCCGGCGCTGGGTGCCGGTCATCCCCGACGAGGCCCGCACGTTCGGCATGGACTCGCTCTTCCCGACCGCGAAGATCTACTCGCCGCACGGGCAGAACTACACGCCCGTCGACCGGGAGCTGTTCCTGAGCTACCGGGAGTCCACCAACGGGCAGATCCTGCACGAGGGGATCAACGAGGCCGGCTCGGTCGCCTCGTTCACGGCCGCCGCGACCAGCTACGCCACCCACGGCGAGCCGATCATCCCGGTCTACATCTTCTACTCCATGTTCGGCTTCCAGCGCACCGCCGACGGCATCTGGGCGGCCGCCGACCAGATGTCGCGCGGGTTCCTGCTCGGCGCCACCGCCGGGCGGACCACGCTCAACGGTGAGGGCCTGCAGCACGAGGACGGTCACTCGCTGCTCATCGCGGCCACGAACCCGGCCGTGGTCGCCTACGACCCCGCGTTCGGCTACGAGATCGCGCACATCACCGAGGCCGCGGTCAACCGGATGTACGGCGAGCAGCCCGAGGACCTCATCTACTACCTGACGGTCTACAACGAGCCGATCTTCCAGCCGGCCGAGCCCGCGGACCTCGACGTCGACGGGCTGCTCAAGGGGCTCTACCGCTACCTGCCCGCGACGGTGCAGGACGGCCCGAAGGCGCAGCTCCTCGCCTCCGGCACGGGCATGCAGTGGGCGCTGAAGGCGCAGAAGCTCCTGGCGGAGGAGTGGGGCGTGGCCGCCGACGTGTGGTCCGCGACCTCCTGGACCGAGCTGCGCCGCGACGCGGTCGTCGCGGAGGAGCACAACCTGCTGCACCCGGCCGACGAGCCCCGGGTGCCGCACATCACCAGGGCCCTCGAGGGCACGCAGGGCCCGGTCATCGCGGTCTCCGACTTCATGCGGGCCGTGCCGGACCTGATCTCGCGCTGGGTGCCCAACGACTACACGTCGCTCGGCACCGACGGCTTCGGCCTGTCGGACACCCGGCACGCGCTGCGCCGGCACTTCCACGTCGACGCCGAGTCGATCGTGGTCGCCACGCTGCGCCAGCTCGCCCGCCGCGGCGAGGTCCCGGCCTCGGCCCCGGCCGAGGCGGCGAAGAAGTACGCGATCGACGACGTCAACGCCGCCCCGGTCGGCGAGACCGGCGGCGACTCGTAGGACGGCGATAGGCAACAAAAGAGAGGGGCCGGAAGGCCCCTCTCTTTTGGTAAAGAGGTTTGTGGTTTAAAGTTGTTTGCATGGCCCCGGTCGACGACGACGCGCCACCCGCCTCACCCGCCGAGTCCCTCGCGCTCATCCGGCAGGAGCGGGCGGCGGTCGCCGGCACCGTCGCGATCAACCCCCTGGCCTACTACCTGCCCTGGGGACTGGCCTGGCTGATCGGCTACGGGCTGCTGTTCCTGCGGTACGGGCCGGACGGCCGGATCTTCGTCCCCCTGCCGGACTGGCTGCCGCTGGTCACCCTCTTCGCGCTGATGGTCCTGGCGATGACGAGCACGATGGTCGTCTCCGCCCGGCGCGGGCGCGGCGTGCAGGGACGCTCGTCGTGGCAGGGCACGGCCTACGGTCTCGCCTGGTTCCTCGCGTTCGCCGGCGTCGGCTCCACCACCGGGCGCTTCGTCAAGTACTTGCCCGAGGACGAGCAGGGCCTGCTGTGGGCGTGCGTCTCCGTGGGCACCGTTGCCGTCATGTACCTGGCCGGTTCGGCCATCTGGCTGTCGCGCGACATGTTCGTCCTCGGCGCCTGGCTGACCGTCATCAACATCGCCGGCGTCGCCCTCGGCCCCGGCTGGCACTCGCTGCTGATCTCGGCGGGCGGCGGGGGAGGCCTGATCGCGCTGGCCCTCGTGCTCGCGATGCGGGAACGGCGCCGGCGTGGCTGACCTCGACCCGGTGATCCATGCCCAGGCGAGGTTGCGCATCATGGCCGCCCTGTCCGGGCTGCCCGACGGGGACCGGATGACCTTCCCCCGGCTCCAGCAGATCCTCGACATGACCGCCGGCAATCTGTCGGTGCACCTCACCAAGCTCGAACAGGCCGGCTACGTCGACGTCGCCAAGTCCTTCCGCGGCCGGACCCCGACCACCACGGCCGCGCTGAGCGCCCGGGGCAGGGTCGCGTTCGACGACTACACCGCCGCCGTCCGGGCCCTGCTCGACCCCCTCAAGGAGTCCTGATGTCCCTAGCCCGCACCATCGACGTGACCCGCCGCTACGGCGACCGGACCGCCCTGGACGGGGTCAGCCTCGACATCGCCGCCGGTGGCGTGGTCGGACTGCTGGGCCCCAACGGCGCCGGCAAGTCGACGCTCATCAACCTGCTCGTCGGCCTGCGCAAGCCGACCAGCGGCACCGTCGAGCTCTTCGGTGGCGACCCCCGCGACCCGGCCAGCCGCCGCCGGATCGGGGTGACCCCGCAGGAGACCGGCCTGCCCGCGACGCTGCGGGTCAGCGAGTGCGTCGAGTTCGTCGCCGCCCACTTCGCCGACCCGGTCCCGGTCGGTGCGCTCCTGGCGGACTTCGGCCTGGCCGAGGTGGCCCGGCGGCAGACCGGCGGGCTGTCCGGCGGGCAGAAGCGGCGCCTGGCCGTCGCGCTCGCCTTCGTCGGCCGCCCCGAGCTCGTCTTCCTGGACGAGCCGACGACCGGGCTGGACGTGCAGGCCCGGCGCGACCTGTGGACCTACATCAAGGACTACGGGCGCACCGGCACGGTCGTGCTGACCAGCCACTACCTGGAGGAGATCGAGGCCCTCGCCGACCGGGTCGTGGTCATCGGCGGCGGCCGGGTCCTCGCCGACGACACCGTCGAGGCGATCCGCGGCATGGTCGGCATCCACCGGGTCAGCGTCGCCGCCACCGACCTGCCCGACCTGCCCGGCGTCGTCGGCGTCGAACACGCGGACGGGCGCACCTCCCTGCTCACCCCGGACGCCGACCAGCTGGTCCGGGACCTGGTCCGCTCGGGCGTGCCGTTCCAGGGCCTGCAGGTGCAGCCCACCACCCTCGAAGAGGCGTTCCTGACGCTCACTACCGCGAAGACGGGATCCTGACCCATGTCACTGGCGCTCACGCACGCCCGGTTCCGCATCCTGGAGACCATCCGCATCCCCGTCGCCGTCGTCGGCGGGGCGTTCTTCCCGGCCGCGTCGATGCTGTTCTTCGTCGTGCCGTTCGCCGGCGACGACGCGGTCGGCGCCACCTACGCCACCGCGTCGATGGTCATGTTCGCGGTCATGACCAGCTCCCTGTTCACCTACGGGGTCGGCGTCGCCGAGGACCGCGCCCAGCCATGGGACCCGTTCAGCCGGACCCTGCCGGCCGGCCCGGCCGCCGCGTTCGCCGGCCGGGTGCTGTCCGGGCTGACGTTCATGTTCATCTCGCTGATCCCGGTGGTGATCATCGGCGCGGCACTCACCGCGGCCTCCGCGTCGCCCGGGCAGCTGCTGCTCGCGCTCGGCGCGGTGGTCCTCAGCGCGCTGCCGTTCACATTCATGGGCCTGGCGATCGGCTACGCCCTGCCGACCAAGGCCGCCCTGGCGGTCGCGCAGATCATCTTCTTCCCGCTGGCGTTCGGTGGCGGGCTGCTGTCCGCGCCGGGCGACGCGCCGGGGTTCGTCGAGACGATCGCCCCGTATCTGCCGACCCGCGGCGCCGTTGAGCTGGTCTGGGCGGCCGTCGGCGATTTCCGGGTATCGACCACCTCGATGGTGGCCCTGGCCGTCTGGACGGTCGCGGCGGCGGCCCTGGCAGCCTGGGCGTACCGCCGCGACGAGGGAGTCCGCTTCAGCTGATCCGCACTCCGGCGCCCTCCGATCGGTGAACTCACGCCGATCGGAGGGCGCCGATGTATGGCGCAATGAACATCATTGTCGAGCAATCCGGCGTTGTACGCACAACGGATCTTCCCTGGTAGGTAGCCTGGATCAGGTCGGCCTGCGACAGCGCAAGCCGACGTGATGTCGAGGTGCTGACAGCCCGCGGTCGAGAATTGTCGAACCATGCAACGGGACGCACCGTTTCTCCGATCACCGGTGAATCCTTTCTTCAGGGAACATGAAATGTATCTGTGGTACCGCGACCTGACGGTGCGGACTCCGTTGTCCCCGAGAGGGCAGCGGAGAGGGACAGCGGCGAGTGTGGGGGGCAGGACGCGTGAGGTCGGGCGCCGGCTCGGGCGGGCGGTGACCGCCGTGGCGCAGCCGGACGCGGTCCGGCTCGTCATGGCGTACCTGCGTGCCCAGCACCACCTCTCGGGCGCGACCCTGGTCACCGAGCGCCCCGACGACCTGACCGGGAACCTGCCGGTGCTGCTCGTGGAGGCGGTGGGGGCACCGGCCCGCTCGAGGCTGCCCTGGGCCCGGCAGGTGCGCTGGCGGATCGGGCTGCAGGCCTGGGCCGAGGCGGACCAGGTGGAGCAGTTCATCTACGGCGCGCTGACGGCACTGCTTGCCGCGCGCGGTGTCCGGTTGCCCGAGGGGGGCCGGATCCTCCGGGTCGACCCGGCCGCCGAGCCGACCGAGGTGCCCGACCGGAGGGCCGCCGAAGGCGTCCTGCGGGTAGTGACGACCATCGACGTCTCGGTCGGTTACTGATCAATTCAGTAGATCAACACTCAACGATGAGTAGGTAGTTGTACATCCGTTGAGTAACTCGCCCGAGGTACAAGGGTCGACTTAGGGCTACACCAACGCTACGTTGGGCATCGGCATGAATTCTGCACGTGAATCTTTTCCGAAGCCTAGCGAGCCCCGGCACCATGGCCGCTCGGTGGGTGCGGTGCGCGCACCCGGCAACGGCCGGTCCCCCCGGGAGGACCGGCCGCCGGCTTGCGCTGTGCTGCCCGCCCTACGCCGAGGTGCGCCAGGTGGCCTTCGGTCTGGCCGTCGCGAGTGGGCCGGCCCCGATGGCGTCGAGCATCAGCGCCTGCACGGCGTAGGGCTCCGCCGGCCGCCAGCCGTGCGTCTCCGGGGACAGCTCCCAGCGGACCCGCCCGCCGGACTGCGGGCTCGGCGGCGCCGGGATCCAGGAGCCCTGCCCGTGCAGCACCACGTCGGGCTGCTGGGCGAGCTCCGGCAGCAGGCCGTGGCCGGGCAGCACCAGGAAGAACCAGCGGTCCGTCAGCCCCTTCTGCTGGGCGACGGCGACCGGTCCCCGTGCCGCGACGAAGCCGTCGCCGAGCAGCGCCGCCCGGCCCAGCGCTGCCGAGACCTCGAGCACGTCGAAGGCGTGCCCGGTCGGGAACAGCACCGTGTACGGATGGACCCGCCACCGCTCGTCGACGAGCGCCGGCGAGCGACTCGGCGGGTAGGCCGTCGGGTGGCATGCCACGGTGCGGCAGCCGGCCTCGCCGCAGTCGAAGCGGCGCTCCTTGGCGTGCCGGCCGGCGTGCTGCCCGACCAGGTAGGCACCGGGCAGGACGTGCCACCCGTGCTCGACGTACCGGACCGCCGCTTTGCGCAGCTTGGCGCGTTCCCAGGACCGCATGTGCTCCTCCTAGCAGGGGAGATCACTCGTACGTGCATGCGGCACCACGTCACGTCACCGGACGCCCTGTGCGGCGTTGGGCTTGGTAACGGGGGCTGCAACTTGCACATCGGAACGTATGAGCGGGAACGCCGGACGAACCGCACAAAAGGTGCGATGTCGACCGGACGGGTGACCTCCGGAGGTGAGCGGCGTGGATGAGCTGCCGATCGGCCGGCGTGTGGCCTACTGGCGAAACCGGCGCAAGATGTCCCAGCAGGTCTTCGCGGATCGGCTCGGGAAGTCGAAGAGCTGGGTCGACAAGGTCGAACGTGGCGTGCGCCGGCTGGACAAGTTCTCGGTGGTCTACGAGATCGCCGACGTGCTCCAGCTGGACGTGCAGATCCTGCTCGGCAAGGACCCCGAGCGGCGCCCCGACAGCATCAACTGCGTCGACCAGGTCGAGGTCGAGGAGATCCGGGCCGCCCTGGAGCGCTACGACCAGATCAGCGCCTTCTTCTACGCGCCGCCGGAGCCCCCGCCCCTGGCCGAGATGCGCAAGGCCGTCACCCACGCGTGGCTGAGCTACCAGCACGCCAAGTACGGCATGCTCGCCCGCACCCTGCCGCGCCTGCTGCGGGAGGCCCAGGCCGCGGACACCGCCTACGCCGGCGACGGGCCGGGCCGCGAGTCCGCCCACCTGCTCGGGCAGGTGTACCAGATCGCGTCGTCGGCGCTGCGCAAGCTCGGCGAGCACGAGCTGGCCTGGCTCGCCGCCGACCGCTCGATCGCGGTGTCCCAGCGCGCCGGCGACCAGCTCCTGGCCGGCACCGCCACCACCCGCGTCGCCCTGGCGCTGCTCGCCCTCGGCCGGTCCCGCCCGGCGCTCGAGATCAACGTCAACATCGCCAACCGGCTCGCCCCGGGTACCGACGGCAACGACTGCGCACCCGAGCGGCTGTCGGTCTACGGCATGCTGCTGCTGCAGGGCGCCATGGCCGCGGCCCGCATCGGCGACGGCGCCACCGTCCGTGACCTGCTCAGCGGCGCGGAGGAGGCGGCCAGAGGACTCGACGGCGACCACAACTACTACTGGTCCTGCTTCGGACCGACCAACGTGCAGCTGCACCGCGCCGCCGCCGCCGTCGAGCTCGGTGAGGGCCGGGTCGCGGTTGAGGTGCACGAGGCCCTGGACCTGGAGGCGTTCCACGCGCTGCTGCCGGAGCGCCGCGCGCACCACTACCTCGACCAGGCCCGCGCCCACGCGATGCTCGGCGACATTGACCTGGCCAGCGAGATGCTCCTGGAGGGCGACCGGCTCGCCCCGTCGGAGATCCGCTGCCGCCCGCTGGCCCGGGAGGTGCTCAGCGACGTGCTGCGACGCACTCGCGGTACGCCATCCGCGCCGGTCGCGGAACTCGCCGAGCACATGAGCGTCGGGGTGTAGTACCGGGGTAGCACAATGCCCGCATGGCCGGTCATGTCCTATACGCCGTGATGTGCGGATCGCCCGTCACGCAGGATGCCAGCAAGCTCGTGGCGCTCGCTCAGGCGAAGGGCTGGGAGGTCTGCGTGGTCGCCACGCCCGACGCTCTGAAGTGGCTCGACATCCCCCGCCTCGTCGCGCAGACCGGGCACCCCGTCCGGCACCGGTACAAGTACCCGGGCGACCCCGACATCCTCCCGCAGGCCGAGGCGATGATCGTCGCCCCGGCAACCGTCAACACGATCAACAAGTGGGCCGCCGGCATCGCCGACACCCTCGCCCTCGGCCTGCTCGTCGAGGGCCTCGGCATGGGCCTGCCGATCGTCGCGGTGCCGTTCACCAACGCCGCCATGGCCCGGCACCCGGCATTCGGCGAATCCGTGGAGAAGCTGCGCTCCTGGGGCGTCACCGTCCTCTACGGCCCCGACGTGCTGCCGCTGCACCCGCCCGGCACCGGCGAGCGGATCGTCGACACGTTCCCGTGGCACCTGCCCGTCGACGCGCTCGACCGGCAGACGGCACGCGAAGACGTGGAGTAACGTCGCGCCGTGCTTGTCGCCGAACTCGTCGAACTGCTCGAGCAGCGCTACCCGCCCTCCTGGGCCGAGAGCTGGGACCGGGTCGGCCTCACCCTCGGTGAGCCGACCGCCGAGGTCACCAAGGTCCTCCTCGCCGTCGACTGCGACCCGCGGACCGTCGCGGAGGCCGTCGAGGCCGGGGCGGACTTCATGTTCACCCACCACCCACTGCTGCTGCGCGGCGTGTCCAGCGTCGCGCCCACCACGTACAAGGGCCGCATCGTCCACCAGATGATCAGGGCCGGCATCGCCCTGCACACCGCGCACACCAACGGCGACGTGGCCAACCCGGGCGTCTCCGACGCGCTCGCCGCCCGCCTCGGCCTGCTGGACGTCCACCCCCTCGTGCCGATCGCCGACACCGGCCGTGGCCACGGACGCATCGGACGGCTGCCAGCTGCGATGGCACTGGCAGACCTGGCCGCGCTCGTGTCCTCGTCGGTGGGTGGGGTACGGGTGGCAGGTCCCGCCGAAGCCACCATCCAGACGGTTGCCGTGTCCGGTGGTGCCGGCGACGCATTCCTGGCCGACGCCGCCCGCGCGGGTGTTGACGCATACTTGACGTCGGATCTGCGCCATCATCCGGCACACGAGCACCTCGCGGCCGGCGGGCCCGTGCTGCTCGACGTCTCGCACTGGGCGTCCGAGCGGCCCTGGCTCGACGACGTCGCGGCGTTCCTGCGGCGCGAGACCGGGCTGCAGACCATCGTGTCCGATGTGGACACCTCACCGTGGACGTTCCAGGAGGACGGTAATTCGTGAAGGCTGACCCAGAGGCTCAGCGGCGCCTGCTCGACCTGCAGGCGATCGACATCGCGCTCACCCAGCTCGCGCACAAGCGCAAGTCGCTGCCCGAGCACGCCGAGCTCGACCGGCTGGCCCGCGAACTGTCCACGATGGAGGACCAGCGGGTGCGCGCCCAGGTCGCCGTCGACGACCTCGACCGCGACATCAGCCGCCTCGAGCGCGACGCCGAGCAGGTCCGCGCCCGCAAGGACAAGGACCAGGTCCGGCTCGACGCCGGCACCGGCCCCGCCCGCGAGCTGGAGGCCCTCCAGCACGAGATCGCCACGCTCAACCGGCGCCAGAACGAGCTCGAGGACGCCGAGCTGGAGCTGATGGAGCAGCGGGAGACCGCGCAGGCCACCCTCGACGACATCGTCGGCCGTCTCACCGAGACCCGGACGGTGCGGGCCGCCGCCGAGCAGCGCCGCGACGAGGCCCTCGCCGGCCTGGCCAAGGACGAGGAGTTCCGCCGCTCCGGCCGCAAGCCCCTCGCCGCCGACCTCCCGGCCGACCTCATCACCCTCTACGACAAGATCCGCGAGAGCAGCGGCGGCATCGGCGCCGCCATGCTCCGCCACGGCCGCTGCGAAGGCTGCCGGATCGAGCTCTCCGGCGGCGACAGGGCCCGCGTCAAGGCCGCCGCCCCCGACGAGGTCGTCCGCTGCGAGGAATGCCGGCGCATCCTCGTGCGGACCGCGGAGTCCGGCCTGTGAAGGTCACGATCGAAGCCGACGGCGGGTCCAGGGGCAACCCCGGACCCGCCGGCTACGGCGCGGTCGTGCGCTCCGACACCGGCGAGGTCCTCGCCGAACGCCTCGGCCGGCTCGGCGTCACCACCAACAACGTCGCCGAGTACACCGGCCTGATCGAAGGCCTGCGCGCCGCCTCGGAGCTCGGCGCCGACGAGGTCGAGGTCCGCATGGACTCCAAGCTCGTCGTCGAGCAGATGTCGGGCCGGTGGCAGATCAAGCACCCCGGCCTGCGCCCCCTCGCCGAGCAGGCGGGGAAGCTCGCGCGGACGTTCCGGGTGGTGCGCTACTCGTGGATCCCCCGGGAGCGGAACAAGCACGCCGACCGGCTCGCCAACGCCGCCATGGACGGCAAGGACGCCCCGGACCCGCCCGCCGCCGCGGTCCCGGCGGTGGAGGCCGCGCCGGTCGCGGGTCCCGACTCGCCGGGCCGGGCGGCGGCCCGGGCCGCCGCGGCCGCGGCAGTTCGTTCCGTGCCGGGCGGCGCGTCGACGCCTGCCACTGCTGTGCCGGGTGGCGCTTCGACGGCTTCAGGGTCCGGCGCCGCTTCGGCGCAGGCGTCGGTCACGGCGGTGGATGTCGACGCCGAGGCGCCGGCTGAGGGTCCCCGGTCGTGGGCGCCGCCGTCGACCGGGTCACCGTTGCGGATGGTGCTCGTGCGGCACGGCGAGACGCCGTACACCATGGAAAAACGCTATTCGGGTCGCAGCGACATCCCACTCTCGGACCAGGGCCGGGACCAGGCAGCCCGGGCCGCCGGCCGGGTCCGCGCCCTGGCCCCCGACCTCGCCGTCGCCGTCAGCTCGCCGCTGCGCCGCTGCCTGGACACCGCCGCCGCGCTCGGCACGGTCTTCGGCGACGTCGAGACCGTCGTCGAGCCGGACCTCGTCGAGTGCGACTTCGGCGAGTGGGACGGCATGACGTTCGCCGAGGTGCGCGCCGCCTACCCGAACGAGCTCGACCGCTGGCTCGCCTCCCCGCTCGTCGCCCCACCCGGCGGCGAGTCGTTGCAGCAGGTCACCATCCGTGTGCGGCGCGCGCTGCGGCGGCTGCAGCAGCAGTACGCCGGCCGGCAGATCGCCGTCGTCAGCCACGTGACCCCGATCAAGTCACTGCTCCGCGACGCCCTCGCCGCCGGCGACGCCTTCATGTACCGGCTCTACCTCGACCCGGCCGGCGTCTCGGTCGTCGACTCGTGGCCCGACGGCGGGGTCGCCGTGCGCACCGTCAACGACACGTCGCACCTGTCCCCCTAGAACACCGCGCGGTACAGCAGGACCAGGCCGACCCCGGTGCCGAAGGCGACGATCAGCCACTTCAGCACCCGGGACGGCAGCTTCCGGGCGAGGCGGGCGCCCACGTACCCGCCGATCATCGCCGTCGGCGCGACGACCAGGACGTCCGCCCAGTCGACCGGCCCGAACGCCGCGAACGCGCACACCGTGACGAGCCCACCGAGCGCGGACACGACGTTCTTCAACGCGCTGACCCTGGCCATCGACTGGTCCAGCACCAGCCCCAGCGCCGCGACCAGCATCACGCCGAGCGCCGCGCCGAAGTAGCCGCCGTACAGCGAACCGGCGAACACCATCGCGTGCAGGCTCAGCCGCCGGCGCCGCTCGGTCATGTCCCGCGGATGCCCGACCAGGCCCCGCAGCCGCTCCTGGAACGCCAGGATGGTCGCCGCCCCCAGCACCAGGAACGGCACCACCAGGTCGAACGCCCGCGCCGGCGTGGCCAGCAGCAGCGCACACCCCAGCGCCGCCGCCACCACCGACGTGGGGATGAGCATGATGAGGGTCTTCTTGGAACTGTCCCGTGCCAGATCCTTGAGGTCGGTGCGGCTGCCGTACACCGACGCCGCGTACCCGGGAAACACCGACACCGAGTTCGTCACGTTCGCCGCCACCGGGCTCAACCCGGTCGCGATCAGCGCCGGGAACGTGATCAGCGACCCGCCGCCGGCGATCGCATTGACCGTGCCGGCGGCCAGCCCGGCGCCCGACAGGAGCGCGATGTCTACAAGGTTCATGGTCCGGCCTAGGATAGTCAGCACGACGGACGAGTCGACCGGGCGGCCGCGTCGGCACCTTCACCGGTGCCGCCGAGGAACGTCCGGGCTCCAGAGGGCAGGGTGGTTGTTAACGGCAACCCGGGGCGACCCGCGGGACAGTGCCACAGAGAACAGACCGCCCGGCCACACGGCCGGGTAAGGGTGAAACGGTGGGGTAAGAGCCCACCAGCGCCCCGGGTGACCGGGGCGGCTAGGTAAACCCCACCCGGAGCAAGGTCAGACGCAGGCGTTCGAGGGCTGCCCGCCCGAGCCTGCGGGTAGACCGCTAGAGCCTGCCGGCAACGGTAGGCCGAGATGGATGGCCGCCCCCCGCCCACAGGTGGGGACAGAACCCGGCGTACAGGTCGACTCGTCCGTCTGTAATGCCCCCCACCGCTCCGCGGCGGGGCCCCGGCGGGGGTTCCCACCCGCACCCCCATGCGCCGCTGCGCGGCGCACTGCCCGCGCTGCGCGCGTGGCAGCTTCCTGCGCCAGGCGCGCCCGATCCCTACCCCTCCACCTGGTCCCTTCCACGGGCCTCGTCGCTGGTTCCGGTCGCGGCTGAGCCGGGTCGGTGCGGACGGTCGCCTCGCTCTTGAGGCGACCGGCATGGCACGCTGTTATCGGAGCCGGGAGGTGGGTCAGCCGATGAGCGTGGCGACAGTGGATCATGTCGGGCCGTGGAGCGAGGATGACTACTTCGCGCTCGGCGAGACCACCAACCGGATCGAGCTGTTCGACGGGAGCCTGCTTGTGAGCCCGGCGCCGAGCAAGCGGCATCAGCAGTTGTCCATGTTTCTGGGTTACGAACTGCATCGTGCGGCGAAGCCGGCCGGACTGCTCGTCTTCGAGGCGGTCAACGTCCGGCTGAGTGCCAGCCGGATCGTCATCCCGGATCTCGTCGTCGCGGACACCGACAACGAGGGCGTCGTCATCGAGGCGGGTGAGGTGGCGCTCGTCGGCGAGATCGTCTCACCGGGCAATGCCGGCAACGACCGGGTGCTGAAGATGCAGCTGTACGCGGCCGCCCGCATCGGCTGGTATCTGCTGGTCGAGCCGGACCCGGCCGGACCGGTCGGTCTGCGGCTGCTCCGTCTGGACGGCGAGCACTACGTCGAGCACGCCGTCGCCGAGCACGGCGAAGCACTGGCGGCTGGCGAGCCGTTTACGTTCCGGCTCGACACCAGCGCACTGTAGTTCGCCACCGGCACCCCTGCTCGCTCCCGCTCGCACCGCCATGCGCCTGCCGGCGCGGCGGCGTTTCGCGTCAGGCGCGCCCCGATCCGGCTGTGGTCGCCGTTTGTCAGGGCCCGTGAAGCATCTGGCGGGAGAGGCTCCACGAACCAGAGGACCCTCCCTCACCAGCTCGATCACGACTCCGGGGCAAGTCCGGTGCCGGGCCACTGCGCTCCCGCGGTCGGGGCGCACCTAGGCTTCCGGCGTGATCGAGAGGCCGAGTCAGCGGTGGCAGCGCGTGGTGGCGGAGGAGGCGGCCGCGGTGGCCGCCGGCGCCCTCCCGCCCGAAGAGGCCCACGCCGCGCAGTTCTGGCCGCCGGTGTTCACGGTGGCGGTCGAGGCGGCGCTGGTGGCGTACGAGCTGGAGGTCGAGCGCCTGCCGGCCAGGACCGATGAGCTGATCTGGGCGGCGGTGCGGCGGGTGGTCATCGCGCTGAACGACACCGGCGGCGACGAGTTCATCGAGACCGGCGAGCGGGAGGAGCTGGCCGGGTTCATCGACAGCGTCCTGACGGCCGCCGGCGTCGACGTCGAGGCGCTCACCGCCCGGCAGGGTCGGGACCGCGCCGAACTCACGGACGAATGGCGGGACTGGTAGCGCGGAGGTCCTCATACCGGTCAGCCGCCTGCTGATCGGGTACGGCTCGAACCGAGACCTTCCGCGTAGGTGACGCGCGGGAGTGTCAGGCCGGGAAAGGTTCCACGTCGAGGCGGTCCAGGGTGGCGGGGTCGCCGAGGAGCTCGATCTCCACGACCTTGCCGTCCTCGACGACGAAGTCGAAGACCACGCGGGGCCGGCCGCCGACGGACCAGACCGCGCCGGCGAAGCCGTCGATGAGGGCGGTCTGCGCGACCCGGGCCCGGCCGGTGAACGTCGCGGCGACCGCGTCGGCGCCGTGGACCTCGGGGGCGGCGCCGGACAGCACCGTGGCCGCGTCGGCACGCAGGACGACGTCGGGATCGAGCAGGGCCAGGAGTGCCTCGAAGTCGCCGCCGCGGGAGGCTGCGAGGAACGCGTCGACGACCTCGCGCTGGCGGGGCAGGTCGGGGTCGCGGGGTGTGCCGGCGCCCTGGACCCGGCGGCGGCCGCGGCTGGCGAGCTGGCGGGCGGCGGCGGGGGAGCGGCCGACGACGGTGGCGATGTCCTCGAACGGCACCGCGAACAGGTCGTGCAGGACGAACGCAAGCCGTTCCGCGGGGGTGAGGGTGTCGAGCACCACGAGCATCGCCTGACCGACGTCGTCGGCGAGGATCGCTTCGTGCTCGGGGTCGACCACCGGGACGAGCGAGACGACGGGGACGGCCGATTTCCGGCCGCGGAGCAGGTCGAGGCAGATCCGGCCGACGACGGTGGTCAGCCAGCCGCCGAGGTTGTCGACGGCGGCGTGGTCGGACCGGCTCAGCCGCAGCCACGCCTCCTGCACGGCGTCCTCGGCCTCGGCGCGGGCGCCGAGCATGCGATACGCCACGCTCAGCAGATGTCCGCGGTGCTCCTCGAACCGAGCGGCCAAGACGGCGGAGTCGTCCACCGCCACAGCTTAGGCTGGGGGCATGACCGCACCGGCACGCACCACGACGCAGCGGGTCGCCGACACGCTGCACCGGCTCGAGCACGACGTCGATGCCTGGGTGGCGACCGCGTCGCCGCAGGGGGAGCCGTGCATGGTGCCGCTGTCGTTCCTGTGGGACGGTGCGACGCTGCTGTTCTCCACCGCGCCCGGCAACCCGACGGCCCGCAACCTCGCCGCGAACGGGCGGGCCCGGGTCGGCGTCGGGCCGACCCGGGACGTGGTCCTCATCGAGTGTGCCGTGGAGTCGCTGCCGGCGGCCGGGATGGCGCCGGACGTCGCCGACGCGTTCGCCACGAAGGCCGGGTTCCGGCCCGGCCCGAAGTACGTCTACCTGCGGATGACGCCCCTGTGGGTGCAGGCGTGGCGCGAGGTGAACGAACTCGCCGAGCGGGAGCTGCCGACGCCGCTCACCCAGCCGCCGGCGTGAAGCGCGTCAGGACCCCTCGAGCAGCTTCAGCGTCGCCGCGTGCAGCGGGCCGCTCCTGGTGAACAGCGACGGGCCGGCGCCGGGGCCCGGGCGTCCGTCGAGGCCGCTGTATCGGCCGCCGGCCTCCCGCACGATGAGCGACGTGGCCGCGAAGTCCCAGACCTGACCCCGGGTCTGCACGGCCAGGTCGAGCCGCCCGTCGGCGACCAGCAGCGCCGCGTGGGTCGGCCACGGCTCCTTGCGTGCCGTCGCCAGCAGCGGCGCGAGCATCGTCCACTCCGCCGGGAACACCTGGTCGTCGAAGGGGATGACGCCGAGCCTGGCACCGTCGGGGGTGTCGGCGCCGTCGGAGGCGACGTGCAGGCGTCGGGCGGGACCGTCGTCGTCGATGCCGGAGTGGTACGCCCCGGCGCCGCGCCCGGCCCACCACAGCGCGCCCTGCGCCGGCACGGCGGCCACGCCCGCCACGATCTCGCCGTCCTCCTCGAGGGCGACGAGGACCAGCCACCGGTCGTCGCCGGCGACGAACATCGCGGTGCCGTCGATCGGGTCGATGATCCAGCGGCGGCCGCCGGCACCGGTCAGGCCGCCCTCCTCACCGAGGATCGCGTCGGCGGGCCGCGCCGCGGCGAGGACGTCCCGGACGGCGGTCTCGACGGCGCGGTCGGCCTCGGTGACGGTGCTGCCGTCGGCCTTGAGCTCCGTCGGCAGGTCGGCGAGCGCCGCGAAGTACCGCAGGCCGACCGCCGCGCCGGCGAGGGCGGCGCGGCGGGCCAGGGCGATGTCGCTGTCGTCGGTGTTGCGCACAGACCTGTCGCTCACAGGCGCGCCAGGTCGACGAAGTACGTCGGGTAGGTCTTCGCCACGCAGCGCGGGTCGCGGATCTCGATGCCGGGCACCCGCAGGCCGAGCAGCGCCAGGCTCATCGCCATGCGGTGGTCCTCGTAGGTGTCGAAGGCCGTCGGCGCGGGCGGGCCCGGGTTGATGGTGAACCCGTCCTCGTCCTCGACCGCGTCGAGGCCGGCCCGGCGCAGCTCGGTGACGACCGCGGCGATCCGGTCGGTCTCCTTCTTGCGGATGAAGCCGATGCCGCGCACCCGGGTCGGGGAGTCGGCGAACACGGCGACCGCCGCCAGGGTCTGCGCGGTGTCGGAGATGTCGGCCATGTCGACGTCGATGCCGTGCAGCGTGCCGGTGCCGGTGACGGTGATCCGGTCGGCGGTCCGCTCGACCCGGGCGCCCATCCGCTCGAGCAGGTCCGCGAAGCGCACGTCGCCCTGCAGGCTCGAGGTGCCGAGACCCTCGACGGTGACCCGGCCCGCACCGATCGCGGCGGCGGCGAGCAGATACGACGCGGCGCTGGCGTCGGGCTCGATCGCGTAGTCCGTCGCCCGGTACGCCCCCGGCTGCACCCGCAGCCCCTCGACGGTGACCCCGAACGCCGCCATGACGGCCGTGGTCGCCTCGACGTAGGGCACCGAGACCAGCGGTGAGGTCAGCTCCACCGACAGCCCGTCGGCCATCAGCGGCCCGGCCATCAGCAGCCCGGACAGGAACTGACTGGACAGGTGGCCCGGCAGCGGGACCTTGCCGCCGGCGACCGGCCCGGTGACCGCGACCGGCAGGAACCCGGGCGTGCCCAGGTCCTCGACCGTCGCGCCGAGCTCGCGCAGCGCGTCGGTCAGCGGGCCGAACGGCCGGGCCCGCAGCTGCGGCGAGCCGTCCACGACGCTGCGCACCGGACGCAGCGCCGCCGCCGGCAGGACGAACCGCGACGTGGTGCCCGACATCCGGGCGTCGACGGTGGCCGGCTCCGTGGCGGTGCGCGGGTCGACGCCGTCCACGACGACGGTGTACGCCGCCTCGTCGGCCGTCACCGTCGCGCCCAGCGCCCGCACGGCGCCGAGCATCGCGTGCGTGTCGTCGGCGAACAGCACCCCCGTCAGTGTGCTGCGGCCCGGGGCGAGCGCCGCGCAGATCAGGGCGCGGTTGGTGATGCTCTTCGAACCCGGCGGCCGCAGCGACACGTCCGGCGGTGCGCTCAGCGGGGTGACGGCAAGGACATCGGGCAGCTCATCGGCATGGAGGCTCACACTGTGATTGTCCCGCAGCCCGCCGGCCGCGTGCGGGGCGACCTCGTCGCGTCCCAAATCACTTCCGCAGCTGGAACGAGCCGTCCCCGCTCTCGTCGAGGGGCACCGTGCCGCCGAGGAGTTCCGCGGCGGCGGCGGAGACGCGCAACCGGCCGGGGGCGGCGAGGTCGGCGAGGCGGGACGCGGCCGACACCGTCGGGCCCGTCAGCCGCCCGCCGCCGTCGTGGGGCGGCTCCCCGGCGTGCAGACCGAACCGGACCATCGTCATCGCCCGCGGCCGCAGGTATCCGGCGACGTCGTGGACCGCCGCGCCCGGTGTCTCGTAGAGGACCAGGGACCGGCCGTCGGCGGCACGCGCCACCCGTCCGGCCGTCAGCTGCCGGGCGACGTCGTCCGAGGCGGCCGAACCCCCGATCGCCAGGACGACACTGAGGGCGGGCGGGGACGGTACATCCGACGCCGCGGGGGAAGAGAAGGACTCCACGGCACCGAGTATCTGGCCGGGCGCCGGAAAGTTCCACCGCCGGCGTCCACGGTGGACCGTTCGTCTCCTAACGATGAACGAGGGTCGCCCGACCGACTCGAATCTCGATCCACCGAACGGCTCACCCGCGGGTGATCGTGACCACACATATCCGCCGCCGTCGGTGCCTCCACGCGGCCCGCCCCGTCCGCCGGTCGATTCCTGAAATCGTTGCCGCACAAGGATTTAGCCGCCTTTCGCGGACCTTCTGCGTCGCCTTCCGGACGTCTTGCGGGCGTCTGCTCACGGACTCGGGCGGTTGCGTCTACTGTGGAATCCCAACCAGCTATTTGCCGGTTTCGGTGGCGCGTGTTGCATTTGCGGTGCACAGTGATGTCATGAGCAGCAGCGGTGCTGAGCGGTACTACTGGTGCCTTTCCCATCATCGGGTCGAGTCCGAGGCCGACATGTGTGCCGGCAGGGATCGGCTCGGCCCCTATGATTCGGCGTCAGAAGCCGCACATGCGCTGACAAGAGTCCAGCAACGCAACGAGGCGTGGGACGCCGAAGACGAACGGTGGGAAGGCAAGCACTAGCAACACGTCGGAGCCGACGGCGACCGCGAACCGCCCCGGCACACGACACGTTCGATCCGTCTCCACCCGCACAACCCAACCGCGAACATCCCGCAGGATGCGGGAGAACTCCTCCAGGAGGACCACGATGGCCGCAGCTAAGAAGGCCACCACGAGATCGGCCGCAACGAGCGCGGCCACGACGACTCCAACCGCGGACGCGGCGACGCCCGTGACCCCCGCCAGGGCCGCGACGTCGGTCGCCGCCGCCGCACCCCGCCGGCGCGCGACCAGCACGACGGTGGCGGAGCCCACCGGCACCAAGTCCTCGACCCGCACGCGCGCGACCGGCACCACGCCGGCGGCGCTGACCGTCGCCACCCCGGCCGGCCGGGCGGGTGCGGCTGCGTCCTCGACGGCTGCGGCGGCCAAGCCGGCCGCGGCCGCTTCCAAGGCTACCGCCGCCAGGACCGCCACCAAGGCGACTGCGGCGAAGCCGGCCGCGAAAGCCACCACGGCCCGGACGGCAACCCCGGCGGCGAAGTCGACGGCGGCGAAGACCGCCGCGGCGAAGGCGACCCCCGCGGCGAAGGCGACCGCGGCCAAGTCGGCCACCGCGAAGGCGACGCCTGCGGCGAAGTCGACGGCGGCGAAGGCCACCACGGCGAAGGCGACCCCGGCGGCCAAGGCGACCGCGGCGCGGTCGTCGAAGGCGACCCCGGCGGCGAAGTCGACGGCGGCGAAGGCGGCCACCGCGAAGGCGACGCCCGCGGCGAAGTCGACGGCGGCGAAGGCCACCACGGCGAAGGCGACCCCCGCGGCCAAGGCGACGGCGGCGAAGGCCACCACTGCCAAGGCGACCCCGGCGGCGAAGGCGACCGCGGCCAAGTCGGCCACGGCGAAGGCGACGCCTGCGGCGAAGTCGACGGCGGCGAAGGCCACCACGGCGAAGGCGACGCCGGCGAAGGCGACCCGGACGAGCGCGGCCAAGGCTGCTCCCGCCAAGACCGTGACCGCGAAGGCGACCCCGGCGAAGGCGGCCACCAAGGCGGCCGCGAAGTCGACGGCGGCCAAGGCGACGGCGAAGGCGGCCCCGGCGAAGACCGCCAAGGCCACCACCGCCAAGGCGACGACGGCCAAGGCCGCCCCGGCGAAGGCGGCGGCCAAGTCGGCGCCCGCGAAGACCGCGGCGGCCAAGGCCACCGCGGCGAAGGCGACCGCGGCCAAGGCGACCAAGGCAGCGACGAAGTCCACGGCGACGAAGGCCGCCGCGACCAAGGCGACGGCGAAGGCGGCCCCGGCGAAGGCGGCCACCAAGGCGGCCCCGGCCAAGGCGGCCACCAAGGCGGCCGCGAAGTCGACGGCGGCCAAGGCGACGGCGAAGGCGGCCCCGGCGAAGACCGCCAAGGCCACCACCGCCAAGGCCACCACCGCCAAGGCGGCCCCGGCCAAGACGGCTGCGGCGAAGGCAGCCCCGGCGAAGACCGCCAAGGCCACCACCGCCAAGGCAACGACGGCCAAGGCCGCCCCGGCCAAGGCGGCGGCGAAGTCGACCGCGGCCAAGGCAACCGCCACGAAGGCCCCGGCGAAGGCCGTGGCCACGAAGGCTCCGGCGAAGGCCGCCGCCAAGGCGACGCCCGCGAAGACCGCGGCCAAGGCGACGCCCGCGAAGACCGCGGCCAAGGCGACGCCCGCGAAGACCGCGGCCAAGGCAACGGCCACCAAGGCCGCGGCCAAGGCGACCGCCACGAAGGCTCCGGCGAAGGCCGCGGCCAAGGCGACCGCCACGAAGGCCGCACCGGCCACCAAGGCGACCGCCACCAAGGCCGCGCCGGCCGCGAAGGCGGCCCCGGCCAAGACGGCCAAGGCCACCACGGCGGCGAAGGCGGCCCCGGCCAAGACGGCGGCGAAGCCCACCGCGGCCAAGGCGACCGCGGCGAAGTCCACGGCCACCAAGGCGGCCCCGGCCAAGACGGCCAAGTCCGCCCCCGCGAAGGCGGCCAAGGCGACCGCGGCACCCGCCGCGGCACCGGCGGCCACCGTGACCGAGCCCGTCCCGGCCGCCCCGGCGGCCGCGAAGACGGCCAAGGCCACCACCGCCAAGGCCGCCCCCGCGAAGGCAGCCAGGTCCACGGCGGCCAAGGCCGCGCCGGCCAAGGCCACCCCCGCCAAGTCCACGGCGGCGAAGCCGGCCGCGGCGAAGAAGGCTCCGGCCAAGAAGGCCGCCGAGGCCGCGCCGGCGCCCGTCGCCGCGGCGGAGCCGGCGACCCCGCCGGCCGTGGTGTCCGAGGGTGGTCTCGACGCCGGCGCCGCCGGTGACGTCGAGGGCGCCGCGACCGCGCCGTCCGGTGGTGCCGCCACCGAGGCGATCCCCGGCCGCGAGAACGGCAACAACGTCGAAGGGGCGTCGAGCATGACCCCCGAGGACTGGGCCAGCCTGGCCCGTCCGTAACGGCACAGGCACCATCGGCGGCGCTGCGGTCCACTGGACCGCGGCGCCGCCGCTTTTTGCGGTGCCGGTGTAAGACTGTGCCGTGGCCTTACGACGTATCCGAGCCGCCCGCATCGACTTCTCCGGGCTGCGCCGAGAGCTCGACCTGCCCACCGCGTTCCCCGAGGCGGCCGACCGGGAGGCCGAGGCCGCCGCGAAGGACCGGCACGGGGACCGCGAGGACCGCACCGCGCTGGAGTTCGTGACGATCGACCCGCCGACGTCCAAGGACCTCGACCAGGCGTTGCTGCTGCAAAAGCAGGACGGCGGCTACCGGGTGTCCTACGCGATCGCCGACGTCGCCGCGTTCACGAGCGCGGCGCCCGCGATCGAAGCCGAGAGCTGGCGGCGGGGGCAGACGGTGTACCTGCCCGACGGCAAGGTGCCGCTGCACCCGGCGGTGCTCAGTGAGGGCGCCGCGAGCCTCCTGCCGGACCAGGACCGGCCCGCCGTCGTGTGGACCATCGACCTCGACGAGCACGGCGCGACGACGGGCGTCGACGTCCGGCGGGCCACCGTGCGCAGCCGGGCGAAGCTCAACTACGAGCAGGTCCAGCGCGACGTCGACGGGGGCACCCCGCACCCGTCGGTCGCGCTGTTGCCGGAGATCGGGCGGCTCCTCGTCAAGAGGGGCCTCGAGCGGGGCGCGGTGAACCTGCCGATGCCGGAGCAGGAGATCGAGCCCGACGGCGACGGCTGGCGGCTCGAGATCCGGGGACCGGTGCCGGTCGAGGAGTTCAACGCGCAGATCTCGCTGCTGACCGGGATGGCCGCCGCGCAGATCATGCTCAAGCACGGCATCGGGCTGCTGCGCACCATGCCGCCGCCGGCGGAGGAGGCGGTGCGCCGACTGCGGCTGGCGGCGCAGGCGCTGCGCCTGGACTGGCCCGCTGGAAAAGGTCCTGGCGAGGTCATCGCGGGGCTCGACCCGATGGAGCCGCGGGCGGCGGCGCTCATCGACCAGGCCGCGGAGATGATGCGCGGCGCCGGCTACACCCCGTTCGACGGGCAGGTGCCGGAGCAGCCGCTGCACGGCGCCGTGGCGGCCCCGTACGCCCACGTGACAGCCCCGCTGCGCCGCCTCGCCGACCGGTACGTCACCGAGGTGTGCCTCGCCCTGCACAACGGGACCACGGTGCCGCAGTGGGCGCGGGAGGCGTTGCCGCGGCTGCCGGAGGTGATGAGCCGCACCGACCGGGTCGCCAACGCCGCCGAGCGCGGCGCCGTCGACCTGGTGGAGGCGGTGCTGCTGCAGCACCGCATCGGTGAGGAGTTCGACGCCGCGGTGCTCGACGTGGACAAGCACCGCGCGGACATCGCCCTGGACGAGCCGCCGGTGCGGGCGCGGTGCGAGGGTGAGGGGCTCCCGCTGGGGGAGCGGATCCGGGTCAAACTCACCGAGGCGGACCCCACCCACCGCAAGGTGCTCTTCCACACGGTAAGACTTGAGTCATGAGCTACGAGCAGATCGAACTGCCCGACGTGTCGGCGCTGCGGGTGGGCATCATCGGTGGCACCGGGCCGCAGGGCCGCGGCCTCGCATACCGGTTCGCCCGGGCCGGGCTGCAGGTGCTGGTCGGGTCGCGCTCGACCGAACGCGGTGCGCAGGCGGCGGAGGAGCTCAACGCGCTGCCCGGCGTCACCAGGAACGCCGAGGGCGGCGACAACGCGTTCGCCTGCCAGGCCGACGTGGTCGTGATCGCGGTGCCGTGGGAAGGGCACGCGGCGACCCTCGCGGAGCTGGCGCCGCTCCTCGTCCAGAACAAGATCGTGGTCGACTGCGTGAACCCGCTCGGGTTCGACAAGCAGGGGCCCTACGCGCTGCGGGTCGAGGAGGGCAGCGCCGCCGAGCAGGCCGCGACGCTGCTGCCGGAGGCGCGGGTGTGCGCCGCGTTCCACCACGTCAGCGCGGCGCTGCTGACCGACCCGGAGATCGAGAAGATCGACCTGGACGTGCTGGTCCTCGGCGACGACCGGGACGCGGCCGCGCAGGTGCAGGCCATCGCCCAGCGGGTCGAGGGGATGCGGGGCGTGTTCGCCGGCCGGCTGCGCAACGCGGGGCAGGTCGAGGCGCTCACGGCCAACCTGATCGCGATCAACAAGCGCTACAAGGTGCACGCCGGCGTGCGGGTGACGGACCTGTGAGCACGTTCGACCCGTGGTCGCCGGCGTTCGTCGCGCACCCGTACGAGGCGTACCGCCGGCTGCGGGAGCACGACCCGGTCAGCTGGTTCGAGCCGAGCGGCCAGTTCCTGGTGTCGCGGCACGAGGACGTCAACGCGCTGCTGCGGGACCGCCGGCTGGGCCGCACCTACCTGCACGTCGCCACGCACGAGGAGATGGGCCGCACCGCCCCGCCGGCGCAGGACGAGCCGTTCTGGAAGCTCAACAACAACGGCATGCTGGACCGGGAGCCGCCGGACCACACCCGGCTGCGGCGGCTCGTGTCGCAGGCGTTCACGCCGCGGCGGGTCGAGGCCCTGCGGCCGGTGGTGCAGCGCCTCGCCGACGGACTGGTCGACGCGTTCGTCGCCAAGGGCGGCGGGGACCTGATCGAGGAGGTCGCCGAGCCGCTGCCGGTGACCGTCATCGCGGAGCTGCTGGGCGTCCCCGAGGCGGACCGGCACCTGCTGCGGCCCTGGTCGGCGGCGATCTGCGGGATGTACGAGCTGAACCCGTCCCGGGACACGGCGGCTGCGGCGGTCCGCGCCGCCGAGGAATTCTCCGACTACCTGCGCGGGCTGGCCCGGCGCCGGGCCGCCGATCCGCAGGACGACCTGGTCAGCGCCCTCGCGGCGGTCGAGGGGCTGAGCGAGGACGAGCTCATCGGCACCTGCGTGCTGCTGCTCAACGCCGGGCATGAGGCCACCGTCAATGTGACGGGCAACGGCTGGTGGGCCCTGTTCCGCAATCCCGATCAACTGCAAAAACTTCGGACAAACGCGGCGTTGGTACCGGTGGCAATCGAGGAACTGATGCGCTTCGACACGCCACTGCAGATGTTCGAACGATGGGTCCTTGAGGACATCGAGCTGCACGGCCACACGATCCGCAAAGGGCAGGAGGTCGCGCTGCTGTTCGGCTCCGCCAACCACGACCCGGCCGTGTTCGCCGACCCGGAGCACCTCGACATCGAGCGCCGCGACAACCCGCACATCTCCTTCGGCGCCGGCATCCACTACTGCCTGGGCGCCCCCCTCGCGCGGATCGAGCTCGTCGCGTCGTTCGGCGCGCTGCTGGCCAAGGCCCCCGGGCTGCGCCTGGAGCGGGAACCGCAGTGGAAGCCCGGCTACGTGATCAGGGGCCTCGAACGGCTCGACGTGTCGATCTGAGAACGGTCCGGCCCCAGCCGCCGCGACCCAGCTGGCGCAGGACCTGCGCCAGCTGGTCTCACCCTCGAGTTCCAGCGGTTCAGAAGGTGTGTTCCTGGGCCGGGAAGACACCGGAGCGCACCTCGTCGGCGAACGCGCGGGTGGCGTCGCCGAGCGCGCCGGCCAGGTCCGCGTACGCCTTCACGAACCGCGGCGCCTTCCCCGTGCGCAGCCCAGCCATGTCCTGCCAGACGAGCACCTGGGCGTCGGTCTCCGCGCCGGCCCCGATGCCGATCGTGGGGATCCGCAGCTCGTGCGTGACGCGCTTGGCGACCTCGCCCGGCACCATCTCCAGGACCACCGCGAACGCGCCGGCCTCCGCGACCGCGTGCGCGTCGGCGATCACCTCGTCGGCGGCGTCACCGCGGCCCTGCACCCGGAACCCACCGATCGCGTGCTCGCTCTGCGGCGTGAACCCGATGTGCGCCATCACCGGGATGCCGGCCCCGGTCAGTGCGGCGATCTGCGGCGCGACCCGCACCCCGCCCTCCAGCTTGACGGCGTGGCAGCCGCCCTCCTTCATGAACCGCACGCCGGTGCGCAGCGCCTGCACCGGCCCCTCCTCGTACGACCCGAACGGCAGGTCCCCGACGACGAGCGCCCGGCGGGTGGAGCGGACGACCGCCCGCACCAGCGGCAGCAGCTCGTCCTCGGTCACGGAGACCGTCGAGGCGTAGCCGTACACGTTGTTGGCGGCGGAGTCGCCGACCAGCAGGACCGGGATTCCGGCCTCGTCGAAGATGCCGGCCGTGTACTGGTCGTACGACGTCAGCATCGGCCACCGCTCACCCCGCTCCTTGGCGGCGAGCAGGTCCCTGGTGCGCACCCGGCGGTTGACGGCACCGCCGTACAGCGACTGGACTTCGGACATCAGTGTCCTCCTTCGGGTTCCTCGAGGCCCCTGATCCGGGGTCCCCGGGCCTTACACCCCGATGGTCGCACCGCACCCCGCCGCCCGGCACTGTGCATGCGAAATGTCACTGCGCCACTGACCCGTGATCCGGAAGACCCTGTGCAGCCCTGGGTGCATGAAGTCTTCCGGATCACGGAAAGCGACGCCGGCAGCCGGTCAGCTGCCTTCGCGGAACCTGTTCGTGATGGGCAGGCGGCGGTCGCGGCCGAAGGCCTTGATGGAGATCTTGGTGCCCGGGGCGGACTGGCGGCGCTTGTACTCGGCGAGGTCGACCATCCGCAGCGTCCTGTCGACCACGGCCGGGTCGTGCCCGGCGGCGACCAGGTCGTCGCGGCCGAGGTCGCCGTCGACGTAGCCAGCGAGGATCGCGTCGAGGACCTCGTAGTCGGGCAGCGAGTCCGCGTCGAGCTGGCCGGGGCGAAGCTCGGCGCTCGGCGGCTTGGTGATCGACCGCTCCGGGATCGGCGGCACGTCGCCGCGGCGTTCGGCCTCCTCGTTGCGCCAGCGGGCGAGCTTCCAGACGAGGGTCTTCGGCACGTCCTTGAGCGGGTTGAAGGCGCCCACCGAGTCGCCGTACAACGTGGAATACCCGACCGCCAGCTCGCTCTTGTTGCCCGTGGTCAGGACGAGCGGGCCCTCCTGGTTGGAGATCGCCATCATGATCACGCCGCGGACGCGGGCCTGGAGGTTCTCCACGGCGAGGCCGGACAGGGCCATGTTGGCGAGGAAGCCGTCGACCATCGGCTGGATCGGCTCGACCCGGTAGTCCAGGCCGGTCCGGCGGGCCATGTCCTCGGCGTCGTCCTTGGAGTGCTGCGAGGAGTGCCCGCTGGGCAGCGACACCGCGACCACGTTGGCGGGGCCGAGCGCGTCGCAGGCGATGGCGGTGACGACGGCGGAGTCGATGCCGCCGGACAGGGCGATCGCGACGCCGCGGAAGCCGTTCTTGCGCACGTAGTCGCGCAGGCCCAGGACCAGCGCCTGCCAGATCTCGGCCTCGTCGGTGACCCGGGCGGCGATCTCCGGCGCGGGCGCCGGCTGGTCGCTGTCCACCACGCTGTCGGAGATCAGGACGTTGACGACCCGCAGCTCGGCGCCGGCCACGACGGGCGGGACCGGCGCGGCGGCCGGCAGGTCCAGGTCGAGGACCATGAGCTGCTCGGCGAACTGCTGCGCCCGGGCGATCAGCGAGCCGTCGGGGCGCACCACCATCGAGTCGCCGTCGAAGACCAGCTCGTCCTGGGCGCCGACGGTGTTGACGTAGGCGACGGTGGCCCGGGCCTCCGCGGCCCGGCGGGCGACGAGGGCGAGCCGGGTGTCGTCCTTGTTCAGCTCATACGGCGAGCCGTTGATGTTGACGACCAGCCCGACCCCGGCGAGGGCCGCGACGGCGAACGGGCCGCCCTCCTGCCAGAGGTCCTCACAGATGGTGAGGGCGATGTCGACGCCGCCGACCCGGATGACGGTCAGCGTGTCACCCGGCTCGAAGTAGCGGTCCTCGTCGAAGACGCCGTAGTTGGGCAGGTGGTGCTTGAAGTAGGTGGCGACCTGCGTGCCGCGGTGCAGCACGGCGAGGGCGTTGCGCGGGCCGACCTCGTCGGCGTCGAGGTAGCCGACGATGACGACGGTGTCGCCGAGACCGTCGGAGGCGAGCTGCGCGGCGAGGTCGTCGACGGCGCGCTTGGACGCGGCCACGAACGACCGGCGGAATACCAGGTCCTCGACCGGGTAGCCGGTCAGCATCATCTCCGGGAACGCCACCACGTGGGCGCCGGCACCGGCGGCCTTGCTGGTCCAGCCGTGCACCAGGGACGAGTTGCCGGTGAGGTCTCCGACGGTCGGGTCGATCTGGGCGAGCGCGAGTCGCAACCGGGGCATACCCCAAGTGTGGACCAAGCCCGGCACGGGTGCTCCTGTGACGTTCACTCCAGTGCCGGGTGAGATGGGCAGGTCCGGTAACTTGTGCGTAACACCTTCGGGCAAGACTTGCCCGAATTAGGCCCGTAGACACCGCAGCTCGTGGGGGAACCACCGTGGACCGTCAGCAGGAGTTCGTGCTCCGGACGCTCGAAGAGCGGGACATCCGCTTCGTCCGTCTCTGGTTCACCGACGTCCTTGGCACGTTGAAGAGCGTCTCGGTCGCGCCGGCCGAGCTCGAGTCGGCGTTCGAGGAGGGCATCGGCTTCGACGGCTCGGCGATCGAGGGCTTCGCCCGGGTCTACGAGTCGGACATGGTCGCCATGCCGGACCCGACGACGTTCCAGGTGTTCCCGTTCGAGGGGGGCATGTCGGGGGAGAGCGCCCGCATGTTCTGCGACATCACCCTGCCGGACGGTTCGCCGTCCTGGGCGGACCCGCGCCACGTGCTGCGCCGGGCGCTGTCGCGGGCGGCGGAGAAGGGGTTCACCTTCTACACCCACCCCGAGATCGAGTTCTTCCTGCTCGAGTCGCTGGGTGAGCACGGGTCGCTGCCGGTCCCGGTCGACACCGGCGGCTACTTCGACCACACCACCCACGCCGTGGCCCGCGACTTCCGCCGCCAGGCGGTCCTCGCCCTGGAGCGGATCGGCATCTCGGTCGAGTTCAGCCACCACGAGGTCGCGCCCGGCCAGCAGGAGATCGACCTGCGCTACGCGGACGCGCTGACCACCGCCGACAACATCATGACGTTCCGGCACGTCATCAAGGAGGTCGCGCTCTCCCACGGGGTGCACGCCACCTTCATGCCGAAGCCGTTCACCGACCAGCCGGGCAGCGGCATGCACACGCACCTGTCGCTGTTCGAGGGGGAGCGCAACGCGTTCCACGACGCCAGCGACCCGATGAAGCTGTCGAAGGTCGGCCAGGCGTTCATCGCCGGCCTGCTGGTGCACGCGCGGGAGTACACCGCGATCACCAACCAGTGGGTCAACTCCTACAAGCGGCTCTTCCCGCAGACGCTGCCGAACCGGATCACCGAGTCCCCGGCGTATGTCTGCTGGGGCCACACCAACCGCTCCGCCCTGGTGCGGGTGCCGGCCTACGGCAAGCCCAACTCGGCCCGCGTCGAGGTCCGCTCGCTGGACTCGGCCAGCAACCCCTACCTGGCCTACGCGGTCATGCTCGGCGCCGGCCTGCGCGGCATCGAGCAGGGCTACGAGCTGCCGCCGGGCGCCGAGGACGACGTGTGGGCGCTCACCGACGGCGAGCGGCGCGCCGCCGGCTACGAGTCGCTGCCGGAGAACCTGTCGCAGGCGGTCGACGCGATGGCCGGCTCCGAGCTGGTCGCGGAGATCCTCGGCGAGCACGTCTTCGACTTCTTCCTGAAGAACAAGCGCACCGAGTGGGAAGAGTACCGCCGGGTCGTCACCCCCTTCGAGCGCGAGCGCTACCTGGGGATCATGTAGGTCAGCCGAAGCGCTCGGTCTTGATGCCTCTGGCGTCGTGGCCGAGCGCCACCATGATGTCCGCGACCGTCTCCACGAAGCCGGTCGGCCCGCACACGTAGACCGCCGGCGCGAAGTCGGCCGGCCACGCGTGCGTGTTGACGTCGGCGACGCCGATCCGGGAGCCGCGGACCCTGGTGTAGACGTATTCGACGTCGAGGCCGCGGTCGTCGCGGGCCCGCTGCCGCAGCTCGTCGGCGTAGATGACGTCCTGCGGGGTGCGCACCGAGTAGAGCAGCCGGAACGGGGTCCGGACCCCGTGCTCGGCCCGCGACCGGATCATCGCCATCAGCGGCACGATCCCGGAGCCGCCCGCGATGAGCTGGACCGGCGCCGGGTCGGTGGGCCGCCACACGAACCAGCCGCCGATCGGCCCGCGCAGCTCAACGGGCTGGCCGATGTCGTAAATATCCGTTAAAAACGGACTCACCTCACCGTCGTCGAGCCGCTGCACGGTGATCGACAACCCGGACGCCGACGCGATCGAGTAACTGCGCTGCGCCGTGTAGCCGTCTTCCGCGGTCAGCCGCACGTCGACGTGCTGGCCCGGCAGGTGCCCGGGCCAGTCGGGAACGTCAAAGGTCAATGTCCGTGCCGTCGGCGTCTCGAACGAGGCTGCCTGCAAAACAGCCTTCTGCCAGGTCAGTCGCCCTCCGCTGCGCTCCGGCCGCCTGACCTCCCGGCTGTGCTCCTGCTGAACAGCCTCTCCGCTTCGCTCCGGGCCGTTCAGTCGCCCTGGTACCGCTGCTCGCGCCATGGGTCTCCGTAGTCGTGGTAACCGGCCTGCTCCCAGAACCCCGGCTCGTCCTCCAGCATCAGCCGCAGCCCGTGCACCCACTTCGCCGACTTCCAGAAGTACAGATGCGGCACCAGCAGCCGGGCCGGCCCGCCGTGCTCGGGCGTCAGGGGCTCGTCGTCGTAGCGGTACGCCACCCACGCCTTGCCGTCCAGGAGGTCCTCGAGCGGCAGGTTGGTGGTGTACCCGTCGTAGGAGTGTGCCATCACGAAGTCCGCGGCCGACTCGACGTCCTCCATGAGCGTGTCGATCGCCACGCCCCGCCAGCCGGTCTGCAGCTTCGACCACTTGGTGACGCAGTGGATGTCGACGGTCACGTCCTCGTGCGGCAGCGCGGTGAACTCCGCCCACGTCCACTTCGTCTGCGCGCCCGCCTCGGTGGTGATCACGAACTCCCACCGGTCCGTGTTGAGGCGGGGCGTCGGCCCGGCGGACAGGACGGGGAAATCGTGCGCGAGATACTGCCCGGGCGGCAGGTCCGGCTCCTGTTGCCGCCGCCGCCCGCCGAACCCGGTGGTCACGAAACTCATGCCGTCGCCTCGCTTCGCTCACCGGCGTCATGAGCGCCAAGTCCACGCTGCAACATGATTCGCTCGCTCCGCTCACTCATGGGCCCAATCCTGCCTCAGCGCTGTTTCCGATCTCATCCGTCAGACGACTGGTGAGGCAGCCCACGTGCACGTCCAGGACCGCCGGCGCGCCCAGCACCACGGTCTCCTGCCCGACCCCGTGCCCGATCCGCAGCCCGCCCAGCACCGGCACCCCCAGTCCGCCGAGGTGCTCCCGCAGCACGTCCACCACGGTCGTGGGCCCGGCGCCCGTGCACTCGGTGAACTGCCCGACCGCGACCCCCGCCACCCCGTCGAGGACGCCGGCCCGTCGCAGGTGCGTAAGCATCCGGTCGACCCGGTAGGGCGCCTCACCCACATCCTCGATGAGCAGGATTTTTCCGGAAAAGTCAGGCATGTCCGGGGTGCCGACCGTGCTGGCGAGCATCGAAAGGTTCCCGCCCAGCAGCACCCCTCGCACGACCGGCCCGGGCACCGTCACGGCGCTCGTCTCCTCATTTCGGGTGGTGTACGACCTCAGCGGGCCCGACGTGAACAACGCCTCCCGCAGCGACGACGCCGACTCCGCCGGGAGCCGGTCGTCGAACCATGCCGCACCCGGCCCGTGCACACTCGGCCACCCGCCGCGCCGCCACACCGCCAGCTGCAGCGCCGTGATGTCGGAGAACCCCACGAGGTGCTTCGGGGCACCCGGCCGCACCCGGTCGACGATGCGCTGGGCGCCGTAGCCACCCCTCGTACACACGACCGCCTTTGTCTCTGGATCTTCGAGGGCCGCGTTGAGGTCGCGGAGCCGGTCCTCGTCGTGACCCGCCAGGTAGCCGGCCCGGTCGAACACGTGCCGCCCCACCCGCACGTCCAGCCCCCAACTCGACAGCAGCTCGACACCGCGGGCCACCCGCTCCGGGACGGTCGGCCCCGACGGCGACACGAGCATGACGGCATCCCCGGCCTTCAACGCTTCCACGGTCGTTATTGTCGGGTCGTGACGATCGAAGGGTCCCCGCGGGGACGGGTGGCGCTCGTGGTGGAGAACGACCCCAGCGACGGGCCGGGACGCCTCGCCGGCTGGCTCACCGGCGGCGGCCTCGAACTGGCCGTGGTGCGCCCCCACGCCGGCGACCCGCTGCCCGCCGACCTGGACGGCTACGCCGCGCTCGTCGTCCTCGGCGGCGAGCAGGACGCGTTCGCCGACGCCGACGGGCAGCGGGCCGCGCCGTGGTTCGCCCAGCTCGACGGCCTGCTGCGCAAGGCGGTCCGGCACAAGGTGCCGACACTCGCGATCTGCCTCGGCGCGCAACTGCTCGCCCAGGCACACGGCGGCACCGTCGAACGCAGCGCCGCCGGCCCCGAGATCGGGGTGCGCCTCGTCGCCCGCCGCGACGTCGCCGACAACGACCCGGTCTTCGCCGCGGTGCCGTTCGCCCCCGACGTGCTGCACTGGCACCACGACGAGATCGTCGAGCTGCCGGTCACCGCGACCCTCCTCGCCGCCTCCACGCACTACCCGGTGCAGGCGTTCCGGATCGGCGCCGTCGCCTGGGGGCTGCAGTTCCACATCGAATGCGACCTGCCGATGTTCGCGCAGTGGGCGATCGAGGGCGTCGGCACCCTCGGCGACCTCGGCATCGACCCGATCGAGCTGCTCGAGAGCGTCGAGGCGGCCCTCGACGACGTGGCCGAGGTGTGGCAGCCGTTCGCGGAACGGTTCGCCGCGATCGCCCTCGGCCGGGTCCCGCGCGGCGACGGCGGCCTGCGGTCCCTGCCGCTGCTGGGGCCCGCCTGATGCCCCCCGCCGGCCACCTCGCCCGGTTCGGGTTCACCGACGACACCCGCTCCTCTGCCCTCGCCGGGCCCGACGGCCTGCGCCTGTGGGACCCGGAGGCCCGCCGCCCCGCCGACGACGACGCCGCGACGCTGCTCGAGACGCTGTACTTCGCCGCCGACCCCGACCTGGCGCTGTTCCAGCTGCACCGGCTGGTCGAGGTCGCCGGCGACGAGGTCCGCGAGGCCGTCCTCACCGACCGTCTGGTCCGCCGGCGGCTCATCGGGGTGCTCGGCGTGTCCGCGACCCTCGGTGACCTGCTCGTGTCCAACCCCGCGGACTGGAAGGAACTGCAGGGCGAGCAGAACAAGCGCCCGGCCGGCTACAGCACCCGCGACGTGACCACGGTGCCGCTGCTGCGCGACGGGTACCGGCGGGAGCTCCTGCGCATCGTCGCGGCCGACCTGACCGGGGCTGCCGACGTCGACGTCACGATGCGCCGCCTGACCGAACTCGCCGACGCGACCCTCGCCGCCGCGCTGGCGATCGCCTCCGCCGAGCATCCGCTGCTGGCCGGCAGCTGCACCCTCGCGGTGGTCGCGATGGGCAAGTGCGGCGGCCTCGAACTCAACTACGTCAGCGACGTCGACGTCGTGTACGTCGCCGAGCCCCACGACGGCATCGACGTCGAGGTCGCGATGCGGGCCGGCAGCACCCTCGCCGCCCGGCTCATGGAGATCTGCGGCTTCGTCGCGTGGCCCGTCGACGCCGCCCTGCGCCCCGAGGGCAGCCGCGGCGCGCTCGTGCGGACCGTCGCCTCACACCTCGCGTACTACCGCAAATGGGCCAAGACCTGGGAGTTCCAGGCTCTGCTGAAGGCCCGGCCCGCCGCCGGCGACCTGGCCCTCGGCGCCCGCTGGCTGCAGGAACTGCAGCCGCTCATCTGGTCCGCCGCCGAGCGCCCCGAAGCCGTCGACGAGGTCCGCGCGATGCGCCGGCGCATCATCGAGCAGATCCCGCGCACCGAGGTCGACCGCGAGATCAAACGCGGCCCCGGCGGCCTGCGCGACATCGAGTTCGCGGTGCAGCTGCTGCAGCTCGTGCACGGCCGCGCCGACGAGTCGCTGCGCACCCCGACCACCATCACCGGCCTGCGCGGCCTCATCGAGGGCGGCTACGTCGGCCTCGCCGACGGCGAGGCGCTGCTGCGGGCGTACCGCTTCCTGCGCACCGTCGAACACCGCCTCCAGCTGCAGCGCCTGCGCCGCACCCACACCGTGCCCGACGACCCCGCCGCCCTGCGCTGGCTCGCCCACGCCCTGAACTACCGGCCCAACGCCGCCCGCGACGCCGTCGAGTCCTTCCGCGCCGACTGGGTCCGCCACGCCCAGGAGGTCCGCCGGCTGCACGCGAAGCTGCTGTACCGGCCGCTGCTCGAAGCCGTCGCCCGCGTCCCCAGCGAGCAGCTGCGGCTCACCGCCACCGCCGCCAAGGCCCGCCTGGAGCTGCTCGGGTTCGCCGACCCGGCCGGCGCGCTGCGCCACATCGAGGCCCTGACCGGCGGCGTGTCCCGGACCGCCGCGATCCAGCGCCAGCTGCTGCCGGTCCTGCTCAGCGAGTTCGCCGACGCCCCCGAACCCGACCGCGGGCTGCTCGCCTACCGGCAGGTGTCCGACAAGCTCGGCAACACCCCCTGGTATCTGCGGCTCCTGCGCGACGAGGGCCCGGTGGCGCTGCGGCTGGCCCGGCTCCTCGCCCTGTCCCGGTACGTCACCGAACTCCTCGTGCACGACCCGGAGGCGCTGCGGCTCCTCGCCGACGACGCCGAACTCGTCCCCCGCACCGCCACGCAACTCGCCGCCCAGTTCGCCGCCGCCGCCGCCCGCCACGACGACCCCGAGACCGCGATCAACGCCGTGCGCGCGTCCCGCCGCCGCGAGCTGTTCCGGATCGCCTGCGCCGACCTGCTCGGCTTCCTCGACGTCTCCGCCGTCGGCGTCGCCCTGTCCGCCGTCATCGACGCCACGCTGCGCGCCACGCTGGACGTCACCGCCGCCGCCGGTCTGGACTTCGCCATCGTCGGCATGGGCCGCCTCGGCGGCGAGGAGACCAGCTACCCCTCCGACGCCGACGTCCTCTTCGTCTACGAACCCCCGCCCGGCCTGGCCGACGACGCCGCCAGCGGGCTCGCCCTCACCGTCGCCGAGGACCTCCGCCGCCTGCTCGCCCGCCCCGCCCCGGACCCGCCACTCGGCGTCGACGCCGACCTGCGCCCCGAGGGCCGCCAGGGCCCCCTGGTGCGCAGCCTCGGCGCCTACCAGCAGTACTACGCCCGCTGGTCGAAGGTCTGGGAGGCGCAGGCCCTGCTCCGGGCCCGGCATGTGGCCGGCTCGGAGGACCTCGGCACCCGCTTCCTCGCCCTCGCCGACACGATGCGCTTCCCCGAGGGCGGCCTCACCCGCGACCAGATCCACGAGATCCGCCGCCTCAAGGCCCGCGTCGACAGCGAACGGCTGCCCCGCGGCGCCGACCCGGCCACCCACACGAAACTCGGCCGTGGCGGCCTCGCCGACGTCGAGTGGACCGTCCAGCTGCTGCAGCTCCAGCACGGCCGCGCCGTGCCCGCGCTGCGCACCACCCGCACCCTGGATGCCCTGTCCGCGGCCACCGAGGCGGGTCTGCTCGACCCCGCCGACGCGGCCGGCCTGCGCGCCGCCTGGGAGCAGGCGTCCCGGATCCGCAACCTGCTGACGCTGGTCCGCGGCCGCGCCACCGACCAGCTGCCGCGGCAGGGCCCGGACCTGGCCGCGGTGGCGAGAATCCTGGGCGGCGTCGAGCCGCAGGAGTTCCTGGACGAGTACCTCCGCGTCGCCCGCCGCGCCCGCCAGGCCGTCGAGCGCATCTTCAGCGCCTAGAGCCCTCCGTCCTCCCCGCCCGCTTCCGTGATCCGGAAGATCTTGTGCACCCCTCGCTACACGAGGTCTTCCGGATCATGGGCGGGCCCGCCCGGCACACGCGAAACGGCGGCCACCCCCGGCTGAGAGCCGGACATGACCGCCGTTGCGTGCGGTGCACCGGAGCTGTTCCCGCGATCGTGTCAGCGGGTCGAGGCCCAGGTCAGAGCGCTGACGCGACTCACACGTCGTAGTACATGGCGAACTCGTGCGGGGTCGGGCGCAGGCGCACCGGGTCGACCTCGTTGGCGCGCTTGTAGGAGATCCAGGTGTCGATCAGGTCCTGGGTGAACACGCCGCCCTCGAGGAGGAAGCCGTGGTCGCCTTCGAGGGAGTTGAGGACCTCGTCGAGCGAGCCGGGGACCTGCTTGACGTTGGCGACCTCCTCCGGCGGAAGGTCGTAGAGGTCCTTGTCGATCGGCGCCGGGGGCTCGATCTTGTTCTTGATGCCGTCCAGGCCGGCCATCAGCATGGAGGCGAAGGCCAGGTAGACGTTGGCCGACGGGTCCGGCACGCGGAACTCGACGCGCTTGGCCTTGGCGTTGGTGCCCGTCACCGGGATACGGGTGCAGGCGGACCGGTTGCGCTGCGAGTAGACCAGGTTGACCGGGGCCTCGTAGCCGGGGACCAGGCGGCGGTAGGAGTTCACCGTCGGGTTGGTGAAGGCGAGCAGCGACGGCGCGTGGTGCAGCAGGCCGCCGATGTACCAGCGGGCCGTGTCGGACAGGCCGCCGTAGCCGGCCTCGTCGTAGAACAGCGGCTCGCCACCCAGCCAGAGGGACTGGTGGGTGTGCATGCCGGAGCCGTTGTCGCCGAAGAGCGGCTTGGGCATGAAGGTCGCGGTCTTGCCGGCGTGCCAGGCGACGTTCTTCACGATGTACTTGAAGAGCTGCAGCTGGTCGCCGGACTGCAGCAGGGTGCCGAACCGGTAGTTGATCTCGGCCTGGCCGGCGGTGCCGACCTCGTGGTGCGAGCGCTCCACGATGAAGCCGGCGCCGATCAGGCGCTGGACGATCTGGTCACGCAGGTCGGCGTAGTGGTCGACCGGCGGGACCGGGAAGTAGCCACCCTTGTAGGCGGTCTTGTAACCCCGGTTGCCGCCCGGCTCGTCCTTGCCGGAGTTCCACCAGCCCTCGACCGAGTCGATGTAGTAGTAGGCCTGGTTGGCCGACGTCTCGTGCCGGATCGAGTCGAAGATGTAGAACTCGGCCTCGGGGCCGAAGTAGGCGGTGTCGGCGATGCCGCTCGACTTGAGGTAGGCCTCCGCCTTCTTCGCCACGTTGCGCGGGTCACGGGAGTACGCCTCACGCGTGAACGGGTCGTGGATGAAGAAGTTGAGCGCCAGGGTCTTCTCGATCCGGAACGGGTCGATGAAGGCCGACGTCACGTCGGGCAGCAGCATCATGTCCGACTCGTGGATCGCCTGGAAGCCACGGATGGACGAGCCGTCGAAGGCGAGGCCGTCGCTGAACACGCTCTCGTCGAACGACTCGGCGGGGACATTGAAGTGCTGCATGACGCCCGGCAGGTCACAGAAGCGAACGTCGACGAAGCGGACGCCCTCGTCCTTCACGTATCGCAGCAGCTCGTCAGAATTGGCGAACACTCGTCCTCCAGGTCGCAGGCAATGCCAGTCGTGGTGATCACTTCAGTGTGAAGGTGGCTGGTTGGTCGCGACCGTAGAACTGTGCGATTGCCCGGGCATGTCTCGATTGTTTCCACTGTGTTTCGGCGCCACCGGTTCGCCCAGATCACCGAGGGGTGATCGGCCGGTAGGCTGACCCGCCGTGGAACTCATCGCGGCATCGCTGTCCAGACGGTTCGGCGCGCTGCTGGTCGACTGGCTGCTGTGCCTGCTCATCAGCAGGGCGTTCGCCGATCCGGTGGAGGCGCCATGGCTCGCGCCCGGCCTCCTGCTGGTGGTGTACGGGCTGTTCCTCGGCTTTTTCGCCCAGACCCTCGGGATGCGCCTCTTCAGCATCCGCTGTGTGTCAATGGCCACAGGCGGGCCGATCGGCGTGCCGAGGGCCATCATGCGGGGTGCGTTGCTGCTGCTGGCCGTGCCGGCGCTGATCATGGACAAGGACGGTCGCGGGTGGCACGACAAAGCCGCCGGCTCGTGGGTGGTGACCACGGCACCGGCGGCCTCGTAGGGGCGGGCTCAGCGCCCGCGCATCGCCTTGAACGCGCCCTTCGGCGGCTTCATGTTCTTGGGCATCGCGCCGCGGGGCATCTGCGGCCGCGCCGACAGGGCGGTGAGCCGCTTGTCGAGCGCGTTGACGTCCTTGCCGGTGATCGTACGCGGCAGCCGGACGAGGGTGTTGCGCAGCTTCGCGAGCGGCAGCTGGCCCTCTTCGTTGCCGATCACGAAGTCGCGCAGGTCGGCGTTGCCGATGACCTTCACCAAGCGGCGGCGCTCCTGGTTGATCAGGCCGCGGACCCGCGACGGATTGCCCTCGCCGAGCAGGATCACGCCGGGCCGGCCGATGACCAGGTGCACCATGTCGAACTGCGTCGTGGAGACGATCGCCGGGGTGACCCGCCAGTCGCCGCGCATGTTCTCGATGATGGAGGCGGCCGCGCCGGGCTGCCCCTCGGCCTCGCGCATCATGGCCTTCTGTGAGCGCAGGTTGAGCACGATGACCGTGCCCAGCAGTGCGGCCAGGACCCCGATCGGCGCCCACACCCAGGACACGCCCAGCGCGACGGCGACGCCGACGGCGATGAGCGGCACGAGGATCACCACCAGGACAAGCGGGACGAACAGCTTGTCGCGCTTGGCGGTGAAGGAGAACACCATGCCGATCTGCTTGAGCCGAGTGAAGAAGGAGACCTTCTCCGGCTCCTGGGCCTTTGCCATACCTCCCACTCTAGTGGGAGGTCGTCACACCGCCGCCTTCGGCGTCGGCGCTGACCGATCCTGCGATGCCGGTGAGCGGCCCGAGCCGCTCCGCTGGCCGCTCACGCCGCCACCTCCGCTTGGCTCCGGCGTCGGCCTGAGTCAAGACTGCTCATCCAGGTTCGCGGCCCGAGCCGCTCCGCTGGCCGCTCACGCCTTCAGCGCCCGGCTCTCGAGGGCCTGACGGTAGAGCCGGCCGGCGCGGTAGGAGGAGCGCACCAGCGGCCCGCTCAGCACCCCGGCGAAGCCGATCTGCTCGGCCTCCTGCGCCAGCTCGACGAACTCCTCCGGCTTCACCCAGCGCTCCACCGGGTGGTGCCGCGGCGTCGGGCGCAGGTACTGCGTGACGGTCACCAGCTCGCAGCCCGCCTCGTGCAGGTCGCGCAGCGCCTGGGAGACCTCGGCGCGCTCCTCGCCCATGCCCAGGATCAGGTTGGACTTCGTGACCAGACCGGCCGTGCGGGCCTGGGTGATCACGTCGAGGGAACGGTCGTAGCGGAACGCGGGACGGATCCGCTTGAAGATCCGCGGCACCGTCTCCACGTTGTGCGCCAGGACCTCGGGCCGGGCCTCGAAGACCTCGGCGAGCAGCTTCGGCTCGCCGTTGAAGTCGGGGATGAGCAGCTCCACGCCGCAGCCGTCGACCAGGCCGTGGATCTGCCGGACGGTCTCCGCGTAGAGCCAGGCACCGCCGTCGGGCAGGTCGTCGCGGGCGACCCCGGTCACCGTCGCGTAGCGCAGGCCCATCGTCGCCACCGACTCGGCGACCCGGCGCGGCTCGTCGGCGTCGAACTCGGCCGGCTTGCCGGTGTCGATCTGGCAGAAGTCGCACCGCCGGGTGCACTGGTCGCCGCCGATGAGGAACGTCGCCTCGCGGTCTTCCCAGCACTCGTAGATGTTGGGACAGCCGGCCTCCTGGCACACCGTGTGGAGGCCCTCGCGTTGCACGAGTCCTCGCAGATGCGTGTATTCAGGCCCCATCTTCGCGGAGACCTTGATCCACGGTGGCTTGCGCTCAATCGGCGTCTCCGCGTTTCGCGCTTCGATGCGCAGCAGACGACGGCCTTCCGGAACAACGGCGGTCACACGGGAAAGCCTACGCCCGAGGCCTGCCCAGCCGCCGGGAACGCGATTGACGTCACGTCTGCGAGGTTTCCCCATCCCTGCACCTGGCAATGACGCAACCGTGGCGTTCAACGACACCTTGGTGGTCTGGTCCGACGGGAATCCCGTCGATGTCCTGCGGGCCTGTCCCGTGCTGGACAAGCCCGCCACCCGCGTGCTCGCCGGACGGCTCTTCCCGGGCGCGGCCGTGCAGGAGATCGGCGACGAACTGCTCGCCGACGCGCTCAACCCGGCGCAGCACGTGGTGTACGTCGGCTGCTTCACCGGCCTTGACCTGGTGTGCAGCTGGACCCTCACGCCGCAGCGGCCCTCCGAGCTCGACCCGGCGGTGCTCGCGGCGACCGGCCGCCGGCAGGTGCTGCTGCACGCCACGCACAGCGACGCCGAGTGGTGCGCCTTCGGCGTGTGGCGCGACGGCGCGCTGCTGCGGTCGCTGAGCGTCTGCGCCAACCCCGGCGTCCTGGAGGACCTCGGGGAGCGGCTGCCGTTCGAGACGGACGAGCGCCCGGCCGAGCTCGGCGACCGGGCGCTCCAGGCGTTGATCGGCTTCAGCCGCGCCGGGCGCGACCGCCTCGACGACGTCGACCCGGAGCTGATCCCGGTCGTCGCCTACCGGGTCAGTACAGCGTCTTGAGGTGCCGCTCGACCACGGGCAGGAGCTCCTCGACGGTCACGTCGCGGCCCAGCTCCACGGACAGTGACGTCACGCCCGCATCGCGGATCCCGCACGGGACGAAGATGTCGTAGCGGGACAGGTCACAGTCGGCGTTGATGGCGAACCCGTGCAGCGTCACACCGCGGGCGACCCGGATGCCGATCGCGGCGACCTTGCGGTCCGGTCCCCGCTCGTCGGCGGCGACCCACACCCCGCTGCGTCCCTCGACCCGCACCGTGGCCAGGCCGAACTCGGCGCACACGTCGATCAGGACCTGCTCCATGCGGCGCACGTAGGCCACCACGTCGATCGGCTCGGGCAGCTTGACGATGGGGTAGCCGACCAGCTGCCCCGGGCCGTGCCAGGTGATCTTGCCGCCGCGGTCGACGTCGACGACCGGGGTGCCGTCGAACGGCCGGTCGGCCGGTTCGGTCCGCTTGCCGGCGGTGTAGACGCTCGGGTGCTCCAGCAGCAGCACCGTGTCGGGTGCCGTGCCGTCCGCGACGGCCTCGTGGACCCGCCGCTGCTCAGCCAGGGCCGTCTCGTAGTCGACGAGACCGGCCCGTTTCACCTCAAAACCCAGAATGCTGGTCACGCCTCAGCCTAGCGCTCACGCAGCGCGGTCAAGAATGTGTGGACAAGGGACATAGTGGTGCGTGAAGCGTCACACCTAGCGTGGGCATCCCCCGAGAGGAAAGGGCACCGCCATGCCCCGTTGGTTGCGCTTCATCCTGCCCGCGATCGCCGTGCTCGCGACCGCCGTCGGCCTGACCGTCGTGTCCACGCCCGCCTATGCCGCGTCGCTGACCACCGTGTCCAGCTTCGGTTCGAACCCCGGCAACCTCACCATGTACAGCTACCGCCCGGACGGGCTGCCGGCCAACGCGCCGCTGGTCGTCGCCATGCACGGCTGCACCCAGAACGCGACCGACTACTTCACCAACGCGGGCTGGCGCAAGTACGCCGACCTGTGGCGCTTCGCCCTCGTCCTGCCGGAGCAGAAGTCCGCCAACAACAGCTCCAGCTGCTTCAACTGGTTCGAGACCGGCGACACGGCCCGCGGTGCCGGCGAGGCCCTGTCGGTGAAGCAGATGGTGGACTACGCCGCCACCAACTACCAGATCGACCGCAGCCGGGTGTACGTGACGGGCCTGTCCGCCGGTGCCGCCATGACCGCCGTGATGCTCGCCACCTATCCGGACGTGTTCGCCGGCGGCGCGATCATGGCGGGCCTGCCGTACCGCTGCGCGACCTCGACCACGAGCGCCTTCAGCTGCATGAACCCGGGCGTCGACAAGACCCCCGCGGCCTGGGGTGACCTGGTCCGCTCCGCGTACAGCGGCTACACCGGCACCCGGCCGCGGGTGTCGATCTGGCACGGCACGTCCGACACCACCGTCGCCCCGGCCAACGCGACCGAGCTGCGGGACCAGTGGACCAACGTGCTCGGCGTGTCCCAGACCCCGACCGCGACGTCGTCGCTGCCCGGCGGGACGTCCCTGGCGAACTACGGCGACAAGGTCAAGGTGTACCTGGTGTCGGGCATGACCCACGCCACACCGGTCGACCCGGGCTCCGCCACGGAACAGTGCGGCACCACGGGCACGTACTACAAGGACACCATCTGCTCGTCGTACTACCAGGCCCTGGACTGGGGCCTGAACGGCGGCGTGGTGACGCCCACCGGTTCCCCGACCGCGTCGCCGACCGCGTCCCCGACCGCGTCCCCGAGCCCGACGCCCACCGCCGGTCCGTGTGTCCGGGCGTCGAACTACGCGCACGTCACCGCCGGCCGGGCGCATCAGAGCGGCGGATACGTGTACGCGAACGGCTCCAACCAGGCGATGGGCCTCTACAACGTGTTCACCACGCACGGCCTGCAGCAGACCGGCGCGAACTATTACGTCGTGGCCGACACGGCCTGCTGAAGCGCCGCCTCGACGGTCCGGTGCGCGAACGGGAAACCTTCGCGCACCAGGACCCCGGGCAGCACCCGCTGGCTGGCCAGGGCCTCCCCGCCGAACTCGCCGACGGCCGCCTGCAACGCGAACCCCGGCACCGGCAGCAGGTTCGGCCGGTGCAGCACCTTCGCCAGGGCCGCGGAGAACTCGGCGTTGGTCACCGGCGCGGGCCCGGTCAGGTTCACCGGGCCGGCGATCTCACGGTCGAGCGTGAACGTGACGGCGTCCAGCCAGTCCGGCAGCGACATCCACGGCAGGTACTGCCGGCCGCTGCCCATCCGGCCGCCGGCGAACAGCTTGAACTGCAGGTACAGCGGCTTCAGCAGCCCGCCGTCCTTCGCCAGCGGGAAGCCGGTGCGCAGGAGCGCCACCCTCGTGCCGGCGTCCTCCGCGGGGTGGGTCGCGGCCTCCCACACCTTGCACAGGTCGGCGAGGAACCCCTCACCCGGGGGTGACTGCTCGTCGACGGACCGGTCGCCGGTGTCGCCGTAGAACCCCACCGCGGACGAGTTGAGCAGCACCCGGGGCTTTTCGTCGCCGGCCGCCGCGATGGCCCGGGCCAGGGTCGCCGTGGTGTCGACGCGGCTGGTCCGCAACGTCCGCTTGTACTGGGCGGTCCAGCGCCGGTCACCCACGCCGGCGCCGGCCAGGTTGATCACCGCGTCCTTGCCGGCCAGGGCGGTCGCGTCGAGCAGCCCGCCGGCCGGGTCCCAGCGCAGCTCACCCGGGTTGCGGGCGGGCCGGCGGACCAGCTGGGTGACGTGGTGCCCGGCGCCGCGCAGGTGCGGCACCAGCCGCCCGCCGAGAAACCCGGACGCGCCCGCGATGAGGATCTGCATGCGGTCATCTTGCCCAGTCGCCGGGCCGCTACCACAAATCGACGCAGAAAAGGGCGCCCCGAGGGGCGCCCCTTTCGGGTGATCCGGGTGTTACACGCCGAGGTCGGCCTCGAAGTTGCCGCCCTCGAGCCGCTCCTTGACCGTGGTGAGGAAGCGGGCGGCGTCGGCGCCGTCCACGATCCGGTGGTCGTAGGACAGCGCCAGGTAGACCATCGACCGCGGCGCGATGATCTCGCCGAGCTCCGGGTCGTTGACCACGACGGCCCGCTTGACGACCGCGCCGGTGCCGAGGATCGCCACCTGCGGCTGGTTGATGATCGGCGTGTCGAACAGCGCGCCCCGGCTGCCGGTGTTGGTCAGCGTGAACGTGCCGCCGGCGATGTCGTCCGGGTTGAGCTTGTTGGACCGGGTCCGCTCGGCCACGTCCGCGATCCGCTTCGCCAGGCCGCCGAGGTTGAGGTCGCCCGCGTTGCGGATGACCGGGACGATGAGCCCCTTCTCGGAGTCGACGGCCATGCCGAGGTGCTCGGCGTCGTGATACGTGACGGTGCCGGCCTCCAGGTCGATCGAGGAGTTCACCGACGGGTGCACCCGCAGCGCCTCGACCGCCGCGAGGGCGAAGAACGGCAGGAACGACAGCTTCACGCCGTGCGTGTCGAGGAACTGCTGCTTGGCCCGCGCCCGCAGCTTCGCCACCTTGGTGACGTCGACCTCGACGACCGTGGTCAGCTGCGCCGACACCTGCAGCGACTCGACCATGCGCCGGGCGATCAGCGCACGCATCCGGGTCAGCTTCTGCGTCTGGCCGCGCAGCGGGCTCGGCGCCGCCTTCGCCGCGGGCGCCGTCTCGGCCTTGGCCGGCGCGGCCGCCGCGGCCGGCTTCGCGGCCGCGGCCTCCTTGGCCTTGGCGGCCGCGTCGAGGACGTCCTGCTTGCGGATGCGGCCGCCGACACCGGTGCCGGTCAGCGACGACAGGTTGACCCCGTGCTCGGTGGCGAGCTTGCGCACCAGCGGCGTGACGTATCCCGCCTCGTCGCCCTCGACCTTGCCGTTGGCGCTGGTGCCGGGACCGGCGGCGACCGGAGCGGTGGCGGCCGGCTTGGCCTGCGCCGGCTGCGCGGGCGCCGGAGCGGCCGCCTGCGCCGGAGCCGCGGCCTGCTTCGGCTCGGGCTTGGGTTCCGGCTTGGGCTCGGGCTTGGGCTCAGCCTTCGGTTCGGGCTTGGGCGCGGCCTTCGGCTCGGCCGGTGCGGGCTGGGACGCGGCCGGCGCGGCACCGGCGGCGCCGATCACGGCCAGCTCGGCGCCGACCTCGACGGTCTCGTCCTCGGGGACCTTGATCTCCAGCAGCGTGCCGGCGACCGGCGACGGGATCTCCGTGTCGACCTTGTCGGTGGAGACCTCGAGGAGCGGCTCGTCGGCCTCGACGGCGTCGCCGACCTGCTTGAGCCAGCGGGTGACGGTGCCCTCGGTCACCGACTCGCCCAGCGCGGGCATCTTCAGCGACGTGGTCTCGCCCGAGGCCGCGGGGGCCTGCGCGGGCGCGGCGGGCGCCGGCGCTTCCACGGCGGGCTCCTCGGCGGCGGCGGCCGGCTCCTCAGCCGGCGCGGGCTCCTCGGCGGCGGGCGCCTCGGCCGGCGCGGCACCGGCGTCGCCGGCGTCGCCGATCACGGCCAGCTCGGCGCCGACCTCGGCGGTCTCGTCCTCCTGCACGACGATGCGCGTGAGCACGCCGGCCGCCGGGGACGGGATCTCCGTGTCGACCTTGTCGGTGGAGACCTCGAGCAACGGCTCGTCGGCCTCGACCTGGTCGCCCTCCTGCTTCAACCAGCGGGTGACGGTGCCCTCAGTGACGCTCTCGCCCAACCGGGGCATGGTGACCGATACCGGCATATGAACAGTCTCCTCGAACAGTGCTTGTGGCGGTCGGGTCCCAGATGATCAGTGGACGTGCAGCGGCTTGCCGGCGAGCGCCAGGAACGCCTCACCGATCGCCTCGTTCTGCGTGGGGTGCATGTGCACGAGCGGGGCGACGTCACCAGGGAACGCCTCCCAGTTGTAGATCAACTGTCCCTCGCCGATCAGCTCGCTCACGCGCGCGCCCACCATGTGGACGCCGACGACCGGGCCGTCCTTGACCCGCACCAGCTTCACGAAACCGGCGGTCTTCAGGATCTGGCTCTTGCCGTTGCCGGACAGGTCGTACTGCAGCGTCTCGATCTTGTCGCCGTGCAGCTCGCGGGCCTTCGACTCGTTGAGCCCCACGGAGGCGATCTCAGGCTCGGAATACGTCACGCGCGGGATGCCGGCCTCGTCGATCACCTGCGGGTGCTGCCCGGCGATCTCCTCGGCGACGAAGATGCCCTGCTGGAAGCCGCGGTGCGCGAGCTGCACGCCCGGCACGATGTCGCCGACCGCGTAGACCCCGGGGACGCTGGTGCGCAGGCGCTCGTCGGTGATGACGAAGCCGCGCTCCATCTTCACGCCCAGCTCCTCGTAACCGAGGCCGGCGGTCGTCGGGCCGCGGCCGACCGCGACGAGCAGCAGCTCCGCCTCGATCGTGTCGCCGCCCTGGATCGTCACCGTGACACCGGCGCCGGTGCGCTCGACCTTCTCGAACGGCTTGCCGACCTTGAACTTGATGCCGCGCTTGCGGAACGCCCGCTCCAGGGCCTTGGAGCTCGCCTCGTCCTCGACCGCGACAAGTCGCGGGAGGGCCTCGACGATCGTCACGTCGACCCCGAACGACTTCCACGCGCTGGCGAACTCGCAGCCGATGACGCCGCCGCCGAGGACCACCGCGGACGTGGGCACGTGGTCCAGTGCCAGGGCGTGCTCGCTGGTGATCACCCGCTCGCCGTCGACCTCCAGGCCGGGCAGGGACTTGCTGTAGGAGCCCGTCGCCAGGATGACGTTCTTGCCCTTGTACCGCGTGCCGGACACCTCGACCGTGTCGGCGGCGACGAGCTTGCCCTCGCCCTCGATCAGCGTCACCTTGCGGGCCTTCGCCAGCCCCTGCAGCCCCTTGTAGAGCTTGCTGATGACGCCGTCCTTGTAGGCGTTGACCGCCTTCATGTCGACGCCGTTGAACGTCGCCTGGACGCCGAACTGCTCCGCCTCGCGGGCCGCGTCGGCGACCTCACCGGCGTGCAGCAGCGCCTTGGTCGGGATGCAGCCGCGGTGCAGGCAGGTGCCGCCGAGCTTGTCCTTCTCGACCAGGCCGACGGACAGCCCGAGCTGCGCCGCGCGGAACGCTGCCGCGTAGCCGCCGCTGCCGCCGCCCAGGATCAGGACGTCGAAGGAGTTGGCGTGTGGGTCGCTCACGAATTCTCCCAGGTGATGCACGGACCTGTTGGGCCCGTGATGGCATGACGATCCTTGGCCATCTTGTCACCACCGCTGTCCGCCTGCGACGGTAGGTGCCCCGACGTCGTACGCTGAGCGCCCCCGCGCCGGGGATCGTCACGGGGAGGGAAACGGATCGTGGCCTGGTTCCGCCGCCGCAAGCCCGCCGCAGGTGGGCGCACCGCCAGCCGTGACGACCTGCGGCATCTGGAGGAGTTCGTCCGGTCCCGGCGGGGCGTGGAGGGGTTCATCGAGCCCCGCACCACAGTGACAGAAACGACACTGTTGTTGATCGCACACGACGGCGAGTGGACCCGCCGCCGCGTGGACGACCCACAGGTGGCCCGGCAGTTCGCGCACAAGCTCAGCATGCCGATCTACGACGTGGCCCTGGTCGGGTACCCGCAGCGGATGCGCGACTACAACGCCCGCAACAAGAGCAACGGGGCCTAACGCTCCTCGGCGATCTCCTCGACCAGGCTGATCAGGGTGCGCACCGGCACGCCGGTGCCGCCCTTGGCCCAGTAGCCGAACGCGTCGCCGGAGTGGTAGCTCGGGCCGGCGATGTCGATGTGCGCCCACTGGACGCCCTCGGTCACGAACTCGGACAGGAACACACCGCCCTGCAGCATGTGCCCGGCCCGGTCCATGCCCGCGTTGACCTGCGAGATGTCGGCCACATCGGAGTCCATGCCCTTGCGCACGTCCTCCGGCAGCGGCATCGGCCACGCCGGCTCACCGGCCCGGTCGCCGGCGTCGCGGACCCGGTCGCACAGCTCCGGCGTGCCCATCACCCCGGCGATGCGCTTGCCGAGCGCGATGACCTGGCCGCCGGTCAGCGTGGACACCTCGAACAGATAGTCCGGCTCGTCCTCGCAGGCCCGCGCGATCGCGTCGCCGAGGATCATCCGGCCCTCGGCGTCGGTGTTGAGCACCTCGACCTTGTGCCCGTTGTACATCGTCACGACGTCACCAGGCCGGTACGCGCTGCCGGAGGCCATGTTCTCGGCCATCGGCGCGTACGCCACCACCGCGACCTTCGGCTTCAGCGCCGCGATCGCGATCATCGTCGACACGACCGCCGCCGCACCCGACATGTCGGACTTCATCTCCCACATGCCCTGCGCCGGCTTGATCGACACGCCACCGGTGTCGAACGTGATGCCCTTGCCGACCAGCGCCACCCGGCGGGTCGCGCCCGCCGGCTCGTACGCGATGCGCACCATCCGCGGCGCCGCCGCCGAGCCCAGGCCGACCGCGAGGATGCCGCCATACCCCTGCTTGGCCAGGGCCTTCTCGTCCAGCACGCTGACGTCCAGCTGCGCGGCCCGCGCGGCCTCGGCGGCCTGCGCGGCGAACTGCGGCGGCCGCAGCTCGTTGGGGGCGGTGTTGATCCAGTCACGGGTGCGGGTCACCGCCGCGGTGACGGTCCCGGAGCGCTTCACCGCCGCCTTGGCGGGACGGGCCGCCGCGTCCGGCACGTGCAGCGCCACCCGGCGGACCGGGTCCGGCCGGGTGCCCTTCGTCTTGTACCCGGTGAAGCGGTACGCCCCCAGGACCGCACCCTCCGCCACGGCCCGCACGCCGGCGGTCAGCTCCTCGTCGGTGGGCGTGTCCCGGTCCGACAGCGGCAGCACCAGGGCCACGGACGCCGACCCGGCCAGGGCCCGCGTCGCGGCACCGGCGGCCCGCCGCAGCGTCTCCGCCGCCGGCGCGGCACCGGCCGGCTCCGGCCCGAGCCCGACGGCCACCACCAGCGGCGCCGTCACGGCACCGAACGCGGCGACCTTCGTCACCTCGCCGACCGCCCCGGTCGCGCCGAGCACCCGTAACGTCTCGGCCAGCCCGCCACCCGGCCGGTCGCTGAACGCCGCCGCCACGCTCTCCGCGCCGGAGGCGAGCAGCAGCTTGGTGTCACCGCCGTCGTGCGCGTAGACACCGACGACGACGGCGTCGACGGTGAGCTCGGCGGGGTCGGTGTCGACCAGGTTCAGGGCGGTCACTCGGGCTCCACATCACTGGTGGTGTTCTGCGTCAGCGTTCACTGCGGCTGCACCGCACCTTCAGCATGCCGCCGATTCGGGTGCTGGACACGATAACCAACGCGATAGGTTGCGGGCATGACGCAACCCTTGCGGCACCCCGCGTTGTATCACCGTCATGCGGCGCTCGGTGCCAAGTTCGCGGCGTTCGGTGGCTGGGACATGCCGCTGGAATACGCCGGCGGCGGCGTGCTCAAGGAGCATACGGCCGTCCGCGAGGACGCCGGCGTGTTCGACGTGTCGCACCTGGGCAAGGCCCGTGTGCGCGGCCGCGGCGCGGCCGACTTCGTCAACCGCTGCCTCAGCAACGATCTCAATCGTATCGCCGCAGGTCAGGCGCAGTACACCTTGTGCCTCGACGAGAACGGTGGCGTGGTGGACGACCTCATCGCGTATCGGTTCGGCGACGACGACGTCTTCCTCATCCCCAACGCGGCCAACACGGCCGAGGTCGTGCGGCGCCTCGTCGCGGCGGCCCCGACCGGCATCAGCGTGGTCGACCAGCACGAGCTGTTCGCCGTCCTCGCCGTGCAGGGCCCGCGCGCTGCGGCACTGCTCGACGGCATCGGCCTGCCGACCGACCACGACTACATGAGCTTCACCGTGTCCGCGTTCCAGGGCACCGATGTGGTGGTGTGCCGCACCGGGTACACCGGCGAGCACGGCTACGAACTGGTGGTGCCGTCGCACGACGCGCACACCCTCTGGGACGCCGTCGTCGCCGCCGGCGCCCGCCCGTGCGGCCTGGCCGCCCGTGACACGCTGCGCACCGAGATGGGGTACCCGCTGCACGGCCAGGACCTGTCGCCGCAGATCAGCCCCGTCCAGGCCCGCTCCGGCTGGGCCGTCGGGTGGGGCAAGGAACAGTTCTGGGGCCGCGACGCGCTCCTGGCCGAGAAGGCCGCCGGCCCGCGCCGCCTGCTCTGGGGCGTCGAGGCCCTGGACCGGGGCATCCCGCGGGCCCACATGACGGTCCTGCCGGCCGAGGGCGACACCCCCATCGGTGAGGTGACCAGCGGCACCTTCTCCCCGACCCGCAAGGTGGGCATCGGGCTCGCGTTGATCGACACCGCGGCGGGCGTGTCCGAGGGCGACGAGGTCGCGCTGGACGTGCGCGGCCGGCGCTCGAAGGTCCGCGTGGTGAAGCCCCCGTTCGTGCCGTCCAACGTGCGCTGACGCCGCACCGCCCGTGATCCGGAAGACCTTGTGCTGCTCTGGGTGCACGAAGTCTTCCGGATCACGTGTCAGGGGCCTGTGGCGAGGACCAGCCAGGCGGTCATCGTCGCGAGCTCGACCGCGGCGCCGATCACGTCGCCGGTGACGCCGCCCAGGCGGCGCCGGGCGTGGCGGGTCAGGGTCCAGGCCACACCGGCCGCCAGGAGCACGGCGAGCGGGCCCCGGACGGGGTCGGCGAGGACGGCGGCCGCCGCGACCAGCAGCGTGATTCCGGTCACCACGGTGCGGGGGAGGGTCTCCGCGACGAGCGCGCCGAGCCCCTCGGGGCGGGCGGCGGGCAGGCCGGCCCGGCAGGCAACGGTCGCGCCGAGCCGTCCGGCGGCCGCGCCCGCCGCGACCAGGGCCAGCGCCGACGGCCACGGGCGGGAGAAGATGCTGGTCAGGGCGCTGGTGTCGAGCAGCAGGACAGCGGCGATCGCGACCACGCCGAACGGCCCGATGTCCGACTTCTTCATGATTTCGAGCGCTTTGTCGGCGCCCTGGTAGGAGCCGAGGCCGTCCGCGGTGTCGGCCAGGCCGTCGAGGTGCAGCGCCCGGGTGCACAGGGCGAACAGCGCCACCGTCGCCGCCGCGGTCATCAGGGGCGAGCCGCCGGCGCCGCGGAGGCCGAGCGCCGCGACGGCCAGTACCCCTCCCAGCAGAAGACCGACCACAGGAGCCCAGGCCATGGCCGCCCGCGCCGTCTGCCGGTCGACCCGGGACACGCCCAGCGGGGCGACCGTGAAGAGGGTCAGGGCGAGTCTCAGTCCTCCCACGACGGTTTCACGTAGGGCATCTCGGCGGTGGGGGAGTCCGCGACGACCCGCTGGATCTCCGCCTCGATCCGCTCCTGCTCGGACAGCCCGTCGGCGGGTTCGGTGACCGGCTCACGCGGCGGGGTCGCCGCGGCCAGGGTGAGGGCGGTGTTGACCAGCGGCAGCGCCACAAGGGACGTGCCGCCCTCGCCGAGGCCCAGCTTGAGCTGCAGGAACGGGGTGACCCCGAGCACATCGGCGCCGAGCTTCACGGTCGGGTTGTCGCCGTGGTCGGCCATCAGGAGCCAGTGGCGGGTCTGCGCGCCGTAGTCGCGGGCGACCAGGCCCGCGGCGATGCCGACCGGGCCGTCGACCATGACCGGCAGCCGCCGGGACGCGGCGCCGAGCAGGATGCCGGTCGCGACCGCGATGTCGCCGCCGCCGAGCATCGACAGCACCGTGTGCGGCTCGCGGCTGCGGGCCCGGATGCGGTGCCGGGCGTCGCGGATCGCGCCGACCTTGCGGATCCAGGCGGCGTCGTCGACGAACCCGGACGCGTCGACGACCCGGCCGAGCAGCGCGGCCGGCTCGCCGCCGGTGAGCACCGCCACGATCGCCGCGGCGGCCGCGTCGGAGCCGGCCCCGCAGGCGGCCAGGACCAGCAGGTCGACGCCCTCGTTCGCGGCGGCGTCGGCGAGGCGCCAGCCGAGGGTGAGCGCCGCGTCGACGCTGCCGTCGTCCAGCGCGTCGTGCAGCTCCGCCGGGCCCGCCTCGGGGCAGTCGATCGCCTGCACGCTGGCGCCGGCGGTCGCGGCGAGCATCGCCAGGCTGCCGGTGCCCTCCACGACGTCCTCGAGCCGCTGGTCGGCGGCGGCGGCCGAGTCACCGGCGGCGAACGCGCCGGTCCGGTCGCCGCGCAGCACGAGGACCCGCGGCTGCTGCCACGGGCGCGGGTCGGGCCGGCCCTGGGTGCCGCCGGCGAAGCGGACGACGGGGACGAGGCCGCCCAGGCCGGCGCCGTTGAGCCGCAGGGTGAGCAGGCGCTCGGCGGCCTCGGCCGCGGTCGACTCGTCGGGCAGCGGCAGCTCCATGCCCGGCTGGAACGACAGGGTCTCGCCGCTGTCGGCGGTCGACAGGACCGCGCCCGCGACCGCGCCGCTGAACACGAACGGCGTCGTGTCCCGCGGCCGCTCCACGGTGCGCCCGCCCGCGTGGTTGACGGCGTCGCCGCCGCGCAGCCAGGTGACCTCGCCGGCGACGACCATGGCGACCCCGTCGCTGGCCGCCGCGACCCGCTGGTTGAGCAGCCCGTTGGCGTCGGCGAAGGTGCGACCCGCCTGGGTCGACGGCAGGACCGCGAGGCCGACCTCCGGCGCGACCATGACCACCAGCGCGGCCGGGCAGGCCCGCACCGCGTCGCCGAGGGCGTTGATGCGGCCGTCCAGCGCGTGCGGGTCGGACCAGTCGCCGGTCGAGTCGAACAGCGCGGTGAGCCACCCGCCGAGGTCGTCGACGAGCAGCACGTCCTCGGGTTTCGCGCCGTGCAGCAGGTCGGCGAGGCGCTCCGGGTCGGTGCCGATCTCCTCGGTGCTCCATCCGCCGGGTCGCCGCTCGCGATGCCTGGCCAGCCGCGCCGACCACGCCTCGTCGGTCAGACCGCCGGGCAGTTCGGGCGCGGTCGCGACATAGCGCACCCGCTCCGCGTCCGCGACGAGCGACTCCGCCACTTCCGACTTCCCGGACCGGATTCCACCGAGCACCAGCAACCGCATGCCCCGTACTTTATGGCCAGCCGCTCACTTTCCGGTGGGCGGCATCGGCACATCGCCGCCAGCCCGATACGCTCGAAACTACCTACCTGGGACGGGAGCGTGACTGATGGCGTGGACATGGCAGTTCGAAGACGCTGAGAGCCGGGCGGTCGACGGCCCGAACGAGGCGTTTTCCAGCCAGTCCGACGCGGAGTCCTGGCTCGGCCAGAGCTGGCGTGAGCTGGTCGCCAAGGGCGCGACCACGGCGATCCTGGCCGAGGACGAACGCACGGAATACAAGATGAGCCTGCTGCCGGCGGCGGGGGGCTGACGGTCATGTCGTTCGGCCGGTCGCCGGGGCGTGTCGCGGGCCTGCCCCGCGAGGCGTTCCGGCCGAGCCCGATCTTCCTCGGGATTCTCGCGCTGTTCGGCGTCTCCGGATGGATGACGTGGACCGGCTTCGGCAACGTCCGGATCGACGTGTTCCTGTTCGTCGTGGCCGGCTGGGTCGTCTCGCTGTGCCTGCACGAGTATGCGCACGCCCTCGTCGCGTACAAGGGCGGCGACCACGACGTGGCGCACCGCGGCTACCTGACGCTCGACCCGGTCAAGTACACGCACCCGCTGCTGTCGTTCGTGCTGCCGGTGGTGTTCCTGATGATGGGCGGCATCGGCCTGCCCGGCGGTGCGGTGTGGGTCAACCACTCGGTGATCCGCAGCCGGGCCGTGGACAGCCTGATCAGTTTCGCCGGCCCGGCCACCAACCTGGTCTTCGCGGTGGCGCTGGTCCTGCCGTTCACGCTCGGCCTCGACGGCGGGAACTCCGCCTTCTGGGCGGCGCTGGCGTTCCTCGCGTTCCTGCAGCTGACCGCGAGCATCCTCAACTTCCTGCCGGTGCCGGGCATCGACGGCGGCAACCTGCTGTTCCCGTGGCTCAGCCCGCAGTGGCAGCGCGGCTTCAACCACGTCGCGCCCTACGGGATGCTGCTGCTCATCGCGCTGCTGTTCTTTTCACCGGTCATCAACGGATGGTTCTTCGACGTCGTGTATTCGTTGGGCGACGTGATCGGCCTGCCGTCCTACCTGGTCTCCGACGGCTACCAGCTGTTCCGCTTCTGGTCGTGATCGAGGGGGCTCCCCGCGGAGCCCCCTCGAACCAGCGATCAGGGACGCTTGGCGGGGCTCTGCGTCCGGTCCGGGTCGCGCTCGACGACCGGGTCGAGGATCTCGTCGATCCGCTTCAGCAGCTCCGCGTCCAGCTTCACGCCCGCCGCCTTCACGTTGTCCTGCAGCTGCTCCGGCCGGGTCGCCCCGACGATCGCCGAGGACACGTTCGGGTTCTGCAGCACCCACGCCACACCCAGCTGGGCCATGGTCAGCCCGGCCTGCTCGGCGAGAGGCTTGAGCTGCTGCACCGCGGTGAGGACCTCGTCGCGGAGCAGACCGGAGATGAACCCGGCACCCGACTTCTCATCGGTCGCCCGGGACCCCGCCGGCGGCGGCTGGCCCGGCAGGTACTTGCCGGTGAGGACGCCCTGCGCGAGCGGCGACCACACGATCTGCCCGATCCCGAGCTCCTCGGACGTCGGCACGACCTCGGCCTCGATGACCCGGTACAGCGCCGAGTACTGCGGCTGGTTCGACACCAGCTGGATGCGGAGCTCCCGGGCCAGCTCGAACGCGGCGCGGATCTGCTCCGCCCGCCACTCCGAGACGCCGATGTAGTGCGCCTTCCCGCTGTGCACCACGTCCGCGAAGGCCTGCATGGTCTCTTCGAGCGGCGTCTCGTAGTCGTAGCGGTGCGCCTGGTACAGGTCGACGTAATCGGTCTGCAGACGGCGCAGCGAGCCGTTGATCGACTCGGCGATGTGCTTGCGGGACAGGCCCCGGTCGTTGCGGCCCGGCCCGGTCGGCCAGTAGACCTTGGTGAAGATCTCCAGGCCCTCGCGGCGCTGACCCTTCAGCGCCTCGCCGAGCACGACCTCCGCCCGGGTGCCGGCGTAGACGTCGGCGGTGTCGAACGTGGTGATGCCGAGGTCGAGGGCGGCGTGGACGCAGGCGGTCGCCTGGTCCGCCTCGACCTGTGAGCCGTGGGTGATCCAGTTGCCGTACGAGATCTCGCTGACGAGCATCCCGGACCGGCCGAGGTGACGAAACTCCATGACTTACTGCTTACATGACGGGGCGCGTATCGGCGAGCAGACGGTCGATCTCGTCCGTCACCCCGGTGCGGCTCGGGAACGTGGCCTCGATCACCGTCCGGCCGCGCCGGTCCAGGGCACCCCAGCGCTGCGCGTCGTCCGCGTACAGGAACGCGACCGGGTGGATCATCAGCGTGTGGTGCACCGGCGGCACCAGGACCCGCCCGGAGCGGTCCACGACCCCCTTGCGACCGTCGAGGGACACCACGGCGAGACCTTCGTCACTGAAACCGTCGATGTACCGCCCGTCGAGCAGCGCGGTGGCGAACCCGTCGTACTGGAACGACACGACGACCCGGCCGACGCTGTCGACGGCGCCCCAGTGCTCGCCGCGCCGCACCGCCGCGACCCCCCGCCGGAACGGCCGGACGTCGTCGAACCCGGTCGAGATCAGCACCGCGTTGGTCTTGTCGATCGCGATCCACCGGTTGGTGCCGTCCCGCGACACCCAGGCCACGCCGTCGGAGAAGCTCCCGACGCCCAGGTAGCCGACGGCGGGCTCGATCAGCACCTTGCCGGTGTCGTCGATGAGCTCCCAGTTCTGCGACCCCTGCCGCTGCACCCACGCCACCCCGTCCCGGAACGGCTGGACGTCCAGGTATCCGGGGCCGATGCAGAAGTTGCCGTCCGGCTCGATGTACCCCCAGCGCTGGGTCTGCTCGTCGAACGCGGGCGCCGGCGACTTGCGGATCTGCAGGATCTCGTCGCGGCTGCGCGGGTACGGCCCCCAGCCCTTCTCCGCGACCCGCCGGAACACGGCGTCCAGCGCCAGCTCCGTCTGCGCGATGAGCTCCGGGTCCTCCTCCTTGCGCAGGTCAAGGGCCCGTTCGAAGTGGTTGCACGCCTCCATGTAGCGGCCCTGGTCGTAGGCGCACTTGCCGGCGTGCTGGTGCATGGTGGCGCGCAGCCGGTCCGGCAGCTCGCTGCTGTTGGCGAGCGTGAACAGCCGGTCGGCCTCGTCGAACTCCTCCCGCCACTGCAGCACGTGCGCGAGCCGGGCCTGCGCGATCGCGATGCGGCGCAGCTCCCCGGTCGCCTCGGCGTGCGCGAGGGCGAGCTTGCCGTCGGCGAACGCCTTCGGCATGTCGTTGAGGATCCGTGACACCACCGCGCGCAGGCTCAGCAGCCGCGCCCGGGTCGGGTTGTCGGCGACGCCGTTGAGCTTCGCGGTCAGCAGGTCCCGGATCTCGGTGAGCTCCTGGACCTCGTCGCCCTCGATCTGCTCGCGCAGCGTGTCCGGGTCGAAGCGCCACACGTAGCCGGCGAGGACCTGCTCCGGGTCCGGCCCGGCGGCGTCCTCGGCCTTCGCCTCGGGTCGCGGCGCCGGCGAGGTCGGCAGCAGCGCCGCCAGCTCGGCCGGGAAGCCTTCCGCGCCCGGCCGCACGATCGGCAGGTAGCCCGTGGCCTGCAACCCGTCGACGCCGGCACCGGTCAGCGGCGCCGAACGGTAGGCGTCCATCGCCGACTGCTGCACCGCTGCGGACCCTTCGGTTTCTGGTTGCTGTTCGGGTACGTCCACTGCCTGCTCGCCCGGTTCGCCGCCGTCGGCGGCCCCGAACGCGTTGAACGGCAGGTCCGGCGTGCTGAGGGGCGGCGCGCTCATCGGCGCCACCGTCACGGCCGGCGGTTCGGCGGCGGGCAGCGGCTCCGGCGCCACCGGCACTGGCGCCGTGGCGGCCGGCTGCTGCGGCGCCGCGGAGACCGGCACCGCCGAGACGGGCGCCGCGGACACCGGCGCCGCCGAGACGGGGACCGACGACACGGGCGCGGCCGAGACCGGCCGGTTGCCGGGGTCGGCGTTCCAGCCCGGCCCAGGGGCCGCGGACACGGGCCGGTTGCCCGGGTCGCCGGTCCAGCCGGGGCCGGGGGCGGCGGACACCGGCCGGTCGGTGAGGTCGTCCTGCCATCCGTGGCCGGGCGCGGGGGACTGCGGCGCGGCCGAGACCGGCGCGGACGACACGGGCGCCGAGGAGACCGGCCGGTCGTCAGCCACCTGGTCGTCGCGGACCGGCGCCCCGTATGTCCGCGGCGCCGGAGCACCCTGCGGCGGGGCACCGTACGTGCGGCCCTGCGGCGGCGCACCGTGTTGGGCGGGCGCGCCGTAGACCGTGGCGCGGCCCTGCCCGCCGTAGGTCGTCCCGGCCGGCGGTGCGCTCATCGGCGCGTCCACCGGCGGCGGCGCGCCGTAGACGGTGGCCCGGCCGGTGGTGCCGGGCGGGGCGGCGGCCGGTGGGGTCGCGCCGGCGGCGCCGCGGCGCACCCGGGGGACCTCGTCCGTCGGCTCGTCCAGCGCCGGGTTGCGCGGGCGGCCGTGCCCCTGCTGCGGCCGGCCGTACCCGGGCGGCGGCCCGCCGCGCCGGTCGTCGTATCCGCGCGGCTCGTCATAGCCCCGCCGGTCGTCGTAGCCGCGTCGCTCGTCGTAGCCGCGTGGCTCGTCGTAGCCCCGCCGGTCGTCGCGGCCGCGCCCGTCGTAGCCGCGGCCGTCGTCCCGCCGCCCGTCGTCGTAGGGGGCCTCGTAGCCGCGGCGGTCGTCGTACCCCTGCTGCGGGTGCCTGCCGGGTCCCGGATGCCCCTGCTGCGGGTGCTGAGGTCCCTGGTAGCCACCCTGCTGCGGGCGGCCCTGCTGCGGGGCCGGTCCCGGATGCCCGGGATGCTGCTGCGGGTAGCCGCCCTGCTGCGGCTGCCCCTGCGGCCACCGCTGTTGCGGCGCGCCGTGCGGCCGGCCGCGCTCGTCGCCGTGCCCGCGCGGGTCTGCGGCACGAGGATCGCCGGCACGGTGGTCCGCGCCGCGGGGGTCGGCCCGGCGGGGATCGCCGGCGAACCGGGGATCCGCGAGTCGCGGGTCGCCCTGCCGGGGGTCGCTCAGGCGCGGGTCGCCCTGCTGGCGGGGGTCACTGTGCTGCCGGCCCGGCGGGCGGCGGCCGGAGTCGTCGCCCCACGGCTCGGCGCCCTGCTGGTCGGAGCGGTGTTCGGGGCCGCCGCGGCCCGGCGGGGTCTGCTCGTCACGTCGCTGCTCCGGCACCCTGGTCCACGGCATGGTCGGCACGGCCGCCCAGGTGGGCGCGGCGGTTCCCGGCTCTTCCCCCGGGTACTCGTCGCTCACAGCTTCGCTCTCCTCGCCCCGATCCGGCACCAATCATGCACCGGCGCACGCCACGCGCCTACCCGGTGAAATCGTGGTCCGGTCGCGAAGGGAGGGTACGGCTTGGGAGCCGTCCAACGCCACCGTCGGGCGGGCCGCCGCCGCCGAATCGTTGTCGCCCGGCAAGCCGGATCTGGTCGCCGTCCGGCCGTCAGACCGTGGCGCCGACCTTCACCTGCGGTTTCGGGTTGCGGATGAAGCGGAACGAGATGGCACGCATGATCGCGTAGAAGTACAGCCGGCCGAGCTTCTCGGTGGAGGCGGGGAAGCGCTCCTTGACGAGCCGCTTGATCGTCCGCGAGATCAGGAAACTGTCGATCGCGGTCGCGACGGCCATGACGCCGAAGAGGGCGTTGGCGGCGAAGTAGATGCTCGGGTTCAGGTTGCGGTTGAAGCCCACCAGCATCACCAGGAACGTGGTGCCGAAGAAGAAGGTGCCGATGGTGCGCCGCGAGTCGACGATGTCGCGCACGAGCCTGCGCTCGGGGCCCTTGTCGCGGGGGAGCAGGTAGCGCTCCTCGCCGTTGGCCATGCCCTCGCGAGCCTCGAGCCGCTCGGCGCGCTGCCGCTCCCGCATCTTCTTGGCGGCCTCGCGGCGGTTCGCCGCGGGCGGCTCGGCGACCCGACGGCCGGCCACGACCCGCTTCGGCGTGGTCTTGCCCAGGTCGCGCTTGCTCAGGGTCTGGCGCCTACCGGACGCGCCCTCGGACTCCGCGGGCTCGGGGGTGGCGGCCACGGCGGGCTCGGCTGACTTACGGGAGAACAACGACGGCACGCCGTGAAGGGTAGCGGACAGTAGGCGGACGACCCAACGCTCGGGGCCGCCCGCCGTACCGAACCGCGTTTCTAACCGAGCTCGACGTGCGCGCCGAGGCCGTTCAGCTTGCCCTCGAAGTCCTCGTAGCCGCGCTGGATGAGCTTGACGCCATACACCCGCGAGGTGCCCTCGGCGGCGAGCGCCGCGATCAGGTGGCTGAACCCGGCCCGCAGGTCCGGGATCACCAGGTCGGCGGCGTGCAGTTTGGACGGGCCGGCGATGACCGCGGAGTGCATGAAGTTGCGGCGGCCGAACCGGCACGGCGTGCCGCCGAGGCACTCCCGGTACGTCTGGATGGTGGCGCCCATCTGGTTGAGGGCCGCCGTGTAGCCGAGGCGCCGCTCGTACACCGTCTCGTGCACGATCGACAGCCCGCGGGCCTGCGTGAGCGCCACGACCATCGGCTGCTGCCAGTCGGTCATGAAGCCGGGGTGCACGTCGGTCTCCATCGCCACGGCGTTGAGCTCGCCGCCCGGGTGCCAGAAGCGGATGCCGCCGTCGCCGGGGGTGTCGTCGATCTCGAACGCGCCGCCGACGGACGTGAACAGGTTGAGGAACGTCATCATGTCGGCCTGCCGGGCACCGCGGACGAAGACGTCGCCGCGGGTCGCGAGGGCGGCCGCGCCCCAGCTGGCCGCCTCGATGCGGTCCGGGATGGGACGGTGCCGGTAGCCGGTGAGGCGGGGCACACCCTGGATCTCGATGACCCGGTCGGTGTGGACCTTGATGATCGCGCCCATCTTCTGCAGCACGCAGATCAGGTCGATGATCTCCGGCTCGACCGCGGCGTTGCGCAACTCGGTGACGCCCTCGGCGCGCACGGCGGTGAGCAGGATCTGCTCGGTCGCGCCGACGCTCGGGTAGGGCAGCTCAAGCTTCGCGCCGTGCAGCCCGTTGGGCGCGGTGATGTCCATGCCCTTCTCCGACTTCTCCACGACCGCGCCGAACTCGCGCAGCGCCTGGATGTGGAAGTCGATGGGACGCCCGCCGATGTTGCAGCCGCCGAGGTCGGGGATGAACGCGTGGCCGAGCCGGTGCAGCAGCGGCCCGCAGAACAGGATCGGGATGCGGCTGGAGCCGGCGTGCACGTTGATCTCGTCGACGTTGGCCGACTCGACGTCGGAGGTGTCGAAGTGCAGCTCGCCGTCGAGCGGGCCGCGGGTGACCTTGACCCCGTGCAGTTCGAGCAGGCCGGTGACCACTTCGACGTCGCGGATCGCCGGCACGTCGAAGAGCGTGCTCGGGGTTTCGCCCAGCACCGCCGCGACCATCGCCTTGGAGACGAGGTTCTTGGCACCGCGCACCCGCAGCTCGCCAGTGAGCGGCGCGCCGCCATGCACGGTGAGGACGTCACCGGCGTCGTAGTTGGTCACGGAAAACCCTCCTGCAGGCAGGAATTGAAGAGGAGACGTGCTGACGGAGCGTGAACCCGCGCAGCAGCATAACCACATCTACTGCATGCGAGCGCCGACCGCACGTCCGTCATGGCACGAAGACGTGACTCCGACAGCGATCACCCTCCGCGCATCACGGAGGGTGACGGGAAAGTTCTCTTTAGGGCAGCGCCAGCATCCGGTCGAGCGCCACCCGGGCGTAATGCGCGGTGTCGGCGTCGACGGTGATCTCGTTCGGCACGCGGCCGGCGACGAGCTCCTCCAGGGCCCACACGAGGTGCGGCAGGTCGATCCGGTTCATCGTCGAGCAGTAGCAGACGTTGCGGTCCAGGAACATGATCTGCTTGTCCGGGTGCGCGAGCGCGAGCCGGCGGACCAGGTTGAGCTCGGTCCCGACCGCCCACGCCGAGCCGGCCGGCGCCGCCTCGATCATCCTGATGATGTACTCGGTGGAGCCCACGTGGTCGGCGGCGGTGACCACCTCGTGCTTGCACTCCGGGTGGACCAGCACGTTGACCCCGGGCACCCTGGCCCGCACGTCCTCGACGCTGTCGAGGGTGAAGCGGCCGTGCACCGAGCAGTGCCCGCGCCACAGGATCATCTTCGCGTCGCGCAGCTGCTGGTCGGTCAGGCCGCCACCGGGCTTGTGCGGGTCGTAGAGCACGCAGTCCTGCAGCGTCAGGCCCATCTTCAGCACCGCGGTGTTGCGGCCCAGGTGCTGGTCGGGCAGGAAGAACACCTTCGAGCCGCGCTCGAACGACCACTTCAGCGCCGTCTCCGCGTTGGACGAGGTGCACACCACGCCGTCGTTGCGCCCGACGAAGCCCTTGATGTCGGCGGTCGAGTTCATGTACGTCACCGGCACCACGTCACCGGCGATGCCGAGCCGGGTGAAGTGCTCCCAGGCCTTCTCGACCTGCACGAGGGCGGCCATGTCGGCCATCGAGCAGCCGGCGGCCAGGTCGGGCAGCACGACCCGCTGCGTCGCGGAGGTCAGGATGTCGGCGCTCTCCGCCATGAAGTGCACGCCGCAGAACACGATGTACTCCGCGTCGGGCCGGGCGGCGGCCTCCCGGGCCAGCTTGAACGAGTCGCCGGTCACATCGGCGAACTGGATCACCTCGTCGCGCTGGTAGTGGTGGCCGAGCACGAAGACCCGGTCGCCGAGGGCGGCCTTGGCGCGGGCGGCCCGCTCGACGAGGTCGGGGTCGCTCGGCGCCGGCAGGTCGCCGGGACACTCGACGCCCTTTTCCGTGTCGGGGTCGGTGCCGCGGCCCAGCAGCAGGAGTGCGGTGGCGGTTGACGACGGTTCAGCCCAGGTCACCCCTCGATCGTCGCACGCGTGCACCATGACCGAACTGTGACCTAGCAGACGTGCACAATGTCCGGATGCGCGTGCTGGTGTGCCCGGACAAGTTCGCCGGGACGATCTCGGCCGTCGACGCCGCGGAGGCCTTCGCGGCGGGCTGGCACGACGCCCGGCCCGGTGACGAGCTCATCCTGCGACCGCTGTCCGACGGCGGTCCCGGTTTCGCGGGGGTACTGGCAGCGGCGCTGCCGCACGCACGCGTCCTGACCGTGCCGGCGACGGACCCGCTCGGCCGCCCGGCAGAGGGCCACGTGGTCCTCGACGGCACCACCGCGTACGTCGAGAGCGCCGAGACGTGCGGCCTGCACCTGCTCACCGGCAACCTCACCGGCAACCTCACCGGCAACCTCACCGGCGACCTCACCTGCGACGAACGTGACCCGAAGCACACCACGACCTTCGGTCTCGGGACCTTGCTCCTCGCCGCCGTCGAGGCGGGCGCCACCACGCTCGTCGTCGGGCTCGGCGGCAGCGGCACCAACGACGGCGGCGCCGGCCTCCTGGCCGCCCTTGGCGCCGCCCCGCTCGGCGCGGCCGGCTACGCCCTGCCGTACGGCGGAGCGGCGCTGATCGACTGCGTCTCGCTGGGTGGGGTACCCCGGCTGCGGGAGGCCACGGTGATCGCCGCCACCGACGTGGACAGCCCCCTGCTGGGGCTGCGCGGCGCCAGCGCCGTCTACGGCCCGCAGAAGGGCGCGACCAGGGAAGACGTGTTCCTGCTCGACGCGGCGCTGACCCGGTTCGCCGACGTCCTGCAGACGCTGCCGACCGCGCCGCCCGGCCTCGCCGACCTGCCGGGGTCGGGCGCCGCCGGCGGGCTCGGTGCCGCACTCCTCGCGCTGGGCGCCCGGGTCGAGTCGGGCATCGGCCTGGTCCGCCGGCTGACCCTCCTGGACGCCGAAATGGAGGAGGTCTCCCTGGTCGTGACCGGTGAGGGCGCCTTCGACGAGCAGTCCCTGCGGGGCAAGGTCGTGGCCGGTGTGGCGAACGCCGCACGTGATCTCGGCGTCCCCTGCGTGGTCGTCGCGGGCCGGGTCGACGCGGGCCGGCGGGAGGCCGCCAGCATCGGCGTCACCGAGGCCCACGCCCTGGTCGAGCACTTCGGCAGCGTCGCGGAGGCCCTCGCCCGCCCCGCCGACGGGCTGCGGGAACTGGGCGGACGGCTGGCGCTGCAGTGGAGCCGCTAGCGCTCCGGCCCTTCAGCGGAGCCGCTCCAGCTCTCCAGCGGAGCCGCGGCAGCTCTTCAGCGGAGCCGCTCCAGCTCTTCATCGGAGCCGCTAGCACGAAAGCGTGTCACTATGAGAGGGAATGCCGTCGGATGCTGCCGCGTTGAGCTCCGGTGGAACTGTAGACATCACCGCAGGGAGCCTGGATCGTGACCGCTTCGAAGTTTGCCGAGCCTGTTCAGACGGACAACCCGGCCGGCATCGGCCTCACCGCGGATGCCGCTGTCAAGGTGAAGGGCCTGCTCGAGCAGGAAGGCCGGGACGACCTGCGGCTGCGCGTCGCGGTCCAGCCCGGTGGCTGCTCCGGCCTGCGCTACCAGCTCTTCTTCGACGAGCGCTCGCTCGACGGGGACAAGGTCAGCACCTACGACGGCTTCGAGGTCGTCGTCGACCGCATGAGCGTGCCCTACCTCACCGGCGCGACGATCGACTTCGCGGACCGGATCGACGCGCAGGGCTTCACCATCGACAACCCCAACGCCCAGGGCTCCTGCGCCTGCGGCGACTCCTTCCACTAAGCCACCTCACAGAGCCGCTCTCCGCACCCCGGAGGGCGGCTTTGCGCTGTCCCGGGCGTTTATCCGGGCCCCCGCCGGGTGGCCTAGTCTGTTCAGGCCCTGCTGTCTTGAGACCGAGGTTTCCATGAAGATCGTCGTCACCGGCTCGATCGCGACCGACCACCTGATGCACTTCCCGGGCCGCTTCGCGGAGCAGCTCCTGCCCGACCAGCTGCACAAGGTTTCGCTGTCGTTCCTCGTCGACGACCTCACGGTCCGCCGCGGTGGGATCGCTCCCAACATCGCGTACGGCATGGCGCTCCTCGGCCTTGAGCCGATCCTCGTGGGCGCCGTCGGCGCCGACTTCGGCGACTACCGCAGCTGGCTCACCCGGCACGGGGTCGACTGCGACTCGGTCTACGTGAGCGAGATCGCGCACACCGCCCGGTTCGTCTGCACCACCGACGACGACATGTGCCAGATCGCCTCGTTCTACGCGGGCGCCATGTCGGAGGCCCGCAACATCGAGCTGTCCCCGGTCAACGCCCGGGTGGGCGGCATCGACCTGGTCCTGATCAGCGCCAACGACCCGGTCGCGATGGTCCGGCACACCGAGGAGGCCCGGGCGCTCGGCGTCCCGTTCGCCGCCGACTGCTCGCAGCAGCTGGCCCGGATGTCCGCCGACGAGATCCGCAAACTGATCGACGACGCCGCGTACCTGCTGACCAACGACTACGAGAAGGAACTGCTCGAGTCGAAGACCGGCCTCGACACCGAGCAGCTGCTCGACAAGGTCGGCGTGCTCGTCACGACCCTCGGCAAGGACGGCGCGCTCATCCGCGGCCGTGGCCTGCCCGGCGAGATCCACGTGCCGGTCGCCAAGGGCGTCGTGGCCAACGACCCGACCGGCGTCGGCGACGGCTTCCGCGCCGGCTTCTTCTCCGCCCTGTCCTGGGGCCTGGGCCTGGAGCGGGCCGCGCAGGTCGGCTCGATGGTCGCCGCGCTGGTCCTGGAGACCGTCGGCCCCCAGGAGTACGAGATCCTGCCCGCCGAGTTCACCAAGCGCATCGCCGAGTCCTACGGCGACGCCGCCGCCGACGAGATCCGGGCGTTCCTGCCCGCCTGACTATCCCTATCGGTGTAGTAGGAACGGGCGTACAGTTGCCGCTGTGACGATCGTGGTCGTGGCACTGCTCGCCTTCGCCACCGTGGTCGGGCTCGTCTACCGGGCCCGCTACGGTCGCCTCCACGCGGCCGGCGGCGACCTGCCGGAGGGCCTGCTCACCCCGGCCCGCGACACGGTCACCCTGCTGCACTTCTCGTCCGCGACGTGCGCGCCGTGCCGCCAGGTCCGGGCCGTCTGCGCAGACCTGGTCGGCGGCCTCGACGGCGTCCGGCACGTCGAACTCGACGCCGACGAGCACCTCGACGCCGTCCGTGACCTCGGCATCTGGCGCCTGCCGACGCTGCTGGTCGTCGACCGGCGCGGCAACATCGCCCAGCGCACCGTCGGCGTGCCGGACCGTGCGTCCCTGCGCGCCACCGTCACGGAGGTCCTCGCCGCATGATGCTCGATCCTCGCGGCCCGCGGTTCTCCGCCGGCCTCACCGCCATCCTCTTCGTCGTCGTCCTGCTCACCGGCAACGGCTGGCTCGCCCTCGCCCAGGCGGCCGTGTTCGCCATCGGTGCGTACGACCCGAGGCTGACCCCGTACGGGCTGCTCTACCGCTATCTCATCGCGCCGCGGCTCGGCCCGCCGGCGGAGCGGGAGGACGGCGCCCCGGTCCGTTTCGCCCAGGCGGTCGGGTTCGTCTTCGCCGCCGTCACCGTCGTCGGCTACCTGTCCGGCGCTGCCGTCCTCGGCGCGGTCGGCGCGTCGTTCGCCCTGGTCGCCGCGTTCCTGAACGCGGTCTTCGGCCTGTGCCTCGGCTGCGAGGCCTACCTGCTGATCAAGCGCCTCCGCACGGCCTGACCCCGGCCCGCGGCAGCGGGCGTGTCTGCTGGTCGAACGCGTACACGGCCTGCACCAGCCGTTCGGCTGCGGGCGTGTCTGCTGGTCGGGCGCCTGTCCACGGCCTGAGCCGGCCGTTCGGCGGCGGGCGTGTCTGCTGGCCGGGCGCCGGCGTACGGCCTGACCCCGGCGTCCGGTGGCGGGCGTGTGTGCTGGTCGGGCGCGTACACGGCCGCCTGAGCCGGTCGTTCGGCTGCGGGTGTGTCTGCTGGCCGAACGCCTGCACACGGGCCTGGCCCCTCGGCGGCGGGCGTGTCTGGCGCCTCCGCACGGGCCTGACAACCAACCCCCGATCGATCATGATGCTCCGATGAGAGTGTCGTGGGCGATGTCCCGCGCGCAGGACCTACCGCTGCCCGGCCGTTCGGTCGTCGACGGCGCGCCCGCCGCACCGGTCACCCTGGCCGCCGAGTACGTCTTCCCACTGCTGATCAGGCGCGTCCGGCTGCCGCTGGCGGAGGCCGACCGCCCGGCGTTCCTGCGACACGAGCGGCGGATCATGCGGATGCGCTGGGCGCTCTTCGGGGTGCTGGCGGTGTTCGCCGCGGCGGTCGTGGCGGTGTCGACCCTGCCGGGGGTCGGGCTGCTGCCGCTGCTCGGGTTCACCGTCGTAGGGTTCGTCTTCAACCTCGTCTGGCTGGCGGTGCGCGGCGGCCGGCCGGTCCAGTACCCCCTCGTCGCCCTGGGGCGGGTCACGCTGCGCCGGGTCGACCCCGCCGTGGCGCAGGAGTGGCAGGCCGTCGCCGGCGACCAGGTCAGGGTCGACCTCTAGCGCGCCGGACCGGCACCGGATCATTCGCCCGGCCCGCATTGCTCGCCGGGGGTCGAGCTTCAGCGCGCCCGAGCGGCCGCATTACTCGGCCGGCCCGCATTGCTCGCCGGGGTCGACCTTCAGCGCGCCGGAGCGGGCCCGCATTACTCGACCGGTCCGCATTACTGACCGGTCCGCATTGCTCGCCGTCCAGCGCGCCGGGCCGGCACCTCTTACCGCCGGTGTGCTGGTCCGCATGCCGCGGCAATGGTCGATCCGCCTGCCACGACCGCCGCCCGGCTTCCGTTCTACCTGGACGCTACCCCGAGCCTACTAATCGATCTTCGGCGTCGCTACCGTCCGTAGTAATCAGTCGTCAGCGTAGCCCGATCAGCGGAGTTCGACCGTGTGGCGGTCGCCGTCGGTGGAGATGAAGGTGTGGCCGCGCAGCCGGCACCAGGCGGGAATGTCGATCGCGGCGGCCGGGTCGTCGGCGAGGACCTCGATCCGGGTGCCGGGGGACTGGCCGGTGGCCAGCTTCGCCAGCATGATCACCGGCAGCGGGCAGCGCCGGCCGAGGGCGTCCACGACCAGGGGCCCGCTCACATCCCCACCTCCGCCCGCACGTCCGCGACCAGGCCGGGCAGCACCGCGAGGAACCGCCGGACGTCCTCGGTGGACACTGCGCTATGGAGCGAGACGCGGACGTTGCCGTGGGTGAGCACGCCCATCGCGGCCAGGACGTGCGAGGGTCGCAGGGTGTCGGCGGTGCAGGCCGAGCCCGAGGACACCGCGAAGCCGGCCCGGTCCAGGGCATGCAGGAGGACCTCGCCGTCGACGTACAGGCAGGAGAACGTCACGATGTGCGGCAGCCGCTCGACGGGCTCGCCGACCACCTCGACGTCGGGCACGGTGGCGGCGACCGTGGCCCGGATCTCCTCGACCAGCGCGCTCAGCCGGGCCGCCTCCGCCGCGGCCTCGGACTGCACGGCCCGCAGTGCCGCCGCGGCGGCCACCACCGCCGGGACGTCCACCGGCGACTCCCACGGCTGCTCCCAGCGGGTGCCCTTGCGCACGGCGAGGACGCCGACGCCGGCCGGGCCGCCCCACTTGCGGGCGCTGCCGGCGAGGAGGGACCAGCCGGCGGGCAGCGGCACCCGGCCGATCGACTGGGCAGCGTCGACCAGCAGCGGCACCCCGGCCGCACCGCACAACGCGGCGGCGGCGGCGACCGGTTGGACCGTCCCCACCTCATGATTCGCGCTCTGGACCGCCGCCAGGGCCACTTCCGGCGAATCCAGCGCCGTTTCCAGGGCGCCGAGGTCGACCCGTCCGGTCAGCGACACCGGGACCGCGAGGGCGGCGTCGCCGGCGGCCTTGATCACCGCGGAGTGCTCGACCGCGGAATGGACCACGAGCCGGCGGTCGCGGGCCTGCCTGACCCCGGCCACGGCCTGCCGGACCGCGTCGGTGCCACCGGCGGTGAAGTGCAGTTCGTCGGGGCGCGCACCGAGGACCTCGGCGACCGCGGCCCGGGCGGCGTCCAGCAGCTGGCGGGCCCGCCGGGCGGGGGTGTAGAGCTTGCCCGGGTCGGCCCAGCCGTCGTCCAGTGCGGCCAGAAACGCTTGCCGCGCAACGGGATGCGGCGGCATCGCGGTGGCGGCGTCGAAGTAGACACCCACCTGCGCAACGCTATCGCGACCCGGACACGACCACCCCAAGCCGGGCGGACCGCGCATGGTCGAGTACGCTCGCCAGCGTTGGTGAGGCTTGCCGTGCGAGGGACCTTCACAAGGACCGCACGGCGCTGCTAAGGAGGCAGGAGCAGGTGGTCTCAAGAGGTTTGAGCCCCGCGCGCGCCGTCGGGCTCGCCGTCTCGGCCGTCGCGGTGACGACCCTGCTCGCCGGGTGCTCCGTCGACAGTGCGTTCGCCGGGTTCGGTTGGCCGAAGGGCATCACCCAGCAGGGCGACCGCATGTATGACCTGTGGATCGGGTCCGTGGTCGCGGCGCTCGTCGTCGGTGTCTTCGTGTGGGGCCTGATCTTCTGGTGCGTGGTGCGCTACCGCAAGCGGGGCGACGAGCTGCCGCCCCAGACGCGTTACAACATGCCGTTCGAGATCCTGTACACGGTTGCGCCGTTCGTCGTCATCGCCGTGCTGTTCTTCTACACCGCGGTCATCCAGACCGACGTGGACCGGCTGTCCAAGAACCCCGACGTCAACGTCGAGGTCATCGCCTCGAAGTGGAACTGGCAGTTCGTCTACAGCGACACCAAGGGCCCGGACGGCAAGCCGATCACGACCGTCGGCGCCGACGACTACATCCCGGTGCTGGTGCTGCCGGCGGGCAAGTCGGTGCAGTTCCTGGAGACCTCGCGGGACGTCATCCACTCGTTCTGGGTGCCGGACATCCTGTTCAAGCGGGACGTCATCCCCGGTGTGGAGAACAGGTTCGAGATCAAGCTCAAGGACAACGCCGCCGGGGCCTACGTCGGCCGCTGCGCGGAGCTGTGCGGCACCTACCACTCGATGATGAACTTCGAGCTGCGGGTCGTCTCCGCCGAGCAGTACCAGCAGTACCTGGACCTGCGCGGCGCCGGTAAGAGCACCCCGGAGGCCCTCGCGCAGCTGGGCTTCCCCAACGGTGGCTACGCGACGAAGACGCAGCCGTTCGACACCGACCGCACCAAGCGGTCCTCGAGCTGAGAAGGGGCGCACGGCGATGAAGTCAGAAGGACGCTTGTTCTTCGTGCTCGCGTTGTTCGTGTTCGCGATGGCCGCGCTCTACGGCTGGTGGACGAACGTCGCGCCGCACGAGCAGACCGGGCACCGGGGCGTCGAGTGGATCGGCGTGGTCGCGCTGATCCTGTCCGGCCTGCTGCTCACGATGATCGGCAGCGCGCTGTGGCTGATCTCGCGCCGCATCGAGCCGCGTCCCGAGGACCGGCCCGAGGCCGAGATCCACGAGGGCGCCGGTGACCTGGGCTTCTTCAGCCCGGGCAGCTACTGGCCGATCGGCATCGCCCTGTCGGCGGCGATCGCGAGCCTGGGTCTGGCGTTCGACCAGTGGTGGCTCGTTGCGGTCGGCCTGATCTCGGTCATCGTCGCGACCTGCGGCCTGATGTTCGAGTACTACACCGGCACCCGGCGCGGCGCCGAGCACTGATCTGTTGCGAAAAAAGGGGGGCCTCCGCGGAGGCCCCCCTTTTTCATGCGTTCGCTCGTGCCTTGGCCGCGGCGAGCTCGCCGCGTTCCTTGAGGTCCGCGGCGCGCTGCAGGTCGGCGTCGCTCACGACCAGGTTTCCGAACTCGACCACGGCCTGGTAGTACGTCCAGGCGAGGCTGGTGCAGGCCGGTCTGACGAAGGTGTTGTACGTGGCGCACTTCGCCTTCAGGTCCCGGTAGAACGAGTCGTCGATGCGGGACTTGTTGGCCGGGAACTGCCCGACCGCCTTGTAGTTGCGGTAACCGAAGTCGTGCCGGTGGCACGACAGCCGGAAGTCGAAGCCGAGCGGCTGGTCCGGGCTGCTCGAGCAGTAGTCGGTGGACCAGTCGAAGCCGTAGGACGCCCAGTCGGACTGGTGCTGGCGGGCGTCGTTCCAGGCGTTGTAACTGGCGGCGGTCGGCTGTGACCAGGTCGACATGACGGCCAGCTTCTCGTCGATGCTGGCCGCGGCGGCGGGGGATGCGGTGCTGACAATGACGGCCAGCGCGCAAGCGAGCGCGAGGACGGCGGAGCGCCGGAGATTCATGAAGAGATTGTCCAGCCTCAATGTGTACCCGCACGGAACCTGCGCCGAACGGTAGCTACCGAGAGCTGAACGGTCGTTTAGGCCGCTTTGCGCCGTTGCTGCAGGATGACCCGCGAGCGCCGGTCCATCAGCAGGATGACCGGCGCCACCACGATCGCCGCGCCGCAGGCCGTGCAGGCCCGGTCGGGGCAGGTCTCCCGGGGATGGTCGGTGCAGGCCGGTCGCTCGAAGATCCGCTGCCGGGCGCAGGTGTCGCAGTGCAGCTCCATGCCCGTCACCGTCCCACCGCCCGCCGCACCGGCCCAGGACGGCGGGCGGCGTGTCGCATCACTTTTCGGTACCACTCGGCTTCGGGCTCCGCACCGGCGTCTTGGCGGGCGTCTTCGGCTTGGCCGTCGGCGGCAGGAACGCCTCGTCACTCACGCTCGGCGTCGTGTACTGCAGGGTGAGCTGCGTGTACCTACCGGCGTCGGTGGTCCCGTCGAAGAACGCCAGCAGCCCGCCCGGGTTCACGCAGGCCGTCTCGGTCCGGACCCCCTTCGCGGTCACCGACACGCACTGCGCGTCGCCGCGCTTCGACGTGCCGGTCCGCACGTCCTCGCCCTGCGCGATGGTCGCGAGCCGCCCCATCGCCGCCTCGGGTGCCATGAACTCGCCCCCGAACGCGTCGCTGATCGCCTTGGCCTGCGACGGGGACATGGTGTCCACCCCGGGACCTTCGTCGCACTGTACGACCGGCTGAGCGCTCTTCTTGACCTTCGTCGAGCTCGGCGCGGGGGACGGCGCCACGGCCCGGCACAGGTACGTGCCGTCCGGCGTCGAGATGTACGTGACACCCGCGCCCCGGTACGCCCGCCGCGGCATGGACTGCGACACGATCACGGTCGCCCCGGCGGCGGTCGTGTATTGGATCGTCGCGTCCGACTGCAACCCGAGCACCAGCCGGGAGGCGAGACTGTCGACCAGTTCGGGGGCCGGGTTGGCGGACTCCGCCTGCTCCTTGACCGGCGCGCCGCACGACTTCGCCATCATGCCGGCGAAGCCGAGGGTCAACGCGCCCGCGACAACCGCCGACAGCAGCGCCTTCTTCTGAGAATTGGCCACGTTTCGTCAACGGCGGTCCGTGCCCTCCGGGCACGGACCGCCGTTGACGAAACGTGGCTTCGCTGTGCTAGCTGGTGCACGGCTGGCGCCGCGCCCCGGCGGGGGGCTGCGCCACCCCGCGCCCCCCATGCTCGCTGCGCTCGCACTCAAGCCTGTTTCTTCCGCTGTTTCTTCCGCGGCGGCCTTCGGCCGGAAGAGCAGTGGGGGATTCTCACCCCACACCCCCAATGCTCGCTGCGCTCGCACGACCTGCGCCCTGGCGGGCGCGGTCGACTCGGACGCTTGCGCGTGGGCACTCGAAGGACCGGGGGTCCGGGTTTCGGATCGCTCAGGTCTGTCGTCCAACTCGCCTGCTTTGCGCGAGACGCGGAGGCAGGCCCAACCTCCCGGAACCCGTCGATCATCAGCGTGGGCGGCATCGGCGACCTTGACCCACCCGCGCCACGCCAGCCGGGTTTCGCTGACCGCGTCCGCGTGATCGAAGTCGCGGGCTGGTCGTGCGGGTGGTCGGGTTCGCCGGGGGAGCGGAGCGCCGGGGCGTGATCACGGGAGTTTCCGGGCGGCCCCGCCGCCCCCGGAGGGGCGGAGGGGTGGTTACGGCTTGAAGGCGGACCAGCGGGCCACCAGGTCGGTGGCGGCGCCCGAGTCGACGGCGGCGGTGGCGCGGGCGAGGCCCGCCTGGAGCTGGGACGGCAGGTCGGTGGAGGACAGGCCGGCCCGGGCGGCGATGGCGGCGGCTGCGTTGAGCAGGACCGCGTCGCGGACCGGGCCGGGTTCGCCGGCGAACATGCGGTGCGCCACGGCCACGTTGTGGGCCGGGTCGCCGCCGCGCAGGTCGCCCGGGGCGGAGCGGGGCAGGCCCAGGTCGACCGCGTCGATGACGGTTTCGGTGACCGTGCCGCCGGTGACCACCCACACCCTGGTCGGGGCGCCGGTGGTGAACTCGTCCAGGCCGTCCTCGCCGCGCACCAGGAGCACCGAGAAACCGCGGCCGGCCAGCACCGAGGCCATCACCGACGCCATGCGCACGTCGAAGCAGCCGATGGTGGCGGCGGTGGGTTGCGCCGGGTTGGTGAGCGGGCCGAGGAAGTTGAAGACGGTGGGGATGCCCATCTCGCGGCGGGTGGCGGCGGCGTGGCGCATGCCGGGGTGGAAGCGGGCGGCGAAGCAGAAGCCGATGCCGACCTCCTCGACGCAGCGGGCGACCTCGTCGGGGCCGAGGTCGATGGTGACCCCGAGCGCCTCGAGCAGGTCGGCGGCGCCGGTCGAGGAGGAGGCGGCGCGGTTGCCGTGCTTGACCACGGGCACGCCCGCGGCGGCGGTCACGATCGCGGCCATGGTGGAGATGTTGACGGTGTTGGCGCGGTCGCCGCCGGTGCCGACGATGTCGACGGCGGCGTCGCGCTGGGCGGCGCTGAGCGGCACCTTCGGCGCGATGGAGAGCATCATCTCCGCGACGCCGGCGACCTCGGTGATCGTCTCACCCTTGGCGCGCAGCGCGACGACGAACGCGGCGATCTGGCTCGGGGTGGCCGCACCGGCCATCACCTCGCCCATCGCCCAGCCGGCGTCGTCGAGAGCCAGATCCTCGCCCCTGAGCAGGGCGTTGAGCAGCTGGGGCCAGGTCCGCTCGCCCATGGCTCAGCCCTGGACGGGGAGCGAGCGCAGGAGGTCGGACACCGTCTTGCCGGTGATGACCGGGTCCAGGGGGTACATGATCGTGCCCTCGACCCGGGCGTAGGACGCCAGCCAGCGGTCGGCGGCCCGGGCGATCGCCAGGACGACCGGCGGCGGGTTGGTGATCTCGTCCTTGAGCTGGCGGGCGATGCCGAGACCGCCGCCGGGGGTCGCCTCGCCGTCGAGGACCAGAAGGTCGATGTCGGTGTCATCGACGAGGCCGACGACCTCGGCGTAGGTGGAGGCGTCGACGAACTTCACCGACAGGTCGGCCGCGGGACGGCTGCCGATGGCCAGCCGCATGCGGTCGCGGACCTCGGGATCGTCGCTGTACAGCAGGACCGTGTGCTGTGTCATGTGCGCGCTGCTCCTCGTGTGGCGGGTGCCCCGGGGATCGTACCGTCATCGGTGATGGCGATGCCGGTGCGGGCGGACCACTCCTGCTCCTCGAGCCGTTGCCGCTCCTCGCGGTCCAGCCGGCGGTCGACCCGCCTGGCCTCCCGGTCGGACTGGCGCATCCACTGCACGACGAGCACGGCGAGCATCGTCACCGAGACGATCTCGCCGCCGGCCCACAGGATGCCGCCGGCCACGACCTGGTCGTGCGCCGGGTCGGCCCAGGTCAGCCCAAGTGACGGATACCAGTCGCCGCCCAGCAGCTCCTTGCTCTGCATGATGGTCAGCCCGAGGACCGTGTGGAACGGCGTGGACAGGAACATCAGCAGCGCCCGGGCCGGATACGGCCAGCGTCCCGGCAACGGGTCCAGGCCGATGAGCGGCCAGAAGAACAGGCAGCCGACGGCGATGAAGTGCGCGTGGGTCAGCTCGTGCACCCACTCGTGCCGCATGGTCAGCTCGTACAGCCCGGTGAAGTACAGGACGAACGGCGTGACGACGAACAGGCCGAACGCGACCAGGGGGAACGCCACGACGCGCGCGACCCGCGAGTGCACCACGGCGAGCAGCACGCGGCGGCCCCGGGGCGGCAGGGTGCGCAGCGCGAGGGTCACCGGCGCGCCGAGGGCGAGGAAGATCGGCGCGATCATCGACAGCATCATGTGCTGGATCATGTGGACGCTGAGCAGCGTCGTGTCGTACTCCTCGATGCCGGTCATGGTGACCGCGGCGATCGAGCCCAGGCCCGGCCCGAGGAAGAGCACGATCCGCGCGACGGGCCAGCGGTCGCCGCGCCGGCGCAGGCTCAGCACGCCCGCGAGGTAGAGGCCGGCGGCGACGATCAGCAGGAGCGTCAGCCATGACACGTGGAACGAACCGAGGATGCCCGCCGCAGACGGAGGCCCTGGTTCAGCAGCTCGGAACACGTCCCCAGACTATGCCGCCGCACGAAACGCCCCACTCTGGTGGACCCCGTGAAAAGCCGGTGATGATCGGGGGGCAATAATGACGGCGTGACTGCGGCCCCAGCGATTGCCAAGAGCCAGATCCACTCACTGACCAGGCCCAACATGGTCAGTGTCGGGACGATCGTGTGGCTCTCCAGCGAACTGATGTTCTTCGCGGCGCTGTTCGCGATGTATTTCTCGATCCGTGCGGCGGCTCCGGAGCTGTGGCACGAGCACACCGAGGTCCTCAACGTCTGGTATGCGTTGACCTTCACCACGGTCCTGGTGCTGTCGTCCATCACCTGCCAGATCGGCGTGTTCCGCGCCGAGCGCGGTGACGTGCACGGCCTGCGCCGGTGGTTCGCGCTGACCTTCGTGATGGGCCTGATCTTCGTGCTGGGCCAGGTCAACGAGTACGTGACCCTGGTCGGCGAGGGTGTGAAGATCAACGGTGACGGCTACGGATCGATGTTCTACCTGACGACCGGCTTCCACGGCCTGCACGTCACGGGTGGGCTCATCGCCTTCATCATCTATCTGATCCGCACCACCATGGGCCGGTTCACCCCCGCCCAGGCGACCGCGGCGATCGTCGTGTCGTACTACTGGCACTTCGTCGACGTGGTGTGGATCGCACTGTTCGCAATGATCTACTTCCTCCAGTAGGAGTTCGGGCCGCGCGTCACACGCTCCCGGGACCACCCACTCTTTGAGACGACTTAGGTGATGACGACAAAGGTGAGGCCATGACTTCTGAGCAGAGCAAGCGGCCGCTTGCCCGGCTGGTGCCGGGTGGCGCGCGCGCGGCGCGGGGCAAGCTGCGCCGGCGGTTGTCGGCGGCTGTGCGCCTGGTCGCGGCGCTCACGCTCGCGGGCGGCCTCTACACGGCGTACGCACCGGGCGTCGGCCGCGCCGAGGACACCGTGAAGCTGTCCGACGCGGCGGCCAACGGCAAGGCGATCTACGAGGTCAGCTGCATCACCTGCCATGGCCGCAACGCCCAGGGCGTGGAGAACCGGGGACCGAGCCTCATCGGCGTCGGTTCCGCCGCCGTGGAGTTCCAGGTCAACACGGGCCGCATGCCATTGGCCCGCCAGGAGGCGCAGGCCGAGCGCAAGGCGCCGCAGTTCGACGAGAACCAGGCCGCCGAGCTCGGCGCCTACATCCAGGAGCTGGGCGGCGGCCCGCAGCTGCCGAGCGCGGAGAGCCTCGACGAGCAGGTCAAGCAGGCCCGCGGCAGTGACAAGATCCTCGCGCACGGCGGCGAGCTGTACCGGGTCAACTGCTCCTCGTGCCATGCGTTCTCCACCGGTGGCGGCGCGCTGTCCTCGGGCAAGTTCGCCCCGTCGTTGCAGCACTCGACCAACCGTGACATCTACGCGGCGATGCTGACCGGCCCGCAGAACATGCCGGTGTTCGGCAACAACCAGCTGAGCCCGGACGACAAGGCCGCGATCATCGCCTACATCCAGGACCTCAACAAGAACCAGGCGAGCGACCCGGGCGGCTGGAACCTCGGCCGGTACGGCCCGGTGCCCGAAGGCCTCGTCATCTTCCTCGTCGGTATCGCGGCGCTCGTGTTCGCCACGCTGTGGATTGCAGGGAAGTCATGACCACCCACCACCCGTCCGACGACGAGTTCGACGCCAGCGACGCGTCGCTGACCCGGTTCGACCTGGTCAAGGAAGGCGCCCGCCGCGACGGCGTGCAGATCGTGCACTACGCGCCGCGGTTCCCGGTCCCGGGCACCCGCGCGGAGCGCCGCATCGAGCGCGTCCTGGCGTTGCTGTTCCTGCTCACCGGTCTGGCGTCGACCGCGTTCGTGGTCGCCTACATCGCCTGGCCGTGGAAGTACGGCGAGAGCGACTCGACCTACCGCTCGCTCTACCCGTACTACACGCCGGTCCTCGGCGCGACGCTCGGCCTGGCCCTGCTGACCCTGGGCCTGGGCATCGTGGTGTGGAGCAAGAAGCTCCTGCCCGAAGAGGTCTCGATCCAGGAGCGGCACGACGGCCCGTCGGACAGCACCGAGCAGGTGCTGACCTCGGCGACGATCCTGAACATGGGCGACGAGCTCGGCCTCAAGCGCCGCCGCTTCGTCGGCCTGGCGTTCCTCGCCGGTGCCGCGCCGCTCGGTGCGGTCGCCGGTGCCCTGCTCGTCGGCTCGCTGATCAAGGCGCCGACGCAGAACGGCGAGAACGTCTTCTTCACCACCGGCTGGGACCCCAAGAACAACGACGGCAAGCCGGTCCGTCTCACACACGAGGACGGCACCCCGATCCGTCCCGCCGACGTCAGCGTGGGCGGCCAGATCACCGTCTTCCCGGGCATCCCGCACGGCGCCACCAACAAGTGGGCCGACTCGCCGACGCTGCTGATCCATCTGCGCGAGCAGGACGCCGAGGCGACGCTGGGCAACGTCAAGGAGATCAACAAGGGCTCGCAGTGGCAGAACTTCGTGGCCTACTCGAAGATCTGCACGCACGCCGGCTGCCCGGCGAGCCTCTACGAGCAGCAGACCAACCGCCTGCTGTGCCCCTGCCACCAGTCACAGTTCCAGATCACGGACAACGCGCGACCCATCTTCGGTCCGGCCAGCCGCGCCTTGCCCCAGCTGCCGATTACGGTGGACGATGAGGGATACTTCATCGCAACGCAGGACTACAAGATTCCGGTCGGACCGGCCTTCTGGGAGCGGCCATGAAACGGCGCAAGATCGACGTCCGGGCCCTCCCGGCCAACTCCGCCAGGGCCCTCGACGAGCGGTTCCAGGCAGCCACCCCGCTGCGGCGGTTGATGAACAAGGTCTTCCCCGACCACTGGTCGTTCCTGCTGGGTGAGATCGCGCTCTACTCGTTCATCGTCCTGCTGCTCAGCGGCATCTTCCTGGCCCTGTTCTTCGACCCGTCGTTGCGCGAGGTCGTCTACGACGGCAGCTACGCGCCCCTGCGCGGCGTGGAGATGTCGCAGGCGTACAACACGGCGCTGCACATCTCGTTCGACGTGCGCGGCGGCCTGTTCATGCGGCAGATGCACCACTGGGCCGCGCTGCTGTTCATGGCCGCGATCGTGGTGCACATGTTCCGGGTCTTCTTCACCGGCGCGTTCCGCAAGCCCCGCGAGGCCAACTGGATCGTCGGCGTCCTGCTGTTCTGGATGGGCTTCCTCGAGGGCTTCGGCGGCTACTCGCTCCCCGACGACGCGCTGTCCGGCACTGGTCTGCGCATCGCCAGCGCGATCATGCTGTCCATCCCGATCGTGGGCACGTGGGTGACCACGTCGCTGTTCGGCGGCGAGTTCCCCGGCGAGGTGATCCTCGACCGGCTGTACATCGTTCACGTGCTGCTCGTCCCGGGTGCGCTGCTCGGCCTCATCAGCGTCCACATGGGCCTGCTGGTGAAGCAGAAGCACACCCAGTGGCCCGGCCCCGGCCGGACCAACAACAACGTGGTCGGCGTGCGCATGTTCCCCGGCTTCGCGGCCAAGGCCGGCGGCTTCTTCATGATCGTGTTCGCCATGATCGCGGCGCTGGCGGGTCTGTTCCAGATCAACCCGATCTGGCTGTTCGGCCCGTACAAGGCGGCGGTCGTGTCCGCGGCGAGCCAGCCCGACTGGTACGTCATGTTCCTCGACGGCTCGACCCGTCTCTTCCCGGCCTGGGAGATCCGCTTCGACTTCTTCTACGGTGACGGGTACACCATCCCGCCGATCTTCTGGCCGACGGTGGTGCTACCAGGCATCCTGACGATGTTGCCGATCTTCTATCCGTTCATCGAGGCGCGGTTCTCCAAGGACAAAGCGGTGCACAACCTGCTGCAACGTCCCCGCGACAACCCGCTGCGCACCGCCCTCGGCGCCATGGCCATCTCGTTCTACGTGGTCCTGCTGATCTCCGGTGGCAACGACGTCGTCGCGGACAAGTTCCACATCAGCCTCAACGCGATGACCTGGGCCGGCCGCATCGGCATCCTCATCGTGCCGCCGCTGGCCTACTACGTGGCGTTCCGCATCGCGCTCGGCCTCCAGCAGCACGACCGCGAGGTCCTCGCCCACGGCGTGGAGACCGGCATCATCCGCCGCCTCCCCGACGGCAAGTTCGTCGAGATCCACCAGCCGCTGCCCGCCGGCACCGGCAACGGTCACGGCCCGTCGGACGAGGAGGCCCACCACGGCCTCGAGTACGGCGGCTGGGTCGTGCCGAAGAAGATGAACCGCCTCGGCGCCCTGGCCCCGACGGTGAAGGGCTTCTTCTACCCGATCGAGAAGGCGGGCCCGGCCCCGAAGCCGCGCCAGCTCGACGACGACCGGGACCGCGAAGAGATCACCAGCGGCCACTGATCCACCCGCGCGACGCCCCCTGCTTCTCCTGAAGCCGGGGGCGTCGCCGTTTTCCGGCTCCGGTCCGTCGTGGGCGCGGTCCGCCGCTCCCGTCAGCCACCGGTCAGGCCCTGACGGCCTTCCCTGCCACCGCCGCGGACAGTTGCGCAGTCACGACCTGCGGCCGTGACAAGCCCGCGGCCGCGGCCGGCCGCGACGCGACCTGCGGCCGCGACGGTTCGCCGTGGGCGGATCTGCCGACGGCGAAGCGGTCTGGGCGGGGCCGCCCGGCACGCCTACGGTGCGCAGATGGACCCGGTCGAGTTGCTGCCCCGCATGCTGTACCTGCTCCCGTCCCCGGTCGGCCACGCGTACCTCTGGTGCGGCCCCGACGGGCTGACCCTCGTCGACACCGGCCTGCCGGGGTCCGCGCCGCGGCTGGCACGCGCCGTCGAGACCCTCGGGCACCGGCGCGGCGACCTCCGGCAGATCCTGCTCACCCACGCGCACGTCGACCACGTCGGATCGGCCGCGGACATCGCCGCCTGGGGCGACGTCAGCGTGGCCGCGCACCGCGACGACGCCCAGGTCATCAGGGGCGGGGCGGAGAACCCGCCGCCGGTGCTGGAAGGCTGGGAGCGGCAGCTGTACGACCAGGTCCACGCGAGCATGCCCGACGACCGGCCGGCTCCGGTCCGGGTCGACCGGGAGCTGCGCGACGGCGACCTCATCGACCTCGGCGGCGGGGTCCAGGCCGTCGCCGTCGCCGTGCCGGGTCACACCCCGGGCAGCGTCGCGTTCCACCTGCCGGAGCACGGGGTCCTGTTCACCGGCGACACGATCGCCCGCGCGCCGGACGGCACGGTCATGCTCGGCGTGTTCAACGCCGACCCGGCGCGGGCGACGGCGTCGTTCCACCGCCAGGCCGGTCTCAGGCCGGGGATCGCCTGCTTCGGCCACGGCGAACCGCTCACCGAGGACACCGCGGCCAGACTCGTCGAGGCCGCCGGACCACGCTGACCGGGCGCCCGCCGTACCCCCGGAAAAACGCTACGGCGAGAACCAGCCGGCGACGCGGGTTGCCAGGAGGGTGCCGTGGCGGGCCCAGGTGAAGTGGTCGATCGGGGAGCCGGCCTCCGCCGCGGAGTAGTGCGCGCGGGTGACGGACGCGGCCGACAGCTTCGCCGTCAGGAGGTCGACCGTCGGCGCGGGCGTGTACTGGTCGGTCTCCATGTCGACGGCCAGCACCGGCAGTTGCACGCCGGGCAGCGCGGCCTCGATGTCGACGCCGGCCAGGGCCGGGTAGCGGCCGGTCCGGGCGGTGTGCGCCCAGTCGCGGATCACGCCGCGGGACTGGCGGCCGCCGAAGCCCCACCCGGGCCAGACGCCGAGGACCGCGGACGTGGCGGCCAGGGCGGACGTGAACGCGAGCGTGGAGGGGGCGCGAAGGCCCGGGTAGCAGCGCCAGTACGGCAGGCCGACCGCGAGCAGCGCGAGACCGTCGACGCCCGGGTCCAGGCCGGCGGCGTGCCGGGTGGCGAGGTGCAGGGCGCACGCCTGGCCGCCGAGGGAGTGCCCGACGAGCAGGGTGCGCCGGCCGGCCCGGCGGGGCTTGAGGATGTCGAGGACGGCCTCGACGTCGGCGGTGAGGTCGGCGAGGCCGTACCGGGAGGCGCGGGACGGGCGCGGGGTGGACGAGCCGGTGCCGCGCAGGTCGGCCACGACAACCTCGATGCCGGTGGCGTTCAGCGCGGCGGCGAAATGCCGGTAGTAGCGGGCCGGGACGCCCATCGCGGGCCACAGCACGGCGAGGGTCGCGGCGTCGTCGACCGGATACGTGTGCAGCGCCAGGCGGTCGGTGCCTCGGTCCAGGAACTGGTCCAGGAACTCCATGGATTCGTAGGGTAGAGGTAGGAGGTTACTGGTGAGTAAGAAGTGTGACCCAGGCTACTGTGCGGTGCGTGAAGCCAATCGATCTGTCCCAAATGCGCCTACCCGGCGCGCCTACGGTCAGCCCTGACGGCAGGACCGCCGTCGTGGCGGTGAGCCGCCTCGAGTTCGCGGCCGACTCGTACACCTCCCAGCTCTGGCTCCTGCACACCGACGGGAGCGCCGCGCCCACCCAGCTCACCCACGGATGGCACGACAGCGCCCCGCGGATCTCGCCGGACGGACGGTGGCTCGCGTTCCTGCGCGCGACGAAGGCGGCGGGAAGCCGGGCGGGCGGCGCCAAGGCCGAGCACGACAGCGCGCCGCAGCTGTGCGTCCTGCCCCTCGCAGGCGGTGAGCCGCGGCGGCTGACCGACCTGCCGCTGGGCGCCGGCACGCCGGCCTGGTCGCCGGACAGCGCCCGGCTTGCGTTCTCCGCCCGGGTGCCGGACGAGGGGCGCTACGGCACCGGCAAGACCGAGGACGGCGAGAAGATCGGCGCCGACGGGGAGGCGCCCCGGCGGATCACCCGGTACTTCTACCGCGTCGACGGCCTCGGGTTCCTGCTGGACCGCCCGGCGCACCTGTTCGTGACCGACCTCGACGGCACGGTGACGCAGGTCACCGACGGCGAGCGCAGCCACGGCGACCCGGACTGGAGCCCCGACGGGCAGTCCCTGGCGTTCGTCTCCGAGCGGCACGACACCTGGGGCGACGACCTTGCCGCCGACGTGTGCGTCATGCCGGCCGGTGGTGGCGAGATCCGGGCGCTGACGGACACCACGTTCAGCGTGGCCCTGTGCCGGTGGGCGCCGGACGGCCGCTCGGTCCTGTTCACCGCCAACCTCGCCGGCGAGGGCCGGGTCGACCCGGTGGTCCGCAACGAGTCCCTGTGGTCGGTGCCCGTCGAGGGCGGGGCGGTGAAGCAGCTGCTCGACCCGGAGGCGTACACCCTCGCCGCGCCCGGCGGTGACATCGCCGCCACGGATCGCGGGGTCCTGTTCACCAACGAGCACCGCGGCGCGGTCCAGCTGCTGCGGGTGCCGTTCGACGGGGGTACCCCCGAAGTGCTGCTCGACGGTGAGCGGCAGGTCGCCGGTTTCGGCGTCGCCGGTGACACCGTGGTCGCGACCATCGCCGGCCCGGCGGACTGGGGCGAGGTCTACGCCGGTGACCGCAAGCTGTCGGACTTCTCGGCAGCGTTTCTGGGCAGCGTCACGGCCCTCGAGCAGGTCGAGATCAACGCCACGGCCCCGGACGGCTACCCGGTGCACGGCTGGGTGGTCAAGCCCGCCGGCGACGGCCCGCACCCGGTGCTGCTCATGATCCACGGAGGGCCGTTCGCGCAGTACGGCTGGCGGCTCTTCGACGAGGCGCAGGTGTACGCCGGCGCCGGCTACGCGGTCGTCTACGGCAACCCCCGCGGCTCGTCCGGCTACGGCGAGTCGCACGGCCGGGCGGTGCGCGGCAACGTCGGCGAGGTCACCGCCGCCGACCTGCTCGCCCTGCTGGACGCCGCCCTGGCGGAGGACGACCTCGACGCCGACCGGGTCGGGGTCCTCGGCGGCTCGCACGGCGGGTTCATGACCACGTGGCTCGCCGGCATGCGCGGCGACCGCTTCAAGGCGGCGATCTCCGAGCGGGCCGTCAACGCGATCGACAGCTTCCAGGGCAGCTCGGACATCGGCTGGGTGTTCGCGGACTCCCTGTACGGCGCCGACGGCGGCTCGTTCGAGCAGCAGAGCCCGCTCACCTACGCCGGCAAGATCGACATTCCGATGCTGATCATCCACTCGGAGCAGGACTGGCGCTGCCCGGTCGAACAGGCCCAGCGGTTGTTCGTGGCGCTGAAACGGCGCGGCACCCCGGTGGAGCTGCTGCTGTTCCCGGGGGAGGGGCACGAGCTGTCCCGCTCGGGCCGCCCGTCGCACCGGGTGGCCCGCTTCGACGCGATCCTGGACTGGTTCGGCCGACACGTCTAGAAAGCCGGGGGCGGCCGTTGGCAGGCCGCCCCCGCTTCGCGCTACTTGACGAGGAGTTCGGCGATCTGGACGGCGTTGAGCGCGGCGCCCTTGCGCAGGTTGTCGTTGGAGACGAACAGAGCGAGGCCGTTGTCCACGGTCTCGTCCACCCGGATCCGGCCGACGAAGCTGGGGTCGGCGCCGGCGGCCTGCAGCGGCGTCGGCACGTCGGTCACCACGACACCCGGCGCGGCCGACAGGAGCTCCAGCGCCCGCTGCACCGAGATGGCCCGCTCGAACCGGGCGTTGAGCTGCAACGAGTGGCCGGTGAACACGGGCACCCGCACGCACGTGCCGGAGACCTTCAGGCCCGGGATCTCGAGGATCTTGCGGCTCTCGTTGCGGAGCTTCTGCTCCTCGTCGGTCTCGAACGAGCCGTCGTCGACGATCGAACCGGCGAGGGGCAGCACGTTGAACGCGATCGGCCGGCTGAACTGCTTCGGCGCGGGGAACTCGACGGAGGAACCGTCGAACGCGAGCGCGGCCGCACCGTCGGCGACCTTGCGGACCTGCTCGTCGAGCTCGGCGACGCCGTTGAGCCCGGCGCCGGACACCGCCTGGTAGGTGGCGGCGACCAGGGCGACCAGGCCGGCCTCGTCGTGCAGCGGACGCAGCACCGGCATCGCGGCCATCGTGGTGCAGTTGGGGTTGGCGATGATGCCCTTCGGCCGGTCCGCGATCGCGTGCGGGTTGACCTCCGCGACGACGAGCGGCACCTGCGGGTCCATCCGCCAGGCGGAGGAGTTGTCGACGACGACGGCACCGGCGGCGGCCACCTTCGGCGCCAGCTCCTTCGACGTGCCCTTGCCGGCGGAGAACAGCACGATGTCCAGGCCGGAGTAGTCGGCGGTCGCCGCGTCCTCCACCGTGATCTGCGTGTCCTGCCAGTCGATGGGCCGCCCGGCGGAACGGGCGGACGCGAACAGGCGCAACTGGTCTACCGGAAACTGACGCTCGGCCAGGATGGCGCGCATGACGCTGCCCACCTGACCCGTGGCTCCGACGATGCCGATCCTCATGGGCGTCGAGATTACCGGGTCAGTGCGGCCGCCTCGCTGCGATTTCGCCCACTGGAGGCGCCGTAACCAGCGCTTTTGCTGGTTTCTTACGGCTTGCCGACAGCTGCGGCGCACGGCTTTCGGCGGGGCGGCCGAAATTAGCCGGAAATTAGTCCGTGTCGGGCAGGCCGATCGAGAACGCCTCTTCCAGGTCGTGCTGCGAGTAGGCGCGGAACGCGATGTGCGTGTCGGTGTCGACGACACCCGGCACCTTCGAGATGCCACCGGCGATGACCTCGGCGATCTCCTCGTACTGCCGGACCCGCACCATCGCGATCAGGTCGACGTTGCCGGCGACGGAGTAGACCTCGCTGACCCCGGGGAGGTTGGCGATGTTCTCGGCCACCTCGGGGATCGAGTCGGTCGCGCAGTCGATGAGGACGATCGCGGTGATCACCTGCGGTGCTCCTTCCAGCATGTGGACACCCGCCATGCTAATCCGCCGCGACGGTGAGCTCCCGCCCGACCCGGATCGCGTCGCGCAGTGTCTCGCCCGCCCGCACCTCCGCGCCCGGCCACACCACACCGCGGACGACCCGCCCGGCGACGACGGCACCCGGCCCGACGACCGCCTCCTCCACCGCCCCGGTCACCGAGGCGTCCTGCGCGATCAGATTCCGGTGGTGCGCGGCGTGCAGGTTGGCCTTCAGGTAGTCGCGCGGTGTGCCGGTGTCCAGGTAGGTGCCGCGGTACTCGACGACCTCCAGGCGCCCCTCCCGTTCTGCCGGCCGCCAGGTGGTGCGCACCAGGTCCGACGGGACCGGCTCCAGGCGCTCCACCAGGTCCCACGGCAGCAGGGAGAAGCCGGCGAACCGGTGCGTGCCGAACTCCTTCGGCGGGCCGGGGACGCCGAGCATCCGCACCGTGGTGCCGTCCCAGCCGTCGATCAGGTCCTTGAGATCTTCGTCTGCCGGCTCGTGTGGGGCGAGGTATGCATCGGCGTTGCCGACCAGCACACCCCGGCCCCCGATCCAGTCCTTGAGGAGCGCGACGCCGCCGGCCGTGCCGAACGGATCGCCCGGCTCGACGGAGAGGTGCGCGCGGTCCCCGACGTGCGCGACGACCTGCTCCCCGAGGTAGCAGGCGTTGACGGCCAGGTCGCCCGGCCCGGTGAGACCGAGCGCGGCGACCCTGGTCATGGCCCGGTCCAGCAGCGCGACGTTGCCGACGGGACACAGCGCCTTCGGCAGGTGCTCGGTCAGCGGCCGCAGCCGGCGCCCTTCCCCGGCCGCCAGGATCACCGCGCAGAGCTTCACTTGGTGAGCACTTCCGGGTAGTCCTTGTACGGCCCGATCCCGTAGTGGGCGAGGAGCTGCGACGTCGACACCGTCAGCGGCGGCAGCGCGTCCAGGCGGTGCCAGGCGGCCTCGATGACCTCGGCGCCGTCGATCTCGAAGTCGTCGGACGGCTCGACCTCGGTCTCGAACACCATGTCGACCCACTGACCGCGGGTGTGCACGACGGCGTTCGGGTTGGCCGGGCGGAACCCCTCCACCGGCACCGTGATCCCGGTCTCCTCGGCGAGCTCACGGGCCGCCGTCTGCACCGGCCGCTCGCCGCGGTCCATCAGCCCCGCCGGCAGTGACCAGCCGGCGCCGGGCGGCTGCCGCAGCAACAGGATCCGGCTCGCCGCGGGGTCGCGGACCAGGATGACCGCGCCGATCGTGTACGTCGGCTGGAACGTCCGCACGATCCGGCGCTTCCAGCGGGACGGGAGACGGTAGAACGTCCGGTACGCCACCATGCGCAGCTGTTGCTTGACCTGTCTTACCGCCATCTGCGAAAGGCTAGTGCCCTACCGGGGGGAGTGGTCGACCAGGGCGATCAACTCCTCGACCACCTCGTCCGCGGTGCGGCTGTGGTCGGCGACGGCGACGAGCAGCGTCTCCAGGTCCGGATAGCCCAGCCTGGTCGCGAGGCGGACCAGCGGCAGGTCGCTGGCCAGGCCGCGGCCCTGCCGGCGCAGTGCCAGCCCGATCGCGAGCCGGCCCAGGCGCACCTTGTTGGCGACCGTGATCGCGGGGGCCTCGTGCGCCTCGAACCACCGGCTGATGTGCAGCCTGGCGTGCGGCGTCTTCACGAACTCCAGCCACTCCGGCGACGGCCCCCGCGCGGGCGCGTCCGCGTCGAAGTCGAACTCGTCGCGCTGCCCCGTCCGGGTGATGATCTCGACCGTGTCGCCGTCGGCGAGCGGCGACGACACCGCGATCAGCCGCCCGTTGACCTTCGCGCCGATACATCGGTTGCCGACGTCCGCGCCGAGGATGTACGCGAGGTCGACCGGCGTCGCGTCCTGCGGCAGCAGCACCGGCCGCCCGCCGGCCTCGGCGAGCACCAGGATCTGGTCCTCGGCGAGATCGCAGCGCAGCGACGCGATGAACTGCGACGGGTCCGACGCCGCCGCCTCCCAGTCCAGCAGGCGCCGCAGCCAGTTCAGCTGCTCCGCCTTGCTTGCCGGGCCGAACCGCGCCGCCGTGTGCGGGTACCGGAAGTTGGCGACGATGCCGTACTCCGCGGCCTGGTGCATCTCCTCGGTGCGGATCAGCACCTCCAGGGAGCGTCCCTCCGGCCCGAGCACCGTGGTGTGCAGCGACTTGTAGTTGTTGCCCTTCGGCGTGGCGATGAAGTCCTTGAACCGCCCGGGCACCGGCCGCCACTTGCCGTGCACCGCACCCAGCGCCGCGTAGCAGTCCGTCTCCGGCCCGTCGACGATGATGACGACCCGCGGCATGTCGTGCGGGTCCTCGTAGTTGCCGTCGACCGTGTCCTTCCAGATCGAGTACAGGTGTCGCGGCCGCGGTGACACCTGCGCGTCGATGCTGAACTTCCGCAGGTCCGTGTTCACCGCGGAGATGACCCGCTCCAGGTAGCCGTCCCAGCCGGTGCGCTGCCGGACGTACTCGTCGATCAGCGCATACCCGCCCGGGCTGACCGCCCGCAGCACCCAGTCCTCGAGCTCCCGCTTCAACGCCTGGATGCCGAGCCGCTCGCACAGCGGGATCAGCACCTCCCGCGTCGCCGTCGCGATCCGCACCTGCGACTTGATCGACCGCGCGTCGAGGGTCCGCATGTTGTGCAGCCGGTCCGCCAGCTTGATGACGAGCACCCGCACGTCCCGCCCGGCGGCGACGATCATCTTGCGGATCGTCTCGGCCTCGGCGTCGGCACCGTAGAACATCTTGTCGAACTTCGTCACGCCGTCGACGAGCAGCGCCACCTCGCCGCCGAAGTCCCGTTCGAGCGCGCCGAGCGTGTAGTCCGTGTCCTCGACCGTGTCGTGCAACAGCGACGCGACCAGCGTCGTCGTGTCCATGCCCAGGTCGGCGAGGATCTCCGTCACTTCGAGCGGGTGCGAGATGAACGCCTCTCCGCTCTTGCGCATCTGCCCGCGATGCATCTGCTCAGCGGTCGAGTACGCCCGCCGCAGCAACGCCACGTCCCCCGTCGGGTGGATCGTCTTGTGCGACCGCAGCACGTTGCCCAGCGGATCCTCGGTCGTCTGCCACGGCAGCATCGCCCGCAGCCGCGACCCGATGATCGCCGAGTACGTCGCCGTCGGGTCCCCGGGCACCGCCCCACCCACGAGCGCCGAGTACGTCGGCGGCGGCGGCACCGCCGGCGAGTCCTCGGTCGGCGGTGCGGTGAGCCTGGCCCGAGGCGCCGCGAACCGGTCGTCGACGGGCGCCGCCCGTTTCGCCCCCCGGTCAGCGTCCCGATCCTTGCCCGTCCGCCCCGCGGCGCCCTTGTCTGTGGCGGGCTGGTCCGTGCTGGGCTGGTCTGTGGCGTTCTTGTCTGTGGCGGCCTTGTCTGTGGCGGCCTTGTCTGTGGCGGGCCGGTCTGCCGTGGGCGTGGGCCGGTCCGCGGTTGGCCGGTCTGTGGCGGGACGCTCGACGATGGATCGTTCGTTGCGGGGACGTTCGCCGCCCTGGCGTTCGGTGCTGGTCCGCTGGCCACCTGGACCGGGCCGGGCCACGGGCGGCCGGGACCCCGCGGGACGTTCGTTGGCCGGCCAGTCCCTGCGCGTGTCGCTCTGGTCCTGCGGCGCCCGTTGGCCCTGCGCCGCCCGCTGCTCCTGGACCGCCCACTGCCCGGGCGTCTCCTGCTCGTCGCGTGGCGCCCGCCGCTCGGCGGCTCCGTGCCCGGCGGTCGCAGCGGTTCCGGCGGTCCCGGCGGTCCCGGTCGCAGTGGTCCCGGTCGTTCCGGTTGCGGCGGTCCCGGTTGCGGCGGTCCCGGTTGTGGCGGTCCCGGTTGTGGCGGTCCCGGTTGTGGCGGTCCCGGTTGTGGCGGTCCCGGCGCCGGCAGTGGCGGTCCCGGTTTCTGCTGCGACGGTTTCGGCTGTAACGGTCCCGGTTCTGGTCGCGGTGCCTTCGGTGCCGGCGGCCGTGTCGTCCGGAGTGTGGTCCCGCGCGAACTGCCGGGCCGCCGTTCCCTGCCGGCCCTCGTCCTCCTGCGGCATGCGCTGCCCTGGCGTTGCGTCGTTCGTCTGGTCGTCCCGCGCGGCCTGCGCTGCCGGGTGGCGCTCCGCCGTCTGCGCCTCCACCCGGCCCGGCTGCGAGCGGACCTCCGCGCCGGCAGCCCTCGCGGCGCCGTGACCCGGGTCTCCGCCACCACTGCCGTTCGCCACCTGGTCCCGCGCGCCGCTCTCCCTGGGGCTCCGGCGTTCCGCGTTCGGGTCCTGTGCCGATCCACCCCGCGCTACCAGGCCGTCGGCGCTGTGGTCCTGCGCCCCTCGGCCCTGCGTGCCCAGGTCCTGCGCTCCCAGATCCTGCGTCCCCGGATCCCGCGGCTCTCGGCCCTGCGTATTTCCGTCCGGGGCTACCTGGTTGTCGGCGCTGTTGTCCTGCGGCCCGTGGCCCTGGGCAATCCCGTCTTGCGACCCGGGGTCCTGCGCGCTCGGGTCTTGCGGCTCTCGGCCCTGCGTATTTCCGTTCGGGGCTACCTGGTTGTCGGCGCTGTTGTGCTGCGGCCCGTGGCCCTGAGCAATCTCGTCTTGCGACCCCAGGTCTTGCGTGCCCGGGTTCTGCGGTTCTGGGCCCTGGGCATTTCCGTCTTGGGCTACCTGGTCGTCGGCGCTGTTGTCTTGCGGCCGTCGGCCCTGGGCACGTCCGCCCTGCGGGTTCGTGCCGTGATTGCCGGACCCGTGGCCACCGGGCTGGTGATCGCCGGTCTGGTGACGGCCGGGCTCATGTCCGTCGGACTCATGGCGGTTCGGCTCGTGGGCGCCGGGCTGATGAGCGTCGGGCTGGTGATCGTCGGAGGCGGGGCGGCCTGGGTCGGACTGGTCGGCGGAGGTCCTGTCCACGTACGGACGGTCGGCCCGCTGCCGGTCCTGCTGGACCCTGTCCCTGGTGTCGTCCCTGGTGTTGCGATCCGGGTTGTGCCGCTCGGCCGGGTGTGCGGGCCGGCGACGCCGGGTCGGGGCCTCCGGCACGTTGATCGCCGCGGTCGGCAATCCCCGCGGCCCGAGCAGGACCTCGCCCACCGCGTCGAGCAGCTGGTGGGCGTCCGAGGCACCGGGCACGGGGGGCGGAGGCGAAGCGCCACCGATCGTGAAGCCCGTCGGCAGCGTGTGCACAAAACCCGTCGGCTCGTTGGGCTTGCCCCCGGGCGTCAGTGGGTCCAACATGAACTCGCTGTGCGCGGACGTGGACCCGGAGTTGGCGCCGCCAGTGCCGGTGGCCGTGGAGGGGCCAGCATCCAGGGGCGCGCCGGACTGATGCAGACCGGGCTCCATGCGGCACCTCCTCACCGACGGGCCGGGCGGGCCTGGGTTTGGGTAGGTTCCAGCCTAGTTTCCCTCGTGGCATCCGATCGGTCATTTGAGTTTGTGCGATCGTCCGATGTGCTTACCCTTCCAAGTCGATCCTGACCGACGCGGCGGCCTCCGCGCGGGTGAGAAATGGGCGCCACCGGCCGGCGCCCATGGCCGGAGATGACCAGCCCATGTCGGCCTTGACCAGCCGAGTCTCCGGCCGCTCGAGCCAGGCGAGGATCCGCTCGGTCTCCTCGGGCGACGCGCGCGGCGTCGGCCCGTGCCCCGGCGGAACGGTCTCAGCTGTGGCGAGAACCACATCCAATGTCGGCTGTGGATGCACCCTGGGGGGTGACACGCCGGCTGCGGCGAGTCGGCCGTGTCGCACCACCGCCAGCTCCCAGCCGCCCTTCGCGGCCGGCCGGGCGGCGATCAGCTCGGGCAGGCTGGTCAGCGATACGAGCCGCTGCATGCGGATCGCCGTGCGCAGGAAGGCGATCAACCGGGTGCGGATCGTGGCCGCGTCCTCGAAGCGCTCCGCGGTGGACAGCGCCTCGATGCGGGCCATGAGGCCGCGCACGACGGGGCCGGGATCGCCGGTCGTCGCGGTGCGGAACGGCTCGGCGGCGGCCGTTTCGTAGTCGTCCGGGGAGATGCGGTGCTCGCACGGCGCCGGGCAGCGGCCGAGCTCGGCGAGCGCGCACGCGGGGGTCTTCGTGCGCAGGGACAGTTTGTGGGTGCACTGCCGGATCGGCAGCGCGTCATAGATGCCGGCGGCGGCGAGCTCGGCGCCGCGGCGGGAGCCGAACGGGCCGAGATATGCCGCGCCGTCGGGCTGCACCTCACGCACGACCGACAGCCGGGGATAGGCCTCGCCGGTGAGCTTCAGCCACATGACCCGCTCCGGAAACTTGGAGCGGCGGTTGTACGGCGGTTTGTGCGCCGCGATCAGCCGCAGCTCCCGGACCTCGGCCTCCAGGGAGTGGGCGCAGAGGATCGCCTCGACCCGGTCCGCCGCGTTGATCATCTCGTCGATGCGGGCCCGCTTCTCGGCGGCGGTGAAGTAGCTGCGGACCCGGGTCGCGATCGACGAGCTGGTCCCGATGTAGAGCGGGCGGTCCTTGTGCCCGCGGAACACGTAGACCCCCGGGGCGTCGGGCAGGCCCTCGGCGAGGTGCCGTTTGCGCCGCTGGGACGGGCTGACCGCCTTGACGAACTCGATCGTCTCGCCGATGGTGTGCACCTTGTGGCTGCCCAGCCGGGCGATGAGGCCGTGCAGGACGTCGACGGTGGCCCGGGCGTCGTCCAGGGCGCGGTGGATCGGCTGGGTGCTCGCGTGGAAGTGCCGGGCGAGGGTCGACAGCTTGTTGTTGGGGACCTCGTCGGCGACCAGGGCACGCCGGGCGATCGCGGCGGTGTCCAGCACGATCGGCTTCGGCCACGCGTAGCCGTGCTTGGCGCAGGCCGCCTTGAGGAAACCGGTGTCATAGGGCGCGTTGTGCGCCACGAGGACGGCGCCGGCGGCGAACTCCAGGAACGCCGGCAGCACCGTGTCGATCGTCGGCGCCTCGACCAGCATCGACTCGGTGATGCCGGTCAGCACCGTGATGAACGCCGGCAGCCGCTCCTCGGGGTTGACCAGCGTGCCGAACTCGCCCAGGATCTCGCCGCCGCGGACCTTGACCGCGCCGATCTCGGTGATGCCGCCGCCGTCCGGCGCGCCGCCGGTCGTCTCCAGGTCGACCACCACGAACGTCGACGCGAACAGCGTCGCCGCACGTGGGTCGTCGAACAGGGCATCGAGCGTTTCCTGGTGGTAGTCGGCCACGCGCGCACACTACGACCAGGGTGTGACAAAAATGCCCTCAGTGCGGCGGGAAACGCAGCTCGAACCGGACGTCCGGCGAGCCGATCGTGGCGTTCGTGCGCACCACGGTCGCGGCGTGGGCCCGCAGGATGTCCGCCACGGCCCGCGGGACCAGCTCGTCGGCCTCCCGCGTGCCGTCGAGGTCGGCCTGCCATTCGGGGGCGATCGACCCGCCGGCGTGGCTGATCTCCACCGTCGGCACCGGCGCGCCCAGCACGCGCACCGCGACCTTCCCGCCCGCCGGTGCCACCTTCAGGGCGGAGAAGACGACGTAGTCCAGGGCTCTGGACAGCCGGCCAGGATCCGCCTGTACCGACGCAGCATCCGTCACACCAAGAGTGATGGCGATGTTGCGGGCGTCCGCGATGGGCCGCAGCTCCCGGATGCGGGCCTCAGTCAGGTAGGTGAGATCGACCGACCTGGCTTCCGGGTGCCCTTCGAGGACCGAGGTGATGACGAGTCGCCGCAGCTCGAGCAGTTCGGTGACCTGCTTGGCCAGGGCCCGCAGCCCCCGCATCTGATCGAGGCTGAGGCGGTGCGGTGCGTGGTCGACCACGCACAGGGTGCCCAGCGCCGCACCCTCGCTGGTCAGCAGGGGAGCGCCGGCGTAGAACCGGATGCCGTCCTCGGCCCGGACGAAAGGGTTGTCGGCGAACCTCGCGTCCTCGGTGGCGTCCGGCACGACCATCAGGTCCCGGCCCATGATCGCGTGGGCGCAGAACGCGACCTCACGGGGTGTTTCGGTGGGACCGGCCAGGCCGATCTTGGCCTTGAACCATTGCCGCTCCGTGTCCACGAGCGTGACCAGGGAGATCGGCGCGCCGCACACCTCGGAGGCGATCCTGACGATGTCGTCGAAATCGGTCTCCGGGGGAGTGTCCAGGACCGCCAGCGCCCGTAGCGTCGAGATCCGTTCGGCTTCGTTCTCGGGTACCGGCGGCTGCATGTCGGGCCTCCTCGGTGGCGTACCCCAATCGGGTGAAATAAGGATATGTCAGCTTTTAGTCTTTCGAGGGAAGCCGGCGGTGCCGGAGACCATCCGGGGCGAATCTGGTCGACAATGCGACACTGGAGTGATGCCCGCGCACGACGCTCCCGACGACCTCGACGACGAGGCCGTGGTGACGTCTGCGCCGGAGGAGGTGGACCTGCCCGACTCCGACGGCGGCATCGAGCCGGTGCTGCCCGAGACTGTTCGCCAACGGGTGATCTCCCTTGCCGCCGGTGCCATGACCGGCCTGCCCCTCGACGAGCTGCCGATGCCGCTGCGGCGGGTCGCGAAGTTCGCGCCGAACCGGCGCGCCCGCCTCGGCGGCCCGGTCATCGCGATGCAGCTGTCCGGTGACCCGCTGCTGCGCCAGCGCCTCGCCACCAGGGTCGTCAACGACGCCGGTGACCTGGGCGCGTCGATCCTGGAGGGGGTGGCGCCGCCGGCCGCCGACCCGGTGGAGGTCGCCGCGCTGGCGTATCTCGCCCGCCCCGACGGATGGCGTGACCTGGTCGAACGCGCCACCGACACGGTCCGCGCCGAAGCGGAGGGCGCCGCCACGTCCGAGCGCATCCGCGACGTCGAGCAGCGCCTGTCCCGGGCCGAGCACGACCGCGCCGTCGCCCGGGTCGAGGCCGACAAGCTCCGCGACGAGCTGGCCAGGCTCCGCGACGAGACGTCCGGCCTCCGCGAGGAGGTCCGCTCGCTGGGCAAGGCGCTGCGGGAGAGCCAGGCCAAGGAGCGCAAGGCGACCGACATGCTCGCCAGCGAGAAGGGCCGCGCCACCCGGGCCACCGCCGACCACGACGCCGAGCTGCGCCGCATGCGGGCCAAGCTCGCCGAGGCGGAGACCGCGGCCGGGGCCCAGCGGCAGAGCGCCAAGGACGCCCGGGCGGTCGACGATGCCCGGCTGTGGCTGCTGCTGGAGACGATCGGGCAGGCCGCCGTCGGGCTGCGCCGCGAGCTGGCCCTCGACCCGACCGACCGGCTGCCGGCGGACTTCGTCGCCGACCACGACGCCGACCGGCCCGAGAACGCCAACGGCGCCGGCGCGGCCCGGGCCCTGGACGCCGACGATCCGGCCCGGCTCGACCAGCTGCTGAGCCTGCCGAAGGCGCACATGATCGTCGACGGGTACAACGTCACCAAGAAGGGCTATGGCGAGCTCTCCCTCGAACAGCAGCGCAACCGCCTGGTCGCCGGGGTCGGCGGCCTGGTCGCGCAGACCAGGGCCGAGGTCACCGTCGTGTTCGACGGCGCCGAGCGGGTCGTCGGCCTTCCGCCGGCGCCCCGCGGCGTGCGGGTGCTGTTCTCGAAGAAGGGCGAGACCGCCGACGAGCTGATCCGGCGCCTGGTCAGGGCGGAGCCGGCCGGCCGGCCGATCGTGGTGATCTCCTCCGACAAGGAGGTCATCGACGGTGTGCGGCGCCATGGTGCGTACCCACTGGGCAACGACACCCTGCTACGCCGCCTGTCCCGGTCCTGACCTGCGGAAACTCATTTTTGTCGTACCCCCCGCTTACCGTGGAGCTACGGACGGTCAACGGAGGAGGAGCGATGCTCGTCGACTGCGAGACCTGCTCAGTGCGCGGCACCGCCTGCGGCGGTTGCGTGGTGACCCTGCTGCTGGACACCCCGCCCGCGCTGCACCAGCTCGGCGCGGCCGAGGTCCGGGCGATCGAGGTGTTCGAGCGCGCCGGGTTCGAGGTCACCGTGCTCGACCCCACCCACGTCGAGACGGCGGCACCACGCCGGTCGGGGCGGCACCGCGCCGCATAAGCTTGCGGAGTTTCTCACCAGGAGGTGCGGCGTGTCCCCTCGTGCATGGGCGGCGATCACCCTCGCGGTGCTGCTCGTCGCGGTCGTGGTGGTTGCGGCACTGCGGGTGCCCTGGACGGCGCCGCCGGCCCCGCGCGGCGACCAGCTCGCCGCACTCGACACGCTGCCGGCCGACGCCGTCGCCAGAGGCCGGGCGTTCCACGCGGCGCTGCGCCCCGGCACCTACCTGTCCCTCGCCCTCGGCCTGCTCGTCGCGATCCTGCTCGGCCTGACCCCGGCCGGCGCGTGGATCGTCGAGCAGGTGTCCCGGCCGTTCGGCGGCCACTGGCTGGCCCGGGCGCTGCTCGGCGGCCTCGCGGTGGTGTTCGTCGGCGAGATCGTGGCGCTGCCCCTCGCCGCCTGGCGCCAGTCCATCCTCAGGCGCTACGGGCTGTCCACCCAGGACTGGTCCGGCTGGACCGTCGACATGCTCAAGAGCTACGCCGTCGGGGCGGTGATCGGCGCGATTGCGCTCGTCGGCTTCTTCACCGTCACCCACTTCGCGCCGCGCTGGTGGTGGGCGTGGGGCGCGGCCGGCGCGGCGCTGCTCACGGTGCTGCTGTCCTTCGTCTTCCCGGTCCTGGTCGAGCCGGTCTTCAACAAGTTCACCCCGATGCCGGAGGGCGAGCAACGGACCCGGCTCATGGCCATGGCGCAACGCGACGGCGTGCCCGTGCGTGACGTGCTCGTCGCCGACGCGTCCCGCCGGACCCGCGCGGTCAACGCCTATGTCTCCGGTCTCGGCCCGACCCGCCGCATCGTCGTCTACGACACCCTCCTGGAGAAGGCTCCCCAGGAGGAGGTCGAGTCGGTCGTCGCGCACGAGCTCGGCCACGCCAAGGACGGCGACGTGTTCACCGGCACGCTGCTCGGGGCGTTCGGCGCGGCCGCCGCCGTGTGTGCCCTCTACCTGCTCGGCTCGTGGGGCGGCCTGCTGCGCCGCGCCGGCGTCGACGCGATCGGCGACCCCCGCGCCGTCGCGCTGCTGATCGCCGTCGCCACCGTCGCGGGCCTGCTCGCCGGCCCGGCGCAGGCGTTCGTGTCGCGGCGCGTCGAGGCCCGCGCCGACCGGCACGCCCTGCAGCTCACCGGCGACCCGGCCGGCTTCGAGGCCATGCAGGGCCGGCTCTCCCTGGTCAACCTCGGTGACCCCGACCCCAACCCGGTCGAGCAGTTCCTGTTCGGGTCCCATCCGACCGCGGTCGAGCGGATGGCGGAGGCACGGGCCTGGGCGCGGGGCGAGCGATGACCACGCTGCTCGTCACCAACGACTTCCCGCCCCGTCCCGGCGGGATCCAGCAGTTCGTGCACAACCTCGCCGTGCGGCAGCCCGCCGGCTCGGTCGTCGTCTACGCCTCCACGTTCCGGGACGCGGAGAAGTTCGACGCCGAGCAGCCGTTCGAGGTGGTGCGCGAGCCGACCGGCATGCTCCTGCCCACGCCCGGCGTCGCCCGGCGCGCCGCCGCGCTGGCCCGCGCCCGCGGCTGCGACAGCGTCTGGTTCGGCGCCGCCGCCCCGCTCGGCCTGCTCGCCGACGGCCTGCGCCGCCGTGCCGGGATCGAGCGGGTCATCGCCCTCACCCACGGCCACGAGGTCGGCTGGGCCGCGCTGCCCGGCGCCCGCACCCTGCTGCGGCGCATCGGCCGGGGCGCCGACGTCGTCACGTACCTGGGGGAATACACGCGCAGCCGCCTCGCCCGGGTCCTCGACGGGCACACGTCTCTGCAGCGCCTTGCTCCCGGCGTCGACGTCGACGCGTATTCGCCGCAGGTCGACCGGCACCTCGTCCGCGCCCGGCACGGCCTCGCCGACCGCCCGGTGATCGTGTGCGTCTCCCGCCTCGTGCCCCGCAAGGGCCAGGACGTGCTGATCCGCGCCCTGCCGCTGATCCACCGCGCGGTCCCCGACGCCGCGCTGCTGATGGTGAGCGGCGGGCCGTATCGTCCCACCCTCGAGCGCCTCGCCCGCGAGTCCGGCGTCGACCGCCACGTCGTCTTCACCGGCGCCGTCTCCTGGGCCGAGTTACCCGCCCACTACGCCGCCGGCGACGTCTTCGCGATGCCTTGCCGCACCCGCCGCCGCGGCCTTGACGTCGAGGGCCTCGGCATCGTCTACCTCGAAGCCTCCGCCACCGGCCTGCCCGTCGTCGCCGGTGACTCGGGCGGCGCCCCCGACGCCGTCCGCGAGGGCGAGACCGGTTTCGTCGTCCCCGGCCGCGACGTGCCCGCCGTCGCCGACCGCATCACGACCCTCCTGCTCGACCGCGCCCTCGCCGCGCGGATGGGCGCCGCCGGTCGTGCTTGGGTTGAGTCGGACTGGCGCTGGGAGACGCAGGCGGATCGCCTCCGGGCCCTGCTCACCACGACCCCGGACCACACCGCCTGACCCTTCGACCACCTGGACTTTGTGGCGCGGCTCGGACGTCCCCCGTTCTGTGTCGCGCGGATGGGTGCTGCCGGTCGTGCCTGGGTCGAGCCGGAGCACACCGCCTGACCCTTCGACCGCCTGGACCTGTGGCGTGGCTCGGACGTTCCCGTCCTGCGTCGCGCGGATGGGTGCTGCCGGTCGTGCTTGGGTTGAGTCGGACTGGCGCGGGAGACGCAGGCGGATCGCCTCCGGCCCTGCTCACCACCACCCCGGAGCACACCGCGTGACCCTTCGACCTGCGGCGTGGCTCGGACGTTCCCGTCCTGCGTCGCGCGGACCGAGGACGACGCCGGTGCTCCAGCTCGGCCTTCGGGTCTCACGGCGATCACTGCGACACTGCGACGGTTCGAACGACGATCGTCCGACGCGGAGCTGCCAGACGCGCGGTGACGAGCACAGCAGCGCCCTGGGATCTTCCGCACGCCTTCTTGAACGAAGCGGTGGGGTCGCCGGAGGACGACTGAGATCAACTGGCGTCGACGACGCGGAACTTCCGGTGCGCGAAGCGACGAAGCGTTCGGAAGGATCGTCGGGGACCGGACCAAGGCCGCGTCCCCGCCACGGACCGGCCGCCAAGGGACTGTGTGATCGTGCCGCCGTGATCGAAGGATGGCTGTGGTCGCGCGGACGGCCAGCCCGCGCCCTCGATCACGGGGAAGGTCCGCGCCGGGAGCAGAGAAAAGGTCGCAAGGAGCTCTATCCGGACATCGGGACCGCCGAATCGGACGATCCCAGCACCCCGACGCCGCACAGCCGGCCCGCCTCGACCAGCGGCATGGCCCCATCGTGCCCCACACCGACGCCGGCGCGGGATCTGGTGGTCACCGTGGTGAAGGCCGGACCGCGAAAAAGCGCACCAGCACCGAAACGATTCGCGCGCAAGTGCCCGAAAGGGGGAATGGCACGACGCATTTCCGGGGGTAAGTCGCCGCGATCAGGGTCAATACCGTGGGGCGGGCCATCGGGCCGGGTGCGGAGTGGAGAAACGACAGGCTGGCCGTTCTGGGGGTTGGGGGCAGATCGGCCAGCGCCTATCGAAAAACCGGAGGGTCAGAACTTCGGGGCGTCGGGGGCTTCGAGGAGGCCGAGGCGCAGTGCGGTCATGAGGGCCTGGGCGCGGTTGGCGGCGCCGAGCTTTTCGTACAGCTTCGAGATGTGCGTCTTCGCGGTGGACTCGGAGACGAACAGCTGCTTGGCGATGCCGGCGACGCTCATGCCGTCGGCGAGCAGGCGCAGGACCTGGCCCTCACGGGGGGACAGCTGCGGGCCGCTCGGGGCGAGCCGGCGCTTCATCGCCTCGGCCAGGTCCGCTGCGGTGAACGCGGACGGCGCCGAAGCGGCGTGCCGGGCCGCCGCGACCACCTCGTCGGCGGGGGCGGTCTTCGGCACGAAGGCGGACGCGCCGGCTTCGAGGGCGCCGAAGAGCTGGTCGTCTCCCGCATACATGGTCAGCACGACGATGCCCATGGTGTTGCTGGTCTTGCGCAGGGCCCTGGTCGCCTCCAGGCCGCTGCCGTCGGGGAGGCGCAGGTCCATGATGACCACGTCGGGCTGCAGGGCGCCGGCCTGGCGGATCGCCTCGGCGGCCGTCGCGGCCTCGCCCACCACCTCGAACTGGCGGTCACGCTCGAAGGCGTGCCGCAGGCCTCTGCGGATGAGATCGTGGTCGTCGACGAGCAGAACTTTGGTGCGTGTCGTCGGCGTCGCGGTAGTCGACATTCCCGGTGCTCTCTCCCTCTGGTGCCTTCACGCTACCGCGCACGCGGTGCGGTTCCGAGCACAACCGCCACTGTTGTCCCATTCGGCACGCGCGGTGTGATCTCCAACCGGCCTCGGATACGTTCCGCTCTCTCGGCCATGATCGCAAGACCATAGCGTCCGTCAGGGCGGTTCTCACCTATGCCGCTTCCATCGTCGGAGATTTCTACCTGTGCGAACGGTGGATCGACCGCGCACGTTACCCAAAGATTCTCCGCGCCGGCGTGTTTCCGCGCGTTCGTGATGGCTTCCTGGGCGATGCGCAGCAGTTCGGCCTCGACCGCGGCGGGCAGTCGGGCGGTGGTTTCGTCGAGCGAAAGGTGGACCCGCAGGCCGGCGGAGGCGCCGACGGTGCGGGCGTAGTCGGCGATCGCGGCGGTGAGGCCGCCGTACCGGTCGACCTCGCTGCGCAGCTCGAACAGCGACAGCCGCAGCTCGGTGATGACGCGGGTGACCTCGGCGCGCAGGATGCGCAGCTCCTCCTCGGCGGCGGTGGCGTCGGGCAGCGCGGCGACCGCGTTGTCGATGCCGTAGCCGACCATGACGAGCTCCTGGGCGACGCCGTCGTGGATCTCGCGGGCCAGCCGCTGCCGCTCCTCGGTGGTGGCGAGGGAGCGGACCTCGTCGAACAGCAGCGCCGCTTCCAGGCGCAGCGCGGCGGCGCCGGTCAGGCCGGTCACCCGGGCGAGGACCGGCGGCGGGTACGCCCCGGCGCTGTCACTCTCCAGGACGATCAGCCCGACGGTGCGGACCCCGGCGATGAGCGGGACGACCATCGAGGAGATGTCGCGGCTCGGCGCGACCGACCGGGCCTGCGAGCGGCCGGACACGACCGGCTGCTGGGTGGCCCACGCGTCGGCGACGGAGCTCTCGGTGTCCAGGGCGGTCTCCCAGTCGAGGCGCTCCACGCCCGCCTGGGCGAGCACGACGAGCCGGCCGCCGCCGCTGCCGGACAGCACGGCGCCACGGGAGGACGGGACCATGGCCCGGACCTCGTCCAGGAGGTGCTCGGCGAGGCCGCCGGGGTCGAGGGTGGCGCCGGGCAGCTGCCGGGCGACGCTGCGCAGCTGGGTGAGCAGGCGGGTCGCCTCGACATACGGCTGGGGCGTCTCGTCGGTGCGCCGCGCCAGCAGCACCCGCTGCAGGACGGCCGCCTGGTAGGCGCCGGCGCCGGCGAGGACCAGCCACTGCAGGCAGGTGCCCAGGTAGCCGCGGTCGGAAAGGACCCCCTCCGACGCCCCGCTGACGACGAGGACCACGGCCGCGGCGCCCAGCAGGACAGCGGCGGCGCGCTGCCCACCGGCGAGGACCGCACCGATGACGGGCACCGGCAGGAAGACCAGGAAGTTGTCGTCGGTGGTCGAGGCGGCGAGGGCGACGACGAGCACCTCGGCGGCGCGGCCGAGGTGCGCGACCCGGTGGCCGGGCGGCGCGACCGTGGCGATCGCCGCCGCGGCGGTCAGCAGGGCGAGCCAGAGCAGCTCGGCCGTGTGCATGCCCTCGATGAGCAGGAGTGCCGCGACCAGCGCGAGCATCAGGACACGAACCGCGATCACGGCACTTCGAGGGCGGTCGCCCAGCACCGTCAGCTCGGTCAACGAATGGCCCTCCCAACCGTAGGTGACAGCATCAGCGCTCGTAGATGGCGGCGATGTCGCCGGCGTACTCCTTCAGGACCACGTTCCGTTTCACCTTCAACGAAGGAGTGAGCGTTCCGGTCGCTTCGGTGAAGTCCTGCGGCAGGATGCGGAAGACCTTGATCCCCTCGGCCTTCGACACGGCCTTGTTGGCGTCGTCGATCGCGGTCTGGATCTCGGCGCGCAGCTCAGGGTCGTCCACGAACGGGAAGTCGGCGGGCTTGCCACGCGACGACGCCCAGGCCGGCAGCGCGTCGGGGTCGATGGTGACCAGCGCCGCGATGAACGGCTGCCGGTCGCCGACCACCATGCACTGGCTGACCAGGGGGTGGGCGCGGACCCGGTCCTCGAGCACGGCCGGCGCGACGTTCTTGCCGCCGGCGGTGACGATGAGCTCCTTCTTGCGGCCGGTGATGCGCAGATACCCGTCGTCGTCGAGCTCACCGATGTCACCGGTGTGGAACCAGCCGTCGCCGTCGATCGCCTCGGCGGTGGCGGCGGGGTTGTTCCAGTATCCCTTGAAGACGATGTCGCCCTGGACCAGGATCTCGCCGTCGTCGTCGATGCGGATCGTGACGCCGGGCAGCGGGCGCCCGACCGTGCCCATCCGGGCGCCGGTGTCGCGGTTGGCGTTGGTCGCGGGGGAGGTCTCGGTCAGCCCGTACCCCTCGAAGATGGTCACGCCGATGCCGCGGTAGAAGTGCGCGAGCCGCTCGCCGAGGGGCGCGCCGCCGGAGATCGCCCGGGAGCACTGCCCGCCGAGCGCGGCCCGCAGCTTGCCGTAGACGAGCCGGTCGAACAGCGCGTGCTGCACCTTCAGCAGCGGGCCAGGCTTCGCGGCGGCGCTGTAGGCGATCGCCACCTGCTCCGCCCGGTCGAAGATCGAGCCCTTGCCGTCGGCGTGCGCCCGCTGCTTGGCCGTGTTGTACACCTTCTCGAACACCCGCGGCACCGACAGCACGAACGTCGGCCGGAAGCTCTGCAGCGTCGCCGCGAGGTTCTTCGTGTCGGCGGTGTGCCCCATCGTCGCGCGGGCCTGCACCACGCCGATCTGGATCAGCCGGGCGAAGGAGTGCGCGAGGGGCAGGAACAGCAGCGTGCGGGCACCCTGGTGGAACAGCGACTGCAGCTCGGGGATCGCGTTGACGATGTCGGACAGCATGTTGCGGTGGGTGATCATGCAGCCCTTGGGCCGGCCGGTCGTGCCGCTGGTGTAGATGATCGTGGCCAGGTCGTCGGCCTTCGTCGCGGCGCGGCGGGCCTCGACGTCCTCGCGGGGAACCGCGGCGCCGTCGGCCGCCAGCACGTCGATGCCCCCTGGAACGGGTGCTGCGCGCTGCGCTCCGGATGCGCTGCGCGCATCCGGAGCGCCGTCGATCTGCCAGACGTGCTCGACCGAGGGAAGACGGATCGCGGCGATGGTGTCACGGTGCGCGTCGGTCTCGACGAAGACGGCGACCGCGCCGGAGTCCTCGAGGATCCAGGCGACCTGCTCCGGGCTCGACGTCTCGTAGATCGGCACGGTGACCGCGCCGACCGACCAGATCGCGTAGTCGATGAGGGTCCACTCGTAGCGCGTCTTGCTCATCAGCGCGACCCGCTGGCCGGCCTCGACGCCCGCCGCGAGCAGGCCCCGGGCCAGGGTCAGCACCTGGTCGTGGAACTGGCCGCAGGTCACGTCCCGCCATTCGCCTGCGATGTGCCGCTGGAACTGCACCGCGTCCGGCGCCGCGACCGCGTTGTCCCACACGGGGTCGGTCAGTGTGGCGTGATCGCCGACGGTGACCGCTGGGGGCACGGTGAACTCGCGCACGTGGGACTCCTTCGTTTCCAACCCGTATTCGGGAACCTACCCTGCCGACGGATCGCCAGGCGCACCGCAGAGGTAGCCTGCCACGCATGGCCGACACTTCGACGCAGTCGATCGTCATTGACGCGCCCCCGGAGCGCATCGCCGAGGTCATCGCCGACTTCGCCCGATACCCAGAGTGGGTGGCGGCGGTGAAGTCGGTCGAGGTGATCGAGGAGTATGAGGACGGCTACGCGAGTCAGGTCAGCTTCGTGCTGGACTCGGGCCCGGTCTCCGACGAATACACCCTGCAGTACGAATACGCCGAGGACCTGACCCGCATCGAGTGGAGCCTGGTCGCGCCGTCGAAGATGCAGAAGCAGCAGGACGGCTCCTACGACATTACCGCCAACGCGGACGGCACCTCCACGGTGACCTATTCCCTGGCGGTGGAGCTGGCGATCGGCATGCTGGGCATGTTCAAGCGCAAGGCCGAGAAGATGATCATGGACACCGCGCTCAAGGAGCTCAAGCGGCGCGTCGAGGCGGCGGCGTGACGCGCGACCCGCGCGAGGAGGCAGAACGCCTGGTCGCGACCGCGCTCGCCGCGCTGTCGGTCGCCGCGAACAGCACCGCCGGCTTCGCCACCGGCTCGGCCGAGTGCTGCGTGTGCCCGGTCTGCAAGGCCATCGCGGCCGCCCGCGATCCCGACCCCGAGTTCGCGGAACGCCTGGCCACCGGCGTGGGAGACCTCGCCGTAGGCCTCGCCGGGGTCCTGCGCGCGTTCGGGCAGCAGCAGCCGAAGCCGGCCAGTACACCCGAAACACCGGAACCGCCGGAAGACGTTTGGCAAAGCGCCACCACGGAGACACCGATGTCGCCGAAACCGATGGCCAAGAAGGCCGTCAAGCCCAAGATTGATCCCGAGGCATAGCGCCTGCGCGAGAGGAGACAGACGCGGTGGGTTTGACCATCGGAGTCGACATCGGTGGAACGAAGGTGCTCGGCGGGGTCGTCGACTCGGCCGGTGACGTCCTCGCGCAGACCCGGCGCGACACGCCGGCGCAGGACCCGGCCCAGACCGCCGACCGGATCATCGAGGTGATCCAGGAACTGGCCGCGGGGTACCCCGTCGACGCGGTCGGCATCGGCGCGGCCGGCTGGATCGACGCCACCCGCTCGATCGTGCAGTTCGCACCCAACCTGGCCTGGCGCAACGAGCCGCTGCGCGACAAGATCACCGCCGCGGTCGGGCTGCCGGTCGTGGTGGAGAACGACGGCAACGCCGCGACCTGGGCCGAGTTCCAGTTCGGCGCCGGCCGCGACGCCGACAACTCGATGGTGCTGTTCACCGTCGGCACCGGCATCGGCGGCGGCATCGTCATCGGCGGCAACCTGGTCCGCGGCACCAACGGCATCGCCGCGGAGCTCGGGCACATGATGATGGTCCCCGGCGGCCACCCCTGCGGCTGCGGCCGGCACGGCTGCCTCGAGCAGTACACCGCGGGCCCGGCCCTGATCCGTTTCGCGAAGGCCGACGCGCGGGAGAGGCCCGAGCTCGCCGAGCAGCTCCTCGCCCTCGTCGGCGGGGACGTCGACGCGATCAGAGGCCACGCGATCACCGAGGCCGCCCGCCTCGGCGACGCCGTCGCGATCGGCGCCTTCGAGCAGGTCGGCCGCTGGCTCGGCGTCGCGCTCGCCGACATCGTGCAGATCCTCGACCCGCAGGTCATCGTCGTCGGCGGGGGCGTCATCGACGCCGGGGACCTGCTCATGAAGCCGGCCCGGGCCAGCTACGAGGACCAGCTCGCCCAGCGCGGCCGGCTCCCCGTCGCCGAGGTCCGCCCCGCCCTCCTGGGCAACGTCGCGGGAATGGTCGGAGCCGCCGACCTGGCGCGCGTATGACCAAGCTGCGGGTCCTGTCCTACAACCTGCACAGCCTGCGCGACGACCGTAAGGCGCTCGCGCAGGTGGTGCGGGAGATCGCGCCCGACGTGGCCATCCTGCAGGAGGCGCCGCGCCGCTTCCGGTGGCGGCAGAAGTCGGCCGACCTGGCCCGCGGCTTCGAGCTCGTGGTCGGCGGCGGCGGGCTGCCGTCGCTGGGCAACCTGATCCTGACCAACCTGCGGGTCCGCCCGTTCGACGGCTTCGACATCCGGTTCCCGCTGACGCCCGGCCGGCACATGCGCGGCGCCGCGTTCGTCCGCTGCCGCGTCGGGCGGTCCACGTTCGCCGCGGTCGGCTCGCACCTGTCCACCGACGCCACCGAGCGCCCGGGCCAGGCCGCCGTCCTCAAGCAGCACCTGTCTGAGCTGGCCGAGCCGATCATCTTCGCCGCCGACCTCAACGAGAACTCCGGCGGCGCCGCCTGGCGGACCCTGGCCGACGGCCTCGTCGACAGCGCCGGCACCGACGAACGCCACACGTTCCCGTGCGCCGCCCCCCGCGAACGCCTCGACGTCGTCTTCGTCGACCCCCGCATGACCGTGCTGTCCTACGAGGTCGTCGACACGCCGGCCGCCCGCCTCGCCAGCGACCACTTCCCGGTCGTCGTGGAGCTCGACCTGCCCGAATAACGGTATTTGCTCCGGTCCGTCGTGGGCACGGCCGCTGCTCCCGTCAGCCACCGGTCGGCCGTGAACGGCCTCCCTGCCGGGTCCGCTTCCAGCTGCGCGGACACGACCTGCGGTCGTGATCAGGCCCGCGGCCGTGGACGGCCGCGACACGACCTGCGGTCGTGATCAGGCCCGCGGGCGGGACCGGATGTGGGGTCGAACCGACGGCCAGTTTGACCTTGGACAATCCAACTGGTCATAGGCAGTTGGATTGTCCAAGGTCAACTTCCGGCGGCGGCGTGACGTGCGGGACTGGACAAACCAGCGCCGAGCGGACGAGGATCTGGCCGCGAAAGCATGCGTGGGTGCAGTGGGGAGACGACGCGGGTGACAAGCTTCGACGAACTGGCCGGCGGCGCGACCCACTGGCGCGACGGTGAGCCCGTCTACGACCGCGGCGACACCGTCTGCGTCATCGGCGCCGGCGGCACCGGCCTCGCCGCGATCAAGAACCTCCGCGAGGCGGGCTTCGGCGTCGACTGCTACGAGCGCGAGACCGGCGTCGGCGGCGGGTGGAACTGGCGGCACGACCGCAGCCCCGTCTACGCCAGCACGCACCTGATCTCCTCGAAGCCGTTCACCCAGTTCCCGGACTTCCCGATGCCGGACGACTGGCCCGACTACCCGCACCACTCGCAGCTGCTCACCTACTTCGAGCGCTACGCGGACCACTTCTCGCTCCGGGAACACATCTGGTTCGGCACCGACGTCTCCCGGGTCGAGCCCGCCGACGACCCCGACGGCGGCCCGCCGCGCTGGGACGTGACGGTGCGGGGCTCGCGGGGCGGGGCGCCGCGCACCATGCGCTACGCCGCGGTCGTCGCCGCCAACGGGCACAACTGGTCGCCGAAGATGCCCGAATACGAGGGGCTCGCCGAGTTCCGCGGCAAGGTGATCCACGCCAGCCAGTACAAGGACGCGGCCCAGCTGCGCGGGCGCAAGGTGCTCGTCGTCGGCGCCGGCAACAGCGGCTGCGACATCGCGGTCGAGGCGGCCCAGCAGGCGGCGAAGTGCTGGCACTCGACCCGCCGCGGCTACTGGTACGCACCGAAGTACGCCCTCGGCAAACCCGCCGACCAGGTCAACGACCGGATCCTGGCGATGCGGCTGCCGTTCCGGCTGCGCCAGTGGCTGCTGCAGCGCACGATCGCGATGACCGTCGGCGACCTGACCCGGTTCGGCCTGAAGGCGCCCGACCACGGCCTGCTCGAGATGCACCCGCTGGTCAACAGCCAGCTGCCGTACTACCTCGGGCACGGCGGGATCACGCCGCTGCCGGACATCAAGCGCTTCGAACGCACCGAGGTCGTCCTGTCCGACGGCCGCACGGTCGAGCCGGACCTGGTCGTGTTCGCCACCGGGTACCTGCCCAACTTCGACTTCCTCGCCCCGGAGCTGCTGTCGACCGACGCCGCCGGCCGGCCGCGGCTGGCGCTGCAGATGCTGTCGCGGACCCACCCGACGCTCGCCGTCGCCGGGCTGCTGCAGCCCGACTCGGGCGTGTTCACCCTCGCCCACTGGCAGACCGTGTTCATCGCCCAGTGGCTGCGCGTCCTGGACGCGTCGCCGGCCAGGGCGCAGGCGCTGTGGGCCAAGCTGCGCCAGGACGGTGACCGGCGCTTCACCGCCGGCAAGGTCACCGACTCGACCCGGCACTGGTTCGAGGTCAGCCACTTCGTGTACCTGCAGGAGCTGGAGAAGTCCCTGCACGAGCTGGAGGCGGTCCGTTGACCACCCGTGTGATGCGCTCCGACGAGTGGGCCGACCCGCCGAAGCCCGTCCAGCGGGAGGTGCTCACCGAGCAGCCCGACACCCCGCAGGACCGGCCGCCCGTGCTGTTCGTCCCCGGCTACGGCCACGGCGCCTGGGCCTTCGCCCAGCACTGGCTCGAGCACACCGCCCGCCGCGGCTTCCCCGCGTCCGCGATGAGCCTGCGCGGCCACGGCGGCAGCGGCGCCGACCCCGACGCCCGCCTGCGCGACTACGTCCACGACGTCACCCAGGTCGCCGCCGGCCTGCCCAAGCGGGCGGTCCTCGTCGGCCACGGCGCGGGCGCCCTCGTCGTGGCGATGGCCCTCGCCAGGTATCCGGCCCGCGCCGGCGTCCTCACCGCCCCCGTCTTCGGCGGCATGGGCACCGCCCTGGGCCTGCTGCGCCGCAACCCCGCCGGCACCCTCCCGGGCCTGTTCGGAGGCCGGGTGTCGCTACGCCCGGCCCAGCTGTTCAGCCGGACGCTGCCGGCGAAGGAGGCCCAGTCCTACACCGTCCGCCTCCAGCGCGTCCCGGCCGGCACCCAACGCCAGCTGATCCGCCGCCAAGAGCCGGAGACCCCGGTAGGAGCCCCGCCCGTCCTGGTCGCGGGCAGCCCCGACGACCGCATCGTGTCGGCGTCCGCACTGGAGTGGGTGGCCCGCCGCTACGGCGGCTCCCCCCTGCTCTTCCCCGGCATGGGCCACGACCTGATGCTCGACGCCCGCTGGCAGGAACCCATCGACGCCATCCTCGACTGGCTGGAAAAACTCCCCTGACCAAACCCAGGCGCCAGCACCGGTCGGGCATGCAACACATCAAGTCGCGCTGCGGCGACGGCGGTGCGGTGCCCGGCTGTCGACAGCGGTTGGGCCCGCCTCCGTCGTCTCGCGCGCAGAGCGGGCGAGGAGGACGAAAGACCTGTGCGACGCGAAACCTGAACCCCCGGTCCTTCGGGTGCCCACGCGCAAGCGTCTGAGTCGGCCGCGCCCGTCAGGGCGCAGGTCGTGCGAGCGCAGCGAGCATTGGGGGTGTGGGGTGAGCATCCCCCACTGCTCTTCCGGCCGAAGGCCGCCGCGGAAGAAACAGGCTTGAGTGCGGCGCGCAGCGTCGCATGGGGGGTGTGGGGTGGCGCAGCCCCCCGCCGGGACGCCGCGCCAGCGGTGGCCCAGCTAGCACAGTGACCCCAGCTAGCACAGCTAGACGCGGGCGCCGTTGTCCGGGTCGTCGTCCTCCTCGTCGCCGGGGCGCAGGCGCAGGACCAGGGAGACGAAGCCGCTCAGCAGCAGCGCGAAGCCCAGGAACAGCGTCGAGTGCGGCCCGAAGACCGGCAGCAGGTCGGGCCAGATCAGCAGGATCAGGCCACCGACCAGGCCGATGACGGCCAGCAGCGTCGACGGCGCGATCCGCGGCAGCGGCGGCGGGGGCGGGGGCGTGTAGCCGGCCTCGTCGTCCTCGTCGTCGGGCAGGTCGGCGCCGAACGAGTCGAGCCCGTCCAGCAGGGTGCGGTCCACGGCGTCGGAGGCGCGCCGCAGCGGGGTCCGGGGCGCCGGCTCGGTGTCCATGTCGGCGGCGGTGGATCCGGAGGAGTCGAGGTCCTCCGCGGCGGGCCAGGGCGCACTGGTCGGATCGACGGTCGTGTGGAAGCCGGCGATGATGCTGGCGAACGTCTCGTCGTCCGAGGTGCGGCTCGTCTTGGCCTCCGGGGCGGGAGTCGCCTTGGCGGGCTGGGCGGCCTCGGCGGGTGGGGTGTGCTGCTCGGGCACGGCGGTGAGCTGGCTGAGGAAGTCGCGGGCCGTGGCGAGATGGTCACGGTCAGCGTAGAGCCGGTCGGTGGGTCTGGCGGGCAGGGTCGTGGTGCGCGTCACGGGGTGCAGATCGGTGGCAGGCTGGAGGTATGCCGCGATCCCTCCGGCCGCGAGGACGTCCAGCAAATGCTCACCGACACGAGGGTCAACGTCTCCGACGACCGCATATTCCTGCGCTACCAGGCCGTTGTCGCGCCGGCCGCGCCGCGCCCCACCCCCTGGCACCGCCTGCCCCTCCCCGCGGCCGACACCGCGACGACCGGGTCCGCCGCGAAAAAACCGCTGACCGAAATCCTGACATGCGCAGTGGTGCTTCCGGGAGTGCGTTGTGGTGTGCCGAACTGGTTCGTAGGCTCTTTGCGACAGTCATCACCGATTGTCGGCAGATCTTGGAAGGTTGAGCGGTGCTCTACTGGTTCCTCAAGTACATCGTCCTCGGGCCTGTGCTGAAGCTCATCTTCCGCCCCAAGGTGGAGGGGCTCGAACACGTCCCCGCCGAGGGACCCGTCATCATCGCCAGCAACCACCTGTCGTTCGCGGACTCGATCTTCATGCCGCTGAGCGTCAAACGGCGGGTCACCTTCCCGGCCAAAGCCGAATATTTCACCGGAAAGGGGATCAAGGGGCGCCTGGTGAAGCTGTTCTTCGCCGGGACGGGTCAGGTCCCGATCGACCGGTCCGGTGGCAAGGCGGCCCGGGCGGCCCTGGAGGTCGGGCTCAAGATCCTGCAGGCGGGTGGCGTCTTCGGCATCTACCCGGAGGGCACGCGCTCCCCGGACGGACGGCTGTACCGGGGCAAGACCGGCGTCGCCCGGCTCGCGCTGGAGTCCGGCGCGGTGGTGGTGCCGGTGGCCATGATGAACATGGACAAGGTCCAGCCGATCGGGCAGCGGCTGCCCAACCTGAAGCGGGTCCACATCCGCTTCGGCCCGGCGCTGGACTTCTCCCGCTACGCGGGGATGGCGGGGGACCGGTTCATCGAGCGGGCGGTCACCGACGAGATCATGTATGAGCTGATGACCCTGTCCGGCCGCGAGTACATCGACATGTACGCGCAGAAGGTGAAGAGCGCCCCCGCGCCGGCCAAGGTCGAGCAGCCTATAGCGGCGTAGGCGGCAGCTCCGCGAGCTCGAGCAGGAGCGGCGCGGCGGCCTGCGTGGCGAAGGCGACCAGCTCGCTGCGCCACGGCTCGAGGCGGTCGGCGGCGTCCGGGCCCAGCCGGCCGAGCGCCTGCACCGCCCAGGTGAGCGACAGGATGCGGGCGGAGGCGTTGGGGATCTCGCCGTAGAGCTCCGCGGCGGCCAGGTGCATGTCGGCGGCCCGGGCGAAGTCGCCGTCGACGAAGGCGATCGCCCCGGTGATGGTCCGCATCGCCGCCTCGACCCACGGGGTGGGGTGCGGCACGTCGGCGAGCATGTCGCGGATCGCCATCATCGCGACCCGGCCGGCCAGGACGGCGGCGTGCGCGGTCGCGTCGATCCACTCGCCGCTGGCGATGGCCCGCACCTCGCGCCAGGTCTTGGCGAGCTCGACGACGAGCGCCTCCGCGTCGCGCTCCCGGCCCTGCAGCGCCCGGCAGAGCGCACCGTGCCCGAGCACGGTCCACTGCAGGCGGTAGAAGCCGCTGCGGCGCCCGGCGGCGACGAGGTCCTCGATCTCGTCGGAGTTGACGAAGGGCTCGCCACGCAGGATCTTCATCCAGGCGTGGGCGCCGCGCACCTGCAGGTCCCACTCCGACGCGGGGACCCGTTCGGCCACGTCGATCAGGGTGGCCCAGTCGCCGGTGAAGTACGCGACCTGCGCCACGTTGGAGTAACCGGTGGCGAGGGTGTGGCTGCCGGGGACGGTGTTGCGGGTGCTCTCGTACATCGCCGCGGAGGCGGTCCAGTCGCCGTCCTCGAGCAGGGCCCAGGCGACGTTGCGCATCGCCCGGTGCTCCGACAGCAGCCGCCGCTCCCGGCACACCTCGAGGGCGGCCTGCAGCTCGACCAGGCCGGAGCGGTCGCCGGCCTGGAACAGGGCGGTGCCGATGGTGATCCGGGCGCTGGTGGCGACCTCGATCAGGCCGAGGCGGTCGGCGATCTCCGCGGCGGCGCTGGCGGCGGCCACCGCGGGCTCGACCTCGAAGTTGGACATGTGCAGCCGGCCGAGCTCCGCGTAGGCGTCGGCCTTCTGCGGCGCGTCCGGCAACTCGTCGAACAGCTCCACCGCCCGGTCCAGGCAGGACAGGGCGCCGAGCCGGTCCGCGCGCAGCCAGGCGGCCTGGCCGCGGATGGTCCAGGCCCGGGCGGCGCTGGCCTGCTCGCCGGCCGCGTACAGCCGGTCGGCGAGGACCGCGAGCTGGTCGGTGCCGCCGGAGGTCGCGTCCGTGCCGAGGAAGGAGGAGGGGTCGGCGTAGAAGGCGATCTCGGTCGCGAGGAGGGCGATGCGCAGCCGCTCACCCTGGTCGGTGGTGTCGTCGCAGAGCGCGAGGGCCTTGGCGGCGTGGGCCGCGGCCGCGTCGAGGGCGTGCAGCGCGTAGGTGCGGCGGGCCGCCCGGTGCAGCGCGTCGCGGGCCGGCACGCTGTAGCGGGGCGCGTCCAGGCCGAGCGAGCCGGCGATCTCGTAGGCGGTGTACCGGTGGTTGGCGACCACCTCGGCGAGGTCGGTGTCCCGGTCGGCGGCGACGCTGTCGAGCCAGGCGGCCGTCAGCTCGTGCCGGGCGACCCGCTCGGTGCGGGGGAGCCGCTGGTAGCAGACGTCCCGGACGAGGACGTGGCCGAACCGGTACTCCGTCTGGCCCTCCATGGTCGAGGCGGCCTGCTCGTGGATCAGGTCGCGCTGCTCCAGGCGGCGCAGCGAGCGTTCGATGCCGTCGGCGGGGCGGCTCATGGCCGCGGCGACCGCGCCGGGCCAGAAGTTCATCCCGACCACGGCGGCGGCCTGCAGGACCGCCCGGTCGGCGGCCTCCAGCAGGTCGACCCGGTTGGCGATGACGGCGTGGACGCTGTCGGGCATCGGCAGCACCCGGGTCAGCGCGTCGGAGGTGCGCAGGTTGCCCTGTTCGGCCAGCATGCGGGTGTACTCGAGGGCGTACAGCGGGTTGCCGTCGGCCAGTTCGACGAGGGAGTTGAGCGAGTGGCCGGGGAACGCCGCCTGCCCGAGCAGGTGCGCGTACATGGTGGCGATCTCGGCGTCGCGCAGCGGCGGCAGGGTGATGGTGACCGACCCGGCGGTGGCGCCGGCCCAGCTCGCGTTGCGCTCCAGGAACTCCGGCCGCGCCGTGGACAGCAGCAGCAGCGGCACGTCGCGGACCGAGGCACCCAGGCGCTCCACGAACCGCACCATCGACTCGTCGGCCCAGTGCAGGTCCTCGAAGACCAGGACGGTGGGTCGGTGCGCGGCGAGCGCGACCACGAAGCGCCGCCAGGCGGACTCGGTCTCGTCGGGGGCGAGCTTCGGGCCGGGCAGGCCGACGAGCGGGCTGAGCGCGTCGGCGAGCCGCTCGGCCTCCGACGGGGTGACGATCACGCTGAGCGCGGTGTCGAGCCGCTCCCTGGCCGTCTCGGCGCTGTCGGTGTCCAGGATGCCGGCCTGGGCCTTGACGATGTCGGCGAGTGCGGCGTAGGTCACGTTCTCCCCGAACGGCGGGCAGCGCCCGGTCCGCCACGCCACGGGCGCGTCGAAGAGCCGCTCGGCGTGCAGGAACAGCTCGTGCACCAGGCGGCTCTTGCCGATCCCGGCGTGGCCGATCACGGTGACTAGCTGCGGGGTGCGCTCCCGCAGTCCCCGGTGCAGCGCGTTGACCAGCAGGCTCAGCTCGTGGGTGCGGTTCACCAGGGGGGTGGAGCCGGCCTCGCGGTCGGGGTGGTTGCGCCGCAGCGGGGCGAGGGCCAGCCACACCTCGGTCGGGGTGGAGCGCCCGCGCAGCGTCGCGGGGGGCTGCGCCTCGTAGCGGATCGAGGACTTGGTCAGCGCATACGTGCTGCCGCAGACGAGCACCCCGCCGGGTGGCGCGAGGGACTGCAGCCGGGAGGCGGTGTTGACCACGTCGCCGGCGACGATCGCCTGGCCGCCGTCACGGGCCGCGGCCACGTCGACGAGCGCCTCGCCGGTCGCGACCCCGACGCGGAACCGCAGCGCGCGCTCGCCGTCGCCGGTGCTGGCATACCGGGCGAGCACCCGCTGCAGCTCCAGGCCGGCCCGCACGCAGCGCACCGCGTCGGTCTCGGTGGCCACGGGCGCGCCGAAGAGCGCCATCACGGCGTCGCCGATGTACTTCTCGACCACGCCGCCGTATTGGCCGATGACCTCGCGGGCGGTGGAGAAGAAGCCCTTCTGCAGCTCGCGGACCAGCTCCGGGTCGGCGCGCTCGACATAGGGCGTGAAGTCGATCAGGTCGACGAACAGCACGCTGATGCGGCGGCGGTCCTCGCTGCGGGTGGCCGGGATCGGCACGGTCGCGCGGCCCATCGGCCGGTCGGACCTGGGCTGGGCGCCGCCGGCCGCCCCAGAGGCGGCGCGTGGGGTGCCGCAGCCGGTGCAGAACGACGCGTCGGGGCTCAGCGAGCGCCCACAGGTCGCGCAGGCCGGGCTCAGCTCGGCGCCGCATCCACCGCAGAACCGGTCACCGTCGCCTGACTGGCGGCCGCAGCGTGCGCACTGACTGGAAATCGCCGACACTCCCTGACTCGGGTCCCCGCACATCCTCACACGCCGGGGACCCGACCGGCCACCGCGTTGCGTCCGGCAACACGGTGGTGCGAAACGCAGGTCAGCGGTCGGTCATCCCGGCCCGGCGGCGCAGCGCGCTGAGGTCGGTCACCACGATCCGGCGGCCCTCGGTGCGCAGCCAGCCACGGCTGGCGAACGACCCGATGGCCTGGTTGACGCTCTGCCGGGAGCCACCCGCCATCTCGGCCAGCTGGCTCTGGTTGAGCTCGATGGTGACCATCGGCGCGTTGGTCTCGCCGGCGAGGCGGACCAGGGTCTTGGCGACCCGGCCGGGCAGGTCGAGGAAGACGTGGTCGGCGTTCTGCTCGGTGAGCCGGCGGATGAGCGCGCCCAGGGAACGCATCACGGCGTCCAGGATGCGCGGGTTGGCGTGCACCAGCTCGATGAACGCGTGCCGGGACAGCGCCAGGGCCTGGCAGTCCTCGATCGCCTCCGCGGACGCCGAGCGGGCCGCCCCGTCCAGCAGCGACACCTCGCCGAGCGTGTCGGGCGGGCGGACCACGGAGAGGACCGCGCGCTCGCCGGTCGGCGCGGTCCGGAACACCATCACGGCACCGCGTTTGAGCACGATGAGTGATTCGCCCGGATCGTTTTCGACGAACAGCAGCTGGCCCTTGCGGTATGTCCGTGGCACCGCCGCCTGGATGACCCGCTGACGTACGTCGGGCTCCAGACCACTGAACATGTCCACACCGGTCAGTGCGTCGCCGGGATCTGGCAGCCGACCCTCCACGGTCAAACCCCTCCCGGTGCAGCGTTGATCGGACTCGTGATCACGTTAGGTGATCACGAGCACAGTACGGAACTTCTACCAGATCATGACGCGCGTGTCGGAGTCTGTACATCCCCCGCATCGGCTCACCGACAGCCCGCGCATGCGCCCGCAGGCAGGCTAGTGCCAGGACGCAGACCGCTGGGGGGCGGGGTTGGTGTCGGATACCCGGGGCGCCGGTGGTGCGAGCACCGGCGCCTCGGGTATCCGCGTTTTCCCGGCACTCTGCCCTGCGCCGGCGCATAATGCGCAGCGTGGCTCCCGCTGCCGACCAGGTGCACACGACACTGCGCAGGAGTTGGCAGTGCAGTCCCGGCCCGTGCATTCCTCTCGGCGCCGCCGCCTGGCGGGTGGAGATCGACGACCGGCAATTCGAATCGTCGCCACGGGACAGTGGCCAGTTCGTCGTGAAATGGGCTCCCGCGGCGGCCCGGCGCGGCTTCGAGGCCGGCCTGTGTGCCGCGGAACACGTCGAGGCCGCCGGCGTGTGCGCCGGCCGTCCGGTCCGGGCCGCCGACGGCGCGCTCACCACGCGGGCCGGTGACGGCGTCCTCGCCCTGCTGTGCCTGGTGCCCGGCCGGCCATTGCGCGCCGACGACCCCGTGGACCAGGCGTGGTGGGGCGGCGCGCTGGGCGCCGCGCACCGCAGCCTGCGCCGGTTCGTGCATCAGGACCTGGCCAAGTTCCAGGCGGCGGCGGTGCCGTCGGCGGCGCCCCACCTGGCGATGGAGCCGTGGCTCGGGCCGGCCGTCGTGGAGACCGCGGCCGTGGTCCGCCGGATCACGGTCACCGATCAGCTCACCTACGGGGTCCGGCACGGCTCGCCGGCCGCCGCCCGGTTCCGGCTCGACTCCGCCACCGGCCGGGTCGGCCTGGTCGGCTGGGCCGCCGCCGGCACGGGCCCATTGCTGTACGACCTGGCCCACGCCGTCCTGTGCGCCGGCGGCACCGGCGCCGGCGCGCTCGTCGAGGCGTACGTGCGGGCCGGGCCGGTCCCGGGCGACGAGTGTGAGGCGGTCCTGCCCGCGATGCTCGCGCTGCGGACCGCCGCCCAGGCCGCCGCCGTCGCCGCGCGGATCCACGCCGACGGTGGCACCCCCCGCGACCACGCCGAGCTGACCCGGCTGGCGACCCTGCTGCGGTGAGGCCCGGCACCGCCCGGCAGGATGGGAGCGGTGTCGGCATATCGGTACTTCTACGACTGTGAGTTCATTGAGGACGGTCGCCTGATCGACCTGGTCTCCATCGGGGTGGTGGACGAGCGCGGCCGGGAGTACTACGCGGTCTCCACGGAGTTCGACGGCTCGCGGGCCGTGCCGTGGGTGCGCCGCAACGTCCTGGACAAGCTGCCGTCACCGGCCGACAAGGCGTGGCGCTCCCGCGAGCGGATCCGTGAGGAGCTCCTGGAGTTCCTGGTCGAGCCGCTGCGCGCGGGCGAGGCCGACGAGCTGGAGCTGTGGGCCTGGTATGCCGCCTACGACCACGTCGCCCTCGCCCAGCTGTGGGGTCCGATGCCGACGCTGCCCCGGGAGATCCCCCGGTTCACCAAGGACCTGCGCCAGCTGTGGGACGAGTCGGGCCGGCCGCCCCTGCCCGCGGCGGAGGGGCGGCACGACGCGCTCGTCGACGCCCGGCACAACCTGGCCCGCTGGGCCGTCATGCGTCCGGGGTCGTGACCTGCGGGGCGAAGGGGATGCGCAGCGCCAGGTAGAGCGGCAGCCCGATCGGGGACAGCAGGATCGTCAGGACCAGCACCGGCGCCATGATCAGCGGATGGATCCGCCGCTCGCGGCTGTCCAGGTAGATCCAGCGGCCGACGAGCAGGTCCCACGCGAGCACCTGGGCCCAGACCGCGGCGACCACGTCGTCGTCGGCGAACAGGGCACGCACGCCGGCCAGGTCGGGGTTGAGCATCTCCGCGGCGAAGTCCCCGAAGACAGGTGCGATCGCGAGGGCCCAGACGACCAGCGCCGGCAGGGCGATGAACACCGACCCGGCGATCCGGCGTGACCAGTGCCACTTCGGGGCGACGATCATCAGCGCCCAGAACGGCACGACCACCAGGAACGCGAGCTGGAACAGGGTGCCGGCCATCAGTGGACCTCACTCAGCATCGGTGTGGCGGGGAGCTCCACCGTACGAGGGCGGTCCAGGGCCCAGGCCAGGCCGCCGGCCGTGGCCAGCAGCAGGCCGCCGAGGGCTGCGAGGGTCAGCGCGTCCGGGTGGACGATCGACTGCCCGCGCAGCGCCTGCCACACGAGCAGGGCGGTGAGCGCCGCGTACGCGCTGCCGGCGACGATCACGATGCGGGTCCGCACCCGGTCGAAGCTGAGCCGGGCGAAGCGCCGGGAGGCGAGCATCAGCAGGAACCCGAGCAGCGGCAGGGCCTGCAGCGCGTGCATGCCGATGAAGTGCGCGGCGCGCAGGTCACCGCCGGTGGTGCTCCAGTTGACCAGGGGCAGGCCGGGCCCGCCGTCCTCGACGCCGACGCTGTGCGCGCCGACGATCGTGGGCGCCTCGCCCTCGGGCAGGTCGAGCTGCGCCTTGGTGGGCATGGTCATCAGGAAGCCGACCATCATGCCGCCGAGGCCGACGAGCAGGCCGAAGCGCACGGCGAGCGCGTCGGCCCGGTCCGGCAGGCGCTGGATGAGCAGCAGGATCGCGAGGACCAGCGTGCACATCCAGGCGATCGCGATCGTGGCGCCCATCACGCTGTACAGGATGGAGTCGAGCGGGGTCTGGTTGTTGAAGTGGCTCTGCCGGCCGCGGGCTGCCTGGCCGACGATGATCACCATCTCGCCGATCATGGCGGTAGCGATCACGGTGCCGAGCCACCAGCCGAGCCGCTGCCGGCGGTTCAGCAGGGACAGCAGCCAGGCGATGGTGACGGCGTAGATGGCGATCGACACCGCGAACTTGAACGGCTTGAGCCAGATCGGGACGCCGATCAGCTCCCGGTCGTCGAGCGCGAGCCCGGCACCGGCGAAGATCGCGATGAGGATCATCACCGCGGTGGAGATGATGAGCGGGCGGTGCAGCTGTGCGAGACGCATCAGAGGCTCCCAGCAGTATGGATAGCGGCGCTCTCCACTATTGGAGAGTTATACTATCCATGTCAACCCTGAAAGGACCCTGATGCGCATTGCGGAACTGAGCCAGACGACCGGTGTACCGGTGCCGACGATCAAGTACTACCTGCGCGAGGGGCTCCTCCCGGCCGGCGAGCTGACCAGCCCCAACCAGGCCAGGTATGACGATCGCCACGTCCAGCGGCTGCGGCTGGTGCGGGTGCTGCTGGACATCGGCCGGCTGCCGATCGCCGCGATCCGGGACATGCTCACCGAGCTGGACCGGCCGGACCCCGATGTGCACGAGGTGCTCGGCCGGGCCCTGCCGGCCACCGTCGGCACCCGCGAGACCAGCGACCCGGCAATGCTCGCCGCGGCGCACGAACGGGTGAGAACCTTGATCAGGGAGCGCGGCTGGCTGCTGTCGGACAACGCCCGCACCCGGCAGTCCGCGGCCGAGGTCGTCGCCGCGTTTCAGCAGGTCGGCGCCGATGTCGAGCACCTGCTGGAGCAGTACGCGGACCTCGCCGAGCAGATCGCGGTGCACGACCTGCGCTTCGTCGCCCAGGCGGGCGGCAACGAGGGCAAGCTGCACGCCGCAGTGGTGGGCTCGATCCTGGGGGATTCCCTGCTCGCGGCCCTGCGGCGGATGGCGCAGGAGCACGAGTCGGCCAAGATGTTCGGCATCCGCGACGACAGCTGCTGAGGCCGTCCAGGACGGCCGGCGGGCGGAAAGTGCTGACTGATGCGACGTCGGCGAGTTCAGGCGGAGCGACTACAGTGCGCTGTGAATCGGCAGCGTCGCCAACGAGGGCTCGACCGCGCCCGTCAGCATGGTCGGGCAGCACCGCAACCAGGAAGGCAAGATCTAGCATGCGTATCGGCGTACTGACCGGGGGCGGCGACTGCCCCGGACTCAACGCGGTCATCCGTGCCGTGGTCCGCAAGGGAATCTCCACCTACGGTCACGAGTTCGTGGGCTTCCGGGACGGTTGGCGTGGCCCCCTCGAGGGCAACACCCGTGAGCTGGGCATCGCACAGGTCCGTGGCATCCTGCCGCGCGGCGGCACCATCCTCGGCTCCTCCCGGACCAACCCGTTCAAGATCGACGGCGGCGTCGAGAAGATCAAGTCGAACCTGGCCGAGCTGGGCATCGACGCGCTCGTCGCGATCGGTGGCGAGGACACCCTCGGCGTCGCGGCGAAGCTGACCGACCTGGGCGTCAACGTCGTCGGCGTGCCGAAGACGATCGACAACGACCTCGGCGCGACCGACTACACGTTCGGCTTCGACACCGCGGTCAACATCGCGATGGAGGCCATCGACCGGCTGCACACCACGGCCGAGTCGCACCACCGCACGCTCGTCGTGGAGGTCATGGGCCGCCACGCCGGCTGGATCGCGCTGCACGCCGGCCTCGCCGGTGGCGCCAACGTCATCCTCCTGCCGGAGCGGCAGTTCGACGTCGAGCAGGTCGCCGGCTACGTCGAGAAGCGCTTCCAGACGCAGTACTCCCCGATCGTCGTGGTCGCCGAGGGCGCGCAGCCGCTCGACGGCCAGATGGTGCTGCACAACCAGGAGCTCGACGCGTTCGGCCACGTCCGCCTCGGCGGCATCGGCCAGTGGCTCGCCGAGCAGCTGGAGGCGAAGACCGGCAAGGAGGCCCGCACCGTCGTGCTCGGCCACATCCAGCGCGGTGGCACGCCGACCGCGTTCGACCGGGTCCTCGCGACCCGCTTCGGCCTGGGCGCGATCGACGCCGTGCACGAGGGCGACTTCGGCAAGATGGTCGCGCTGCAGTCCACGGACATCGTGCGCGTCCCCCTGGCCGACGCGACCCGTGAGCTCAAGACCGTTCCGGTCGAGCGGTACACCGAGGCCGAGGTCTTCTTCGGCTCCTGATCCCCGTCACGGCCCGGCTCTAAGGTGTGTTTGGTAAGTGGGTCCGCCGCAGCCCGGCATCCACTTGCCAAACACGCCTTGGCTCGGCTGGGGCCGGGCCGCGGTGCGTCGCCAACCTAGGGAGTGAGTTCGTGCGGACCATCGCCGTCTTCGGTGCCGGCAAGCTCGGTGAGGTGCTGCTGTCAGGGTTGTTGCGGGCCGGCTGGTCCGCCGACCGCCTCCTCGCCACCGCCCGCCGCCCCGAACGGGCCCAGGAGCTGGCCGAGCGCTACGGCATCAAGGTCGTGGACAACGAGACCGCGATGCTCGAGGCCGACGTGCTCACCGTCGCGGTGAAGCCGCAGGACGCCGGGGCGCTCCTGGCGGACCTCGGCCCGAAGCTGCCGGCCGGCAAGCTCGTCGTGTCGCTCTGCGCCGGCCTGCCCACCGCGTTCTTCGCCCGGCACCTGCCCGAGGGCACCCCCGTGGTCCGGGTCATGACCAACACCCCGGCGCTGGTCGACGAGGCGATGACCGCGATCTCGGCCGGCCCGCACGCCACCGCCGAGCACCTCGCCCTCACCGAGGAGATGTTCCGGCCGCTCGGCCGCACCATCCGGGTCCCCGAGTCCCAGCAGGACGCGGTGACCGCGCTGTCCGGCTCCGGCCCCGCCTACTTCTACTTCCTGGTCGAGGCGATGACCGACGCCGGCATCCTGCTCGGCCTGCCCCGCCAGGTGGCGCACGACCTCATCGTGCAGACCGCGATCGGCTCGGCGGTGATGCTGCGGGAGTCCGGCGAGCACCCGGTGAAGCTCCGCGAGGCCGTGACGTCGCCGGCCGGCACGACCATCAACGCGATCCGCGAGCTGGAGAACCACGGGGTCAGGGCCGCGTTCCTGGCCGCGCTCGAAGCCGCCCGCGACCGCGCCCGGGAGCTCGCCGCGCAGAGTGGTTGAATCTCCCCGTGACCGTCATCACTTGCGCGTGCTGCGGCGTGGAGCTCGGCGACGTGCCGAGCATGTGGTCGTTCTCCGCTCCTGACACCTGGGCCGTCCCCGGCGTCGGCGGGGCATCGTTCCTGGAGGAGGAGCTGTGCTTCGTCGAGCTGCCCGATCTCGATGAGCAGCACTTCTTCATCCGTGGCCTGATCGAGGTCCCGGTCCGCGGCGCGCCGGACGCGCTGACCTACAGCGTCTGGGCCAGCCTCAGCGCGGCCGGCTTCGCCCGGGCCGTCGAGCAGTGGGAGGACCCGGACCGGGCCGACGAGCCGCCGTTCTTCGGCCAGCTGGCCAACCGGATCCCGGGCTACCCGGAGACCCTGCGGCTGAAGGTCCGGGTGCACACGCGCCGGCCCGGGCTGCGTCCCCTGGTGGAGCTCCGGGCGCACGAGCACCCCCTCGCGGTGCGGCAGCGCGAGGGCATCGACGCGCACGAGCTGCCGGCCATCGCCGCCGCGTGCGGTGCCTGAGGGCGGCACCGGCTGACACTTCGTTCATTCAGGTATTCACCGGTATCCGACACGGTGTGGTGCCCGTACCGTTACGTGCAGTGAAGCTGATGCACGTCGTGACCGGTGGCCCCCCGCTCGTCACGTGTCCCGCGCTCGGTGCCCTTCCCCAGCCGACCAGCGCGGCGTGAAGCCCGCCGTCGGCCGCAGAGGTGGTCGACGGCGGCTTTGCGGCAATGCCGGCTCGAACCGGCGGCGCAGGTGCGACATGATAGCCGGGTGCGATTCGAAACCAGCCGTGCACTCGACGCGGTCGAGCGGAGACTGAGTGTCGACCCCCTCGCTGTCGGTGGGGTCATCGACCTGGTGGAGGCTGCCCGCAGCGTCGACCTCGACGGCGGTCGCCCCGCCTCCCTGCTGCGCCTCGGCATGTTCATCGACGCCCTCAGCCGGCAGCTCGGCGACGGCAACGTCGCCCTGTATGCCGTCGCCGAACGCGGCGCCATGTCCGACACCGATTTCACCTCCAACGAGCGCATGGTGCTGCGCCGCTGGTCCGACGACGGGCTGATCGAGATGCTGCCGCCCGGTGCCCGGACCGGTGCCCGGGTCCGGGAGGCGGCCGCGCTCACCGGCCTGCCCCTGATCAGCCGCACCCCGTTGCCCGGCCACCCCGGCCCGGTCTACCTCACCACCGGCGCCGCCGGCGGGATGGAACTGGCCCTGGCCCCGTCGACCGGCTCCTCGCCGCGGCCGCACCCGGTGCTCGGCCGGTTCTGGCGCTGCCCGGCCGCCGACTGCCCGACGTTCGGCCGGCAGCCCGCCGCCGGCGCCGGACAGCCACCACCCGCGCTGCCCAGTGGCGCCCCGCTGTGCCCGCGCCACGGCGACCGGCTGATCGACGCCGGTCCCCGGCCGCCGGCGATGACGATGGCGGTGCGCATCGACGGCATCGTGCGCGCCCGCTTCCCGCTGACCGCGGCCCGCCCGGTCGTCGTCGGCCGGGCCCCGGACGAGCCGGGCGGCATCACCATCGGCAACTGGCTCAACGACGAGTCGACCCGCCGGGTCAGCCGCAACCACGTGCGCCTCGAGCTGCGCGACGGCATGATCCTGGTCACCGACGTCAGCACCAACGGCGCCGCGGTCCTGGCCCGGACCGGCTCCTCGGTCCCGCCCCGCGAGGTCGACCTGCACCGGGGCGAGCCCAAGGCGATGGGGGAGTGGGACGAGGTCGAGCTCTATCCCGAGGTCACCGTCGGCCGCGCGGACCGTCCACCGTCGTCGGTCGCCAAGGGCGGCGCCCCCAACTCCGTCATGGCCGACGCGCCCACGATCGCCCTGCGCCTGCCCAAGCAGTGACGCAAGAGTAAACCGGTTGTCGTTGCAGCGACGGCGAGCTATATTTCGGGCGTGATCACGACGACCGCCCTCTTCGAGGCAGGCCTATCGGCCGCCCCGGCGGTCGCGTACGCCTCGGCACTGCGAAGCTGACCCTCCTCCCGCAGCCTTTCATGCGGAACCTACGGAGGAGGGTGGTCCGGCCACCCTTCACGAAGGTGGCCGCACGGTTCTGCACACCCACCACACATCCACTGTGGAGTGTCAGATGGCCAAGCAGACGTTCACGAGGAACAAACCCCACCTCAACATCGGCACCATGGGTCACGTCGACCACGGCAAGACGACCCTGACCGCCGCGATCACCAAGGTGCTCGCCGAGCGCTACCCGACCGTCAACCGGTACACCTCGTTCGAGGGGATCGACCGGGCGCCGGAGGAGATCAGCCGGGGCATCACCATCAACATCGCCCACGTCGAGTACGAGACTGCGACCAGGCACTACGCCCACGTCGACATGCCCGGCCACGCCGACTACGTGAAGAACATGATCACCGGCGCGGCCCAGGTCGACGGTGCGATCCTGGTGGTCAGCGCGGTCGACGGGGTCATGCCCCAGACGCGCGAGCATGTCCTGCTCGCGCGGCGCATCGGCGTGCCCCACCTGGTCGTGGCGATGAACAAGGCCGACGCGGTCGACGACGCCGAGTTGCTCGACCTGATCGAGCTGGAGATCCGCGAGCTGCTCAGCGGCTACGGGTTCCCTGGTGACGACGTGCCGGTCGTCCGGGTGTCCGCGCTGCGGGCGCTGCAGGGCGACCCGGCCGGCGTGCGGTCGGTGCTCGACCTGCTCGACGCGGTCGACCGGTATGTCCCGGTGCCCGACCGGGTGCTCGCCGAGCCGTTCCTGATGCCGATCGAGAACGTGCTCACGATCACCGGGCGCGGCACCGTCGTCACCGGCGCGGTCGAGCGAGGCACGCTGCGGCTCAACGCCCCGGTCGAGGTCGTCGGGCTGGGCCCCACCCGGTCCAGCGTGGTGACCGGCCTGGAGACGTTCGGCCGGCAGCTCGAGCAGGCCGAGGCGGGCGACAACGCGGCGCTGCTGCTGCGCGGCATCCGCCGCGGCGACGTGCAGCGGGGCCAGGTCGTCGCCCTGCCGGGGTCGGTCTCGCCGCACCGCCGGTTCACCGCCCACGTGTACGCGCTGACCACGAAGGAAGGAGGCCGGCACACGCCGTTCTTCGCCAACTACCGGCCGCAGTTCTTCTTCCGGACCACGGACGTGGTCGGGTCGGTCGACCTGGGCGAGGTCACGATGGTCATGCCCGGCGACACCGTCGACCTGACGGTCGAGCTCGGCAAGCCGGTCGCCATGGCCGAAGGCCTCGGGTTCGCCGTGCGCGAGGGCGGTCGCACCGTCGCCGCCGGCACGGTCACCGAACTCCTCGACTAGACGACTCCGAGGTGGGCAGTGGTCGGTATGGACTCCGACCATGTTCAAGGCCCGGCCGACGCACCGCTGACCCTGCTCGAGTACGGGGACTACCAGTGCCCGTACTCGGGCCGGGCGTTCGGCGTGGTGGAGCGCCTGCAGCTGCACTTCGCCGGGCGGCTGCGGTTCGCGTTCCGGCACTTCCCGCTCGTCGACAAGCACCCGCGGGCGATGCCGGCGGCGCTGCTCGCGGAGGCGGCCGCCGACGCCGGTTCGTTCTGGGGCATGCACGCGCTGCTGCTGTCCCACCAGGACAGCCTGGAGGACACGGACCTGTCCCGGTACGCGGAGCAGTTCGGTCTCACGGGCACCGGCGGGACCCGGGCGCACTACCAGCGGGTCGACGACGACCTCGCCGCGGGCCGGTCCGCCGGGGTGCGAGGGACGCCCGCGTTCTTCGTGAACGGTGTGCCGCACGAGGGCGGCTTCGACTTCGAGTCGCTCCGTGAGGCGCTCGATAAAGTGGCAATCGGGTGAGATAAGGGTGAACAGTGTCGATTGCCAGAAGAGTTACGGCTTGTCCTCCCTAGGATCTTTGAGAATAAACACAGCCAATTTTGAGCTGAACTAAGGTTGCCGTTAAGAGCGTCAGGGCAACCTGTAGGGGATGCGGAACCGGTACGTAGACCTCCTGCGAGCCGTCGCGATCATCCGGGTGGTGACCTACCACACCCTGGGGTTCGCGTGGCTGACCGTTGCGTTCCCGGCCATGGGCCTCATGTTCGCGCTCGGCGGCTCCCTCATGGCCGCCTCCCTCGACCGTGCCGACGGCGTCGGCCTGAAGGCGATCGGCCGGCGCATGCGCCGCATCGTCGTGCCGTTCTGGGTGCTGGGCGCGTTCGCCATCGTGCTCATGTCGTTCATGGGCGGGCTGGAACACACCTGGCGTCTCGTCCTGTGGTTCCTGCCCCTGGACGACCCGCCGACGTCGGAGAAGGGCGGGGTCTGGTTCAGCCAGATCTGGTACGTCCGCTCCTACCTGTGGTTCATCATCCTGTCGCCGGTCATGCTGTGGCTCTTCCGGAAGGCGCCGATCCCCACCGTCCTCGTGCCGTTCGGGATCCTCGTCACGATGTGGGAGACCGGCCACGGCACCGGCGGCATGGTCCGCGACTTCTTCATGTACGCGCCGATGTGGATGCTCGGCTTCGCCCACCACGACGGCACCCTGCAGCGCGTCTCCCGCAAGGTGCTGTGGCCGGCGTGCCTGGTGATCGGTGGTATCGGGCTTTTCATGCTGTACAGCAACCCGGGGCCGCGCGGGTACGACATGAACGACGTGCCGGTCGCCGACGTGCTGTGGTCGACCGCCTTCCTGCTGGTGATGCTCAACGCGGCGCCCACGGCGCTGAGCCTCGGCGCGGCCGAGCCGGCCGTCGAGGCGGTCAACCGGCGGGCGCTGACCATCTACCTGTGGCACGAGGCCGTGATCACCGCGGTCCGGCTGGCCGCGGTCGCCGCCGGGGTCTCGCTGCTCGGCCCCTACGGTGGGCTGCTCCAGATCGTGCTGGTGTTCGCGCTGGTCACCCTGGTGGTGCTCGGGCTGGGCTGGGTCGAGGACCTGGCCGCCAGGCGCAAGCCGAAGCTCATCCCGCTACCGACCCGGACATCCGCCCGCGGGCTGGAGGACCAGGCGCAACCGGTACCGGTGTAAAAAGCAAGACGACACGCCGACGGCGCCTCGAGGAGCAGCCGGAAACCCGTTCAGCGCAAAAGTTGCCACACGACACGCCGACACTGGTCTTTGCTGGAACTTGCTGGAACCGGCTACCGTGCCGTTCGTGTCCGAACCGATCACCATCGAGATGCTCGAGCGGCGGATCGACCGGTTGCGTGGCGAGCTGCGACGGGCCGCCACCACCGGTGACCGGACCATGGCCCGTGCCCTGCGGGCCGAGCTGCGCCAGGCGGAGCACGCCTGGGACGACGCCCTCGCCGACCTGGAGGACCAGGCCCGGCCGGCGCCGCAGCCGGTGCACAAGCCGATGCTGTCGATCCGTGAGCAGGTGCACCACGCGCTGACCCTGCTCACGGTGCCGGCCGCGCCGAAGCTCATCATCGCCGTCCACGACGCCTTCTTCCCGGGCGAGCTGGTCGCGGCGCGCCTCACCAGCCTGCGCCGCGACGAGGAACGCTCGTTCCGCGTCCAGCCGTTCGGCCGGCCGTACTACCTGTGTCCCGCGCTCACCGCCGACCTGCTGTCCCCGGCGCGCGGGCTCCTGGCGTTGTCCACCTGGCCCCTGGAGATCAGGGTCGTCGGACCGCTCAGCGCCCGCGTCGACTTCCTCATCGGCGCGATCAAGGTGGCCCAGCGGGTGGCGCAGCTGCCCGAGGACGCCTACGACGCCCGGCGGCTGCTGTGGCGGTTCGCCGCGAGCATCCCCGGGGCGGGGAGTGCCGGCATCACCCCCGAATCAGTTGCCGAGCTGGCCCAGGCCGAGCTCGACGTGCACCTGGAAGCCGACACCGCGGACCGCACCGCGGCGGCGACCCGGGCACAGGAACGCCTGGACGGATCCGAAGCGCTGTTCGGAGCCCGTCTGCAACGCCTGCGTCGTACCGCGAGCACGACGTGAAACCGCGAAATTCTTCCCCGAAAGAAGACCGCTCATGGACCCACTGGTCGACCGGTTGGACCGCATCCGCGGCACGGTGGCGCCGCGCAACCACAACGCGCGCACCATCGCGGCCCTCACCAGCAACCCGGGGTGCGGCCGCCGCGGGCTGATGGACGCCGCCGGGGTCAACAAGGGCGCCGTCGCCGGGCAGCTCGGCTTCCCCGCCGGCTTCGGCCAGTCCCGGTTCGCGATCGCCCGTGGCAACGCGTTCGAGGCGCAGGTGAAGGCCGACGGCGCCGCCGAGCTGCTGCAGCTGCTGCGGGAGCGGCTCGGCCTGGCGATCCCCGAGGTCGCCTACGACGACCTGTCCAACGTCGGCGGCAACGCCAGCCGCGAGGTCCGGTACGCCCGCACGAAGGCGCTCCTCGCCCGGGCCGCGTCCGACCGGGACGACGCGGGGACGCTCTTCGACCACCCGATGCTGCGGCTGGAGATCGCCGGGTACTACGCGTACCTGGAGCCGGACCTCATCGCGTTCCGGGCCGGCGGCAAGTTCCACGTCGTGGAGATCAAGTCGTTCGCGGTCATCGACGGCCAGGCCGACCCGGGCAAGACCGCCGCCGCCGCGACCCAGTCCGCGGTGTACGTGATGGCCATGCGCGAACTGCTCGCCGAGCTCGGTCACCCGCCGGAGTCGGTGTCGCACGACGTGGTGCTCGTCTGCCCGGAGAACTTCGCCAACCGGCCCACCGCCACCCTCGTCGACGTGCGCAAGCAGCTGACCGTGCTGCGGCGGCAGCTGTCCCGGCTCACCCGCCTGGAGTCGATCCTCGACGCGCTGCCGGCCGGGTTGACCTTCGACCTCGCCTACGACGGCGACCAGCAGGCCACCCGCCCCGCCGACGAGCTGCGCAAGGCGGTCAGCACGATCGACGCCCGGTACAGCCCGGACTGCCTCGGCACGTGCGAGATGGCGTTCTTCTGCCGGGACGAGTCGGCCGGCTCGACGTCCGCCCTCGGCCGGTCGGTCCGCGACGACCTCGGCGGGGTGGAGAGCATCGGCACCGTGCTCGGCCTGGCCCGGGGGACGCTGACGCCGGGCGCCGGCCAGGAGGAGATCGCCGGCCTGCTGCGCTTCGCGCACAAGCTGCGCACCGAGTGCCTCGACGGCATCGGCTGAAACAGTGAGCGAGCGGAGCGAGCGAACCATGTTGCAGCGCCTCGTGCCTCGCGGCGCCGGTGAGCGTAGCGAGCCGGCGACGTGAGTATCCTGACGGCGCTCGCCCGGGCGGAAGCGGTGGAGTCCGGCCGGGCGCAGCCGCTGACCACGGTCCGGCACACCCACGTCGCCGAGCGGCCCCTGGTCCTGGTGCCGCTGAGCCTCGCCGGTGAGGCCGCCGCGCCCCTGGCCGCGATCGTCGGCACCGACCCCGGCGAGCCACGGCTGCTGGTCGTGGCCAACCCGCGCGACCGCACCCAGCGCTTCGACTTCGTCGCCGAGCTGGCCCGGGTCGTGCTGTCCTACGTGGACGGTTGCGCCCGCAGCGTCGACACCGGCGCCGGTGGCACGAAACTGCGCTACGCCGAAGCCCCCCAGGTCATCGTGCCGAACCGGGGCGGCGTCGAGTTCGTGCGGCTGCTGGGCCGCTCCACCCGGTTCCGCCGGCCGTTCGGCCCGTACCCGGTGCACCGCACCGTGCCGATCCTCGGGCAGTGGCTGACGTTCCTGCGGGAACGCGCCGACCACCCCGGCTCCTCGATGCTCCTGGCCATGACGTCGGTGCTCAGCGAGCACTGGGCGACCGGGCAGAGCGGCCTGGAGGACGCCAACCTCGCCGCGCTGCTCGGCTGGATCGACCCGCCCGGCGGGCTCGACGGCGCGAGCGCCGCGGCCCTGGCCGAGGACCCGCTGCGCTCCCCGCCGGCCGGGCCGAGCACCGACCCGACCTTCGACAACGAGATTCTCGCCCCCGCGCTCGCCGCCGTCGCCCGCTCGGACACCGACGACTTCGCCCGGGAACGGGCGCTCGCCGCGCTCACCGCCGCCGTCGCCGACCAGATGCGGCCCACCTGGGACCTGACCTGGCAGGCGGTCCGGCTGCTGCGGGCCCGGCCGGCGGGCGGGTCCGTCGAGACCCGCTGGGCGATGGACCGCGACGTGTTCACCATGTACCACATGGCCCTGGCCGAGGGGACCGCGCTGCCGCAGCCCCGGCGGGACAGCGCCGTCGCCGCCGCGGGCCGGCTCGACCGGCTCGAACGCGAGCAGGCCCGCTACGACGCGCAACGGGCCCTCGACGACCCCCTCGTGATGGCCGAGTTCCGGCTGTCGGGGGAGGCCTTCACCGGCACGGTCGTCGCCGCGTCGCCGAACCGGGTCGACACGTCGGGCAAGAAGGCGGCGCTGCGCCCGCACATCACGGTGCAGACCGACGACCCGGTGCGCCTGGAACCGGGCGCGCACCTGGTGTCCCCGGCCCGCCTCGCCCAGCAGGCGACGGTCGTGTCGGTGTCCAGCGTGGACGTCGTCCTCGAACTGTCCAAAGGCATGGGCCGCTCCACGAAACAACCGGCGCCGGGGTCGGTGCCGGAGGTGGGGGAGCGCGTCACGTACGGCCCGGTCACCGACGCCTACCAGCCGCCGGGCCGCTTCCCGAGCCGCGACGACACCCCGTGGACGCACGGCGGCCCGCCGCCGGTCGTCGAGTACAACGCGAGCGACAACGACGCCGTGGAGGATTGGTCGTGAGCGGCCAGCGGAGCGGCTCGGGCCGCTCACCATTGGCTCAGGTGGGCTCGCGTCGGCGCCGGAGCGCAGCGGAGGTGACGGCGTGAGCGGCCAGCGGAGCGGCTCGGGCCGCTCACCATTGGCACAGGTGGGCTCGCGTCGGCGCCGGAGCGCAGCGGAGGTGACGGCGTGAGCAGTGTGATCGATTCTATTCTCAGCGACTTCGGCTCCGCCGCCGGTCGTGGGGTCGTCGTCGACTCGCCACCCGGCGCCGGCAAGTCGACCCTGGTCGTGCGCGCCGCGCGTACCCTCGCCGAAGCCGGTGAGCGACTGATGGTGGTCGCCCAGACCAACGAGCAGGTGGACGACCTCATCGACCGGCTCGCGACCGCTGCGCCCAACCTGGCGATCGGCCGGCTGTCCGCGTCGACCTACGTCCCCGCGCAGCGCGTCGTCAAGCACGGCACCGTCACCGTCAGCGGCGCCGTCAGCGACATGAACGCCAGCGCCGTCACCATCGGCACCGCCGCGAAGTGGGCGACCGTCACCGACGGCAGCTGGGAACGGGCGATCGTCGACGAGGCGTACCAGATGCGCTCCGACATGCTGCTGCGCGTCGCCGGCCGGTTCTCCCGCGCGCTGTTCGTCGGCGACCCCGGCCAGCTCGACCCCTTCTCGGTCGTGGCCGTGGAGCGCTGGGCGGGCCTGTCCTGGGACCCGATGCAGAGCGCCGTCGCGGTGCTGCTGCGGCACAACCCGGACCTGCCCGTGCACCGGCTGCCGGTGTCGTGGCGCCTCCCACCGTCGGCCGCGTCCGTGGTGTCGGCGGCGTTCTACCCGTTCACGCCGTTCGAGGCGGGCACGAAACCGGCGGACCGGCGCCTGGAGTTCTCCGCCCGGGCGCTCGGCGGCGATCACGGCCTCGATGCGACCCTGGAGACCGCCCGCCGCACCGGCTGGGCGCTGCACGAACTGCCGGCCCGGCACACGGTGCGCACCGACCGGGAGGCGGTCGCCGCGATCGCCGACCTGGTGACCCGGCTGCTGCAGCGCGGCCCGGTCGCCTACTCCGAGCACGCCCCGGACGGCCGGCCCGTCACCGTCGACCGGGTCGCCGTCGGCGCCGCCCACCGCGACCAGGTCGCCGCGATCCGTCAGGCCCTGGCCGGCACGGTCGCCGCCGACGTCACCGTCGACACCGCGAACCGCCTGCAGGGCCGCGAGTACGACGTCACCGTCATCCTGCACCCGCTGTCCGGCCGCCGCGACGCGAGCGCCTTCCACCTCGAAGCGGGCCGCCTCTGCGTGCTCGCCTCCCGGCACCGGCACGCGTGCGTGGTCGTGGCCAGGGCCGGCATCGCCGAGCTCCTCGACACCCACCCGTCCGCCGAGCCGGTCCACCTCAACGTCCCGGTCCGCTTCCCCGACGGCTGGGAGGCCAACCAGGCCATGCTGGCCCACCTCAGCGGAGATCACTGACCAGCCTGGTTCAGCTCGGGTTCAGCGCAGTTGTGGCAGGAAACGGTGCCGGGCGAGCGCCATGGTCGTCTCGGCGGCGAGCGCGGCGACGAACGCGGTGATCGCGAGGACGACGATCCAGGCCCAGATCCGGTAGCCCGGCGGGTGGGCGTAGGCGACCCAGTGCAGCGTGAACGTGGCGACCGCCGCGTAAGGGAAGGCGAACGCCCAGAACCCCGAGGCGAAGTGCAGGTGGCGGTACACGCCGACGAGCCGGAGCTGCACGAGTGCGGCCAGCAGGGTGTAGCCGGCGAGCCCGAAGGTCACGGCGTCGACCCGGTTGCGCGTGACGGCCAGATACGCCAGACCGGCGAGGGCCGGTGGGGCCGCGAGGATCGCCAGGGTAGGTCGCAGCTGCGCAGGCAGCGGGGGGCGGAAGTACAGCCGGGCCAGGATCATCGACTCGATGACGAGCCACGACACGGCACCGAGGCCGAAGAACACCCTGGCCGGGCCCGCCCAGCCGGCGAGAGCCGCGCCGATGGCGGCGATGAGTCCGCCGGCGACGGCCGGCAGCACGTATCCGGGATGGAGTTTGTCCAGGTCGAGGCCCGCGGAGAGCCACTGGCCGGTCATCCAGGCGGCCAGCACGACGGTGCCGGCGGCGAAGACGCCGAACAGCCATTGGCCCGCCGTGCGTTCGTGCCGCATCAGGCCGACGGACAGCAGCATGCCGACGATCGGGATCAGCGAGACGAACGGCCCGAGCACCGGGTCGGCCAGCTCGGCGGACCAGCCGCCGGGCCGTCGCGGCACCTGCGACAGGTAGCTGATCAGGAGCGCCAGCCACACGGCGGCGGCCAGGACGCACAGGATGTCGGAGACGAGTGCGGGGGCGAAGCCCAGCAGCGCGGCGTAACCCCAGCAGCCGGCCAGGCCGGCCAGTCCGTACGCGATGCCGAACAGGTTCGGGGTGATCCCGACGTGCGGCTCGCTGGTCCGTGGGTTCACGGTCGGGCACTACCCGGCACCGCGGCGGTTATCCCGGGACCGATCAGGTCAGGACGTGCTTGGCCTCGTACATGGCGGTGTCGGCGCGGTGCAGGACGTGCTGGGACTCCTCGCCGGCGTGGAAGCGGGTGCCGCCGACGCTGGCGCGGGCCGTGATCGTCCCGCCGCCGAGGACCGCGACCGGCTCGGTGAGCGCGGCCCGGATCCGTCCGGCCAGCTCCGGCACGCCGTCGGCGCCGAGCGTGCCGTGGGTGAGCACGACGAACTCGTCGCCGCCGAGGCGGGCGACCAGGTCGCCGGTGCGCGCCGCCGCGGTGAGCCGGCCGGCGACCGCGGCGAGCAGCTGGTCGCCGGCGGCGTGGCCGAGGGTGTCGTTGACCGTCTTGAAGCCGTCGAGGTCGATGAACAGCACCGCGCCCTCGCCGACGCCGAGCGCGGCGTCGAGGGCGGCCATGAACGCGCGGCGGTTGGCCAGGCCGGTGAGCGCGTCGACGTGCGCCAGCCGCCAGGTCTCCTCGAGGAGCTCGCAGGTGCGCAGCGCGGTCGCGGCCTGGTCCGCGACGCCGGCCATCCGGTTGATGATCTCGCGGGCGCGGGTGGTGCCCTGCGGGGTGTCGTAGGCGGCGACCAGGATGCCGTACGGGTGGTCCGGCAGTGCGATGTCCACGATGATCATCATGTCGTGGCCGAACGTGTCGAGCATGGCGAGGATGAACGGCTCCTCGCTGGTGCGGTCGTAGACGCGGGCGCGGCCGGTGTTGGCGCGGAAGCGGTCGAACAGGTCGGTGTCCTGCGGGGACACGGTGAGGTTCTGCGCCTTGCGCAGCCGGCCGTCGCCGGCCCCCGAGTTGGCGATCATGCGGAGTTTGCCCTGCTGGTGCAGCAGCACCGTGGCGGAGTCGGCGCCCATCACGGACCGGACGGCGTCCGCGGTGACCTCGGCGACCTCGGTCGTGGTCCGGGCCAGGGTCAGCTTGCGCGCGAGGGCCAGGAGGCTCTCCGCGGTCCGTTGCCGTTCGGCGGCGGTCTCCAGGGCCGACAGCGCGTCGAGGGCGACGGCGGCGAGGTTCGCGTACGCGTCGAGCATCCGCCGTTCCGCGTCGAAGAAGTCCTCGCAGTAGGCCACGAGATACCCGTAGTAGCGGTTCGGTGAGGCGATGTCGGCCACGAGCGTGCCGCCGTAGCTGGTCGGCGGCGCGTCGGTGAGCACGGCGATCTCGGCGTCGGTCAGCCCGTAGCCGTGGACCTGTCGCGGCTGGTCCGGCACGGGGGAGGCCACGAGCAGGAACGCCTGGGCGTTGACGGCGTAGCCGGCCCGGTCGGCGACCACGGCGAGGGCCCGCTCGGGCTGCTCGGCGGCGACGAGCTCGGCGACGGTGCGCTGCAGCAGCTCCATCCGGCCGGCGAGGACGTCGTCGGTGCTGTCGTCGGCGGGCCGGCGGCGGCCCCGCCACAGCCATGACAGCAGCCGGCGCTGCCGCCAGCGGACCGTGTACACGCACGCCTCGGCGCCCTCGACCTGGCAGACGTCGTGGGTGACGGTGGCCGCGGGCAGCCCGAACAGCGCCGGCAGCTGGGTGAGCAGCCCGCGGGTGTAGTCGCAGTCGTAGCGGCTGGGCTGGTAGCCGGCGCGCAGCCGGTACTGCACCGTGGCGGTGCCGTGCCCGGTCGACAGCGTGGACATGTCGGCGCTGGCGTTGAACTTGGCGCTGGTCGTCGCGATCAGCCGGATCAGCTGCGTCGGCCCGCCGAGCATCAGCAGGCCCAGCCGCAGCGGGGTGTTCACCGAGTAGGACAGGATGCTCTGCCCGACCCGCAGCCCGACGGACTCGTCGCCGAGTGCCTGCGCGGCGGCGGCGAACACGTTGATCTTCGTCTCGTAGGACCACCAGCGGCGGGCGTCGTCGTACGCCTCGGGCGGCTCGTGTTCGCCGGCGAGGTTGAGCACGTGCGCGACCGTGGTGTCGCCGCCCCTGGCGCGCACGTATCGCACGATGGCGCGCAGGGTGACACCGGCCGTCTCGCGGATCTGTTCCATGGCGCCCTCCGGTGCTCGACATCGGCGCGGTCCGGGGACTGCTGAGGATGATCGGCGGGTAAGACTGCTCACATGGATGCCGAATCCGCTGAACCGTTGATCGTCGTGGACGGCGCCAATGTCGTCGGCTCCGTGCCCGACGGCTGGTGGCGGGACCGGCGCGGGGCCGCGACCCGGCTCCGCGACGCCCTGGCGGCCCGGGACGTCTCCACGCTGCCGGCCGTGCTGCTCGGTGCGGTGACCCTGGTGGTGGAGGGTGCCGCCCGGGGTGTGCCGCCGGTTGCGGGTGTGCACGTGGAGGCCGCGCCGCAATCCGGTGACGACCACATCGTCGCGCTCGTCGCCGACAATGTGGTCCGCCGTCCGGTCGTGGTGGTGACCGCGGACCGGGAGCTCCGGCAACGGGTGCGCGAGCTCGGTGCGAGTATTGTCAGCCCCGGTGAGTTGCGCGCGTCGATCCCATATGGTGGACGACGTGATTCTACCTAGCGGATAGGATTTGTCGGCAACATGTGCGCACCTTGGCATGGGTTTGCTGGCACCCTAACCCATGATCTTCTCAACATCCGGGAAGGGATTGACCCGTCGCCGTAGGGTGGCAAAGCTGGACTCGTAGACGTGTCGTGAATGGCCGGTGAATGTCGGCCAAAAACATCAGACAAATTGTCATCGATCTATTCTGTGCGGCAGGTTACAGATCTGTCGCAGGGCGTGACGATGCTGGTAAGGTCGGTGCCATGTGCCATGAGGTACTCCTTGACCCGTTGTGGGTCTCGCGGCGTGCACACCATTTCGACGGCCTTTGTCGAGCGGCTATCCGTTGATTCGGCGTCATTCCAAAGGCTTTTCGAGAGGATTTGAAAATGGCCATTTCGGTCGTCGGTGCTCCTGAGGTAGCGCCATCGGTGGTCACCATCACCGTGCACATCACCCTCAACGGGGACGAGCTCCCACCGGAGGCGTCCCGCCTGATCAGCGACCTCGAGGCGCTCGCCGCCAGCCAGGCCAAGCAGCAGATCCAGCCGTCGATCCAGCCCTCGATCCAGCGGGGCCCGCAGACCCCGGCGCCGCTGCAGCGCGCCACCGCACCGGCACACACGCTGCAGCACGGGCCGTCCCAGCACACCGGCCGCAACCTGCGGCTGGTCGAGACCACCGACGCCGGCACCGCGACCGGCGTGACCGAGCCGGCCCGGGTCAAGCGGATCGGCGCGGCCACACCCGACGCCCCGTCGCTCTACCTGTGCACCGGCTCCCGGCTCGTCCTGCGCGACGGCGCGCCCGTGCCGCTGACCCGCCGCGAATACGACCTGTTCCTGTTCCTCTGCGAGCACCCGCGCCGCGTGTTCAGCCGGGCGCAGCTGCTGCGCCAGGTGTGGGGCTACGACATGGTCGGCACCGAGCGCACCGTCGACGTCCACGTGCGGCGCCTGCGGGTCAAGCTCGGCGAGGCCGCCCGGATCATCGCCACCGTCCGCGGCGTCGGCTATCGTCTCGACGATGACGCCGCCGTCCAGGTTGTCGTTCGCGAGGACTGACCCCCGGATCCCCGCGCTCGCCGCGGGGATCCTGCTCCTGGTCGACCTGCTGCGGGTGTGGCTCCCGTCGATCATCACGATCTTCGGGCAGGCCGCCTCGACGCCGGCCGAGCTCATGGGCGCCTTCGCGCTGCTGTGGTTCCTCGTCCCGTTCGCCGTCGTGCCGCTCGCGGCCAGGTGGGACGCGGCGAAGGTCGCGATCGCCGGTGCCGCCGGGCTCGCCGCCTGCCGCTTCGCGCTGCTGTTCGTCCACGGTGGACAGCCGCAGCTGTACGTCGCCTCCACCGGCCTGCTCGCCGGGCTGACCTGGCTCGCGGCGAGCGCCGTGCGGGGCGGCCCCGCGGCCGTCGGCGTCCCTGTCGGCCTCGCCGCCGCCGCGTTGCAGCACGCCGCCCTGCGCACGGTCGACCTCAGCTGGCAGTCCCGCTGGTGGGCCGCGCCGATCGTCGCGCTCGAGTGCCTCTTGCTCCTGTGGTGCCAGCGCCGCGCCGCACCCGGTCGCAGCTCCGCGGCGGCCTGGTTCCTGGTCGGCCCGGCGATGCTGCTCGCGGGGATGTTCGCCCTGTCCCCGGCGATCGCGACCGTGGCCGTGTCGTTCCGGTTCGACCCGGTTGCGAGCGACGCGCCGCCCGCCGTCCCCGAACTGCTGCTCGGCCTGGCCGTCGCCGGGTTCCTGGCCGGTGCCACCGGGCGGCTCCGGGGGCGTTTCGACCGGGTCCTGGCGGGGCTGCTGCTGCTCGCCGCCGCGGTCATCTGGCTCACCCCGGACGGGTTGTTCGTCGCGCTGCTGCTCGGCTGCGGCGCGCTCGGCCGGGCGTTCCGGGCCGCGGACGGTGCTCCCGCGCCGCCCGGTACTTCAGCGGCGGACGGCACACCCGCGGCGGACGCCGGCCGGGGTGCGGCGGCCGGGTATGCGGCGGTCGCCGGGATGGTGGTGTTCGCCGTCGCCGCCGTCGCCTACTACGCCGCCTACGACCTCGGCTACCCGAACCAGTGGGTGCCGGTCGCCGTCGCCGTCGCCCCCGCCTGGATCCTGCTGCGTTCCGGGGCGGGCGTCCCCGCGGCCGGGGTGCCGCGCCGGGCCGCACTCGCCGGGCTCGCCCTGTGCTTCCTCGTGCCGCTGCTCGGGGTCACCGTCACCCCGGCGGTCACGGCCACTGACGGCACGGCGGGCGGGCCGGAACGGGGGTTGCGGCTCGTCGCGTACAACATCCGCATGGGCTTCGGGCTCGACGGCACCTACCGTCCCGCCGCCGCGGCCCGGGCGATCGCCGCGTCGGACCCGGACGTCGTGGTCCTGTCCGAGGTCGACCGGGCCTGGCTGCTCAACGGTGGCCACGACGACCTGCGGGTCCTCGCCGCCGAACTCGGCATGCGGTACTGGTTCGGGCCGGCCGCGGACGCCGTCTGGGGCGACGCGGTGCTGACGAACCTGCCGGTCGGCGCGGTCGAGACGGTGCCGCTGTCCGCGGTGGGCGCGCCGACCGGTGCCCAGGCCCTCGGCGTCGTCGTGCGGTTCGGCGGCCGGGACATCGCGGTCGTCTCCACCCACATCCAGCCGCCGCCGGACGCCGAGCCCCTCGTGCAGGTCGCCGAGATCGCCGCGTTCGCGACCCGGTTCGGCGCGGGCCGGCCCACGTTCATCGCCGGTGACCTCAACATCGAGCCCGGGGACGCGTCGATGCGGGCGTTCGCGGACGCCGGGTTCGCCGACGGGTTCGCCGCGTTCCGGCCGGTGCGCACGTTCCCCGCCGACGTGCCCGTGAAGCAGATCGACCACGTCCTCGTCCGGGGCCTGACCTGCGCCGATGTCAGTGTCGGCAGGGCAGTGACGTCGGACCATGCGATGGTCGCCACAACATTGCGGTGATTGAGCCGGCCCGCCGGTGGGCAACCTGACGCTCAGAGAGAAAGGGGCAGCGATGAGCGTCACACATGCGAACGGGAGCAAGATCGGTGGCTGGGCCGATGACACGGCCACCGATACTCGCGACGACCTTGGCAACACGGTCGACACGATGTCCGCCAAGACCAAGCAGCGCGCGGCCGAACTGGCCGAGCAGGGCAAGGACGTGGCACGCCGTCGGCCCGTTCCGCTGGTGACCGCCGCAGCGGCCGGAGTCGCCACCGTGATCGTCGCGGTGGTCACGGTCGTGCGTCGCCGCCGGAAGCCGACGCCGCGTCAGCGGGCCGTCAACGCCTGGCGGAGCACCAGCAAGAGCGTGAGGAAACGGGTCAAGCGGTAACCTCCTCTCGATCACGGCGCCCCGCACCGGTCCCCGGTGCGGGGCGCCGTGCCTATGCGGCCATGCGGTACGCGGCGAGCTGGGTGGCCTGGGCCACGACGTGGCCGTCGGCGTCCCAGATCTCGCAGACCTGGTCGACGAGGCTCTCGGTGAGCAGGCGGGCGCGCTGGCGGACCCGCAGCGGACCCGGGGCGGGCAGGGCCCGCACGTACACCGTCAGCTCCAGCGTCGGGGTCCAGCCGTTGCTGCCCAGGGTGAACGTCGCCGGCGGGAACGCGTCCGCGGCGAACAGCAGCGACACCGGATCCCAGCCGGCGCCGTCCGGCAGGCGCAGCCAGCCGCGCAGCTCACCGGGCGGGTCGCCGACCGCCTGCCAGTCGATGCGCTGCTCGAACTGGTCCAGCATGTCGATGCGCAGCCCGGTGCCGGGCGCCTCCGACGGCGTCGGCAGCAGATCCGCCTCGGCGGCGACCGGAGGGGCAGTGCTGTCGATCCAGCGGGGGTCGCCGGCCGCCGCGAGCGTGCCGAGGGTGAACAGCGCCTCGACGCAGGTGCGGTCCTTCTGGCTCAGCCGCGTCCTGACCTGGCTCGCGGAGCGGCCGGCGCGCAGCACCTCGACGGTGACGGCGGCCGGGCCGGGGTCCGGCGGCGACAGGTACACCGCGCTCGCCGACATCGGGTGCGGCTGGGTGCCGGCCGCCTCGACCGCGGCGCGGGCGAGGATGGCGAGGAGGTAGCCGCCGTTGGGCTTCCCGCCGACGGTCCACAATGGATCAAGGTCGGCTGCGAAGCCGCCGGCGCCGTCGGACTCGATCCGCGTCGCGTCGGTGAACGCTGCCACGCCTGCCTCCTTCTGGTTGGATGACGGCATGGCTCGCACGCGGCTCTACCGCAACGGTGACCTGGTAGCCGAGGATTTCCCGCTCGACGATATCTCGGATCACCTGCAGGCCGACGACACAGTCGTGTGGCTGGATCTCACGGCACCGTCGCAGCAGGACTACGAGCGGGTGCAGGAGGAGTTCGGGCTGCACCAGCTGGCGATCGAGGACGCGTCCTCGCCGCGGGAGCGGCCGAAGCTCAGCCACTACAGCGGCCACCTGTACCTCAGCGCGTATCAGGTCGGCTTCACCGCCGACGCCGCCGACCTGGTCGTGCACCAGGTGTCGGCGTTCCTCACCGACCGGGCGCTGATCACGGTCCACGGCGACGGATTCGACGTGGACGCGGTCGTGCAGCGCTGGGACGCCACCACCGAGCTGGCCCGGCACGGCGTCGCCTACCTCGCCCACGGGCTGCTCGACGTCATCGTCGACGGGCATTTCGACGCGGTGCAGGAGCTCGACGACGCGCTCGAGGCGCTCGAGGACAAGCTGTTCGAGGAGACCCCGGCGGCGGTCCGCGACGTGCAGCAACGCAACTTCCGGCTGCGCCGCGTCCTCAGCCACCTGCGCAAGATCGTGCTGCCGATGCGCGAGGTGGTCAGCGGCCTGAGTCGCACCTCGTTCGTCGACGAGGACATCGCGCCCTACTACCAGGACCTCTTCGACCACGTCATGCGGGTCACGGAGTGGACCGAGAGCCTGCGAGACTTCGTGGCGAGCATCCTGGAGTCGAACCTCGCCGTGCAGGGCAACCGGATGAACAACATCATGAAGAAGGTCACCAGCTGGGCGGCCATCATCGCGGTGCCCACCGCTGTTACTGGTTACTACGGGCAGAACCTTCCGTTCCCGGGTTACGCGCACCGCGCGGGCTTCGTGACCTCCGCCGTGCTGATCGTGGTGCTGTCCGTGGGGCTGTACGTCACCTTCAAACGCAAGGATTGGCTATGAACTTCGATGTAGTGGTCCTCGGCGCGGGCCCGGGCGGGTACACCGCCGCCGTGCGCGCCGCCCAGCTCGGCCTGCGCACCGCGATCGTGGAGGACAAGTACTGGGGCGGCGTCTGTCTCAACGTCGGCTGCATCCCCAGCAAGGCCCTGCTGCGCAACGCCGAGCTGGCGCACATCTTCACCGCCGAGGCCAAGACGTTCGGCATCCAGGGGTCGGTGACCTTCGACTACTCCGCCGCGTTCCAGCGCAGCCGCAAGGTCGCCGACGGCCGGGTCAAGGGCGTGCACTACCTGATGAAGAAGAACGAGATCCGTCAGTACCACGGCCGCGGTGTCTTCCTCGACGACCACACCCTGCAGGTCGGCGACGACACGATCACGTTCGCCAACGCCATCATCGCCACCGGTGCCACCACCCGGTTGCTGCCCGGCACCTCGCTGTCGTCCCGGGTGGTCACCTACGAGGAGCAGATCCTGGCCGAGGAGCTGCCGTCCTCGATCATCATCGCCGGGGCGGGCGCCATCGGCGTCGAGTTCGCGTACGTCCTGCACAACTACGGCGTCAAGGTCACCATCGTGGAGTTCCTCGACCGCATGGTGCCCCTCGAGGACGCCGAGGTGTCGGCGGAGCTGGCGAAGCGCTACAAGCGGCTCGGCATCGAGGTGCTGACCTCGACCCGGGTGGAATCCGTCGCCGAGTCGTCCTCCGGGGTCGAGGTCACCGTCTCGGCGGGCGGGGCGTCGAAGGTGCTGCGGGCCGACAAGCTGCTGCAGGCGATCGGCTTCCAGCCCCGGGTCGAGGGCTACGGCCTGGAGAAGACCGGGGTGGCGCTCACCGACCGGGGCGCGATCGCCGTCGACGGGCGGCTGCGGACGAGCGTGCCGCACATCTACGCGATCGGCGACGTCACCGCGAAGCTGATGCTCGCGCACGCCGCCGAGTCGATGGGCATCATCGCCGCGGAGACCATCGCCGGTGCGGAGACCATGGAGCTCGACTACGTCATGATCCCGCGGGCGACGTACTGCCAGCCGCAGATCGCCAGCTTCGGCTGGACCGAGGCGCAGGCCCGCGAGCAGGGCTTCGACGTGAAGGTGGTCAAGTTCCCCTACACCGCCAACGGCAAGGCGCACGGCCTCGGCGACGCGACGGGCTTCGTGAAGATCATCAGCGACGGCAGGTACGGGGAGCTTCTCGGCGCCCACCTGATCGGCCCAGAGGTCACCGAGCTGCTGCCGGAGCTGACCCTGGCCCAGCAGTGGGACCTGACGGTGCACGAGGTCGCCCGCAACGTGCACGCCCACCCGACCCTCGGCGAGGCCGTCAAGGAGGCCATCCACGGCCTCGCCGGTCACATGATCAACATGTAACTCTCAGTCTCCAGCTCCCCGGGCTTCGCCCGCGGTTTCGTGGGGGGTGCCCACCCCACACCCCCCATGCGCCGCTGCGCGGCGCACTCGGTCCAGTTTGCGGGACCGGCGGGATGGCGACAGCCGCCGGTCCCGAGGGGTCGGTAGGCTTTGGCGTATGCGGCAGGAGTGGCACCACTTCACATACCCCGGACCCGAGATCTCCCGAGTGGCCGTCGCCGGCGACTCCAAGGACGACGAGGAGTTCGGGCTCGACCACTGGCGCACCCTGCCCCGCGCGCAGACCCCGCCGTGGCCGGACCAGCAGGCGGTCGACGAGGTCGGTCAGCTGCTGTCCTCGGTGCCGCCGATCGTCGCGCCGTATGAGGTCGACCAGCTCCGCGAGCGGCTCGCCCTCGTCGCCGACGGCAAGGCCTTCATGCTGCAGGGCGGCGACTGTGCCGAGACGTTCGCCGACAACACCGAGGCGCACGTCCTGGCCAACGCCCGCACGCTGCTGCAGATGGCCGTCGTGCTCACCTACGGCGCGTCCCTGCCGGTCATCAAGCTCGGCCGGGTCGCCGGCCAGTTCACCAAGCCCCGCTCGGCGGCCCTCGACTCGCTCGGGCTCCCGGCGTACCGCGGCGACATGATCAACTCACTGGACCAGGACCCTCAGGCGCGCATCGCGGACCCGCAGCGGATGGTCCGCGCCTACGCCAACTCCTCCAGCGCGATGAACATGCTCCGCGCCTACCTCGGCGGCGGCATGGGCGACCTGCACGCCGTCCACGACTGGAACAAGGGCTTCGTCGTCACCTCGCCCGCCGGCCAGCGCTACGAGGCGATCGCCCGTGAGATCGACCGCGCCCTGCGCTTCATGCAGGCCTGCGGCGTCAACGACGACGAGGCGCTGCGCACCGTCACCCTGTACTGCTCGCACGAGGCCCTCGCGCTGGAGTACGAACGCCCCCTGGCCCGCATCGCCGGCGGCCGTCCGTACGGGCTGTCCGGGCACTTCCTGTGGATCGGCGAGCGCACCCGCCAGATCGACGGCGCCCACGTCGACTTCATGTCGCGCATCGCCAACCCGATCGGCGTCAAGCTCGGCCCGACCACCGCCCCCGAGCAGGCCCTCGAGCTGTTCGAGAAGCTCAACCCCGACAACATCCCCGGCCGGCTCACCTTCGTCGCCCGCATGGGCAGCACCAAGGTCCGCGACGCGCTCCCGCCGATCGTGGAGAAGGTCACCGCCGCCGGCTGCCGCGTCGTGTGGCAGTGCGACCCCATGCACGGCAATACCCACGAGTCCTCCAACGGGTACAAGACCCGGCACTTCGACCGGATCGTCGACGAGGTCCTCGGCTACTTCGAGGTCCACCGCGAGCTGGAGACCCACCCCGGCGGCCTGCACGTCGAGCTCACCGGTGAGGACGTCACCGAATGCCTCGGCGGCGCCCAGGCGATCGTCGACGAGGACCTCCCCGGCCGCTACGAGACCGCCTGCGACCCGCGGCTCAACACCCAGCAGTCCCTGGAGCTGGCGTTCCTCGTCGCGGAGATGCTGCGTGGCTGACCGGGTCGCGGACCTGCGCTCCGACACCGTCACCCGGCCGACGCCGGCCATGCGGCTGGCGATGGCCGAGGCGCCGGTCGGCGACGACGTGTTCGACGAGGACCCGTCGCTGCACGAGCTGCAGTCCTACGGGGCCTCGTTGTTCGGCCACGAGGCGGCCCTCTTCACGCCGTCGGGCTCCATGGCCAACCAGATCGCCCTGCAGCTCGTCGTCCCCCGCGCCGAGGAACTGCTCTGCGACGCCGACGCCCACGTCGTCACGTACGAGATGGGCGCGGCCGCGGCGTACAGCGGCATCTCCACCCGCACCTGGCCCTTCGCCGGCGGCGCCCTGGACCCGGCCGCCATCGCCGACATGATCCGCCAGCCCGGTGGCTACACCGTCCCCACCAGGGCGATCGCCGTCGAACAGACCCACAACCGCGGCGGCGGCTCGATCATCCCGCTGGCTGACCTCCAGGCGCTGCGCACGATCTGCGACGACAACGGCCTGCTCCTGCACTGCGACGGCGCCCGCATCTGGCACGCGCACGTCGCCACCGGCGTCCCCCTCGCCGAATACGGCCGGCTCTTCGACACCCTGTCCGTCTGCCTGTCCAAAGGCCTCGGCGCGCCCGTCGGCTCGCTGGTCATCGGCTCCGCCGCCCGCATCGCCGAGGCCCGCGTGATCCGCAAACGCCTCGGCGGCGGCATGCGCCAGGCCGGCATCCTCGCCGCGGCCGGCCTGTACGCCCTCCACCACCACATCGACCGCCTCGCCGACGACCACGCCAAGGCCCGGCACCTCGCTTCGGCGCTGGCCCCGCTGGGCGTCGTCGACCCGGCCCGCGTCGAGACGAACCTCGTCATGCTGGACCTGCGCGCGGCCGCCCTCGACGCGGCGCAGCTGACGGCGGCGGCCCGCGACCTCGGTGTGCTGGTGTCCCCGTTCGGGCCGCGCACGGTCCGCCTGACCACCCACCTGGACCTCACCGACGACGACGTCACCACCACCGCGTCGGTGCTCACCAAGCTCCTGACCTGACCCCCGCTCTGCACCCTGGTCGCTGTGGCCGGACCGTGGTGCGGGTCGATGTCAGCGGGAGGCGGACACGCTGCGCAGCAGGGCGATGTCCGCGGCGTGGTCGGCGGACAGCTCGCCGCTCGGGGTCTCCACGATCAGCGGTACGCCGGCCGCCGCCGGGTGCCGGGCCAGCTCCGCGAACGCCGCCGCGCCGATGGTGCCCTTGCCGAGGGACTCGTGGCGGTCGCGGGTCGAGCCGCAGGGGTCCTTCGAGTCGTTGGCGTGGATGAGCCGCAGCCGGCCGGGGCCGGTCGCCTTGAGCAGGGCGTCGAGGGTGGCGGCCATGCCGCCGGGGGTCGCGAGGTCGTGCCCCGCGGCCCAGGCGTGGCAGGTGTCGAAGCAGACGCCGAGGTGCGGGTGGTCGTCGACGGCGGCGAGGTACGCCTCCAGGTGCTCGACCCGGGACGCCAGGGAACGGCCGCCGCCGGCGCTCGGCTCGACCAGCAGGGGTGGCCAGCCTTCCCCGGCGGCCCGGTCGAGCAGGGGGCGGAGCACGTCCCGTACCACATCCAGGGCCTTCTCGGCGTGCGCGGCGTCGACCGCTGAACCGGCGTGGAAGACCACGCCCTGGGCGCCGATCGCCTTGCCGCGGCGCAGGGCGTGTTCGAGGGAGGCGATGGACCGCTCGACCGTGGCCTCGGTGGGGGAGCCGAGGTTGACCAGGAGCGCGGCGTGGATGTACGCGGTGACGCCGCGGTCGTGGCAGCCGGTGCGGAACGCCGCGTCCTGGGCGGGGTCGCCGTCGGTGACCGCCCAGCCGCGCGGGTTGGAGACGTAGACCTGCACGGCGGTGGCGTCGGTCTGCTCGACGTAGCGCAGCGACGCCTTGGCGAGCCCACCGGCGGCGGGCGCGTGCCCGCCGACCGGTGTCGAACCGTGCACTAGAAGTACGCCAGCAGGCGGATCCGGGTGCCGGGCGGGACCTGGGTGCCGGGCCCCGGGTCCATCTGCCGGACGGTGCCGAAGCCCTGCGCGTCGACGGCGAGGCCCATCGCCTCCAGGGCCCGCCGGGCATCGTCGAGCTGCTGGCCGCGGACGTCGGGAAGGGTGACGAGCGCGGGGCCCTTGGAGATCTGCAGGTCGATGACCATGCCGTCGGTGACGCTGTTGCCGTCGCCGATGCTCTGCGAGGTGACCTCGTTCGCGGGCTTGTCGCTGTCGACGGCCTCGATCTTGCCGACCGTGATCTTCACCTTGGTGAGGGCCTGCTTGGCGTCTTCGATGTTCTTGCCGATGACGAGCGGCACCTTGACCGGGTTGGGGCCCTTGCTGACGAGAATCTTGATCGTCTGGCCGGGTTTGACCTCGGTGCCGATCCTCGGGTCCGTCTCCACGACGTAGCCGGCCGGGATCGCGTCGTCGAACTTCTCGGCGCGGGTCGCCTGCAGGCCGGTTGCCTGGATGTCGACGAGCGCGAGGTCATACTCCTTGCCGGCGATGTCGGGAACCTTGTGGATCTCGGGTCCGAGCGACAGCGTCAGCGTGATCGTGCCGCCGTCCAGGATGCGCGCGTGCGCCGCCGGGTCCTGGGCGAGGACCTTGTCCTTGGCGATCTTCGTGTCGAACTTGGCCGGGCCGAACTTCACCTTGAACCCGGCGGCCCTGGCCTGCTGGCCGGCCATGTCGCTGCTCATCGTGGTCAGGTCGGGCGCGTCGGTGTAGCGGCCGACGCCGATCCAGTATCCACCGATGGCGACGAGCAGGCCCAGCGTGAGCATCGCCGCGATCACCGTCAGGCGGGTCCGCGGGTTGGCATTGACCTGGGCGAGCAGCTCGGCGAGGCGGGCGGCCGGGCCGGTCGGCTCCGGCTGCGCCCGGCGGCGGCGGGCCGGCGGCTGCGCGGGCGTGGGGCTGGGCAGCTTCGCCCAGGACGGCCGGGCCGGCTCGACCGACATCGAGCCGGTGCGGTACACGTTCTGCGGCACCGACTCGACCTGCGGCACGATCACCGTCGGCTGCGCGAGGGGCCGGGACCGGGTCGCCAGCTCCATGCCGATGTTCTCGCGGGCGGCCTGGACCTCGGCGAGCATCGCGCCCGCGTCGGTCGGGCGGGCGCCGGGGTCGCGGCGGGTCGCGCGGATGACCAGGTCGTCGATGGCCGGCGGGAGGCCCGGGGTGTACCGCGACGGGAACGGCACGTCCCGGTCGACGTGCTGCCAGGCGACCTCGACGGGCCGGTCCGCCTCGTAGGGCACCCGGCCGGTGAGCATCTCGAACAGCACGATGCCGGCGGAATACACGTCGGTGCGGGGGTCGGCGTGGCCGTCGGTGACGAGCTCCGGCGCGACGTAGGCGACGGTGGCCATGAGGTGCGAGCCGGTCTCGTCGGCGCTGGCCTCGACCGCGCGGGCGAGCCCGAAGTCGGCGACCTTGACCACGCCGTCGACGAGGTTGTGCGCGTCGCCGGGGGCCTCGGCCACGAGGACGTTCTCCGGCTTGACGTCGCGGTGGACCAGGCCGGCGCGGTGGGCGGCGGCGATCGCGGCGAGCATCTGCTCCATGATCGCGAGCGCTTCCTGCGGCTGCAGGCGGCGGCGCTCGGCGAGCACCTCGCGCAGCGTGCGGCCCCGCACGAACTCCATCACCAGGTAGGGCAGGCCGTGGTGGGTGCCCTGGTCGTAGACCGCCACGACGTTGGGGTGGGTGAGCCGCGCGATCGTCTTCGCCTCGTCGGTGAACCGGTTGACGAAGTGCGGATCGTGCGACTGACCAGGGTGAATGATCTTGAGGGCGACGGTGCGCTCGAGCCGCTCGTCGAGAGCGGTGTAGACCGTCGCCATGCCGCCCTTGGCGACACGGGAGCGAACGCGGTAGCGCCCGTCTACAAGCGCACCGAGAAGGGGATCGGCGACCGTGGTATCCATTGGCTGCGAGTGTACGGCTGGTGAACCCGATTCCTCAGCGTCCTGCCACACCGACATTGCTTTGTCCCTGTTTCGGGGTCTTCGAGGCTGTACGGGTTGGCGATGCTCCGGTTGCGGAGGGTGACGGACTGGCTGATGCGCTCGGGCTGGGGCTCGCCGAGGGGGTCGGCGTGCTCTCCGGCCGGTTCGTCGTGGGCGCCCCGGCGGGCGGCGGCACGGCCGGCATCGCCAGGATCGGCTGCGGTGCGGACCGCCGCACCTGCGGCCGGGCGTGGGTCGGTTCGGCCTGCGGCGCGGCGCTGGTCGCCGGTTCCGTCACGTCCGGCGCCTTTTCCGCCGCGGCGGCGACCGCCGGCGGCGCCGGCGGCGTCCGCATCGCCGTGAGACTGCCCGCGACCGCGAGGTAGGTCCCGGCCGCCCCACCGGCGACGAGCAGCGCGACGCCGCTGGTCGCCGCCACCCGCCGCGGCCGGCGGGGCACGTCCCGGGCGCGGTGCCGCGCCGCGAACTCGGTCGTCTCGTCGGTCAGCAACTGCACCAGCTTGCGCCGGCTCACCTGCCGGTAGACGTCGTAGCACGCGGAGCGCCAGGCACCGGTGACCTCACGGTGGACCTTGAGCCAGAGCCCCACAGCCGTTCCCCTCCGTCAGTTGTCGTCGCAGCGACATGGCACTGTGTTCCTGTGACCGAACAACCTGTGGGCCCGACCGAGTGGCTGACCATGCCGGACGTCGCTGAACGCCTCGACATCCCGGTGAACCGGGTGCACCAGCTCGTCCGGGAGCGCAAGTTCCTCGCCGTCCGCAAGGACGGTGTGCTGCGCGTGCCGGCCGACTTCATCAGCGACGACGGTGTGGTGAAGCACCTGCCCGGCGTCCTCACGGTGTTGCACGACGCCGGGTACAACGACGATGAGGCGCTGCGGTGGCTGTACACGCCCGACGACACCCTGCCGGGCACACCGGCCGAGGCGCTGCGGGGTAACCGGGCCACCGAGGTCAAGCGCCGCGCGCAGGCGCTGGGCTTCTGACGGATGCTGCCGCACCTGACGTACCTGCTGGTGCTCGCCGGTTGCCTGTTCGGCGCGCTGTGGCTCGAGCCGCTGCTGAAGGTCGGTGTGCTCCGGCAGGTCCGTCGGCTCGTCCTGACGATCGCGCCGGTCGCCGCCGTGTTCGTCGGATGGGACCTCCTGGCCATCCGCGCCGGGCACTGGACGTTCGACCCCGCGCAGCTGACCGGGGTGCTGTTCCCGGGCGGGCTGCCGCTGGAAGAGGTGCTGTTCTTCCTCGTCGTGCCGGTCTGCGCGATCCTCGGCTTCGAGGCGACCCGGCAGACGTTGCTGCGCCTCGCCGCGCGGCGGCGGCTCGCTTCGCGGCGGCGGCCGTGACCTACACCGCCGCCGCGGTGACCGGCGTCGTCGTGGCCGTCCTGATCGACGTGTTCGTGCTGCGGAGCCGGATCGTGCTCGGGCGCGTGTTCTGGTGCACGTACCCGATCATCTTCGGCTTCCAACTGCTGTCGAACGGCATCCTCACCGGGCGGGGCGTGGTCCTCTACAACCCCGACGACATTCTCGGGGTGCGGCTGGTGTACGCCCCGGTCGAGGACCTCGCGTTCGGCTTCGCGCTGATCGTGCTGACGTTGTCGCTGTGGGTCAGACTGTCCGCTGCGTCGCGGCCTGGGCCAGACCCGTCAGAACCTCCCGCGCCTCCGCGGTGATCCGCGCGCCCTCCAGGGCCGTCAGGGCCTCCGCGGTGAGGATCTCGATCCTGCGCTCGGTCCTCGCCAGGGCGCCGCTGCCCTCGATGACCTCGCGCAACCTGGCGACCCCGCTCGCGTCCAGGTCCGGGTTGCCGAGCAGCTCGTCGATGGCCGCCGTCGCGCTCTCCGCCTCCAGGGCCGCCGCGATCAGGTAGGTCCGCTTGCCCTCGCGCAGATCGTCGCCGGCGGGTTTCCCCGTCACCGCCGGGTCCCCGAACACGCCGAGCACGTCGTCGCGCAGCTGGAACGCCTCGCCCAGCGGCAGCCCGTAACCCTCATACGCCTTGGCCAGGGTCTGCGACGCCCCGGCGATCGCGGCGCCGAGCAGCAGCGGCCGCTCGATCGTGTACTTCGCCGACTTGAACCGCGCCACCAGGCTCGCCCGCGCCGTCGACGTGTCCCCGGTCGCCTGCGTCTGCACGTCGAGATACTGGCCGATGGTCACCTCGGTCCGCATGTCGTCGAACACCGGCCGGGCCCTCGCCAGGACGTGCGGGTCGAGCCCGCTCGCGTGCAGCATCTCGTCCGACCACACCAGGCTCAGGTCGCCGAGCAGGATCGCCGCGGCGGTGCCGAACCCGGCCGGGTCACCGCGCCAGCCGGCCTCCGCGTGCAGCGTCGCGAACCTGCGGTGCACGGCCGGCTCGCCGCGCCGGGTCTCCGAACCGTCCATCACGTCGTCGTGGATCAGCGCGCTCGCCTGGACCAGCTCGAGCGCGGCGACCGCCGCCACCACCGCGTCGTCGTCCTCACCGCCGGCCCCGCGATGCCCCCAGTACGCAAACGCCGGCCGCAGCCGCTTGCCGCCCTGCAGCACGAGCGCCTCGATCGCGTCGGCGACCGGGGCGAGCGCCGCCAGCTCGATTTCGGCCAGCCGGCTCCGCCGCCGCTGGAGGAAGTCACTGAGCGCCTGCCGCACCCGCGTGCGGAGGTCGGCCCGGTCGAGGAAGGGGTGCGTCACGGCAGAGACGCTAGTCCGAAAGCGGCGGGCCCGCCGCTCCGGTACCCACCTGCGTCGGCCGGTGCGGCAGGGGAAGTGGCCACTCGGAGGACACCGCCCCGGGCTGCGGCGACGCTGCGAGACCGGCCGCTCGCTGAACGTCGACCCGCGCAGCCTTCGGCCGTGCGGGTCGGGCTTCTTGGTTGCGGTGGGTGCCGTGTCCGGGGTGCTGATCCCCGACGACCGCGATCGCATGGTCCAGCGCCGCCGAGGGCGTCGTTCGGTGGTGCCACACCGTCGCTGGCTTCAACCTTCGAACACACCACCTGAATCAGGGCGCGGGCAAGGCTCGCGCCGAGCTCTCACGGTCTTGCCATGATCGGTGTTGTAACACCGAACGACGACCAATGCCCCTGGTGGCCGCCGCCCGGTGTCGTGGTCGGGCGGGGCGGGTCGGGGTGCCGGATCAGCTGGCCGCCGTGCCCGGGAGCCGGGCCGGAGCCGGGGCTGGCCGGAGCGGGGCCGGAGCCGGGGCTGGCCGGAGCGGGGCCGGGGCTGGCCGGAGCGGGGCCGGGCGCACCGGCGGCGGGGCGGCACCCGGCAGATACGTGGCGGCCGACTCGGCCAGCGTGGTGTAGGCGCGCAGCGCGGCCGGTGGCCAGCCGGGGCCGGCTGCGGCGTGCAGGGCCGGCTCCAGGCGGCGCAGCCGGTCCAGCACCCGGAACGAACCCGAGTCCACGCACGTGAGCAGCGTTTCGGTGGCGGCGGCGCAGGCCGCGTCGAGGTCGCCGGCGGCGAGGTGGGCGTGGGCGGCGGCGGCCGTCACCAGGCCCGCGGCGCGCAACCGCACGGTCGGGGAGCGCAGCGCGGTGGTGAGGCGGGCCAGCGCCGCCGTGGGCCGGCCCGCCGCGGCCAGGCACAGGCCGGTGAGCGCGTCCACGTGGGCGTCGTCCAGCCAGTACAGCCAGGGCGGGGCGAGGCCGGGCCGGCCACGGGTGTGCGCGTGCCCCGCCGCGGCGAGTGCCGTGTCGCAGGTGCGCCGGTCGCCGGCCTGCGCCGCCGCGAACGCGACCCGCAACGACAGCACGGTCGTGGTCGCCGGGTCGCTGCCGGCCGCGACCCGCTCGGCGGCGCCCGCGGCCCGCAGGGCGGCCGGGCCGTCGCCGCGCTCCGCGACTGCCTGGGCGTGGCAGCCGAGGAGATGCCCGGCGAGCGCCCGGTCGCCGGCGGCGAGCGCCGCCCGCACCCCGCTGCGCAGGATGCCGTCTGGCGTCTGCCGGCCCGCGTCGGCGGCCACCCAGGCGTGCAGCTGGGCCAGCTCCGCGACCTGCGCCGGGGCACCACGGCCGGCGGTGGTGTCGCGTGCGGCGGCCCGCAGCTCGGCGCGCACCAGCGCGAGCAGCTCGGGGCCGGCGAGGAGGTCGTCCATGCGGCGCAGCTCGTCGATGCGCCCGCGCCGGTCCGGTCCACCGTCGCCGGCCCCGGCCGGCCCGCATGCCCCGGCACCGCCCCGCCCGGCCGGACCCGTGGGCGGCGCCGTGGCCGGGACGGCCGGGACGGTCGTGGTGGTCGTGGTGGTCGTGGTGGTCGTGGTGGTCGTGGTGGTCGAGGTGGTCGGGGTCATGGTCGGCTCCCTCCGCCGGCGGGTCCGCGCCGCGGCCCGCTCCAGGTCGTGGACCGGGGTGTCGAGCACGAGCGCGAGCCAGCCCAGCCAGACCTGGCTCGGGACCCGCTCCTCCCGCTCCCACCTGGAGATCTCGTGGCGGGTGAGTGTCGGCAGGCCCGACGCGGCGCACAGCAGCCCGGCCAGCCGCACCTGTGACTTGCCCTGCGCCTGGCGCAGCCGGGTCAGCAGCACGCCGAGCGACTCGCCCGGGCCAGCGGGCGGGTCGATCCTCTGAGACATCGGTCACGACCTCCTGGAACCAGCGACCCCCGTCCGCTCGCGGTCCAGCCGGACGCCCGGCGCCGCGGGCTTCGCGCTGCCCGCGGACGTCGAACCGTCCGATGTCGTTTCTACCCCAGGGGTACGACATGATTCGGTGACGACGGAGCTCCCGGCCGTGGTGCCGGTGGCACTACAGTCGGGGCGTGGCATCTGGACTTCCTTCTGTGATGGGCGGTGGACCCGCGGCGATCGGTGACCTGATCGCCGGGGCGGCGCCGACGTTCTCCTTCGAGTTCTTCCCCCCGAAGACTCCCGAGGGCGAGCGCCAGCTGTGGCAGGCGATCCGGGAGCTGGAGCCGCTGCGGCCGTCGTTCGTCTCCATCACGTACGGTGCCGGCGGCACCACCCGCGACACGACCGTGGCCGTGACGGAGCGGGTGGCGACGGAGACGACGCTGCTGCCGATGGCGCACCTGACCGCCGTCAACCACTCCGTCGCCGAGCTGCGCAACGTCATCGGCCAGCTGGCCGGCGCCGGCATCCGCAACTTCCTGCTGGTGCGCGGCGACCCGCCCGGCGACCCGATGGGGGAGTGGGTCCGGCACCCCGAGGGCGTGCTCTACGCGGAGGACCTGGTGCGTCTCGTCCGCGAGTCCGGGGACTTCAGCATCGGGGTGGCGGCGTTCCCGTACAAGCACCCGAGGTCGGCCGACATCGAGTCCGACACCGCCAACTTCGTCCGCAAATGTCGGGCCGGCGCCGACTTCGCGATCACCCAGATGTTCTTCGACGCCGACGACTACCTGCGGCTGCGGGACCGGGTCGCGGCAACCGGCTGCGCCACCCCGATCGTCGCCGGGGTCATGCCCGTCACGGCGATGGGCACCATCGCCCGGTCCCAGCAGCTGTCGGGCGCGCCGTTCCCGCCGGCGCTCGCCGCGCGGTTCGAGGCCGTCGCCGACGACCCCCAGGCCGTCCGGAGCCTCGGCATCGACCTGGCCAGCGAGATGTGCGAGCGGCTCCTCGACGAGGGCATCCCGGGGATCCACTTCATCACGCTCAATCGGTCGACGGCCACGCGAGAGGTCTGGCAGCAGCTCGGTGTCGGCGCCCGCGTCTGACGTCCGGGACTGGGACGCCTATGCCGAGCGGTGGGCGGTGGCGCACGGCGGCTACGACCCGAGGTCCGCGCCGCAGCTCGTGCGGGGTTGGCTGCGCATGTCATACGAGCTGGGCGCCGCCCTCGCCCGCATCGGTGTCCGCAGCCCGAACGCCGTCACCGTCCTGGGGCTGCTGCTGTCCGTGGCGGTGCCCTTCGCCGTCGCCGCCGGGCGCGGCTGGGCCCTGGCGGGTGCGGTGCTGGTGCTGCTGTCGGCGGTCGCGGACACCGTCGACGGTGTCCTGGCGGTGGTCACCGGCCGGGCGAGCCGGCTCGGCCAGGTCTACGACTCCGCCGCCGACCGCGTCGCCGAGGCGTGCTGGCTCGCGGCACTGGTCGTCCTCGGCGGGCCGGCCTGGCTCGCCGCGGCGTGCTGCGGCGTGATGTGGCTGCACGAGTACGTGCGGGCCAGAGCCACCGTCGCCGGCATGTCCGACATCGGCACGGTCACGGTCGCGGAGCGCCCCACCCGGGTGCTGGTCACGATCTTCGGGCTCCTCGCGGCCGCGGTCGCCGCGGTCGCGGGCGGCTGGCAGGACGTGACGGTCCTTGCCGTACTGGTGGTGATGGCGGCGCTGACCACCGTCGGCTTCGTCCAGTTAGTGATCGTCGTCCGCCGTGCATTATCGTGAAACAGGGCAGGATCTGGGTGTTGCGACCCGCGCGAGACTGCGAACGGTGATGGCCGGTAACGCTCCGGAGTCCGGTTTTTTGGGCTGGTGTACGGTTGCTTGTAAGCGGTCAGCCGCCGTCGACCGGTCCGATCCGAGTGGTGTCGGCGCGCCGATCCTGCTGCTCTCAGCGGACAGGTTCAAGGTCTTACGCAGGGCCGATCCGGTCGGCGACGATCTTCGCGGACAGCATCACCAGGGGCAGGCCACCGCCGGGGTGCACGGACCCGCCGACCAGGAACAGGTCCCGGACCGCGCCACGGGTCGGGGGCCGGAGCAGGCCGGTGAGGCCGTGGCTGGCGGTGCCGTAGATCGCGCCGCCGGGGGAGCGGGTCGCCGCCTCCAGGTCCGCGGGGGTCAGCACGTCGCGGAACAGCAGCCGGTCCCGCACGTCGACCCCCCGGTCGGCGAGCACGGCGAGGACCCGGTCCGCGTAGCCCTCGGCGACGCCGGGGGCGCGCCAGTCGAAGGCTCCCTGCGGCGGGGCGTTGACCAGGACGAACCACGCCTCGTGGCCGTCCGGGCGGGCGCTGGGGTCGTCGGCCGACGTGACGAACACCGCGGGGTCGTCCGGCGGGCGGGCCGGGGCGCCGAAGATCGCGTCGAACTCGGCGTCGTAGTCCCGTGGGAAGAACACCGTGTGGTGCGCCAGCCGCGGGGTGGTGCCGCGGACCCCGAGCAGCAGGACGAACCCGCCGAGGCTGCGCTGCTCCAGGGCGGCCGCCCGGCGCGGTGCCGGCAGCAGGTCGCGGTACACGTGCAGCGCGTCGGCGTTGGCGACGACCAGGTCGCTGCGGACCGTGGTGCCGTCGGCGAGGACGACCCCGGCGGCCCGGGAGCCTTCCACGAGGACTGATCCGACCGGTGTGCCGAGGTGGACGGTGACGCCGAGCGCGGCGCAGCGGGCGAGGAGGGCGTCGGCGAGGGTGCCGAGGCCGCCGCGCAGGTACCAGCCGCCGAACTCCAGCTCCGCGTAGGGGATCGCGAGCAGCGCGGCCGGGGCCCGGCGCGGGTCGGCGCCCGTGTAGGTGGCGTACCGGTCCAGCAGCATCCGCAGCCGGGGGTCCCGCAGGTGCCGGCGACCCAGCCCGCGCAGCGTCCGGCCGGGCGCGATCGCGGCCAGGTCACGCAGCCGCCACGCCAGGCCGGCCAGCTGCAGCGGGCCGTCCACCGGGGCGGTGAGGACGTGCCGCCACGAGGTCTCCCAGACCCGCCCGGCGCGCCGCCACAGCCGCCGCCAGTCGTCGGCCGCCGCCGGGCCGAACGCGCCCGCGATCCGGTCGGCGAAGCCGGCCCCGGCACACGAGTCCAGGGTCGTGCCGTCGGGGAAGCAGTGCCGTACCAGCGGATCCAACGCGACCAGATCCAGCTCGGGGGCGGGGCCGCCGGTGTGCGCGAACAGCTCCGCGGCCACCTGCGGCAGCGTGAACAGGCTGGGCCCGGTGTCGAACCGGAACGTGCCGGCGGTGGTGACCCGCTCGTGCCGGCCGAGTTTGCCGCCCGCCGCCGGAGCCTGCTCGAACACGGTGACGCGGTGGCCGGCGGCGGCGAGCCGGGCCGCCGTGGCGAGGCCGCCGACGCCGGCGCCGATGACGGTCACGGTCGCCATGTGGGGCGCCCCTTCCAGGTGACCCGGCCTCGCCGCCGGAACGACCGGACGACCAGCCAGGCGAACAGCAGCACGGAGACGGGGTGGGCGAGCGCGTCGGGCCAGGCCCGGCCGCCGGTCGCGCGGGCGCTGACGACCCGGCCGGCCACGCCCAGCAGGTAGCCGGCCAGGCCCCACCAGGTGCCCGTCAGCGGCAGCACCACATACAGGGTGAGCAGCAGCGTCACGACCGCGGCGGCGCCCACCGGCGAGCCGAACGACGCCCACAGCGACTTGCTGTAGCCGTCTCTCAGATCCTGCCAGGACGTGTACATGCGGCAGGTCGCGAGGTCCGAACCGTCCGCGAGCGCGATCCGGCCGCCGGTGCGTTTCACCGCCCGCGCCAGCTCGATGTCCTCCAGGATCCTGTCCCGGACTGCGGCGTGCCCGCCGGCCCGGTCGTAGGCGGCCCGCCGGACCAGCAGGAACTGCCCGCCGGCCGCGGCGAGCGACGGGCGGGGCGAGCGTTCCATCGCCCGCAGCGGCAGGAACGTCAGCCACGACCACTGCAGCAGGGGCTGGACGAGCCGCTCGCCCGGGCTGCCTGCCGTGATGCGGGGGTACGGGCTGAGCAGGTCGGCCTCCGCGTCGTCGAGGACCGCGGTGGCGGCGTCGAGGGCGTCCTCCCGCAGCACCACGTCCGCGTCGATGAACACGAGGACGTCGGCTTCGGCTCCGGCCTCGGCCTCGGCCTCGGCGAGTTGGTGGCAGGCGTGGGGTTTGCCGAGCCAGCCCGGTGGCAGCGGCCGGCCGGTCAGCAGCGTGACCCGGTCGCCGGCGGGGGCGAGGACGGACCGGACGAGGTCGGCGGTGCCGTCGGTGGACCCGTCGTCGAGGATCAGCAGCCGGGGCTCGCCGCGCAGGGCGAGCAGCGCGCGCAGGCACGGCTCGACCCGGTGTGCTTCGTCCCGCAGCGGCAGCAGCACGGCCACCCGGTGCTGCCGCGTTCCAGCGCCCGGCCTTCGCAGCAGCCGGGCATTGACCAGCGTGTGCACGGTGAGCGCGAGCACCGCGAGGGTCAGGACCGCGAGCGCCACAGCGTCACCGCCAGCGGGACCGCGACCAGGCCCATCCCGGCGGCGCCCCACGCGGCCGAGGCCGGCAGGCCGAGGAACACCGCGTGCGCGAGGACACTGGAGCCGTACGTCCACAGGTACAGCGCGTACATCGGCCGGTCGTCACTGCCGTTCTCAGCGGTGACCGTGAGCGCTGCCGCCAGTACCCACGCCACCACCAGCCAACCGAGATAGTTGGTGATCGGAATTTCGGGGACGCCCGGGAGCGCGGCGCCGGGGCTGTCCCAGCGCCAGTGGCCCTCGCCGACCATCTGCGGGTCGAGGAAGAGGTCCCACGCGGCCAGGCCCAGCCCGGCGACACCGGTCCGCAGCCACGGCCGGGTGGTGAGGCGGGCCGCGGCGACCCACGCCGGCCACGCCATCCACGTCCAGGCCAGGGGGATCACCAGCGGCACGCCCAGCAGCCGAGGCCCGAGCGAACCGGTGTAGTCGTAGTCGCCGAACGGGTACCCGGTCGCCCGGCCGGCCGCCTCGACGGCGAAGCCGCCGCCGGTCGTGACCAGGATGAGCACGGCCGCGGTGCGCGGGCCGCGGGACAGCCAGGCATGCCCGACGGACAGCAGGTAGCCGACCACGACGGTGGCGACGGTCAGCACGGCGCGGGTGCCGCCGTGCACGAGCGGATACGCGATCTCGACGAGGACCAGCGCTGCGAGCACGGCCCAGAGGGCTCTCACAGTGGCAGTTGCCGGCCGAGGACGGCGAACGGGCGGTCGTCGCCCGGGAAGTTGAAGTGCCGCAGGACGTCGACGAAGCCGAACCGCCGGTAGAGCCGCCAGGCCCGCGACGTCGCCTCCGGCGCCTCGGGCGTGGACAGCAGCGCGGTCTGCTGGGGCGCGTTGCTGAGCAGGTCGTGCAGCTGGCGGGCGCCGATGCCGTGCCCCTGCGCGTGCGGCCGGACGTGCAGCTCGACGAGCTCGAAGCAGTTGCCGAGCCAGAACTTGCGGTGCTCCCGGCGCAGCGCGTTGCGCACCTGGTCGTGCCACCACTGCCCGGACGTGCCCCGGTAGCCGTAGCCGAAGCCGAGCAGGTTGTCCTCGTCGTCCAGGGTCGCGACCGCCTGGAACGACTCGCGCCGGGTGTGGCCGGCCACATAGCCGCGGCGGGTCTGCAGGAGCTGGACCGAGTAGCCCATCGCTTCCCCGTAGACGGCGATGACGTCGTCGAGTCGCGCGAGGAGGTCGTCCCCGCGCCACCGCACGAGCCTCACGGGCTGTCCCTCCAACCGATCACCTCCCGGTCGCCGGTGATGTCCAGCACGCGGAACCGGGCGAACAACTCCTCCGCATACCAGCCTTCCCGGGCCGTGCGGTCCACGACGGCGGCATGCTCGGGCTGACGGTACGCGAAACGCACGACATCCGCCGCACTGCGCCAGAGGCTGACCGTGCCCTGGAATCCTACGGGTGCCTCCCCGACACCGAACGCGCAGATCATGCCCTCGGCCTCGGGGAGCGCCCTGGACACGGGATCGATGGCCCGCCAGAACGCGGGTGCCTTGCGGGCCTTCAGCCTGGCCCGGGTCAGCACCGCGATCATGCCGTCGGCCTTGCGGCCCTCGCGGTCGCCAGGATCGCTCCCGTGGACAGCCGGGCCGCCCGGGCCGCTCCGGCTGGCCGGGCCGCTCGGGCTGGCTGGGTCGTTCCGGCGGGCTGGGTCGCTCATGCCGTCCGCAGGCTCGCTTTTGCCGTCGGCTGGGCGCGTGCCGTCGGCGGGATCGCTTGTGCCGTCGGCCGGGTCGCCGTTGCCGTCGGCTGGGCGCGTGTGGGCGGCTGGGTCGCTGTTACGGTCGGCCGGATCGCGCCTTCCGTCAGGCGGGTCGCTCTTTTGGGTGGTGGGGTCGCGCCTGCCGTCGGCCGGTTCGCTCCGGCGGTCGGCCGGGTCGGTGGTGCGGTCGGCCGGGCTTTTGCGGGCGGCGGGGCTGCTCCTGCCGTCGGAGTCGAACGGTGCGTGCCCGGCCCACGTGCCGCGGCTGGCGATCGGCGCCAGCGTGACGACGCAGCTCGCGATGGCTCCCCGCATCGGTGGCACGACGACGGCGTCGCCGACGATGATCGCCGCCCAGCGGGTCAGGTCAGTCCTGCCCGCGCCGAAGTCGCTGCCCCGGCCGGTGCCGAGCAGCTTCACGAAGCCTGCCTGGCGGCGCAGCCTCCGCCGGTCGACGGCCATCCCCCAGAACGCGAGCGGCACCGCGGCCCTGCGGACGCGCCAGACGTGGAGCCGGACCGTCACGCGACCTCGGCCGGGGTGCCGGCGGTGATGCGCACCAACTCCTCGTACGTGATCGGGAAGACCGCCTGGGAGATGCCACCCGCGGCCCAGATTTCGCCGTACCCCTCCAAATCGATGTCGACAAAGGTGCGGACGGGCTTCGGGTGGCCCAGCGGCGACACCCCGCCGACCACCTGGCCGGTGTGCTCCAGGACGAACTCGGGGCTGGCCCGCCGGACCCTGCTCTTGGCGATGCCGAGCAGCGCGGCGACCTTGCCGGTGTCCACGCGGTGCGCGCCGGACGTGAGGACCAGTAATGGGTCGCCGTTGGCGTCGAAGATCAACGAGTTGGCGATCTGGCCGACCTCGACCCCGACCGCGGCCGCCGCCGTCGCGGCGGTGGGGACCGGCTCGGTGAGCACCCTGACCTGGCACGGGTTGCCGGCGGCGTCGCGTGCCCCGGCGGCGTCGAGGGCGTCCTGGATTGCCTGCACGTTGGGATGTACCTGCATGCCGTCGACTCTAGTTGGGGGCGCCGACAATTTCGGGGTGGCGTTCGGCCGGGACCGTCTGCACCCGCGCGGTCTCGGCCAACGCGACGCCGGCCAGGATCAGGGCGCCCCCGCAGATCTGCGCGACGTTCAGGTGCTCGTGCAGGACCAGCCAGGCCACGGCGGTGGCGATCACCGGCTCCGACATGCCGATGATGCCGACGCTGGTCGGTGGCAGGTGCCGCATCGCGCCGGCGATCAGCAGGTACGGGGCGATCGACCCGCCGATCACGACATAGAGGAGCAGCAGCCAGACCGGGACGCCGTGGGTGGTGACCGTGGTCCGGGCGAAGTCGAACTCCCACCACGGCCGCACGAGCGAGCCGGCGAGGGCGGACACCCCGAACGCGTACGCGGTCAGCGACAGCGTGTCGCGGCTCGCCACGCCCCGGGCGCTGAGCAGGTAGTAGACGGCGAGCAGCACGGCGGCGCCGAGCGCGGCGCTCACCCCGACCGCGTCGAGGCGCAGCTCGCCCCAGATCTCCGCGACGCAGGCGAGCCCGGCGAGGCTGGCGGCGAGGCCCACCCACAGCCTCGGCCGCACCGCGTGGCCCTGCACGAACCGTGCCCACAGCGCGACCAGGACCGGCGCGGTGTACTCGAACAGCAGGCTGATGCCGACCGGCAGCCTGCCGATGCCGACGAAGTAGAGCATGGGGACGAAGAAGAAGCCGGCGAGGCCGTACGCGACGAGCATCGGCACCTCCCGCCGGGTGATCCGCAGCCGGGACGGCCGGAGCGCGAGCGCGAGCGCGAACAGCCCCAGCGCGGCCCCGCCGGCCCGCAGGGTGGTGAGCTGCGGCGCGTCGATCCCGGTCTCGGCGGCGAGCTTGGACACGGTGCCGTTGACGGCGAACAGGACGCTGCCGGCGAGGACCATTGCGACACCGGCGGCGGGGCGGGGCTGGTGGGTCACCCGCAGAGGGTACAGGTCAGGAGTGGACCGCTGTGCCACCCCTTACGGTTCGACGATCCAAGCGGTCCGTCGAGCTTGGACGGTGAGGTCCGGATGCTGGGGTACGGCCTCCGCCAGCGCCTCCAGTGCCACCAGGTCCTCCGGGCTCAGCCGGCCTTCGAGGCCCTGACGCAGGCGGCGCAGGGACGTCTGGGCGTAACGGCCGGTCGCCTCCGGCAGCGGCGGTCGCAGGTCGATCTCGAAGCGGCGCTGGGCCTTGACGGTGAAGCCGGCCGCGCGCAGCAGCGGCGCCCAGTCCGCGCCGAGGTGCGGCATGTCGGTGGCCCGGGCCTCGGCCACCGCGGCGTGGCAGCGGGCCTCGAGCACGTCGTCCGGCAGGAACCGCGGGAACGCGTCCATCTCGAGGGCGACGAGGTGCCCGCCGGGGCGGATCGCGGCGCGGATCGTGCGCAGCGTGCCGACGGGGTCGGCGAGGTGGTGCAGGGAGTTGGCCGCCCACACCAGGTCGGCCGGCGTCTCGACCCCGTCCGGCCAGGCGGTGTCGAGGTCCGCCTCGACCGTGCGGATCCGGTCCGCCAGCCCCGCGGCGTGCGCCTTGTGCCGCAGGTGGTCCAGCATCTGCGGGGACATGTCGACCGCGGTGATCCGCGCGGCGGGGAAGCGGCGGGCCAGCGCGAGGGTGCCGGCGCCGGTGCCGGCGCCCAGGTCAAGCACCGTCGCCGCGGTGCCGGTGCGCTCGTGCACCCAGGCCATGACCTCGGTGAGGTGCTCGTGCAGCACTTCGGCGTCGAGGTCGAGGATGTCGGCGAGGGCCTCGTGGCTTCCGTGGTCGTGGTTCGCGTGGCTGTGACCGTGCTGGTGGTCGTGCTGGTGGCTCTGCTGGTGGTCCTGGCTCTGCTGGTGGTCCTGGCTCTGCTGGTGGTCGTGGCTCTTTTGGTGGTCGTGGTGGTGTGCCATGCCGCTGACCATAGCCGCGAGTTGCGTTGGTGGCATAGCATCTTGCGTATGACGCAAGACGGTGAGCTCGACGGGCTGGTTCGCAAGCGGATCCGCGGGTTGCGGATCGCCAAGGGCTGGTCGCTGGACGACCTCGCCTCCCGGTGCTACCTGAGCCCCTCCACGCTGAGCAGGATCGAGACCGGCCACCGGCGGATCGCCCTGGATCAGCTCGCTCCGATCGCCCGCGCGCTGGGGACCACGCTGGACCAGCTGGTGGAGTCCATGGACGACGAGGACGTGGTGATCCGGCCGCGCCGCGACGTGGCGCACGGGATGACCACGTGGATGCTGACCCGGGAGCCGGGGCCGCACGGCGTCTCCGTGGCCAAGATGCGGGTCAGCCGGGCGGTCCCCGGTGAGCTGCGGGTGCACCCGGGCAAGGACTGGTTCACGGTGCTGTCCGGGACCATCGAGCTGCGGCTGGGGGAGCGGACCATCCTGGTGGAGACGGGTCAGGCGGCGGAGTTCTCGACCATGACCCCGCATGCCTTCGGTGCGCACGGTGGCCCCGCGGAGATCCTCTGCATCTTCGACCACGACGGCGAGCGCACCCATCTGCACCCCTCGGGGGGCGTCAGCGCGAGCGGATGACCGCGTCCGCGGCGCGTGCGAACGAATGTTCGAAAAATCTCCCGCGCCGCCGCGACTTTCCCGCCCCCCGGGTGTAGTCTTATCCCAGTCGAACGAGTGTTCGAACTGCATCGGGAAGGCGATTCGCGGCGTTCTTCCCGAGCGCGGTCCGCGACACCGCGGAGGCCGGATTTTCGCGGGTCTGGCCTCAGGCGGGGTCGTGGCCCGCCGCCCACGACCCCCGGGCGGCGGGCCACGACCCAGCCGGCCCGCCGGCCGGGGGTGGTGTGGGGAAGCTCCACGCCCGGCCGGCGGAGTCGCAGTTCGACCCGCTGTCCGAGCACCGATCGACCCGCGCGTGTCACCGCTACTCCCCCAGCGGCGGCCCGCACGCACCACGGGCACCCATGGCGGGGCCCGCCGACGCACCACAGAGGGAGACACCGATGCCGACGAACCGTTCGACCCACTCGTCCAACGTCAGTCGATTCCCGACCGCCCCGGCCACCCCTGCGGTCGCCGGCCCGGCCGGCGGTGCGTCCCGGCAACAGCTTCCGGTTCCCGCGCATGCGCTTCCCCACCGCACCCCGCGGGAGCTGCTGACCCTTGCCCGTCGTGGCCTCGAAGAGGCAGCGGAGATCCGCACCGATGGGATGCGTTATGCCACCGCCCACCTCGCCGCGCTCCGCGCCGCCGCCGCCGTCCTCGCCGCCAGGGCAGTGCCCGCCGCGCCGGGCCGCCGCAGCCGGGTGACGAGCGTCTGGTCGCTGCTGGTGCTCGTCGCGCCCGAGCTGACCGAGTGGGCGGCCTATTTCGCCGCCGGTGCCAGCAAGCGCTCCGCCGCCGAGGCGGGCATCCCGCGGGTGGTCACCGCCCGGGAGGCCGATGACCTCATGCGCTCCGCGGAGCAGTTCATCGCCGTCGTCGAGGTCGGCCTCGGCTTCTCCTATCAGCCCAGGCTCGAGGGCCTGGCCAGCTGATCCACGGTCGGTGCCGGAACCCGGCCGACCTGCCCCGGCTCCGCGGTGTCGTCTCACCGGCGGCGCTTTTCTCGCCGGAGCCGCTGGTGCGGTGTTCCGGTCGTGAAGCTGGTGCCGTCCGGGCTTCCCACCTCACGTTGGACCGGCCGGTTCACGGGTCGGGTTCACGGGTCGGGTGCGAGGTCAGGTGCGGGTTGGGGCCTGGTTCCGGGGCTGACGCCGCAGACGGTGGCCGGACCGGGTGGCATCCAGGCCCTGCCGGGTGGGGATGCCGAGCGTCTGGACCGGCCGCCATCTGCGGCGTCAGCCACGTGGGCCACACCGCATCGCCGTCCGCCCACTTGAGTTCCGCGTCCGACCGGGCAGCACCTGCCGGTGGGAGAGCTCGGTAGGGACGCGGGGCGGGATTGCCCGGCGGGAAGGCTCGGCGGGAAGGCTCGGCGGAACTGCTCTTGGCGATCCTGCTCGGTGGGGACGCGGGGCGGGATTGCTGGCGGACCTGCCCGGTGGGGAAGTCCGACGGGACTGCCCTGGCGGTCCTGCCCCGTGGGGAGGTCCGACGGGACTGCCCTGGCGGTCCTGCTCGGCGGGGACGCCAGGCGGGACTGACCGGGCGGGACTGACCGGGCGGGACTGACCGGGCAGGACGGTCGGCGGGTTTGACGGGGCGGGCAGCGGTCCGCGCCACAGCAGGGGACAGCGTCGTGTAAGGCCGTCGCAGCGGGATCTCGGGGCGCGGCGGGAGAACAGCACAGACAGTGGGGGAGCAGGTGCCGTGGCTGGCATGTCGGCTTCGGCGGCCGCCGAGACCTACGACGCACACGTCGACGACGACGGTGTGGTCGGGGCCGACGGCATGAACGACCCTGCCCACCTCCCGGCGAGCCCCGTCCCGATCGCCCCGGCCATCCCTTACGAACTGCAGTCCGTGCCGTCCACCGGCTGCGCGCCACCCCAGGATCCGCCCGCCGGACCAGCCCCGCTGCGCCTGCTCGCCCTCGCCCCGGCTCCAGCTCCCGCCCCGATTCCAGCTCTGGTTCCCGCCTCGGTTCCGGTCCCGCCTTCCGGTTCCGCGCGTGGTGAGCAGCAGGCTGGAGGGCTCGGGCGGCCGGGTGCCCGAGCGGCGCTGCCTGCCGATCCGGCTCAGTTGCGGCTCGCCCTGGCTGCGATCGGGGCTTCTGGTTCCGTCCGTGGCGGGCAGCAGGCGGCAAGGCCCGGTCGTTCGGATGTCCGGGAGGAGCCGCTCGCCGAGCCGGGGCAGTTGCGGCTGGCTCCCGTCCCTGGTGGGCAGTCGGTCGCGGGGGGTGGTGCCCGCCAGGATCCGGTGGACGGAGTGGGGCGGCTGCGGGCGCTCGCGGAGCCGCGGGGTGGGAGCGAGCCGGGGCGCAGGCTGGCCGGGCTGGTCAGTGCCGGGATGGTGCGGCCGGCCAGTGAGCACACCCCCGAGGCGGGGATCGGGGCCGGGAAGGTCCTGCCGGTGCTCGCGGGGTTGCGGGCGTTGCTGCCCGGCGGTGGGCTGCGGCGGGGGGCGACGATCGCGGTGCAGACGTCGTCGGTGCTGCTGGCGTTGCTGGCGGCGGCGAGCCGGGCCGGATCGTGGTGTGCGGTGGTGGGGATGCCGGCGCTGAGCCCGGTGGCGGCGGCCGAGATGGGGATCGCCCTGGAACGGCTCGCGCTGGTGCCGGACCCGGGCGCCGAGTGGGCGAGCATCGTCGCGGCGTTGCTCGACGGCGTGGACATCGTGGTGGCGGCGGTGCCGGGGGCGGTGGCGCCGGCGGTGGCGGGCCGGTTGGCGGCGCGGGCCCGGCAGCGGGGCAGCGTCCTCATGCCGGCGGGGGCATGGGCGGGCGCGGACGTGACGGTGGCCCCGGTTCAGCAGAGCTGGGGCGGCCTCGGCGCGGGGCGGGGCCGGCTGCGCTGCCGGGAGCTGACCATCCAGGCCCGTGGCCGGGGAGCGGCGGCCGCCGTGCGTGAGGTGACCCTGTGGCTGCCCGCCCTGGAAGGGCCGTTGCCGCCGGTCCGCGACGCGCGGATGCCCCGCAGGACGACCGCCGCGCTGCGGAGGGTCGGCTGATGCCACAACCGTTCGAGCCCCGGCCCCTGGCCGCCGAAGCCGCCGGCGGCCGGCACCCTGCGCTGATCGAAGTCGCCCGGCGCAACGCCAATCCGCAACAGGTTCGGGGGCGGTGGCGGTGATGGTGCGGACGATCGTGGTCTGGTGTCCTGACTGGCCGGTGGTGGCCGCGGAGATCGTCGACGGGTATCCGGCGGACCAGCCGGTGGCGGTGCTGCACGCCAACCGGGTCCTGGCCACGTCGCCGGCGGCGCGGGCCGAAGGGGTGCGGCGGGGGCTGCGGAAACGGGAGGCGCAGGGGCGGTGCCCGCACCTGATCGTGCTCGACCACGACCCGGGCCGGGACATGCGGGCGTTCGAACCGGTGCTCGGGGCGATCGAGGAGCTGGCTCCGGGGGTGGAGATGCTGCGGCCGGGGGCGTGCGCGCTCGCGGCGCGGGGGCCGGCGCGGTACTACGGGGGTGAGGCGGCGGCGGCCGAGCAGATCGTCGAGCAGATCGCGCAGCGGTGTGACGTGGAGGCGCAGGTCGGGATCGCCGAGGGCACGTTCGCGGCGGGGCTCGCCGCGCGGGCCGGGGTGCTGGTGGCGCCGGGGGAGACCGCGGCGTTTCTCGCGGACCTCAGCATCACCGCGCTCGGGCGCCCCGCGCTCGCGGACCTGCTGCGGCGGCTCGGGATCCACACGCTCAAGGAGTTCGCGGCGCTGCCGGGGCCGGACGTCCTGGCACGGTTCGGGTTCGACGCGGCGCTCGCGCACCGGCTGGCCGGCGGGCGGGACGAGCGGCCCCTCGCGCCGCGGCGGCCGCCGGTGGACCTGGACGTGACCGAGACGTTCGACGAGCCGGTCGAGCGGGTCGACGCGGCCGCGTTCGCGGCCAGGGCCCTCGCGGAGCGGCTGCACGATCGGCTCCAGGGCAACGGGCTCGCCTGCACCCGGCTGGGGATCGAGGCGACCACCGTCACCGGGCAGGAGCTGCTGCGGACCTGGCGGCACGACGGGCTGCTGAGCGTCGCCGCGATCGCCGACCGGCTCCGGTGGCAGCTCGACGGCTGGCTGCAACGAAACGCCGGCGGAACCAGCGGCATCGCCAGGCTGCGGCTCATCCCCGAGGGGGTCGTCGAGCACCTCGGGCTCCAGCCGGGGCTGTGGGGGGAGGCCGGCGACGAGCGCGACCGCGCGCACCGGGCCCTGACCCGGGTCCAGGGGCTGCTCGGGCCGGACGCGGTCCTCACCGCGGTCCTCGACGGCGGGCGGGCCGACAGCAGCCGGATCCGCCTGGTCGCGTTCGGCGACGAACGGGTCGCGCAGGGCACCGAGGCGCCGTGGCCGGGGCGGTTGCCGTCGCCGTCGCCGGCGACCGTGTACCCGCGGCCGCTGCCCGCCGAGGTCACCGACAAGGACGGGCAGGTGGTGCGGGTCAGCGGGCGCCTGGAGCTCAGCGGCGCGCCGGAAAGCATCCAGATCGGCAAGGACAGGCAAACCATCGTCGCCTGGGCGGGCCCGTGGCCGGTCGACGAGCGCTGGTGGGACGAGGAAGGGGCCCGCCGGCGGGCCCGGTTCCAGCTCCAGCTCGCCGACGAACGGGCGGTCCTGGCGGTGCTCGAGGAAGGCGTCTGGCACGTGGAAGCGCTGTACGACTGATGGGATTCTCCAACCCCGACATCCCGTGGCGTGAGTTCGAGCAGAGGCTGAGCGGACAGTACGTAAAAGACCCCCTGGCCGCGGACGACGGCGACGGCGGGGACTCCCCGGCGTGGACCCGCAAGCGCGCCGGGTACGTCGCACCGGAGCTGGAGCGGCCCGCCGACGCGGTGCCGTACGCCGAGTTGCACTGCCACACCAACTTCAGCTTCCTCGACGGGGCCAGCCACCCCGAGGAGCTCGCCGAGACCGCGGCCCGGCTCGGCCTGGAGGCGGTCGCGATCACCGACCACGACGGCTTCTACGGTGTGGTCCGGTTCGCCGAGGCCGCCAGGGAGCTCGACATCCGGACCGTGTTCGGCGCGGAGCTGTCGCTGGGGCTGCCCGGGCCGCAGAACGGCGAGCCCGACCCGCACGGCCGGCACCTGCTCGTGCTGGCGCGGGGTCCGGAGGGGTACGCCCGGCTGTCCCGCACGATCAGCGAGGCCCACTTCCGCGGCGGTGAGAAGGGCCGGCCGGTGTACGACCTGGAGGAGGTCGCGGCGACCCTCAGGGACCACGCGCTGATCCTCACCGGCTGCCGCAAGGGCCACGTCCCGGCGGCGCTGCTGGAGCACGGCCCCGAGCGGGCAGGACAGGAACTGGACCGCCTGATCGCACTGTTCGGCCCCGAATCGGTGGCGGTGGAGCTGACGTCGCACGGCGGGCCGTACGACGACGAGCGCAACGATGCCCTCGCCGAGCTGGCGGCGGACAGCGGAACCAGAACGGTCGCGACGAACAACGTGCACTACGCGACCCCGGGCCGCAGGAGGCTGGCGACCGCGATCGCCGCCGTCCGGGCCCGGCGCAGCCTCGACGACATCGACGGCTGGCTGCCCGCCGCCGGCACCGCCCACCTGCGCTCCGGCGCGGAGATGGCGGCCCGGTTCGCGGCCTGGCCCGGCGCCGTCGCGAACGCCGCGCGGTTCGGTGCGGAGCTCGCGTTCGACCTGAAGCTCGTCGCGCCCAAACTGCCGGACTACCCGGTGCCGGAGCCCGGCATGTCGGAGATGGACTGGCTGCGGCACCTGACGATGACGAGGGCCGCGGACCGGTACCGCGACAACCCGAGGGCGCACGCGCAGCTGGAGCACGAGCTGGCGCTCATCGAGGAGCTCAACTTCCCCGGGTACTTCCTCGTCGTCTACGACATCGTCACGTTCTGCAAGGAGAACAACATCTACTGCCAGGGGCGGGGCTCCGCGGCGAACTCGGCGGTCTGCTTCGCGCTCGGCATCACCAACGTCGACGCCGTCAAGTGGGGGCTGCTGTTCGAGCGGTTCCTGTCCCCGGAACGCGACGGGCCACCGGACATCGACATCGACATCGAGTCCGACCAGCGTGAGAAGGTCATCCAGCACGTGTACGCCAAGTACGGCCGGCGGTACACCGCGCAGGTCGCCAACGTCATCTCGTACCGGCCGAAGTCCGCCGTGCGGGACATGGCGAAGGCGTTCGGGCACTCCCCGGGGCAGCAGGACGCGTGGAGCAAGCAGGTCGAGCGGCACGCGGCGGTGAGCGACACCGACCACGACGACATCCCCCGGCAGGTCGTCGAGCACGCCAACGCGCTGCTGACGTTTCCCCGGCACCTCGGCATCCACTCCGGCGGCATGGTCATCTGCGACCGGCCGGTGATCGAGGTCTGTCCCGTCGAGCACGCGCGGATGGCGGACCGGACCGTCCTGCAGTGGGACAAGGACGACTGCGCGTCCGTCGGCCTCGTCAAGTTCGACCTGCTCGGCCTGGGCATGCTGTCGGCGCTGCGGTACGCGTTCGAGATGATCGGCGGTGAGCTCGACATCTCCACGATGCCCCTGGACGACCCCGAGGTCTACGACATGCTGTGCCGGGCCGACTCCGTCGGGGTGTTCCAGGTGGAGAGCCGCGCCCAGATGGCGACCCTGCCCCGGCTGAAACCCCGCGAGTTCTACGACCTGGTCGTCGAGGTGGCGCTGATCCGGCCCGGCCCGATCCAGGGCGGTTCGGTGCACCCGTACATCCGCCGCAAGAACGGACTCGAGGAGGTCACCTATCCACATCCGCTGCTGGAGAAGTCCCTGGAGAAGACGAAGGGGGTGCCGCTGTTCCAGGAGCAGCTGATGCAGATGGCGATCGACGTGGCCGGTTTCAGCCCGGCCGAGTCCGATGAGCTGCGGCGCGCCATGGGCTCGAAACGGTCCATGGAGCGCATGGGTCGCATCCGGCGGCGGCTGTACGAGGGAATGGCTGCGAGGGGCATCACGGGTGCGCTGGCCGACGATCTGTTCGACAAGCTCGCCGCGTTCGCCAATTACGGCTTCCCGGAGAGCCACGCGATGAGTTTCGCGTATCTCGTCTACGCCAGTGCCTGGCTCAAGCGGTACCACCCGGCGGCGTTCTGCGCGGCGCTGCTCAACGCGCAGCCGATGGGGTTCTACTCGCCGCAGTCGCTCGTCGACGACGCCCGCCGGCACGGCGTCACCGTCCGCCGCCCCGACGTGAACCTGAGTCTCGCGTCGGCGACGCTGGAGGATCCCGTCGTGGGGGAGACGCCGGGCGCCGGCCCGTCCGGGTGGGGGCGCGGCGGGCCGGTCGTGCGGCTGGGACTGTCGTCGGTGCGCTCCATCGGCGCCGACGTCGCCGAACGGATCGCCGAGGGACGGGGGACCTACACGTCCATGAGCGACCTGGCCCGCCGGGCCGGGCTGAGCACCGTCCACCTGGAGGCCCTTGCCACCGCGGACGCCTTCGCCGGGCTCGGGCTCAGCCGGCGGGAGGCGCTGTGGGCGGCGGGCGCGGCGTCCCGGGAGACGGCGGGCCGGCTGCCCGGCACGACCGGCGGCCTGGAGGCGCCGATGCTGCCGGGGATGGACGCCGTGGAACGCCTGGTCGCCGACGTGTGGGCGACCGGGCTGGCACCGGACGCGCACCCGGCGCAGTTCGCCCGGGAGTACCTCGACCGGATCGGCGCGGTGTCCGTGGAGCGACTGCACGGCGTGGAGCCGGGCCGCCGGGTCTCCGTCGGCGGGATCGTCACGCACCGGCAGCGCCCGGCGACCGCCGGCGGGGTCACGTTCATCAACCTGGAGGATGAGACCGGCATGCTCAACGTCACCTGCACGCCCGGGCTGTGGCAGCGGCACCGCAAGGTCGCCCGGACCGCGGGTGCGATGGTGGTGCGCGGGATCCTGGAGAAGGTCGAGGGCGTGCTCAACCTGCGCGCCGACCATCTCGCGGTGCTGAGCCTGCCGATCCGCTCGGCGTCCCGCGACTTCCGCTAGGCGTCCGCGATCAGGTTCAGGCCGGACAGGCGGTTGCCGGACGGGACGTGGTCCCAGTCGTCGTGGTCGACGCGGTACACCAGCGGATCGTCCTGCTGTTCGTCGTCGAGATCGACGACCCAGTGGTACTGGCCAGTTCCGCGAGGCGTCGGAGGTCCGGGTCGCCTGGGTCGCCCGGGTCCCCGTCCGGTCGCCGGTCGGCGAGGGCGTCGAGATAGGTGCGGGTGTCGAGGTGGTACAGGCGGAACTCCGAGTCCCCGGTGGCCACGACGACGAGGAGCCGGTCGGCGGCCCGCCCGACGACGAGCAGTCCGGTCGCGGCGAGCAGGTCGAGCTGGCCGGGCGCCGAGATCCCGACGGTCCAGGTGACGGCGCCGGCCCGCAGCGGCGGGCAGTCCCGCAGGATCGTCCACAGGCTCAGCCGTTGCTCGAGGAGCCAGTTCGCGTCGGGCGGTACGGCTCGCCGGGCACGTCGACGGGCAACCGCAGCAGGTGCGGGAACCGGTCCGCGAAGTGGCCGATGCTCGCCTCGGTGCCGACGTCGAACAGGTCGCCGGTCGCGCCGGCCAGCCACCACCGCAGCTCCCGCTCGTCGTCGGTGAACCGGCGGGCGAGCAGCTGGTCCGCGTCGACCTGCGCCGCGGCCAGCCCCGGCCGCACGAACACCGGCCCGCCACCGGCGACAGCGCCGGGCAGGAGGCCGTCGCGTTCCCAGTACACCACCGCCTGCCGTCGCTCGTGTTCGGTCATCGTGTCCGCGTCCGGCACCGCGGTCAGCGGGAAGTCCCGGCCCTCCTCGGGATGGGGCAGGCCGACGACGTCGGGACACCCTCGATGACGGTGAACACCAGGTCGACCCGCTCGCACCCGGACCAGCCGAAGGGGTTGCCGATCCGGCACGCGACGAGTTCGAGATGGGTGAGCCCGGGAAGGTCCTCCAGGACGTCCAGGTCGGGCAGCTCCGAGGCAACGATCCGCAGCCGACGCAGGTCGGTGCGGCCCCGCAGCGACTCGAGGTCGCGCACGCCCGTCAGGGTGAGGGTCACCGACGTCCGCGCAGCAGCCACCACAGGCCGACGACCGGCAGGACGAGCGGGACGTAGCCGTAGCCCTGCCCGTAGTCCGACCAGACGGTGGCGTCCGGGAACGCCCCGCCGTCCACGACGCTGAGGGTGCCGACGGTCAGCACGCCGAGCAGCTCGAACCCGCAGGCGGCGAGGGCGATCCGGCGGTTGTTGCGGGCCAGGGCGACGGTCGCGACGATGTAGACGGCCGCGGCGAGCGCCGACAGCGTGTACGCCAGGGGCGCCTCGCCGAACTTCGTGGCGATCTGCACGCTCGCGCGGGCCGTCGCGGCGAGCGCGAACACGCCGTAGATCGCGACCAGGACGCGGCCCGGGCCGCGGTTGACACGTTCAGCCATTCCAGATCTGTCCCAGTCGCAGGATGAGCACCGGCACGATGACGGCGGTGCTGCCGATGAGCAGGGAACCCCAGCGGGTCGGTTCCATCCGGGCGAGGACCGCCCCGGCCGGCGGCAGCAGCAGCGCCGTCAGCATGTATCCGATGAGGGTGACGACCTCGCCGCCCGCTTCGGGGCCGTTCCCGCGGGCCAGCCCGACGGCGAGCGCGACGACCTGCACCAGCACGAGCGCCCCGACGACGCCGAGCCCCTGGAACAGGGGGCGGGTCGGCTCGCGGTGCCGGAAGAACTCCACGAACGCCCAGGCCGCGAGGGCGAGCGACAGCACGTAGATGGCGACTGCCAGGACCCCGATCACGGCCGACAGCGTAATGCGGCGGGCCCGGAGCGCCTGCCCCGGGCCCGTCCTGCTCTATGTTCCGGGCTGGGTACCGGCCTGGTGAGGGGTTGATGACACCGGGAACATCGGGTTGGAACGGTGTCCCCGGTTGCCCGGTGACACGGCCGCCGGCACCGGCGCGGTTCGGGACTGTCGCCTACCTGGCACTGCGCTGGGCGGTGGCACGTTTCGGGGATTCAATGCTCTCCTGGATTGCCTAACGTTCACGGCAACAGAGCAACGAGACAATGAGCTGGGGGATGCAATGAGCGAGTGGGACAGCGGCGACAACGGCGGCGTTGACTACGGCCACGTCGAGGCGGGTCAGGAGCACGAGTCGCTGGACCAGCTGCACCAGGTGCACGCTGCGGACAACGACTACGACTCGCAGTTCGGCGTGTACGAGCAGGACAGCGCGTCGGCCGAGTCGACCTCGTTCGACCAGGGTCACCACGTGGAGTACAGCGACCCGTCGGGTGCGCAGTACGAGGAGTCGGACTTCACCTCGTACGACCACAACGAGGCCAACGCTGACCACGTGTTCGCGGCCGAGGGTTCGGAGTCGTCGCACGCGTCGGAGTACGACCAGCTCGACGCCCTGCAGGCCCGCTTCGACAGCGCGTTCGCCTCGGGCACCGAGCTGCACACCGACGGTGGCAGCGCCGCCCTCGGCGTCGCCTCCAACTAAGGCGTTCCCTGCGAAAAGGCCGGCCCTCGGGCCGGCCTTTTCCGGTTCAGTGGCCTTCCGTTCAGTGGCCTTCCGTTCAGTGGCCGAGGACCGGGTGCGGCACGTAGGGCGCCTCGAGCCGCTCGATCTCCTTCTCGTCCAGCGTCAGCTCCGTGGCCGCGATCGCGTCCTCCAGGTGCGACAGTTTCGTCGCGCCGACGATCGGGGCGGTGACCACCGGGCGCGACAGCAGCCAGGCGAGCGCCACCTGCGCCGACGCGACCCCGCGCTCGGCGGCGACCTCGGCGTTGACGTCCACGACCGCGAAGTCGTCGTCGGTGTACATGTTCGAGAAGGCGTCGTTGGCGGACCGCGTGGTGCGGCGCTCGTTGCCGCGGCCCCGGTTGCCGGCGAGCATGCCCCGGGCGAGGGGGCTCCACGGGATGACGCCGATGCCCTGGTCGGCGCAGAGCGGCAGCATCTCCCGCTCCTCCTCGCGGTACACCAGGTTGTAGTGGTTCTGCATCGACACGAACTCGGTCCAGCCGTGGGCCCTGGCCGTGTGCTGCATCTTCGCGAACTGCCACGCGTACATGCTCGAGGCGCCGATGTAGCGGGCCTTGCCGGCGCGCACGACGTCGTGCAACGCCTCCATGGTCTCCTCGACCGGGGTGTCCGGGTCGAAGCGGTGGATCTGGTACAGGTCGACGTGGTCGACGCCGAGCCGCCGCAGCGAGTTGTCGATGCCGGCCAGGACGTGCTTGCGCGACAGCCCCCCGTCGTTGGGCTTGTCGCTCATGACGCTGAACACCTTGGTGGCCAGCACGTAGTCGTCGCGGTTGGTGAAGTACTTCGCCAGGAGCCGCCCCGTCACGGTCTCGCTGACGCCGAGGGAGTAGACGTCGGCGGTGTCGAAGAACGTGATCCCGGCCTCGACGGCGCGCCGCACGAACGGGTCCGCGGCCTCCTCGTCGAGCACCCAGTCACGCCATGCGGGATCGCCGTAGCTCATCATGCCGAGACAGATCTCGGAGACCTTCAACCCGGTCCGGCCAAGTCGCACCTGCTTCATGTCTGAAAAGCTATCGCGGTGCTGACGCTCGGACGACTCCATCTCATCACCGACACCCGTCCCGGGCGAGACGTCCTCGGCGTCGTCGGGCACGCCCTGGCCGCCGGGTTCGGCGTCGTGCAGGTCCGGCCGGAGGACGCGGTCACGGACCGGGAGGCATACGACCTGACGGTCCGCGTCCTTGCCCTCTGCCGCGCCGCGGGGGCGGTCTGCCTGGTCAACGACCGGCTGCACGTCGCGCTCGCGGCCGGGGCGCACGGTGCGCACGTCGGCGCCGACGACCTGCCGGTGGCCGCAGCCCGCCGGGTCCTGGGCCCGCACGCGATCCTCGGCGCGACCGCCCGCAACCCTGACACGGCCCGCCGGGCGGTCGCGGACGGTGCCACGTATCTGGGTGTCGGTCCGGCGTACGCGACGACGACCAAAACCGGCCTGCCGGCTGCCATCGGGCCGGAGGGGATCCGGGCGGTCGTCGAGGCGGTCGACGTGCCGGTGATCGCGATCGGGGGTGTCACGCCATCGCGGGCGGCGGAGCTGTTCGCGGTGGGGGCGCACGCGGTGGCGGTGGTCGGCGCGATGAGCGGTGCCGCCGATCCAGCGGCCGAGGCGGCCCGGTTCGCGGCGGTGCTCGCCGCGCACGTCGTTCCTTCCGCTTCTGCCCACGGCACCTCCTCTGCCCGCGGCACCTCCTCTGCCCACGGCACCTCCTCTGCTCAGGGCGCTCCTTCCGCACGCGACATATACGAAATGTCGGATAAATCCGGGCGCTTGCGCCTGGGTTTATCCGGGGAGACCGGGGAGACCGGGGAGACCGGGGAGACCGGGGAGACCGGGGAGACCGCGGCGGCTGACGAGGGCGGGCGGGCATGAAGGTCGGGATCGTCGGGGGTGGGGTCGTCGGGCTCAGCGTCGCGTGGGAGCTGCTGCGGCGCGGTGTGCAGGTCACCGTGTACGACGGCGACCCGGCGCGCGGGGCCGGTCTCGTCGCGGCCGGCATGCTGGCACCGACCGCCGAGGCGAACTTCGGCGAGGAGGCGCTGCAGGAGCTGATGCTCGAGTCGATGCGGCGCTGGCCGGGGTTCGCCGCCGAGCTGGGCGCCGCGACCGGGATGCCGCTCGGCTACCGCACCGACGGCACGCTCCTCGTCGCGCTCACCGACGACGACCTCACCGACGTGCGGCGGCTCGTCGACTACTACCGGCGGGCCGGCACGCCGATCGAGCCGCTCGGCGGCCGGCAGCTGCGGGAGCTCGAGCCGCTGCTCAGTCCCAGGGTCCGCGGCGGGGCCAGGGCCGGCGGCGACCATCAGGTGGATCCGCGGCTGCTGCTCGCCGCGCTGCGAAGCCTGCCGGTCCGGCACGAGCGGCGCGATGTCGCCGACCTGTCCACCCTGCGGGACGATGTGATCGTCGTCGCCAACGGCATCGGGCTCGCCGGGTCCACCGGGCTGCCGGTGCGGCCAGTGAAGGGCCAGCTGCTGCGGCTGCGGGGGCCGGAGCCGCTGCTCACGCGCGTGGTGCGGGGTGTCGCGCACGGCCGGCACGTGTACCTGGTGCCGCGCGCCGACGGGGAGCTGGTCGTCGGGGCGACCGAGGAGGAGCGCGGCGCCGACCGGACGGTGACCGCCGGTGGGGTGCTCGACCTGCTGCGACCGGCCGCGGACCTGCTGCCCGGCGTCGCCGAGCTGGCCCTCGCCGAGACCCTGGCGGGGCTGCGGCCCGGCACCCCCGACAACGCGCCGGTCATCGGACACCTGGCCGACAACGTGTACGTCGCCGGCGGGCATCACCGCAACGGGGTGCTCCTCGCGCCGGTCACCGCGCACGTCGTCGCGGACCTGGTCACCAAGGGATCGACGGACGTGGACATCACCCCGTACGCGGCGGGTCGCTTTACCTGACGGCCGCGGCGGGGTTACCCTCAGCGCGTACCCCACGGGAGTCCGGTGTGACCGGGCTGAGAGGGGGGCTGTCAGCCCCCGACCGTCGAACCTGATCCGGATCATGCCGGCGCAGGGAGTCAGGAGTGAGCCGCATGCAGCTCGTGGTCAACGCCGTCACCGCCGACGCGGACGACGGCGCCACCATCGCCGACGTGGTCCGTGACCTTGCCGGGGTCGCCGAACCCCGCGGCGTCGCCGTGGCGCTCAACGGCGCTGTGGTGCCGAAGGCGAGCTGGGCTGAGACCAGGCCCGCCGACGGCGACACCATCGACGTCCTCACGGCGGTCCAGGGTGGATAGCCGGCTGACGATCGCCGGCGAGGAGCTGCCGTCGCGGCTCATCCTCGGCACCGGCGGCGCCACCAGCCACGCCGCGCTCGAGGCGGCGATCCGGGCCAGCGGCACCGGGCTCGTCACCGTCGCGCTGCGCCGGCTCGACCCGGGTGCGCCCTCGCTGCTCGACGTCGTCGAACGGTGCGGCGTGCGGGTCCTGCCCAACACCGCCGGCTGCTACACGGCGACCGAGGCGGTGAAGCTCGCCCACCTGGCCCGCGAGGCGTTCGACACGGCGTGGGTCAAGCTGGAGGTCATCGGCGACGAGGAGACGCTGCTGCCCGACGCCGTCGAGCTCGTCACCGCCGCGGAGCGGCTCGTCGAGGACGGGTTCACGGTGCTGCCGTACACCACCGACGACCCGATCATCGCCCAGCGCCTCGCCGACGCGGGCTGCGCCGCGGTCATGCCGCTCGGCGCCCCGATCGGCTCCGGGCTGGGCATCCGCAACCCGCACAACATCGCGCTCATCCGGCAGAAGGTGACCGTGCCCGTCATCCTCGACGCCGGGATCGGCACCGCCTCCGACGCCGCGCTCGCCATGGAACTCGGCTGCGACGGGGTCCTGCTCGCCTCCGCGGTCACCCGCGCCGAGCACCCGGCGCGGATGGCGGAGGCGATGCGGCTCGCCGTCGACGCCGGCCGCCTCGCCCATGCCGCCGGGAGGATCCCGCGCCGCCTGTACGCGACCGCCTCGAGCCCGACCGGAGGACTGCCATGGTGACGCCGCTCATCCTCTTCACCGACCGGCGGCAGGCGCAGCGGCCCCTCGACGAGGTGGTCAACCGCGCGATCGACGGCGGTGCGCGGCTGGTCGTCCTCGGGGAGGAGGACCTTCCGGCGGCGCAGCGCCAGGACCTCGCCGACCGGCTGCGGGTCATGCTCGACGGGGTCAAGGGCCGCCTCGTCCTCGCGGAGGACACGACGGCGTTCCGCAAGTGCCACAACCTCGACGACCTCGTCGCCGCCGCGGACGCCCGGGTGGGGTTCGCGACGCTGTCACCGATCTACCCGACCCGCTCCAAGCCCGGCTACGGACCCCCGCTCGGGCTGGCCGCGCTCGCCAGGATGGCGCTGGTCGTCCCCGTCCCGGTGTACGCCTTGGGCGGCGTCGACTCGCCGCAGCGGGTGCGCGACTGCCTCGACCAGGGCGCTTCCGGCGTCGCGGTCATGGGCGCGGTCATGCGGGCCGAGGACCCGGCGAGGTTCGTCAAGGAGCTGATGACGATATGAGCGGTCCGGAGCGCAGCGGAGGGACCGCTCATCGGGGGCGCAGGGTCAGTTCAGGTCGGCGCCGGAGCGCAGCGGAGGTGACGGCATGAACCCCGTCGTCGCGCTGACGATCGCCGGGTCCGACTCCGGCGGGGGCGCGGGCATCCAGGCGGACCTGAAGACGTTCGCCGCGCACCGGGTCTTCGGCACCAGCGTCATCACCGCGCTGACCGCCCAGAACACCGCCGGGGTCAGGGGGATCTCCGCGGTCGACCCCGGGTTCGTCGGCGCGCAGCTCGACGCGGTCCTCGCCGACCTGCCCGTCGCCGCGGTCAAGACCGGCATGCTCGCCACTCCGGAGACCGTCGCGCTGGTCGCCGGTTATGCGGCGCGGCTGCCCGGGCTCGTCGTCGACCCGGTCCTCGTCGCCTCCTCCGGCGACCGGCTGTTCACCCGCGACGCCGAACGGGCGTACCTGGACCTGCTGTTCCCGCACGCCGCCGTGGTCACGCCCAACCTGCGGGAGGCGTCGGTGCTGCTCGGCCGGGACGTCCTGGACGTCGACGACGCGATCAAGGCGGCCGAGGACCTCGCCGCGACCGGGCCGGCCTGCGTCGTGGTCAAGGGCGGCCACCTGCGTGGCAGCCGCGACGCCGTCGACGTCGTGTACGCCGGCGGCACCGTCGAACTGCTCAGCTCGCCGTGGATCGACACGGCCAACAACCACGGGACCGGGTGCACCTTCGCGGCGGCGACCGCGGCCCGGCTCGCCCTCGGCCAGCCCGTCGCCGAGGCCCTCGCCGGGGCGAAGGACTACGTCCACGCGGCCCTTGCCGCATCGGCCGGCTGGCGGCTCGGCGCCGGGCACGGGCCCCTTGCCTGGGGACCGTTCCTCACCTAACCGGCCTGCCTCACTCAGTACACCTGCCGAAACGCGAACAGGTGCGCCTATCGGCGTGCCGGCTTCGCCGTGCCCAAGAGAGGTCGCCATGAAGCGCAAAGTCCACGTCCAGGGGTCCCGCGACGACATCCAGGTGCCGTTCGCGGAGATCGAACTGTCCGGCGGCAACCCGCCGGTGCGGCTCTACGACACGTCCGGTCCGCTGAACGATCCGCCCGTCGGCCTGCCGCCGCTGCGGGCGCCGTGGATCGCCGAGCGGGGTGTCGAGCGCACCCAGCTGTACTACGCGCGGCAGGGGATCGTCACGCCGGAGATGGAGTTCGCCGCGATCCGCGAAGGTGTCGCGGCGTCAGTTGTCCTGGAGGAGATCGCCGCCGGACGGGCGATCCTGCCCAACAACGTCAACCATCCGGAGAGCGAGCCGATGGTCATCGGCAGCCGCTTCCTGGTGAAGATCAACGCGAACATCGGCACGTCCGCGGTGTCCTCCGGGATCGAGGAGGAGGTCGCGAAGCTCACCTGGGCCACGAAGTGGGGCGCCGACACGGTCATGGACCTGTCCACCGGTAAGCACATCCACGCCACGCGCGAGGCGATCGTGCGCAACTCGCCGGTGCCGATCGGGACCGTGCCGCTCTACCAGGCCCTGGAGAAGGTCGGCGGCGATCCCCTCAAACTGACCTGGGAGGCGTACCGCGACACCATCATCGAGCAGGCCGAGCAGGGCGTCGACTACATGACCGTGCACGCCGGGGTGCTGCTGCGGTACGTGCCGCTCACGGTCGGACGGGTCACCGGCATCGTCTCCCGCGGCGGCTCGATCATGGCCGCCTGGTGCCTCGCGCGCCACGAGGAGAACTTCCTGTATACGCATTTTTCGGAATTGTGCGAGATTTTTGCACGGTACGACATTGCCTTCTCCCTCGGCGACGGGCTTCGCCCGGGCTCCATCGCCGACGCGAACGACGAGGCCCAGCTGGCGGAGCTGCGTACCCTCGGCGAACTCACCAGGATCGCGTGGGAGCACGACGTCCAGGTGATGATCGAGGGCCCCGGCCACGTGCCGATGCACAAGATCAAGGAGAACGTGGACCTGCAGAAGGAGTGGTGCCACGACGCGCCGTTCTACACGCTCGGGCCGCTCACCACGGACGTCGCTCCGGCGTACGACCACATCACCAGCGCCATCGGTGCCGCCATGATCGCCATGTACGGCACGGCCATGCTCTGTTACGTGACCCCGAAGGAGCACCTCGGGCTGCCGAACCGCGACGACGTGAAGGCCGGGGTCATCGCGTACAAGATCGCCGCACACGCCGCCGACCTCGCCAAGGGCCACCCCGGCGCGCAGGCCTGGGACGACGCGCTGTCCAAGGCGCGGTTCGAGTTCCGCTGGGAGGACCAGTTCAACCTCGCCATGGACCCGGACACCGCGCGGTCCTACCACGACGAGACGCTGCCGGCCTCGGCCGCGAAGACCGCGCACTTCTGCTCCATGTGCGGTCCCAAGTTCTGCTCCATGAAGATCAGCCAGTCGCTGTCCTTGGAGATGCAGGCCAAGTCCGCTGAATTCGTCGCTTCCGGGGGTCAGGTATACCTCCCGGTCGTGTCGTAGGCGGGTACTAAGGTCGTGGGGGTGGAGTCCTCAGTGGCGTCGCCACGCACCGCGGTGGTCTGGCAGGTCCTGCGTCGTGAGATCGCCGGGGCCGACCACCCCCTGACCGCGCTCGACGTCGGCGGCGGCACCGGTGGGTTCGCCGTGCCGCTCGCCCGCGCCGGGCACAGCGTCACCGTCGTCGACCCCAGCCCCGACGCCCTGGCCGCGCTGACCCGCCGGGCCGCCGAGGCCGGCGTCGCCGACCGGATCACCGCCGTGCAGGGCGACGGCGACGGCCTCGCCGACCTCGTCCCGCCCGACAGCGTCGACCTGGTGCTCTGCCACAGCCTCCTCGAGGTGGTCGACGACCCGCACAAGGTCGTCACCGCGCTCGCCACCACCCTGCGCCCCGGCGGCGTCGCCAGCGTCGTCGTCGCCAACCGCGCCGCCGCCGTCCTCGCCAAGGCCATCGGCGGGCACCTCGCCGCCGCCGCGCTGCTGGTCGCCAGCCCCGACGGCCGCGGCGACGCCCGCGACCGGCTCAGCCGCCGGTATGACGTCGACACCGCCACGGCGCTGCTATCCGGCTGCGGGCTCGCGGTCGAGCAGATCCACGGCGTCCGGATCATCGCCGACCTCGTCCCGGGCAGCGTCGCGGAGAGCGAGCCCGACGCGCTGCAGGCGTTCGAGCTGGCCCTCGCGGGGACGTCGCCGTATCGGGACATCGCCACGCAGCTGCACCTCCTCGCCCGCCGGTCGGGCTGATGGGCCTGCTCGATCAGGTCGCGCCGCGCTACGGGCAGGGCAGCCTCGCCGAGGTGATGCCCAGCGTGCTCAGCGTCCTGGGGATGCCCTACGAGCGCGACGCCCTCGGCCTCGGTGCCGTCCTGGCCGGCGTCGACCGGGTCGCTGTGCTCGTCCTCGACGGCCTCGGCTGGCACCAGCTCGGCGTCGCCGCGCCGCACGCGCCGACCCTCACCGACTTCCTCGGCGGCCGGCTCGGCACCGCCCGGGCGATCACCGCCGGCTTCCCGTCGACGACCCCGGTCAGCCTCGTCACCCTCGGCACCGGCGCTCCGCCCGGCGCCCACGGCATCGTCGGCATCGTGCTCAACCAGCCCGGCACCGACAAGCTCGTCAACCACCTGCACTGGGACGGCCGGCCCGACCCGGCGCAGTGGCAGCCGCTGCCGACCGCGTTCACCAGGGCCGTCAACGCCGGCCTCGCCCCGACCGTGGTCAGCAACCCGCTGTTCGAGCGGACCGGCCTGTCCGTCTCCGCCTACCGGGGCGCCCGCTTCGGCGCCGGGGTCGCCTACGACGAGGTCGCCACCGCGATGCTGGCCGCCCTTTCCACGTCGCGCCTGGTGTACGGCTACCTGCCCGACGTCGACCGCGCCGGCCATGATCACGGCATCGGCACCGGCGAGTGGCGCACGGCCGTCGGCAACGCGGACCGGCTTCTCACCCGCCTCGTCGACGGGCTGCCCCCCAACACGGGGCTGGTCGTCACCGCCGACCACGGGCAGATCGACGTCCCCGCCGACCGGCGCCTCGACCTCGACCAGGACGCCCGCCTGCGGGCCGGGGTGGCCGTCGTGGCCGGCGAGCCACGGGTCCGTTACCTGCACACGATCCCCGGCGCCCGCGCCGACGTCATCGCCACCTGGCAGGGCGTCCTCGGCGCCGGAGCCACCGTGCTCAACCGGGAGCAGGCGGTGGCGGCAGGCTGGTTCGGCCCGATCCCGCAGCAGCACCTGGCCCGCGTCGGCGACGTGGTCGTCATCTGCCACGACCGGTGGGTGATCATGGCGTCGGAGCACGAGCCGCCGCGGTTGTCGCAGATGGTGGCGTATCACGGGTCGAGCACGGCGGCGGAGATGCAGATCCCGCTGCTGGTGGCGCGCAGTTAGGTTTTGCGCTCGTCGGTCGGCGCGTGGTGGTCTTTGCGGGGTCAGGCGGCTGCCTTTGCTCTCGTCAGCCGGCGCATCGTGGCCTGGAGTTCCGGGCCGGCGTCGACCGCGTGCTCCAGGACGATGCTGAACAGCTCCTCGCGGGTCGCGGCGACCACCACGCCCGGCGCGCCCGCGACCGGGTCGTCCACCAGCACCGCCACCCGTGCCCGGCGGATCCCCAGCTGACCGGCCCGGTTGAGGAACAGCTCGCCGTCCGCCGGCAGCGGCACCCGGCGCGCCCTGGTCCAGCCGGCGACCAGGAGCACGGCGACGGCACACCGGTTGGTGCCGGGCCGCCAGCCGTCGCCGCCCGCGGTCATCACCCCCGGCGCGACGCACCGCACCAGGTCCGGATGCTGCAGCCGCAGGCCCTCGACGGCCGCGACGACCGGCGCCAGCGGCGAGGTCAGCGCGAGGAGGCCCATGCCAGGAAGGTAAGGCATACCTAACTTCTCGTCAATTCGTTCAGGTGTTCGGCTGTTCCCGGCCGTGCCGGCGTTTTTTGTCGGGGGGTGTGGTTAAGGTTCGCGTGTGGGGCGCAGTCAGGTGGTGCCGAGGGACGGTTCGGGCGCGGGGGAGTTCGGCCCCGACGCCGACGACACCGGTTGCACGGTGCTGCACGTCGACATGGACGCGTTCTACGCCTCCGTCGAGATCCGCCGCCGCCCTGAGCTGCGCGGCAAGCCCGTCATCGTCGGCGGCGCCGGCCCGCGCGGCGTCGTGTCCGCCGCCAGTTACGAGGCCCGCAAATACGGCGTGCACAGCGCCATGCCCGGCAGCCGTGCCCAGCGGCTCTGCCCGCACGGCATCTTCCTGCCCCCCGACTTCGCCGCGTATACCGAAGCCTCCCGGGCCGTCATGGCGATCTTCCGCGACGTGACCCCGCTCGTCGAGCCGCTGTCGCTCGACGAGGCGTTCCTCGACGTGGCCGGCGCCCGCAAGCTCCTCGGCCGGCCCGCCAGGATCGCGGCCCTCATCCGCCACCGCGTCGCCACCGAGCAGCGGCTGACCTGCTCCGTCGGGGTCGCCTCGACCAAGTTCATGGCCAAACTCGGCTCGACCCGCGCCAAGCCCGACGGCATGGTGGTCGTCCCGGCCGAGCGCGCCCTGCAATACCTGCACCCGCTGTCCGTCAGCGCGCTGTGGGGCGTCGGCGAGCGCACCGCGGAGACCCTGCAGCGGCTCGGCCTGAAGACCGTCGGCGACCTCGCCGCCGCCCCGCTCGGCATGCTCCGCGCCGCCGTCGGCGACGCCGCCGCGCATCACCTGCACGAGCTGTCCTGGGCGAGGGACCCCCGGCGGGTGATTCCCGACCACGTGGAGAAGTCGATCGGCGCCGAGACCACGTTCGACATCGACGTGAGCGACCTGTCAATCATCCGACGCACGATGCTCGCCCTGTCCAACAAGGTCGCCCAGCGCCTCCGCCACGCCGACCAGGCCGGCCGCACCGTCTCGGTCAAGATCAGACTCGCCGACTTCCAGACCCTGAGCCGGTCACGGACCGTTGATGTCCCGACCGACGTCGCCCGCGAGATCTTCGAGATCTCCTGGGCCCTGTTCTCCTCCGCCCGCCCCGGCGAGCGCATCCGCCTCATCGGCGTCCGCGTCGAAGGCCTCACCTCCGCCGACGGAGCGCCACGGCAGATGACGCTCGGTGAGCGCGACCACGGCTGGCGCGACGCCGAACGCGCCGCCGACGCGGTCGCCGCCCGCTTCGGCACCGGCCTCGTCAAACCCGCCAGCCTTCTGCGCGGCGACGGCCTCCGTCAGGACGGAAATGGCGCCGCACCGGCCCCCAACTCCCCAGAAGGACCGCCGACACGACACAATGGAGACAGATAGAGCCAGACTCGGCGGAAAATCGGCACGGCCGGACCATCGTCCCGCTTTCCGACCCGGTGAGCCCCTCGTAAACTTGCCAGTACGCAGCCCGACGGGCTGTGCCGGACTGTCGGTCCATCAGGGTCGACCTTCGCGACCGGGGAGGAGTGCCGTGCCGCTCTCGGAACACGAGCAGCGGCTGTTCGAGCAGATCGAGCGGTCGCTAGCCGAGGACCCCAAGTTTGCCTCGGCGGTGCGAGCCACCGACCCGCGGTTCCATGCCAAGCGTCGGATGATCGCCGCCGCGGTGCTCCTACTCGCCGGCATGGCGCTACTGGTCTACGGCGTCGCCATCTCAATCCCACTTCTCGGCGTCGGCGGTTTCGTCGTCATGCTGGGCGCCCTGTTCTTCGGCGTCCAGGCATACCGCCGAGGACAGAGCACCGACCTGCACGCCGTCGGCGGCACCGCCACCCGCCGCACCCGGCAACGCAGAGCCGGACTGGTCGACCGCCTGGAAGAGCGCTGGCGCCGCCGTCCTGAGGGCGACGCCTGACCAACCGGGCCTGGTGGGGGCGCGTCGACGCTTTGGTCGACGCGCCCACCCGTCTGCCCTGACCCGCCCCGCCACGGCCCACCCACCACACTGCCCCGCCCCGCCCGTTCACCGCCTTGCCCCACGCCCGTCCGCCGCCTTGCCCCACGCCCGTCCGCCGCCTTGCCCCGCTCCGGCCCGTCCGCCGTCGGTTCGCTCCGGTCCGCTCGCCGTCGTCGGTTCGTTCCGGTCTGGCCCGGTGACCTCGTCCTATCCCCGGGCCCGCAGTGTCCGTCCCTGCCTGCCTGCGTCGCCGTCGCCGTGCTCAGCTTCAGCCCGCCGACCCGCCGACCCGCCGACCCGCCGACCCGCCGACCCGCCGGCCCGCCAGCTCGCCCGTCGGTTCGTCGGGCCTGCTTGCCGCGTCGGCTAGTTTCGGTCTGGTTCGGTGACCTCGGCCCATCCCGGCCTGCCTGCGTTGCCGTCGCCGTGCTCAGCTTCGGCCCGCCAGCCCGCCAGCCCGCCCGTTGGTTCGCCGGTTTGTCGGTATGTCGTTTTCGTCGGCTTCCTCGGGTCGTCCGGCCTGCTTGCAGCGTTGGTTCGTTCCGGTCTGGTTCGGTGACCTCGGCCCATTCCGGGCCCGCGGTGTCCGTCCCGGCCTACCTGCGTCGCAGTCGCCGTGCTCGGCTTCGACCCACCGACCCACCGGCCCACCGATCGGTTCGTCGGGCCTGCTTGCCGCGGCGGTCTATTTCGGTCTGCTCGGTGACCTCGGCCCATCCTGGGCCCGCAGTGTCCGTCCTGGCCTGCCTGCGTTGCCGTCGCCGGTGCTCAGCTTCGACCCGCCAGCCCGCGAGCCCGTCGGTTTCGTCGGTTTCGTCCGGCCTGCTTGCCGCGTGTTTTTCGGTGTGCCTGGTGACCTCGGCCCATCCTGGGCACGTAGCGTCCGTCCCGTCCTGGCTGCGTTGCTGTCGCCGCGCTCAACTTCGACCCGCCAGCCCGCCAGCCCGCCAGCCCGCCAGCCCGCCCGTTCGTCGTTCGTCGGTTCGTCGGGCCTGCCTGCAGCGTCGGCTTGTTCGGTCTGCTCGGTGACCTTGGCCCATCCCGGGCTCGCAGTGTCCGTCCTGGCCTGCCTGCGTTGCCGCCGCTCTGGTCGGCTTCGGCCGTCCGCTACTCCTCTACTCCTCGGACTCTCGGCCCCGCCGCCTGCGGTTGCCGTCTCATTGCTTCGGCCCCTTCGCCGCCTCGTGGCCGCTTCCGGTCGGCCGGCCGGAAGTCGGATCTGCCCAGCTTGAGGCCATTTCGCCCTTCGCCAGCTTGCCGGGCCACCGCCGCCCTTTCGTCGCTGTCCACAAACATCCCAACCGGAGTGCTCCTGCAGGTGCCGTGCCGCGCGGGCGGTCAGCATCCCAGCGCTCCGGTCCGGACGAAGGTCCGGATATGTCGTCTATTTCCCCCGCAAGGAACAACGTTCAGCACTGGACGCTCGTGATCGAAGGAGCGGTCTGGTCGCCCACACGACCAGCAAGTTCCTTCGATCACGACCGCAGGATCGTTCACTGAGACACCGGGACACCGAGCCCGTAACGTCCGCCAACCGGGGCCCCGAGCGCCGCATGGTGGTGATCAAGGTGCGAACCGCACGGGGCAACTTCGACCTGTGAAAGGTCTTGTCGAGCGGGTGGTAGCGCGACAAGCCGAACGATTTCCTGGGTCAGGCGCCGGGGGATCCTTCGGGTTGTGGGGAATCCGGCAACGACGCCGCATGCCTGCCGCCCGACCCGACGCTGCCGAGGTCCGGATCAGCCTGGCTGCCCGCGTGTCCTGCGGCGGTGAGTGGATCTCCCCGATGATCGAAGCCGCCGCCCGGCCGCTCACACATCCAGTACGCGGCTTCGATCACCGGACGACCGAGAGCATCACAACTGAGGCAAGCGGAACTCAGCTCATGATCCGGAAGAGGTGAGGTAGCCAGGGGTGCACGAACTCGACCGGATCATGGGCGATGTCGACGGCGGCCGGTGTGCGCCAGCCCCGCCCGTGGTCACGGGCGGGGCTGGCGGCGTCAGCGGTCGGCTCGGCGGGCGACGAAGCGCCGCACGCTGATGGCCCGCATGATCTTGTCCCAGCCCTGGCCCAGGCGCAGGGAAGCGGCGCTCGAGCGTTGGGAGGTGGCGGCGCGCCAGCGGCGCAGGACGGACGGGGGCAGGATGACCGCCAGGATGCGGGTCTTGCGGCTGGCCCGGGCGGCGAACGCCGTGCGGACGTCGTCGACCGCGGACCGCAGTTGGCCGCCGGTGAGGGGGTTGCGGGCGTACCGGGCGTGCTCCTCGACCGTGCTGAGGAGGCGGACGCCCTGCTCGGCCCGGTCGCGGAGGCGTTCCTTGGTGACCAGGCGGGTGACGGTCGCCCGTGGGGTTTCGGCGTCGTCGGTCGGGACGTGGTAGTCGACCATGGTGTCGACGAGCTCGTCCCAGGCGTGGTGGGCCTGGGAGCGGGCCGCCTGCTCGTTGGCGACGAGGACCATGACGCCGGGTGCGGCCTTGTCCAGGCTCGGGCCGGACTGGAAGTCGGGACCGGTGGCGGCCGCGGACTGCAGGCGGGTGCGCCGGGTCCGGCCGCGGACGAGCGCCGGCGACAGCAGCAGGGCGAGGAGGAGCAGGCCGCCGAGGGACCAGCCGCCGACGGTGGCGAGCGACTGCAGCAGCGAGGTGCCGTCGGCCGTGCCGCCGACGCCGCCGGTGTCGCCCGGGTTGTTGCCGGGGTCGCTGACGGCGCCCGCGTCGGCGCTGCTGGTCGGGTTGGCGCCGGGGCGGTTGCGCAGGTTCTCGTCGGCCGGGTCGGTGCTGTCGCCGGTCGAGCTGGGCAGGTACGACGTGGCGACCGAGCCGCCGATCGCCTGGGACGGGGTGGCGTCGAAGGGGAGCCAGCCGTAGCCCTGGAAGTACACCTCGGTCCAGGCGTGCAGGTTGAAGTTCGTCAGCGTCATCGTCTGGCCCTGGCGGGTGCCGCCGCGGGCGAAGCCGAACGCGACGCGGGACGGGATCTTCGCCTCGCGCAGCAGCCAGCCGAAGGCGGCCGCGTACTGGGCGCAGTAGCCGCGCTTGTTCTTGAGGAAGTCGGCGATGCTGGTGCCGCTGCTGTCACCGCCGGTGCTGGTGTCGTAGACGAAGCCGTTGGCCGACGTGAAGTACTCGTAGATCGACTTGACCTTGTCGTACTGGGTGGTCTGGCCCTTGGTGAGCTCGGCGACCTTCTCCTTGACCACGTTGTTGGCCGGCGCGGTCATCATGCCGCGCAGCGCCGCGTCGTTCTCCTTGACGGCGGGGGCCTTGCGCAGGTCGTCGGGGGTGATCTCGGCCCGGGTGTATTCGACCGTGTACTTCTTCTTCGCGGTGGTCTGCTTGCTGGAGAACACGACGGCGGTGGTGGGGTCGAAGGACCAGTTGTTGTCGATCTTCTCGAGCTTCGTCGGCCAGGTGTAGATCGGCAGGAAGTAGATGGCCAGTTCGTTGGTGATCTCGATGCTGGCCTTCTGGGTGGTGGTCTTGACCGAGGGGTCCCAGCCGGGGGCGGGCAGGCCGGAGCCGACGGGCTTGCCGCCGGTGATCGGCTTGGCGTTGAAGCCGCGGCTGGTGAGCTCCTCGAGGACGTTGAAGCGCAGGTAGTACGGGTTGGGGTCGTTGCTGACGTTGGTCACCTTGACCATGTCGGCGGCCTTGTCCCGGTTGAGCTGCCCGGACAGCAGGGCGAACATGCTGACCTGCTTGCCGTTCTTGCCGCCGGGACCGATCCCGCCGCCGCCACCACCGGCGCCCGCGCCGATCGAGTCGATCACGCCGCCGGGCATGGCGAACGGGATGAGCGGCAGGAGCACCGCGGCGATGACACCGACCGCGCCGAGCCGCTGGCCGGCGGCGGCGAGGGGGGACGGCTCCCACAGGTCGACGTCGCGGCCGTCGCCGGTGAAGCGGCGGCCGAAGCGGCGGACCCGGTCGACGTTGTCGGTGACCAGCAGCCACAGGAAGCCCACGGCGCCGAGCGCGAACGGGAACCAGCTGGTGCTCTCCGTGGTCACGGTGACCGGCACGGAGTAGATCGCGAGCATCGGCAGGCCCGCGAGGGCGGGGCGGCGCAGCACGACGGCGAACAGGTCGACGACGAGCGCGACGACCGCGACGCCCAGGGTTGCCAGGAACAGGAACCCGGGCCGGTCGCCGACGGGCGTGGCGAACTCGCTCATCTCGGTCGACGCGGTGCTCAGCAGCGAGCCGAAGTGCTTGATCGTGCTCGGGGACGGGATGATCCCGATGAACTCGTGCGAGCTCGGATACAGCCAGGTCAGCCCGAGCAGGGCGGCCCCGGCCATCGCGGCCGAGGGGGCCCAGGTCGGCGCGCGGAGGCTGCGGACGAGCAGCGCCACGCCGCACATGGCGGCGACCACGAGGAACGACCGGATCGCCCAGGTGCTGCTCTCGAAGACGTTCCACAGCGGCAGTGCCGAGAGGAACGCGGCCCCGGCGGCGATCAGGGTCAGGTGCTTGCGCTGGTTCACCGCACGCCTCCGGCGACGCTCTCCGCCGACGCGGCCCGCCAGGCGAAGCCCTGGGACCCCCGTCCGGCCTGTGGCCACAATCCGGGGAGTTTCGCACCGTGCGGCACCTCGACGACCCGCCAGCCGCTGCGCAGCAGCGCGAGGGAGGCGACGCCGTGTGCCTTGTCGGCCTCCTCGCGGGCCGCGGTCGGCAGGTTGAGCCACGTGGAGGAGTCGATGAACAGGGCGATGCAGGTGGCGTTGTTGGTCCGGAACCCGGCGAGCAGCTCCGCCTCGGCCGAGGACAGCAGCCCGAAGATGCCGATGATCAGGCCACCGTCGCTGCGCCGGCGGACCCGCTCGATGAGCGTCCCGATGTCGCCGCGTTGCGCCAGCCGCACGTCGGCGAGCTGGTCCAGCAGGGGGCCGTCGCCGTCGATCTCCGTCGCGTCGACGTCGACGCCGCCGTCGGTGACCAGGCGCATCTTGTAGCCGGCGTGCCGCAGGTGGACCGCGACGCTGGCGGCGGCCGACACCGCCCATTCGAAGCTGGCGGTCGGGCCCTCACCGCGGTGCGCGGTGGAGCGCGTGTCCAGCACGACCGTCGCCCGGCTCTCCCACGGCTGCTCCTCGCGGCGGACCATGAGCTCGCCGGTGCGGGCGGTGGAGCGCCAGTGGACGCGGCGCAGGTCGTCGCCGTAGCGGTACTCCCGGGTCGCGGCGTCGTCCTCGCCGTGCACGGCCACGGACCGGGCCCGGCTCTCGCCGGAACCGGCGAACTCGCCGGCCAGGCGCACCGACGGCAGCGGCACCACCTGCGGGATGACGGTGAGCCGGTCCACCGACGGGAACGCCCTGGTCAGCTCGCACAGCCCGAACGGGTCGGTGAGCCGCACGACCAGGGGGCCGACCTCATACCGGCCGCGGACGTCGGCGCGCACCGTGTAGGCCACGGAACTGGCCTGGTGCGCACCGAGCTTCTCCAGCACCAGGCGGGGACGGCTGCCCAGTGCATATGGGAGCCGGTCCTCGAGCAGCATCGTGCCGGTGGGCAGACGGGACAGGTTCTGCAGGCGCAGGATGACCCGGGCGCTCGCACCGACCTGGACCCGGTGCGGGTCCAGGGTGCGGCTGCAGGACAGCCGGTAGCGGGTCCGCCCGACGTAGGCGGCCGACAGCAACGGCAGCGCCGCGAGCAGCACCGCCACCCGGAGCAGGTCACGCTCGCCGAGGATCAGCGACGCGATGAGGGCCGCTGCGGCGGCGGCCAGGAAACTACGGCCCCGTGTGGTGAGCCCCCGCAGCGCCTCCCGCATGCTCAGCGACCCCCGAACTGCTGCTGCCCACCGCGTGGCGGCGCGGTGCGGGTGTCATACGGCGAACGCGGCTGCCGGTCCGACGGCAGCGGCAGGCGGTGGACCAGCTCGGCGATGATCGCGTCGGTGGTGCGCCGGGACAGCTGGGCCTCGGCGGTCGGGATGACCCGGTGCGCGAGGACCGGCACGGCCAGGGCCTGCAGGTCGTCGGGGAGCACGAACTCGCGGCCTTCGAGGGCGGCGACGGCGCGGGCGGTGCGCAGCAGCTGCAGCGTGGCGCGGGGTGACGAGCCCAGGCGCAGCTCGCCGGACTCGCGGGTGGCGGTGACGATGTTGACCGCATACTGCTTGACCGCGTCGGCGACGTGCACGTCGCGGACCGTGGCGATCATCCGGCGGACCTGGGTGGCGTCGGAGACGGGCAGGATGTCGTCGAGCGCGTCGTGGCGGCCGTGCACGTCGAGCATCGCCAGCTCGGCACCCATGTCCGGGTAACCCATCGCGATCCGGGCGGTGAACCGGTCGCGCTGCGCCTCGGGCAGCGGATAGGTGCCTTCCATCTCGATCGGGTTCTGCGTGGCGATGACCATGAACGGGATCTGCAGCGGGTAGGTCGCGCCGTCAACCGTGACCTGCCGCTCCTCCATGCTCTCCAGCAGTGCCGACTGGGTCTTGGGGGAGGCGCGGTTGATCTCGTCGCCGACGACGATGTTCGCGAACACCGCGCCCGGCTTGAACTCGAAGTCGCGCGTCTCCTGGTTGTAGACGCTGACGCCGGTGACGTCGCTGGGCAGCAGGTCCGGGGTGAACTGGATGCGCCGCACCGAACAGTCGATCGACTTCGCCAAGGCCTTGGCGAGTTTGGTCTTGCCGACGCCGGGAACGTCTTCGATGAGGAGATGGCCCTCAGCGAGCAGCACGGCGAGCGCGAGCCGCACGGTGGCGGTCTTGCCCTCGATCACCTGCTCGATGTTGGCGACGATCGCATCGGTCGCGGCGCGGAACTCCGGGCTGGGTAGCGGCGCCCCGAGTTCCTCGAACGTGCGGTGCCTGGTCAACTGGCCTCCTCGTGTCCTGCTGTGGCCACCGTTAGGTGTAAGACCCGTAGGTGAACCGCCCGGTTGCACGAAAAGGTTGGCAAGCCGAGCCGTCTGTATCCCCTCAGGCTAGCCGGGGAATTGGCACCGCGCCGCACCGGAAACCGTCATTGCGGACATCACGGCCGTGACTGTCCGCCACGTTTTTCCGGCGGGCCGGCGGCGAGCCGCACGTACCCCCGCAAATGTCCAACAAACGGAACTGCCGAGATGCGGCCGGCCGTGATTGCGGCAGACTGAGGCCGTGGACGAGGGGCAGCTCCTCAACGATCGCTACCGCTTGGGCGACCGTCTCGGTGAGGGCGGCATGTCGGTCGTGTGGCGCGCCCGCGACGAGGTGCTCGACCGGTCCGTCGCGGTCAAGGTCCTCGCCGGCACGTTCGCCACCGACGCCGGCTGGCGCCGCCGGATCCGGGTCGAGGCCCGGGCCGCGGCAAGCCTTTCGCACCCGAATGTCACCAATGTCTACGACTACGGGGAAACCGCCGAGGGCCACCCGTTCGTGGTCATGGAACTGTTGCGCGGGCCCACCCTGGCAGAGCGGCTCACGGCCGGCCCGCTGCGCCCCGCCGCCGCCATCCGGGTCTGCGCCGAGGTCGCCGCGGGGCTCGCCGCCGCGCACGCCGAGCGGTTCGTGCACCGCGACGTCAAACCGGCCAACGTCGTGCTCACCCCGGGCGCCGCCAAGCTCGTCGACTTCGGCATCGTCGGCATCCCCGGCGACGCGGGCAGCGGCCGGGACGCCGACGGCCTCGTCCTCGGCACCCCCGCCTATCTGGCCCCGGAGCGGCTCGTCGGTGACGACGCGGTGCCCGCCAGCGACGTGTATGCGTTCGGCCTCCTCCTCTACCGGTGCCTCACCGGCCGGCTGCCCTGGGACAGCGAGACCACCACCCAGATGCTGCGCTCGCACGTCACCGTGGCACCGGAGCCGCTGCCGGACCTGCCCGGCGTGCCGGCACAGGTCCGCGACCTGTGCATGCGCTGCCTGGTCAAGGCACCCGCGGCCCGACCCTCCGCGGAGGAGGCAGCGGCCGTCCTCGCCGCGGCAGCGGGTGTGTCACCCCGTCCAAGTGCCGAAGAACTTGATTCGGTACGACCAGCGCAAAGTCCCGTGATCGACGCCGCCGAGGCGGCGGAGGGCACGAGCGATGCCACGGCATCCGTCGATGCCACTGTCCTGGTCGTCGCCCGCTCCGGTCCGGCCGGCGCCGTGCCCCTCTGGGACGTCGACGGCGCAACCGGTCTGCTGCCCGCGGCCGGTGCCACCGCGCCCGCCGTCGGGGCCGGACCGGCCATCGACGGCTTGACCGACGGCTTGACCGACGGCTCGACCGGCGTCGTGCGCACCGGCGGCCTGCCCGGTGAGGGCGCCACCGACGTGATCGGCGACGACGCCGGCGACCGGCGGCGGGTCCTCGCCGGGCTCGCCGTGGTGATCGGGATCGCGGCGTTGCTGGTGACGTTCGCGCTCAACCGGCCCACCGGCGGCCCCCAGGTCTCGGCCGAGGCGGCCCGCGGCGGCCCGGGCACGGGGGTGGCGGGCACCGGGGTGGCCGGCACCGACCCCGCCGCCCCGCCGTCCGGCACCCCGGCCCCCACCGGCGCCCAGCTCCCGGCCGTGGAAGGCGGAACCGCCAGCGCAGGCGGCCCCGGCAACGGCAGCAACCGTGGTGGCAACAGCGGCAACGGCGGCACCGGCGGTGGCAACGGCGCGGGCAACAGTGGCAGCGGCAACGGCGGTCCGGCCGGAGGCAACCCGCCGGCCGCGACGCCGGCCGCACCGCCCGCCGCCGGGAACCCCGTGCGGCTCGGCACGCCCGGTGGTGTCATCGTCGCCGTGTGCGCCGGCAACAAGGTCAACGTCACCGGCGCGGAGCCCGCGGCCGGTGCCACCCTGGTCTCCCTGCAGAGCGGGGCCCGCGACAGGTCCCGGGTGGAGTTCAACCTGGCCGGGGTCCGGCTCCGGTTCGAGGTCAGGTGCGTCGGCGGCGTCCCCGTCGCCACCCCGGACTGAGCCGCGCCGCGCCGTCGCGGAGCCCCCGGCTGAACCGCGCCGCGCCCCCGTCGCGGGACCCCGGCTGAACCGCGCCGCGCCCCCGTCGCGGGACCCCGGCTGAACCGCGCCGCGCCCCCGTCGCGGGACCCCGGCTGAACCGCGCCGCGCCCCCGTCGCGGGACCCCAGCTGAACCGCGTGGCGCCCCACCACCACCTCCCAGCTGAAACGCGCTGCGTTCGCGGCGGCACCCTGCGGTACACTCCGAGACATGACACGGGTTGTCCGGCTTCTTAGCGAGCCGTGCTGACGCACTGACTGCGTCCGCACGGCGACCCCTCCTGCGTGAGGGGTTTTTTCATGCCCGGACAATGGCGCCGGGCGACTACCCGAGACATCCGGCGAGACTGAAGGCGGCGAGGGGCTCATGAGCGAGGCAGTGACCGACGGAGCGGTCGACATCCCGCCCTACCGATACACGGCGGGCATGGCGGCGGACATCGAGGCATGCTGGCAGGACTACTGGTCCGAGCACAGCACCTTCTACGCGCCCAACCCGACCGGCCCGCTCAGCGACCCGAACCACCCGCGCGCCGGCGCGCCGAAGCTGTACGTGATGGACATGTTCCCGTACCCGTCCGGCTCGGGGCTGCACGTCGGCCACCCGCTGGGCTACATCGGCACCGACTGCTACACCCGGTACTTCCGCATGGCCGGCTACAACGTCCTGCACCCGATGGGGTTCGACGCGTTCGGCCTGCCCGCCGAGCAGTACGCGGTGCAGACCGGCACCCACCCGCGGATCACGACCGAGGCCAACGTCGAGCGGTACCGTGGCCAGCTGCGCCGGCTGGGACTGGCCTACGACGACCGCCGCAGCGTCGCCACCACCGACACCGAGTTCTACCGCTGGACCCAGTGGATCTTCCTGCGCATCTTCAACTCGTGGTTCGACCCCGAGGCGCAGAAGGCCCGGCCGATCACCGAGCTGATCGCCGCCTTCGAGTCCGGTGCGCGGGTGGTGGAGGACGGCCGCGCGTGGGCCGACCTGTCGCCGGTCGAGCGGCGCGAGGTCGTCGACGGGTTCCGGCTGGCGTACATCTCCGAGGCGCCGGTCAACTGGTGCCCCGGCCTGGGCACCGTCCTGGCCAACGAGGAGGTCACCCCCGACGGGCGCAGCGAGCGGGGCAACTTCCCCGTGTTCAAGCGCAGCCTGCGGCAGTGGATGATGCGGATCACCGCGTACGGTGACCGGCTGCTGGACGATCTGGAGCGGCTGGACTGGCCGGACAAGGTCAAGACCATGCAGCGCAACTGGATCGGCCGGTCCCGGGGCGCGCACGTCGACTTCGCCACCGACGGCGGCACCCCCATCCGGGTGTTCACGACCAGGCCCGACACGCTGTTCGGCGCGACCTACATGGTGCTGGCGCCGGAGCATTCGCTGGTCTCCTCACTGGTCCCGGACGCGTGGCCGTCGGACATCCCGGACGTCTGGACCGGCGGGCACGACACGCCGGGCGAGGCGGTCGCCGCCTACCGCGCCTTCGCGGCCGGGAAGTCCGATGTGGAGCGGCAGGCCGAGGCGAAGGAGAAGACCGGCGTCTTCACCGGCGCGTATGCGGTCAACCCGGTCAACGGCGTGCGCATCCCGGTGTTCATCGCCGACTACGTGCTGGCCGGCTACGGCACCGGCGCGATCATGGCGGTGCCCGGCCAGGACGAGCGCGACTGGGCGTTCGCCGAGGTCTTCGACCTGCCGATCATCCGCACCGTGCAGCCCACCGACGGCTTCGAGGCCGCGGGAGGCAAGGCGTTCACCGGCGACGGCCCCGCGATCAACTCGTCCTTCCTGGACGGGCTGGGCGTCACCGAGGCCAAGGCGAAGATCATCGACTGGCTGGAGGCCGAGGGCCACGGCGTCGGCGCCATCACGTACCGGCTGCGGGACTGGCTGTTCAGCCGGCAGCGGTACTGGGGCGAGCCGTTCCCGATTGTCTACGACGCGACCGGCCTGCCGATCGCCCTGCCGGAGTCGATGCTGCCTGTCGAACTGCCCGAGGTCGAGGACTTCTCGCCGCGGACCTTCGACGTCGACGACGCCGACAGCATGCCCGAGACGCCGCTGTCACGCGCCAAGGAATGGGTCGAGGTCACCCTGGACCTGGGCGACGGCCCTCAGCTGTACACCCGAGAGACGAACGTGATGCCGCAGTGGGCCGGCTCGTCCTGGTACGAGCTGCGCTACCTGGACCCGTCGAACAAGGACGAGCTGACCTCCCCGGAGAACGAGCGGTACTGGATGGGCCCGCAGGAACCGGGCGACGTCGGCGGCGTCGACCTGTACGTCGGCGGCGTCGAGCACGCGGTGCTGCACCTGCTGTACGCCCGCTTCTGGCACAAGGTGCTGTTCGACCTGGGACACATCAGCAGCGAGGAACCGTTCCGCAAGCTGTTCAACCAGGGCTACATCCAGGCCTACGCCTTCCGCGACGACCGCGGCACGCCCGTCCCCGCCGAGGAGGTGCAGGAACGCGCACCCGGGCAGTACTACTACAACAACGCCAAGGTCACCCGCGAGTACGGCAAGATGGGCAAGTCGCTGAAGAACGTCGTCACGCCCGACGAGATGTGCGAGCGGTACGGCGCCGACACCTTCCGCGTGTACGAGATGTCGATGGGTCCCCTGGACGTGTCCCGGCCGTGGGAGACCCGGGCGGTCGTCGGCGCGCAGCGCTTCCTGCAGCGCGTCTGGCGCCTGGTCGTCGACGAGCAGACCGACGCCACCCGCGTGGTGGACACGGCGCTGGACGACGAGACCCGCCGCCTGCTGCACCGCGTCGTGGACGGCGTCCGCGTCGACATCGAGGAGATGCGGTTCAACACGGCGATCGCGAAGCTGATCGAGCTGACGAACCGGGCCACCCAGATCTCCGCCGCCGGCGCCCCCCGCGAGGTCGTCGACCCGCTGGTGCGCATGGTGTCGCCGTTCGCGCCGCACCTGGCCGAGGAACTGTGGCAGCGGCTGGGCAACGACACGTCGATCGCGTACGCCGACTTCCCGGTCGCGGACCATGCCTTCCTGGTCGCCGACTCGGTGAAGTACCCGGTGCAGGTGAACGGGAAGGTGCGCGGCACGTTCGAGATCGCCGCGGACGCGGGGGAGGACGCGGTGCGCGAGGCCGCCCTGGCCGAGGTCGCCGCCCAGCTGGCCGGGAAGACCCCGAAGAAGGTCATCGTGGTCAAGGGCCGGATGGTCTCGATCGTCGTCTGACCACCCGCTGCTCACGCTCCTCGAGGCACAGTGTGCGGAGCGTGAGCAGCGGGTGACGCGACCGGAGATCGATTAGGTGGCGGGGGTTAAGGTTGCTGAAGAAGGTCAGCCGGCGCCGAACTGGCTCCCGCTGACCCGGCTCCCGCCTCGCCCGACTGTGCCGTCCGGGACGCCGCTCGACCCAGGACTTGAGGTCGCCGCTCGACCCCGGACTTGAGGACGGCGGCGAGTCAGGCTCCAGGGACGGCGGCGAGTCAGGACTTGAGGACGGCAGCGAGGCGTTCGTCGCGCAGGCGGGTCGGCCAGCGGTCGTCGATGGGCTCCATGGTCATGCCGGTCGCCCAGCGCAGCAGCAGGTCGGCGATGCCGGGGTTGCGGGCGAGCGCCGGCCCGTGCGAGTACGTGCCGAGGATCCGGCCGTGCCAGGCGCCCTCGGAGCGGCCGTCGTTGCCGATGCCGGCGGTGACCCGGGCGAGGGGGCGCACGCCGGGGCCGAGGTGGGTGCGGCCGCCGTGGTTCTCGAAGCCGGTGAGGGTCGGCAGGCCCAGGGCCGGGTCGACCTCCCCGGCCAGTTCGCCGACGGCGCGGGTCTCGCCGCGATCGGAGTCCAGGTCGAGCAGGCCGAGGCCGGCGCACTTGGCGCCCTTGGCGTAGAACGAGTTGCCCAGCAGCTGGTAGCCGGCGCACACGGAGAAGATGGTGGCGCCGCGGTCGACGGCGCGGCGCAGGCCGCCGTCGGCGATGAGCCGCTGGGCGGCCAGGGCCTGCGGGCCGTCCTCGCCGCCGCCGATGAGGTAGACGTCGCCGTCGGCGGGCACGGCCTGGTCGGCGCGGACCTCCGCGCACTCGACGGGCAGGCCGCGCAGGTCGGCCCGGCGGGCGAGGATCAGCAGGTTGCCCCGGTCGCCGTAGGTGGACAGCAGGTCCGGGTACAGCCAGATCAGGCGCAGGCGCGACTCAGTTGACACGGTCCAGCTCCGCTCTGATGTCCTGGAATGCGGTGTAGTTGGCGATGACCTCGAGCCGGCCGGGCGGGATCAGCGTGAGCGCCTGCGAGAAGGATTTCACGTGCTCGAACGGCACGTCGTTGACCTCGAGCCGGACCGCGAGGTCCATGGCCCGGTCGCCGGTGACGAGGACCCGCCGGCCGCGCAGCGGCGAGAAGTCGACGTCGTAGAGCCAGGAGGTGTCCAGGCCGTCGGGGTCGCGGGCGTTGATCGACAGCAGGGTCGGCACGTCGTCGGCCATGTCGAAGGCCTCCAGCCAGCCCGCCGGGTTCTTCGACAGCAGCAGGCGCACGGTCCGGCCGTCGCGTTCGACGACGGCGTAGCGGCCGGCGATCGAGGCGACCTTCGCCAGCTCCGGCACGGCCTTGGCCGGCGGGACCCCGAAGTGGGCGGCGACGGCCAGGGCGGTCGCGGCGTTGGCGCGGTTGACCCGGCCGGGCAGCTGCAGCTCGATGTGGTGGTAGGTCCCGGTGTTGTCCACGACGCCGTCGCCGGAGACGGCCCAGTGCGGCACGGGCCGGCTCAGGTTGCCGGCGACGCAGGCCCACTGCTCACCGCTGCGCTCGATCGAGGCGCCGCACTCGGGGCACACCCAGGAGTCGTCGTGGAAGCGCTGGCCGGCGGCGACCCAGGTGACGCTCGTGCCGGTGGCGACGGCCTTGCCCGCCGCCCACACCACCATCGGGTCGTCGGCGTTGGCGACGAGGTGCAGGTCGCGGCCGGGCAGCGCGTCGCGCCACAGGGCCGCCATCATGGCGACCTCCTTGGCCCGGTCGAGCTGGTCGCGGCTGAGGTTGAGCAGCGCGACGACCTTCGGGTGGGTCGCGTCGAGGACCTGCTTGAGGTAGTGCTCGTCGACCTCGAGCACCGCATACGGCGTGGCGCCGGCCTTGGCCAGGGCGGACGTGTGCCCGGTGGGCATGTTGGCGCCGAGGCTGTTGGTGGCGACGTCGCCGAGGACGCCCATGGCGGCCGCGGTGAGCCGGGTCGTGGTGGTCTTGCCGTTGGTGCCGGAGATCAGGGCGATCTCCCGGCCCGCCGCGAGCTCGGCGAGGAGGTTGGGGTCGACCATCAGGGCGATGCGGCCGCCGATCACGGAGCCGTCCCCCCGGCCGGTGGCGCGGGACAGTGCGGCAGCGCCGCGCGACAACGATGTGGCGAGCTTCGCCCGCATCGGGAGCTTGTGGTCCGTCATCTCACTTCCACGGTCGTCCGGCGTCCAGCGATGCGCCAGACCCTACCTGCCGCCGATCGCGCACCCAACGCCTCCATCACCCCGCCCCTCGTCCCAGAACGCCCCACTTCCCTCCACCGAGGCCGGACCGGGCCCGGACCGGACCTTAAAGGAGCCATAAAGGGCCGGCAAAGTCCGACCTGATGGGCGATTTGTCCGCATGTACGACCAGCCGAAACGACCGTTCGGGTGACCGGTCGGCCAAACCCCTCCACTCGACAGTGCCCCGGCGACACCCCGTTTGACGTGCGATTTCTTCATGCACGCCGATGTCACTTCCGGTGTTTTCTCGTTGACGGTGGAGGGAAGTGGAGTACAGTGGAGCGCGATGGCGGAGCCGGGGGGCTCGGCCGGCCCCGGGGGGACCGTTCGCGGTGGGAAGGGGTGGATGTCGATGTTTCTCGGCACCCACACTCCCCGCCTGGACGACAAGGGCCGGTTGATCCTGCCGGCCAAGTTTCGGGACGAGCTGGCGGGAGGTGTCGTGATCACCAAGGGACAGGAACGCTGCCTCTACGTGTTTCCCGGCGCCGAGTTCGGCCGGATCGCCGAGCAGCTTCGCGCGACGCCGATGACCCACAAGGCCGCCCGGGCCTACAGCCGGGTGTTCTTCGCCAGTGCGCACGACGAGGTCCCCGACCGTCAGGGCCGGGTCACCATCCCGCAGCATCTCCGCGAGTATGCCGGGCTGGACCGCGATCTCGTCGTCATCGGCGCGAGCACCAGGGTTGAGATCTGGGACCGGCAGGCGTGGGACACCTACCTCGCCGACAGCGAAGACGACTTCGCCGGCATCGAGGAGGGGGTGCTGCCGGGCGGACTGTGAGGTCCAACTGCAGACACCGAGTCGACCGCCGTACCGCGAGCTCTCCAGCCGCTCCAAGGTCCTGACGCCACTTCCCCGGCGCCAGGGCGGAGTGGGCGGATGGGGAGCTGGCGGTACGGCGCTCGTGCACTACCGCACCAGCATGACGACGACCGCCCGATGAAAGACGCCCGACCCGTGCGGCGGAACGTGAATCACGTTTCAGCTCAACGGCGCACAGGGAACAGCAACGTTCAGCACGACGGCGGGCCGCGAACCCGCCGCAGTAGGGGGTCGACGATGGGGGAGCGGGACATTCACGTTCCCGTGCTGCTCGAGCGCTGCCTCGAGCTGCTCGCCCCGGCGTTGGACCGCGCGGGCGCGCTGCACCTGGACGCCACGCTCGGCCTCGGTGGTCACGCCGAAGCCGTGCTCCTGGCGCATCCGCAGGTGCGGCTGCTCGGCCTGGACCGTGACACCCAGGCGCTGCGCCTCGCTGGGCAGCGGCTGGCACCCTTCGCCGACCGGACCCGCCTCGTGCACGCCGTCTACGACGAGCTCGAGGACGTGCTGGAGGGCGAGGGGCTCAGCGGGATCGATGGCGCGCTGTTCGACCTGGGGGTGTCGTCGATGCAGCTCGACGAGGCCGGGCGCGGGTTCGCCTACGCCCAGGACGCGCCGCTGGACATGCGCATGGACCAGACGCGGGGCATCACCGCGGCCGAGGTGGTCAACACCTACAGCCACGGCGACCTCGCCAGGGTCCTGCGGGTGTACGGGGAGGAGAAGTTCGCCTCCCGGATCGCCCAGGCGATCCTGCGGGAGCGGGCGAAGGGGGAGCTGAACTCCTCGGCCAGGCTGGCCGAGCTGGTCAGGGACTCCATTCCGGCACCGGCGCGGCGGACCGGGGGGCATCCGGCCAAGCGCACGTTCCAGGCGCTGCGGATCGAGGTCAACGGCGAGCTCGCCGTGCTCGAGCGGGCGCTGCCGGCGGCGCTCGACGCGCTCAAGCCGGGCGGTCGGATGGTCGTGCTTTCGTACCACTCGCTCGAGGACCGCCTGGTCAAGCAGGCGATCGCCGGGCGGACCCGATCGACGGTGCCGGTCGAGCTGCCCTTCGTCCCAGCGGGCAGCGAGCCGGAGCTGAAGGTATTGACCCGGGGGGCCGAGCTCCCCGACGCGGCCGAGGTGGCGGCCAACCCGCGGGCGGCGTCCGTGCGGCTGCGAGCCGTGGAGCGCAAGCCGGTCGCGGACACCAAGCAGGACACCAAGCAGGACACCGGGCTGGGCACCGCGCAGGACACCGCGCAGAACCGCAAGCAGCACAGCAGGCAGGACCGCAAGCAGGACGGCAAGCAGCGGTAACAGGCACAACCTCTGGGGGAGGTGTGAGATGAACGTGACGACACTGCCGGCCGATCGGCCGCGCAGGACTCAGCAGGGTGCATCGCGGTCGGGGGGCCGGACCACGGCGCGCCAGGCTGAGCAGAACAGCGACGCCCCGACCATCGGCGCGACGGCGCTCCAGCCGGAGCGGGGGACCACCCAGCCGGCCGTCAAGCCGGCCCAGCCGGGTCGGGAGGCGCGCGACGAGAAGCAGCCACGGCTGCGGGTGGCACCACCGGCACCGGTCAGCGCACCACGCGCGCCGTTCGTGGCGCTCGTGCTCGTGCTGGTGCTCCTCGGCGTGATCGGCATCCTCGTGCTCAACACGCGGATCGCCGAGAACGCGTTCAAGCTCGACGCGCTCAGGACCAAGCAGAGCACCCTCGACCGGGACGAGGAGCGGCTGCGCAGCGACCTGGCCAGCAAGGAGTCCCCGGTGACGCTCGCGTCGCGGGCCAAGCAGCTGGGGCTCGTGCCGTCGCGCACGCCGGCCTTCCTGCTGCTGCCCGACGGGTCCAAGCTCGAGATGCCGGGCCCGAGCAAGTAGCTGCCGGGTCCGGACAGGTAACGGCACGCCAAAATCAACAACGGGAAGTTGCAGGACGATGGCTGGCGACACTCCTGATCGGCGGGGCGGCATCGAGCGGCGCGGGGGCGCCGGTCGGGAGGCCGGTCGCAGCAGCAGTGACGCCGGTCGGCAGCGGACGGGCGGTCGCGCCGGCGCGGGGGGTGCCGGTGCGGCCGCCCGTTCCCGCGCCGGCACGGACCCCGCCGCCGAGCCACCGGTGCGCGGCACGATGTCCGAGGCGCGCCGGTACACGCCCCGGGGCCGCTCCGTGCGCGACGCGTCGGTCGAGCACGCCGGCTCGGGGCGGGGCGACCCGTTCCGGCCGGCCCTGGAGGTCCTGCAGGGCGGCCGCACCGACACCGGCCGCCGCGCCGCCGGCCGGGCCGCCGACACCCCGCGCCCCCCGGCGACGGAGCCGGGCAAGCCGCCGAGGACGCCGAGGACGCCGGAACGGGCGCAGCTCAAGACGCAGGCCCGGACCCCGCAGCGGGTGCATCGCGCCGGCACCGACGTCGACGGCGAGCCCCGCACCGGCCGGACCGGGGCCGGCCCCGCACCGCTGAAGCGGGCCACCCCGGCGCGCGGCACCGGCCGTACCCCGGCGCGAAAGACGACCCCGGTCCGCAAACCTCGCAAGCAGAGCCGGGTGCGGGTGCCGCGGATGCCACGCACCACCCGCGCGCCGAAGCTGGCCGAACCGCGCCGCCGGCTGCGCCTGGCCACGGTCCTGGCGCTGCTCATGTTCGCCGCGATCGGCATCCGCCTCGTGCAGCTGCAGCTCACCGACGCCAGCGCCTACGCCGCCCAGGGCCTGGAGAACCGGCTCGCGCACGACACCCTGGCCGCGTCGCGGGGGGCGATCCTGGACCGCACCGGCAAGATCCTCGTGCACTCGGTGGAGACCCGCACCGTCATCGCCGACCCGATGGTGATCAAGGACCCGGAGAAGACCGCCGACCAGCTGTTCGCGATCCTCGACCGCTACGGGGTGTTGCGGTCCGATCTGGTGCGGCTGCTGACCCCGCACAAACGGTCCGACGGCAAGACGGACGCGCGCTTCGAGTATCTCGCGCGCCAGATCTCGGTCGAGGACAGCGAGAAGATCCAGCGACTGGGCTACGGCGCCGCGATCACGTTCGCCCGCGACGAACGGCGCGAGGTGCCCGGCTACGACCTCGCGTCCAACGTCATCGGGTACACCCAGAAGAGTGATCTGTCCGGCCAGCTCGGCATCGAGAAGGCCTACAACGAGCAGCTGCGCGGCGTCGACGGCCTGCACGTCTACGAGCACGGCGACGGCGACCTCGACAAGCCGCTGCCGCAGGGGTTCGAGAAGCTCACGCCGGCCCGCCCGGGCAGCTCGGTCGAGCTGACCATCGACGCCGACCTGCAGTTCTCGGTGCAGTACGCGCTCGGGACGAGGATGGCGGCGCTCGGCGCCACCTTCGGCACCGCGATCGTGCTCGACCGCCAGACCATGGAGGTCATGGCGATGGCGAGCTACCCGTCGTTCGCCGCGGCCGACCCCGGCAAGTCGGACAAGGAAGACCTGAAGGACCAGTGCACGGCGACGGTCTTCGACCCGGGCTCGATCCACAAGGTGATCGTCATGGGCGCCGCGCTGCAGGAGGGCCTGATCACGCCCGCCTCGACGATCACCGTCAACAGCAAGGTCAAGAAGGGCGACACGACCTACACCGACCACCCGCCGCAGAAGGACGGCACGGCGATGACCATCCCCGGCATCCTCGCGCTGTCCTCGAACGTCGGCACGATCGCCGTGGCGGACCTGCTCGGCAAGGACAAGCTGTACGAGTACCAGCGCAAGTTCGGGCTCGGCCAGCGCACCGGCGTCGGCCTGCCCAACGAATCGCCCGGTCAGCTCCTGCCGCCGAACCAGTGGACCGGCTCCAGCCCGGGCTCGATCCCGATCGGCAACGGCGTGGCCACGACCGCGATCCAGATGGCCGCCGTCTACGGCGCGATCGCCAACGACGGCCTGTGGGTCCAGCCGACCCTGGTTCGCAAGATCATCGCTCCGGACGGCACGGAGACGAAGCCGCCCGCCCAGGTGACCCGCCGGGTGATGGATCCGGTGTACGCGCAGCAGCTGCGCACCATGCTCGAGGGCGTCACCACCCTCGGCGACGCGACCGGCCACCAGGCCGCGATCCCCGGTTACCGGATCGCCGGCAAGACCGGCACGTCGAAGCTGCCCCAGGACGGCGGCTACGCCCCCGGTGACGTGGTGTCGTTCATCGGCATGGCGCCGGCGGAGGCGCCGCGGTACGTGGTCGCGGTCACCGCGCACGTGCCGGGCGGTGCCGGCGGGTCCGTGGCCGCGCCGTTGTTCAAGGAGATGATGGCGGTCACCCTGAGCAACTTCGGGGTGGTGCCGACGGGCACCGTGGCGCCGAAGCTGACGATCTACCCGTGACACCGGCTCTGGCACTTCCCAGTGGGACGGGTAGGGTCTGACCCCGTGCCCGGCTATCCCCGCCCGAGGAGTGTCCGCCCTGTGCTCGCCGTCGAGCTGGCGGCCCTCGCAGGCGCGCCCATGGCGGCCCAGGACGGCGAGGTCGCCGTCACCGGCGTGACGCACAGTAGCTCAACGGTGCGTGCCGGTGACCTGTACGCGGCCCTGCCCGGTGCGCGGGTCCACGGCGCGCAGTTCGCCGACCAGGCCAGGGCCGCCGGCGCGGTCGCGGTGCTGACCGACCCCGCCGGCGCCGCCATGGTCACGGGCCTGCCGATGATCGTCGTGGACGACCCCCGCGCCGCCCTCGGCGACGTCGCCTCGCACGTCTACGGCGAGCCGACCCGGCAGCTGACCACGATCGGGATCACCGGCACCGCCGGCAAGACCTCGACCGCGTACCTCATCGAGGCCGGGCTGCGGGCCGCCGGTCAGGTCACCGGGCTCATCGGCACCGTCGAGACCCGCCTCGGCGACCTCACCATCGACAGCGCCCGGACCACGCCCGAGGCGACCGACCTGCACGCGCTGTTCGCCGCCGGTCTCGAGCGCGGCGTCGAGGCGGTGGTCATGGAGGTCTCCAGCCACGCCCTCGAACTCGGCCGGGTCAACGGCGTCCGGTTCGCCGCGGCCGGATACACCAACTTCGGCATGGACCACCTCGACTTCCATCCCGACGTCGAGGCGTACTACGCGGCGAAGGCCCGCCTGTTCGACGGCCGTGCCGCGACCGAGATCCTGAACCTCGACGACGCGCAGGTGATGCGGCTGCGCAAGCCCGCGTCCTGGACCTACTCGGCGGCCGGCTACTCCGTCGCCGACTTCCGCGCCACCGACGTGGCGCCCGACGGCTACGGGCAGCGGTTCACCGTCCACCGGCACGACTACTCCGTCGCCTCCGGCGTGCAGCTGCCCGGCCGGCACAACGTGGCCAACGCGCTGCTCGCGATCGCCGCGCTCGTCGCCGTCGGGGTCGACATCTCCGTCGCCGCGAAGGCCGTCGCGCAGGCGCCCGGCTCGCCCGGCCGGATGGAGCGGGTCGATGCCCCCGGCGACGTGCTCGGCGTCGTGGACTACGCGCACAAGCCCGACGCGATGGTCGAGGTCCTCGCCGCGCTGCGGACCCTCGCCGCGTCCCGGGGCGGCCGGGTCATCTGTGTCGTCGGCGCCGGCGGCGACCGCGACCGGGGCAAGCGCCCGCTGATGGGCCGGGCCGCCGCGTTCGGCGCCGACCTGGTCGTCGTCACCGACGACAACCCGCGCACCGAGGACCCCGGGTTCATCCGGTCCGAGGTGCTCGCCGGCACGAAGGGCGGCACCGCCACGGTCGTCGAGGTCGGCGGGCGCCGGGCCGCCATCGACCACGCGGTCGGGCTGGCGAAGCCGGGCGACGTGGTGGCGCTGCTGGGCAAGGGTCATGAGCGGGGCCAGGAGGTCGACGGCGAGGTCCTGCCGTTCGACGACCGGGTCGAGCTCGCCGCGGCGCTGCGGGCGGCCGCCGCATGATCCCGTTCACGGTCGCCGAGATCGCCGCCGTCGTCGGCGGCACCCTGCACGGCGCGGATCCCGATGCGGTCGTCGACGGGCCCGTCGAGTACGACTCGCGCAAGGTCGCCCCCGGCGGCCTGTTCGTCGCGTTCGCCGGCGCCAAGGTCGACGCGCACGACTTCGCCGCGAAGGCCGTCGCCGACGGCGCCGTCGCGGTCCTCGGCAGCCGGCCCGTCGACGGCGTGCCCACGATCGTGGTCGACGACCCGCGCGACGCCCTGGGGCTGCTCGCCCGGGCCCTGGTCGACCGGCGCGGCGACGCCCTGACGGTCGTGGCGATCACCGGCTCGTCCGGCAAGACCAGCACCAAGGACCTCATTGCGGCGCTGCTGCGCACCGCCGGGCCGACCGTGGCGACCCCCGGGTCGGAGAACAACGAGCTCGGCACGCCGTACACGGTGCTCAAGGCCACCGCGGACACCCGCTTCCTGGTCCTGGAGATGGGCTCGCGCGGGGCCGGGCACCTGCGGTACCTGTGCGACATCGCGCCGCCGGACGTGTCGGTCGTGACCAACGTCGGCACGTCGCACATCGCCGAGTTCGGCTCGCTCGACGGCACCACCCTGGCGAAGGGTGAACTGGTCGAGGCGCTGCGCCCGGCCGGCCTCGCGATCCTCAACGCCGACGATCCACGCGTCGCCGGGATGGCCGCCCGCAGCGCCGCCCCGGTGCAGTTCGCGGGCGAATCGGAAATATCCGATGTGCGGGCCACGGACGTCGCGCCGCTCGGCGGTGGCCGGTTCGGCTTCACGCTGCACGTCCCGGATGCCGCACCGGTCGAGGTGCGGCTCGACTGGGCCGGACGGCATCAGGTCGGCAACGCGCTACTCGCCGCTGCCGTGGCGTCGCACGCCGGTGTGGATCCGGCCGCGATCGCCGCGACACTCGGCGATCTAGATGGCTTGTCGACCCGAAGGATGGATGTCTTCGACCGTGCCGACGATGTCACGGTCATCGACGACTCGTACAACGCCAATCCGGCGTCCATGGCGGCGGCGCTGCACGCGCTCACCGCGGTGGCTGGCGGCCGGCGGATGATCGCGGTGCTCGGCTACATGGCGGAGCTCGGCGAGTATGAGCGAACCGGTCATGAGGAGGTCGGTCGTCTCGCCGCTGAGCTCGGCGTCGACCGTCTCGTGGCCGTGGGCGAGCAGGCCGCGCCGATCCTGCACGGTGCGTCCGTCGTGGCGAGTTGGGGAGGAGACCCGGTGCTCGTGACCGATCAGGAGGCCGCCGTCGCGCTGCTGCGCGCCGAGCTGCGGCCCCGCGACGTGGTCCTGGTCAAGGGATCCAGGTACCGGACGTGGGACATCGCCGACGCCCTGCGGGCGGCGTCGAAGTGAGGGCGGTCTTCGTCGCGGCGTTCGTCGCGTTCCTCATCTCGCTGTTCGGCACGCCGATCGCGATCAGGTACTTCACCCGGCTCAAGGCCGACCAGCCGATCCGCGCCGACGGGCCGCAGGGCCACCTGGGCAAGAAGGGCACGCCCACGATGGGCGGCGTGGTGTTCATCTTCGCCACGCTCATCGCGTACACGGGCGGGCACATCGCGCTGACCACGCTGCCGGACCAGCAGCTGCGCCCGAGCGGGCCGACCGCGACCGCGGTGGTCCTGCTGGGCCTGTTCGTCTTCACCGGCCTGCTGGGCTTCCTCGACGACTACCTCAAGGTCGCCAAGCGCAACAGCGACGGGCTCAACAAGCGCGGCAAGCTCATCGGCCAGGCGCTGATCGGCGCGGTCTTCGGCGCGATCGCGCTGTACGTGCCGGCGGAGAAGACCGGCGACGCGGTCGTCACCACGGTGGCCAGCCCGAAGCTGTCGTGGGTGCACGACATCGACTGGCTCAACATCACCAAGGTCGGCGCGGTCGTCTTCTTCGTCTTCGTGGTCATGTCGATGTCCAACGCGGTCAACCTGACCGACGGCCTCGACGGCCTCGCCACCGGTACGTCGATCCTGGTGATCGGCAGTTACATGGCGATCGCGTTCTGGCAGTACCGGCACTGGTGCGCCGACCCGGAGTACAACGCCAACTACTGCTACGACGTGCGCGACCCCCTGGAGATGGCCCTGATCGCCGGCGCCGCCGTCGGTGCGCTGGTCGGCTTCCTGTGGTGGAACACGTCACCGGCGCGCATCTTCATGGGCGACACGGGCTCCATGGCGCTCGGCTCGCTCATCGCCGGTCTCGCCGTGGCGACCAAGACCGTGCTGCTGCTGCCACTGATGGGCCTGCTGTTCTTCATCATCGTCGTGACGTGGATCATGCAGATCGGCTCGTACCGCACGACCGGCAAGCGCATCTTCCGGATGGTGCCGCTGCAGCACCACTTCGAGCTGGCCGGCTGGAGCGAGGTCAACATCGTGGTCCGGTTCTGGATCATCGCCGGGATCGGCATGGCCGCTTCACTCGGCCTGTTCGCCGCGGACTTCCTGCGGGTGATGAGCGGCTCCGGCTGACGCCCGCGACACATCGACGGCACGACACGCCGGGATCCCGTGGTCGGCGGACCACGCGGGTCCCGGCGGCATGATGGTCCCCATGCGGGGCGATGGGGAGCAGGACACGGCGGCACCGGCACCGGCGGCCCCGGCTGCGACCCCGGCCGCCCAGGCGGCGGCCCCGGCACCGCCCGGCAGCGGGATCCTCGGCTGGGTCGACGCCCTGCGGGGGCTGCTCGACCGCCCCCTCGCGTCCTACTACCTGTTGCTGTCCAGCGTCGGGCTGCTGGTCTTCATCGGCCTGGTGATGGTGTTCTCGGTCACCGGCGTCGACAACTACGCCGCCACGGGCAGCCCGTTCGGCTCGGTGCTCAAGCAGACGATCTTCGCCGTCGTCGGTCTCGTCGCGTTCTGGGTCTGCCAGCGGCTGCCGGTGCGCACGTTCCGCGCCGTGGCCGCGCCGCTGCTCATCGCCGCGTTCGTGCTCATGGGCTTCGTCGATCTCATGGGCTGGCTGTCGGCCAGCCGCACCCCGCCGGGGGAGAAGACGCAGTGGATCCACCTCGGGCCGATCTGGGCCGAGGACCTGTGGCTGCACCTCGGCGGCGTCCAGATCCAGCCGGCCGAGCTGGCGAAGGTCGCCCTCGTCGTCTGGGGCGCCGACCTGCTGGTGCGCAAGGGCCGCACGATCCTGTCGTGGCGGGAGCTGTTCATGCCGCTGCTGCCGGTGACGGTCGTGCTGCTGCTGCTCGTCGGGTACAACGACCTCGGCTCGATGATCTGCCTCGTGGTCCTGTTCACCGGGCTGCTGTGGGCGGCCGGGGCGCGGCTGCCGGTCTTCGGCTGGCTGGGTGGCCTCGTGGCCACCGGCGTGCTCGCACTGATCCTGCTGCCGGCCGAGAAGGACTACCGGCTGGCCCGGATCAAGGTCTTCTTCGACCCGTCCATCGACCCCAACGCCGAGGACGGGCGGTACCAGTACCTGCGCGGGCTCTGGGCGATCGGCAACGGCGGCTGGTTCGGCGTCGGGCTCGGCGAGAGCCAGCTCAAGTGGGGCCGGCTGCCCAACGCGCACAACGACTTCATCTTCGCCATCCTCGCCGAGGAACTCGGCGTGGTCGGCTGCCTCGTCGTCCTGGTGCTGTTCGGCATGCTCACCTACACCGGCCTGCGGATCGCCCGCCGGGTCGAGGACCCGTTCCGTCGGCTCGTCGCCGCCGCGATCACCATCTGGTTCGTCGGGCAGGCGATCATCAACATCGGCGGCGTCGTCGGTCTCATGCCGATCACCGGCCTGCCCCTGCCGTTCATCTCCGACGGCGGCAGCGCCCTGGTCGTGGCCCTCGGCGCGGCCGGGATGCTCAGCTCCGCGGCCCGCGCCGAGCCCGACTGCGCCAGAGCCATGCACGCCCGTCCGCCGCGAAAGTGGGTGCGACTACTCTGGGCGCCGTTGCCACCGCTGCCGCGCGCACGCTCGGAGAGCGACGGCGACGTCCCCTCGACACGCGCGACGGGTCGTCCCCTGGTGCCTGACGGCAGCAGCCGAGGGCGGACCCGCGGAAGGAGCTCCTGATGGCAGCGCTGCGCTCCGTGGTGCTGGCCGGCGGAGGCACCGGCGGGCACATCTACCCGCTGCTCGCCTTCGCCGACTGCCTCCGCCGGCACGACCCCGGCCTGCGGATCACCTGTATCGGTTCGGAGCGCGGGATGGAGGGTGAGATCATCCCGCAGCGCGGCTATGACCTGCGCACCGTCCCGGCCTTCCAGCTGCCCAGGTCGGTGAACATGAACCTGGTCCGCACCCCGGACCGGATGTACAAGTCCGCGAAGGCCACCCGCGAGATCCTCGACGAGGTCGAGGCGGACGCGGTGGTCGGCTTCGGCGGCTACGTGTCGGTCCCGGCCTACATCGCCGCCTGGCGGCGCAAGACGCCGACGATCATCCACGAGGTCAACGTCCCGGTCGGCGTGGCCAACAAGATGGGCATGCGCTTCACCAAGCACATCGTGCTCGGCTTCCCCCACCAGGCGCAGCAGATCCCGTCCGTGGCGCACGCCGAGGTGGTCGGGGTGCCGCTGCGGCAGAGCATCGCCACCCTCGACCGGGCCGCGCTGCGGGAGCGGGCCCGCGCGCACTTCGGCCTCGACCCGCACCTGCCGACGCTGTTCGTCTTCGGCGCGTCGGCCGGCGCCCGGTCGATCAACCTGGCGGTCTCCGGCGCGGCGAAGCAGATCACCGGGTCCGGGGTGCAGGTGCTGCACATCATCGGCGCCCGCAACGACGACGTCGAGGTGCCCAGCGGGCTGCCCGCGCCGTACGTGAAGGTCAAGTTCCTGTCGGAGATGGAGCTCGGATACGCGGCCGGCGACCTGGCGTTGTGCCGAGGTGGCGCGATGACCTGCGCCGAGACCGCCGCGGTCGGGATGCCGGCGATCTACGTGCCGCTGCCGTGGGGCAACGGCGAGCAGCGCCGCAACGCGCTGCCGGTGGTCGAGGCGGGCGGCGGCCTGATCGTCGAGGACGGCGACCTGTCCCCGCAGTGGGTCACCGACACCGTGGTGCCCCTCGTCCGCGACGGTGCGCGCCTGGCCGGCATGAGCCGGGCCGCCGCCGGCTACGGGCGCCGCGACGGCGACGAGGCCCTCCGTCGGTACCTGCTGAAGGTGGTCGGAGCATGAGCCAGCTCACAGCTGAGGATCTCGGGACCGTGCACCTGGTCGGGGTCGGCGGGGTCGGCATGAGCGGGCTCGCCCGGCTGCTGCTCACCCGGGGCATCCCCACGTCCGGCAGCGAGCTGCGCGAGTGGCCGCAGCTGGCGGCGCTCAAGGCGCTCGGCGGCACGATCTTCCGCGAGCACCGGCCGTCCAACCTCGACGGCGTGGACACGGTGGTCTACTCGACCGCCATCCCCAAGGACCACATCGAGCTCGTCACGGCCCGGGAGCGCGGGCTGCGGCTCATGCACCGTTCCGAGGCGCTCGCGGCGACCATGGTGGGGCGCCGCAGCGTGGCGGTCGCCGGCACCCACGGCAAGACGACGACCACGTCGATGATCACGCTGATGCTCCAGCACGCGGGCCTCGACCCGTCGTTCGTGATCGGCGGGGAGATCTCGGAGGTCGGCTCCAACGCCCACCACGGCAGCGGCGAGCTGTTCGTGGCGGAGGCCGACGAGAGCGACCGGTCGTTCCTGCTCTACAACCCGCACGTCGCGGTCGTCACCAACATCGACGCCGACCACCTCAACACCTACGGCGACCTGCAGGGCCTCGAGGACGCGTTCGTCGAGTTCTGCGCCCGGACCGAGCCCGGCGGCTTCGTGGTCACCTGCGCCGACGACCCCGGCGCCCAGCGGATGGCGGTGCGGGTCCGCGCCGCCGGCGGCGACGTCGTCACCTACGGCACCGCCCCCGACGCCGACCTGCGGCTGTCCGAGGTGCGTTCGTCCGCGCAGGGCGTGCGGTACGTGGCGCACCACGACGGCGTGCCGCTCGGCGAGGTGTACCTGCCGGTCCCCGGCGCCCACCTCGGCCTCAACTCGGCCGGCGCGCTGCTCACCGCCCTGCGGCTGGGCATCTCCGCGGAGTCGGCGATCGAGGCCCTGGCCACGTTCCCCGGCGTGCGGCGGCGCTTCGAGTTCAAGGGCACCGAGGCCGGGGTGCGGATCTACGACGAGTACGCGTACCACCCGGTCCCGATCGACGCGGCGATGCGCACGCTGCGCGAGGTGGCCGCGGGCGGCCGGCTGATCGTGGTGTTCCAGCCGTACCGGATGTACCGCACCCGCGACTTCCAGGCCGAGATCGCCGCGGCGCTGTCCCTGGGCGACGAGGCGATCATCATGGAGGTCTTCGGCCCCGGCGAGGTCCGGGAGCCGGGGGAGGGCGGCGTCGCGCTGACCGCGGCCGTCGACCTGCCCGAGGACCGCAAGGTGTTCGTGCCGTCGTGGGAGGACGTGCCCGGCGAGGTCGTCGCCCGCGTCCAGGAGGGTGACGTCGTCGTCACGATGGGCGCGCCGCCGATCTCCCTGATGGGCGACGAGCTCCTCGCCGCGCTCAAGGACGCCGGCGCCGGCTACGTCGGCCGGCACAACCGGCCCGAGGAGGACTGAGGCGCCCTTGACCCCCACGCGCGGCTGGCGGCTCGTCCTCGCGCCCCGCTCCGCGCCCGCCGGCTCCTCGCAGCGGCGGTTCGCGAAGCGGGCCCGGCAGCACCGGCTGCGCGTGCTGCTGTCGTGGCTGGTCGGGCTGGGGGTCGTCGGGCTGCTCGGCGGGGTCGTCGCCATCGTGTACGCCACGCCGGCGCTCGGGGTCCACGGGATCCGGGTGACCGGCGTGTCGGCGCTCACCGCCCAGGACGTCCGGTCTGCCGCCGCGGTCCCGGCCGGCACCCCGCTCGCGCGGCTCGACCTGGGCGCCGTCGAGCGGCGGGTGCGCTCGCTGCCGCCGGTGCGCACCGTGACCGCGTCGAAGGACTACCCGCGCACCCTGGTGCTCGCCGTCCATGAGCGGACCGCGATCGCCGCGGTGCCGCGGGCGCTCGGCTTCACCCTCCTGGACGCCGGCGGCGTGGCGTACCTGCCGGTCGGCTCGGCGCCGGCGGGGCTGCCCGTGCTGCGCCTCGCCGCGCCCGGGCCCGGCGACGCCGCGACGAAGGCCGCGCTGATCGTCCTGGCGGCGCTGCCGGCGTGGCTGCGGGACACCATGACGGCCCTCGTCGCCGACGCGCCGACCCGCATCCGGCTCGAGCTCACCGAGTCCCGCGTCGTCGTCTGGGGCGACGCGGCCGACAACGAAGCGAAGATCCGGGTGCTGCAGTTCACGAAGATCGAACCCGGCAAGACCCTCGACGTGAGCGCGCCCGGGGTGGTGCTGGAGCGATGAGCGGCCGCGTCGACGTGCCGTACGTGGGTGACGAACGGTCGCTGCTGCTCGGCTGGCTCGACTGGCACCGCGAGACCGTGCACGTGAAGTGCGCGGGGCTGGCCGAGTCGTCGGCGTGGCGCACGCCGCTGCCGACGCCGTCGCTGACCAGTGCGGCCGGGCTGGTGTCGCATCTCACGGCCGTCGAGTCGTACTGGTTCGAGGAGATCGTCGCGGGACTCGCCGTGCCGGCGCAGTGGACCGCGGAGGATCCGGACCTGGAGTGGCGCCGCCGCCCGGGCGCGACGCTCGTCGGTCAGCTTGCCGCCTACCGTCGCCAGTGCGACCGTTCGCGGGCGCTGCTGGCCGATGTTGATCTTGGTTCGGTGTGCCTGGGGCGGCGGCACGGGGCCGAGGTGTCGGTCCGCTGGGTGCTTCTGCACATGATCGAGGAGACCGCCCGTCACAACGGGCACCTCGACGCCGTTAGGGAATTGGTCGACGGCATCGTGGGCGAATAGCCGACACGCCGGGCGGCGGTCCTTGGATCGCGACAGTCGGGCCCTTACCTTGCGATAAGGCATTAGTTGACATAACTATAAGCCTCTAGTAAAGGGTGAGGGTTTGCGGGACCCGCATCCAGTGCGTCTGCATGGCGGACGCCGCCCGTCGCGGGGTCGGGCTTCACCAGTTCGACGGCTCCGGGAAGGATCGGCGCTCGCCAACCTCGAAAGGAAAGGCAGTCCGATGACACATCCGCACAACTATCTCGCGGTCATCAAGGTCGTCGGCATCGGCGGCGGCGGGGTCAACGCCGTCAATCGCATGATCGAGGTTGGCCTCAAGGGCGTCGAGTTCATCGCGATCAACACCGACGCCCAGGCCCTGCTGATGAGCGACGCCGACGTCAAGCTCGACGTCGGCCGGGAACTGACCCGGGGGCTCGGCGCGGGCGCCAACCCCGACGTGGGCAAGAACGCCGCCGAGGACCACCGTGACGAGATCGAAGAGGTGCTCAAGGGTGCCGACATGGTCTTCGTCACGTGCGGCGAGGGCGGCGGCACGGGCACCGGCGGCGCGCCGGTGGTGGCGAACATCGCGCGGAAGCTCGGCGCGCTGACGATCGGCGTGGTCACCCGGCCGTTCTCCTTCGAGGGCAAGCGCCGCCAGGTCCAGGCCGAGGCGGGGATCGAGGAGCTGCGCAACCAGTGCGACACGCTCATCGTCATCCCCAACGACCGGCTCCTGGCGCTCGGCGACCGCGGCATCTCGATGATGGACGCCTTCCGGCAGGCCGACCAGGTGCTGCTGTCCGGTGTCCAGGGCATCACCGACCTGATCACCACGCCCGGCCTGATCAACCTCGACTTCGCCGACGTCAAGAGCGTCATGAGCGGGGCCGGGAGCGCTCTCATGGGCATCGGCAGCGCCCGCGGCGACAACCGTGCCGTGGAGGCAGCCGAGTCGGCGATCTCCAGCCCGCTGCTGGAGCAGAGCATGGACGGCGCGCGTGGCGTGCTGCTGTCCATCGCCGGTGGCTCCGACCTCGGCCTGTTCGAGATCAACGACGCGGCACAGCTGGTCACCGACGCGGCCCACCCCGACGCCAACATCATCTTCGGCGCGGTCATCGACGACGCGCTCGGCGACGAGGTCCGCGTCACGGTGATCGCGGCCGGGTTCGACGGCGGCGCGCCGGCCTACCGGCCGGTCGAGGCCCGCCCGCCGCGCTCGCACCACCAGCCGAAGGAGCCGGCGCCGGTCGAGCGCCAGGCACCGCCGCCGCCCCGGCGGGTGCTGTTCGACGACGTCGACGTGCCGGACTTCCTCAAGAACGGCGCCTGAAAGAATCGGGTGGGTCCCTCGGGACCCACCCGGTTTCGTTTCGGCTCTTGTTCGGAGGACCCACATGCTCGTGTTCGGAGGACCCACGTGAGCGACGCACGGACCGAGGAGATCGGGCGCAACCTCGCCGCGGTCCGGGAGCGGATCGCCGCGGCCTGCAAGGCTGCTTCCAGGGACCCCGCCGAGGTGAGCCTGATCGCGGTCACCAAGACGTACCCCGCCGCCGACGTGGCCCGGCTGGCGTCACTGGGGGTCCTGGACGTGGGGGAGAACCGGGATCAGGAGGCCGCCCCCAAGGCCGCTGCCGCGCCCGCGGACCTGCGCTGGCACTTCATCGGGCAGTTGCAGCGCAACAAGGCCCGCTCCGTGGTCTCCTACGCCTCGGTGGTGCACTCGGTGGACAGCCTGCGGCTGGTGGACGCCCTCGTGGACGCCGCGGTCCGGGCCGAACGCGAGACCCCGCTCGGCGCGCTCGTCCAGGTGAGCCTCGACGACGACGAACATCGCGGCGGTGCAGTCACCGGAATTATCGAACATATGGCCGAATCAATCGCCGCCAGCCCCGTTCTGACACTCAAAGGTGTGATGGCGGTCGCGCCACTGGGGTGGGAACCGGACGCGGCATTCGCGCGACTCGCCGACGTATCCGCGCGGTTGCGCGTCGCCTTTCCAGGCGCGGACTGGATTTCCGCGGGCATGAGCGACGACCTCGAATCGGCGATTTCACACGGCTCGACACATGTCCGTGTCGGTAGCGCATTGCTCGGAAATCGACCCCCGCTGGGGTAGCCTGGCCGCGGGAACGGAAAAACTACACGGGTGTGGTTCTGCGCCGGCGGGGCGGTGCAACACCATGTGATCGGTGGCACCGGCAACGGGGGGAAGTGCCGCATGGCGGTGGACGGAGGAGCGCGCATGGGTGCTCTGCGCAGGGCGGGCGTATGGCTCGGACTCGTCGAGGACGAAGACGAACGGGGATACGACGACCGTCACTACCGGGGTTACGGCGACGACTTCGCCGACGACGACGACGACGTCGACGAAGTGCCGGCGCCGCGTGCCCGCATGACGTCCGACCGCCTCTCCGGGTCGGACCGGCTGGCCGACCGGCTCGCGAGCTCCGAGCGGCTGTCCGACCGCCTCGCCGGGTCGGAGCGGTTGTCCGATCGGCTCGCCGGGTCGGAGCGGCTCACCGCGTCCGAGCGCCTGGCGGCCTCGGAGCGCCTGACGGCATCCGAGCGGCTGTCGGCGGCGGAGCGGGACGCGACCGCGAGCCGCAGCACCGTGCGCTCGATCACCCGGCCCACGACCGTCAGCTACCCGACACGGGACAACCTGGCGCTGGCGCCGCAGCCGTCGACGAGGGAGCGGCCCGTGGTCGAGGAAGACGCCGAGGACCGTCGTTACGCCATCACCACGCTGCACCCGACCACGTATAACGAGGCCCGCACCATCGGCGAGCACTTCCGTGACGGCCACCCGGTGATCATGAACCTCACCGAAATGGACGAGGCGGACGCGAAGCGACTGGTCGACTTTGCGGCAGGACTCGTATTCGGCCTGCGTGGTAACTTCGAGCGGGTGACCAACCGAGTCTTCCTGCTCTCTCCGGCAAATGTCCAGGTCACCGCTGAGGACAAAGCTAAGATCGCCGAGGGCGGGTTCTTCAACCAGAACTGATGCGAGGACTCAACGGCCGTGGTGTCCATCACCCTGCAGATCGTGCATCTGCTGCTCTACCTGTTCTTGGTGGTGCTCCTCGCGCGCTTTGTGATGGGCTACGTCATGCAGTTCGGCCGCCGCTGGCAACCGGGCCGGGGTGCCGCGGCAGCGCTCGAAGTGGTGTGGAGCGTCACCGATCCGCCGCTCAAAGCGTTGAGGCGGGTGATCCGTCCGCTGCGTATTGGTACCGTGGCCGTGGACCTGTCTTCGCTTGTGCTGCTGGTTATCCTGTTCGTGCTGATGAACGTCGTGGTAAGGCAACTGATCGAGGTGTTCTCGTGACTCGCCCCGATCGGCGGCCACGCGGCCGCAACTGACCCGAGGAGTTTCGATGCCGCTGACCCCGGCCGACGTCCACAACGTCGCCTTCAAGAAGCCCCCCATCGGTAAACGGGGCTACGACGAGGAGGAGGTCGACGCCTTCCTCGACGAGGTCGAGCGCGAGCTCGCCCGGCTGATCGAGGAGAACAACGAGCTGCGTGCGCAGCTCGAACGCGGTGGTGGCGGTCGTGCCCCCGCCGGTCCCGGCGGCGGCGGTGACCCGCGCCTGGCCTCGGAGCTCGCCGACCTCAAGACGCAGTTCGAGCGTGTCCAGCGGGAGAAGCAGTCCGCCGAGCAGGCCGCCCGCGGCATGCAGCAGGAGCTGGACCAGATCCGCTCCCAGGGCGGGCCGGTCGGCGGCGACGGCGAGCAGCAGGCGCTCCGCGTCCTGATGATGGCCCAGCGCACCGCCGACGACCACGTGTCCGACGCCCGCCGCGAGGCCGACAAGCTGCTGTCCGAGGCCCGCACCAAGGCCGAGGAGGTCACCCGCGACGCGCGGGCGAAGGCCGACGCGCTCGAGCGCGACGCCCGCCAGCGCCACCAGGAGGCGATGGGCGGTCTCGACGCCAAGCGCACCGCGCTGCAGAAGCACATCGAGGAGCTCAAGCAGTTCGAGCGGGAGTACCGCACCCGCCTGAAGGCCTACCTGGAGAGCCAGCTGCGCGACCTGACCGGCCGCGAGCAGAGCCTGGAGGCCGAGATGGCCGCCCGCAACGAGGGCGCGACCCGCGCCGCCGCCGGCGGTGCCGGCCTCGCCACGGCAGGTCTGTCCAGCGGCTACGAGGGTGCCGGACGCTGACCCCGTCCAGCAGGTGACCAGCACAGAGCACTGATCCGACACGCCGGTCAATGCGACACGCGGCGCCCCAGCCGATTTCGGCTGGGGCGCCGGTCGCTATCCGGCGTCTCGTTCGTTGTACGGGCGAAAGACAACACTCGCCCGGGTATGTGTGCACCATGTGCCTGGATCGCAATGCGGAGGGGTAGGCCGTGATCGTCGGAAGTCTGCTGCTGATCGTCGTGGCCGTGGGCCTGCTCGTGGTGGGCCTGCTGCAAGGTGCCGACGCCCTGCTGGTGGCGTCGATCGGGGCGAGCCTCCTCGCAGCGGTCGCACTCATCGTCGGTGGGCGCCAGGCCGCTGCCGCCCGGTCGGCGCGGGCCGGCCGCATCGGCCGCCAGGTGCCCTCGGACGAGCGTTACGACCCGTTCGAGTCGCGCCTGGACGGTGACGGCGGCGTGGCGCGGGAGACCCGCCAGCCGGTCGGCGCCGGTGCCCGCTCCACCGCCGGTGGCGGCACCACCTACGGCCGTGGCGGTGCGACCCGCCTGGGCGGCAGCGCCCGCTCGGACGCCAACCTCCCGCCGGTCGACGAGACCGCGATGATGCCGCCCGTGCGCGACCAGCCCGGGGACGAGCGCGCCACGCCGCAGCAGCCGGAGGTGCCCCCGTTCGAGGAGTACCCGTCGGCGGCCGCCGGTGAGTGGTCCGTCGACGGCGACGACTACGACGACGAGGACCCGGAGGACGAGCCGCCGATCCAGCCGTCGTCGGCCGCCGACATCGCCCGCGTCTCCACGATGACCGACGAGGTGCTGGTCATCGACGGTCGTCCCCGCTACCACGTGCGCGGCTGCGTGCACCTGCTCGGCCGGGAGAGCGAGCCGCTGCCGATCGGCGAGGCGGTCGAGCTCGGCTTCACCCCGTGCAGCGTCTGCGAGCCCAACGACGCGGTCCTCGCCGGTCGCGCCTGACGCTCGCGCCTCCGCCTTGCCGGTCGCGCCTGACGCCTGCCTCCGACTGAGGGCGATGCCCGGCACGACGCGAGTCCTCCCCGGTCACGCCTGGCGCCCGCCTCCGATCAAGGGCGATTGCCCCGGCACGACGCGGGTCCTCCCCGGTCACGCTTGGCGCTCGCGTCCGACTGGGGGCGATTGGTCCGGCACGACGCGGTCCTTGCCGGTCACGCCCTCCGATCGAGGGCGACTGCCCGGGACCGATAAGCCTTCAGACGATCGTCCGGACGGGCAGGCACCTTCGGCGGCACACGTCGGGCGGCGGCATCCGGTTTCATCACCGTAGCAACCGCCGCCTAATCGATCTCCAATGGCGTCACGGCGCGGGCACCGAGCGTAGTCAAGGTGGGCCATGCATCGCCGGAGGCGAAAGTCTGGTCGGTTGCCGCCGAAGGCCTGCCGGTCCGGGCGATCGCCCTCGATCGGGTGAACCTTCACAATGAACCATGCCCACCATCGCGATCCGCGTCAAGCCGGGTGCCTCGCGCACCGCGGTCGGCGGTAGCCACGCCGGCCCCTACGGCCCCGCGCTGATCGTCGCGGTCGGTGCCCGGCCGGTCGACGGTCAGGCAACCGAGGCCGCGTTGCGGGCGCTCGCCGGCGCGCTGCGGCTGCGGCCGTCGGCGCTGCGGCTCAAGGCCGGCGCCGCCAGCCGCGACAAGCTGGTCGAGCTGCCCTCGGGACACGACGCCGCCATCGCCGCGTTGATGGACCCTGCCCGTTGAGTCACGAGTTCAACCTGGCGCTGCTGATCGGTGCGGCGGTGCTGCTGGTCTGCGTGGGCGCGGTGCGCCTGTCCGTCCGCCTCGGCCTGCCCAGCCTGCTGGTCTATCTGCTGCTCGGCGTCGTGATCGGCGAGGCGGGTCTCGGCATCGAGTTCGAGAACGCGGAGCTCACCCGCACCCTCGGCATCTGCGCGCTCGTGGTGATCATCGCCGAGGGTGGCCTGACGGCGCGCTGGTCGACGCTGCGCCCGGTGCTCGGCCCGGCCGTGGTGCTGTCGACCGTGGGCGTGGCGGTCAGTGTGACCGTCGTCGGCGTGATCACCCACTACGCGCTCGGCGTGGGCTGGCAGCAGGCGCTGCTGTACGGGGCGGTGCTTTCCTCGACCGACGCCGCCGCGGTGTTCTCCACGCTGCGCCGGATGCCGGTGCGGCCGCGGCTGGCCGCGATCCTCGAGGCCGAGTCCGGCATCAACGACGCCCCAGTGGTGATCCTCGTCGTGCTGCTGTCGCTGCCGGAGGGCAGCCACGACCCGTGGTGGCAGCAGCTGGGCCTGGTCGGCTACGAGCTCGCCGCCGGCGCCGTGATCGGGCTCGTCGTCGGACTCGGCGGCGCGTGGGCGCTGCGCCGGGCCGCGCTGCCGTCCGCCGGCCTGTACCCCCTCGCGGCGGTCGGGCTCACGGTGCTGGCGTACGCGGTCGGCTCGGTCGCGCACGCCTCGGGCTTCCTCGCCGTGTACGTCACCGGCGTGGTCCTCGGCAACGCGCACCTGCCGCACCGGCGGGCCATGCTCGGCTTCGCCGACGGGCTCGCCTGGCTCGCCCAGATCGGCCTGTTCGTGCTGCTCGGCCTGCTCGCCTCACCCAGCCAGCTGGGTAAGGCGGTGGTGCCGGCCCTGGTCGTCGGGCTGGTCCTGATCCTCCTCGCCCGGCCGCTGTCGGTGCTGGTCAGCGTCACCCCGTTCCGGTTCGGCTGGCGCGACCAGGCGTTCCTGTCCTGGGCGGGGCTGCGCGGCGCGGTCCCGGTCGTGCTCGCCACGATCCCGCTGTCGGCCGGACTGCCCGGCGCGCAGACCCTGTTCAACGTGGTGTTCGTGCTGGTGGTGGTGTACACGGCGGTGCAGGGGGTGACTCTGCCACCGGTCGCCAAGCGTCTTGGCGTGACCGCGCCCGGCGAGACCACCGACCTGCAGGTCGAGTCGGCGCCCCTCGAACGGATGGGCGCGGACCTCCTGCAACTGGAGGTCCCGGCCGGCTCGAAGCTCAACGGCGTGCACGTGGACGAGCTACGATTGCCTGTCGGCGCGGTCGTGACACTGGTGCTTCGCGACGGCGGCGCGTTCGTTCCAGAGCCCCAGACACGGTTGAAGACCCGGGACAGTCTGCTGATCGTGGCCACGGAGCAGGTGCGAGACGCGGCGGAACGCCGGCTGCGGGCGGTGAGCAGGCGAGGAAGACTTGCCCGCTGGTTTGCCGAACATGGCGAGGATCGGCGCCAATAACTGATCCAATTGGTCGGAATGCGTGTGGCATGTTTGTCGGACGCGTGTACATTCCGTATTCTTGCCAGCCACTGGAGTGCGCGACGGCGCGTCGCGCGCCCATTTTGCATCTGGGGGAGCCATGGCCGAGCGAGCGGGTGGCATGCCGAAAGGCACGTCCGCGAGCACCGCCGGGCAGGATGACGCCGCTGATGTGACGCGAGTGACCACTGTGACAACAGCACAGAAACGCGGCACTCGGCAAGCGGCGGCTCGGGGGAGCAGCAACATGACCACGTCGGCGCAGAGCAAGCGCGGCAACACTGGGGGGCTTGCGGACGACGCGGGCGGCTCAGGCACCACATCCAACACGTCGCCGATCGCCGCTCGTGCGGCCAAGGGAGCCACGATGGCCAAGACCGCCGAACCGAAGACCGCCGCCGCCAAGGCGGCCGTCGCGAAGGCCGCCCGTGGCACGCGCACCGCCGCGGAGACCGAGAAGATCCGGGTGGCGTTGATCGAGCGGCGCGACGAGCTCAAGGCGGAGCACGACCAGACCCTGGTCGAGATCGCCGAGCTCCAGCAGCACCGTCTCACCGACTCCGCCGGCGACGACCAGGCCGACACCGGCACCAAGACGTTCGAGCGCGAGCAGGAGATCACCCTCGCCAACAACATCCTGGAGCGGGTCAACCAGGTCGAGCGCGCCCTCGAGCGGCTCGACGAGGGCGGCTACGGCTGGTGTGAGAAGTGCGGCAACGCGATCCCCGTCGAGCGGCTGGCCGCGTTCCCGTCCGCTACGCTCTGCGTCACCTGTAAGCAGTTGGAGGAGCGACGCTGACCACCCAGGACGACATCACCACGACCACCCCTCGCGGCAACCGGCGCAGAGCCTGGGGGCTCTTCGCCATCGTCGGGGTCCTGGTGATCGGCATCGACCTCGCGGTGAAGGAGTGGACCACCTCCGTCATCGCCCACGGCGAGCCGGTAAAAGTGCTCGGCGGCCTGATCTACGTGATCTACGCGCGGAACAGCGGCGCCGCGTTCAGCATGTTCAGCGACCTGACGTGGGTCTTCCCGATCATCGCCACCGCGGTCATCGGGTGGCTCCTCGTCATGCTCCGCACGACGGTGTCGGTGCCGTGGGCGATCGCCCTCGGCCTCGTCTTCGGCGGCGCCGCGGGCAACCTCGGCGACCGGATCTTCCGGGCGCCGAAGCCGTTCCACGGGCACGTGGTGGACATGTTCAGCTTCCTCGACGACCACGCCGGGCACTTCCCGGTGTTCAACATCGCCGACTCGGCGCTCACCGTCGGCGTGGCCCTCGCGATCCTGCTGGAGTTCACCGGCCGGCGCCGCGACGGTCTGCGCGCCACGGGGAAGGACACCGCCCCGGATGCGTGAGACCCGATCGATGCCGGTCCCCGACGGCCTCGACGGCACCCGGCTCGACCAGGCGCTGACGCGGCTGTTCGGCTTCAGCCGGACCGTCGCCGCCGGCCTGGTCGAGGCCGGCGACGTGGCCGTGGACGGGCAGGTCCGCGCCAAGTCGGACAAGGTCGCCGCCGGTGCCTGGCTCGAGGTCACCCTGCCCGCGCCGCCGTCCGCGGTCGTCATCGAGGCGACCCCGGTCGACGGCCTGCGCATCGTGCACAGCGACGACGACATCGTCGTGGTCGACAAGCCGGTCGGCGTGGCCGCGCACCCCAGCCCGGGCTGGACCGGCACCACCGTCATCGGTGGCCTCGCCGCGATGGGGATCACCGTCGCCACCAGCGGCGCCGCCGAACGCCAGGGTGTCGTGCACCGGCTCGACGTCGGCACCACCGGTCTCATGGTCGTCGCGAAGAGCGAGCTGGCGTACTCGGCCCTGAAGCGCGCGTTCAAGGAACGCGAGGTCGAGAAGCGCTACCACGCGGTCGTCCAGGGACACCCGGACCCGCTGCGGGGCACGATCGACGCCCCGATCGACCGGCACCCCGGCCACGACTACAAGTTTGCGGTCGTCTCCGGCGGCCGGCCCAGCGTCACCCACTACGACACGATCGAGGCGTTCCCCTCCGCGAGCCTGCTCGACGTCAAGCTGGAGACCGGCCGGACCCACCAGATCCGGGTGCACTTCTCCGCGCTGCGGCACCCGTGCGTCGGCGACGTCACCTACGGCGCGGACCCGACGCTGTCGGCGCGGCTGAAGCTGTCCAGGCAGTGGCTGCACGCCCGGGAGCTGGGTTTCATCCACCCGCGCCAGGGCGAGTACGTCTCGTTCGTCAGCGAGTACCCGTCGGATCTGGCGCAGGCCCTCGACATGCTCGCTGCCTGACCGCTGCCTTCCGTAAGCGGCGGTCAGGCCTCAGCCAAGGGTCACACCAGCGTCACACCAGCGTCACACCAGGGTCACGTCGTCGGCGTAGATCGCGCCCTGGCCGTACCAACCGTGCAGCCAGATCTTGATCGAGGTCGAGCTACCGGTGTTCACCGTGACGGTGAGCTTCGTCCACGTCGAGCCGCCGGGTGTCCAGGTGCTGACGTCACCCGTGCCGGTGGTCGCGCCCAGGAACGCGTAGTTGCCCTGGACCCAGGCGCTCAGGGTGTACGTGCGGTTCGCCGACACCCCGACGGTCTGCGAACACTGTGCGGTGTCCGAACTGGACGCCGCGGCCTTGAGTGCTTTCGTGCCGCCGTGCACGGGGGCGCCGACGACGCTGCCGCTGCCCTGCGAGCAGGTCCACGGGGACAGGGCGCCGGTCTCGAAGCCGCCGTTCACCAGCCCACCTTGCGGCGGGGTGCTGGGGCTGGTGCTGGTGCTCGGGCTGGTGCTCGGTGTCCTGCTGGGCGATGGGCTCGTCGTCCCGCCGCCGCTGGTGAACGGGTTGAAGATGTGCGAGAACTGCCAGGTCGACTGCTGGATGCCGGAGCAGTTGTCGGCCGCCGCGCCGCCGGGGCAGCCGCCGTTGTCGCGCTGCAGCGCCCAGAACGACAGCGCCGCGATGCCCTGCTGGGTGGCCCAGTTGAGCACGGTGGTCGCGTCGGCGATGGTGAACGTCTCGGCGGGGCCGAAGTCGTCGACGCCGATCATCTCGGTGACGCCGATCATGGCCCACCGCTGCGCCGCCGTCTTGGCCGGCCACAGCTGCCCGAGCTGCGTGTGCAGGCCGTTGGAGGCGGTGATCGTGTCCTGGGCCATCTGGTGCGGCTGGTTGTCGTAGTAGTCGAACGTCATCTGGTTGACGAAGTCGATCCTGGCGTTGTTGGTGACCGCGTTGCGCAGCACCGCCAGGCCGCTGGGGGCGAGCCCGGTGGTGGTGGTCGGCAGCGTGTACTGGAACTGCACGGTGCGGCCGTTGGCGGCGGCCCAGTCCTCGGTCAGCTTGATCGCCTTGTTGCGCCGGTCGATGCCCGCGGTGTTGGTCAGCGAGTTGTCCTCGATGTCCAGGTCGATGCGGGTGACGTCATACGTGGTGATCACCTTCTGGAACTGCGCGGCGATCTGGTTCACGTCGGTGCAGCTGTCGGCGATCTCGGTGCCGCCGTTGTCGGCCGCGTACCCGCCGAAGCTCGGGATGACGTCGCCGCCGCGGGCACGGATCGCGGCGATGTCGGCGCCGAACGTGCCCGACGCGATCGGCATGGAGGTGTCGCCGTTGAAGTAGACCGTGCACGAGCCGCGGGTCGCGGTCTGGACGAAGGCCAGGGTCAGGTGCTTGACCCCGGACTGCTGGGACAGCCCGTTGAGGCTGTCGCCGTTGTACGCCTCGAAGTACGGGGCGAAGACGTGGGCGGGGAGCGTGGTGGCCGCCTGGGCGGGGGCGGTGACCACGAGCGCGACGGCGGCGCCGAGCGCGGCTGCGGCACCGAGGGCGGTCGCGATGGCGGGAGCTCTCACGAGGACACCTTTCTATTAGGAAACCTTACTGATAGATAGTCTTCACTGGGAACCCTGTCAAGACCCGTGCAACTTGCCTGTGCGACGCTCGAAGCGCGATGAACTTCTTCCAGCGGCTCGACCAGCGGCTGCTCCCCGCAGCTGGCAATGTCCTCACCCGGCTCTTCCGGGGAGCGGTGCGGCTGCGCGTCTTCACTGCCGTGATCGCGGTGGTCGCGGTCACAGCGACCCTCCTGGTCGTGCACGGCGCCCAGCAGCACCAGCGCAGCGACCCCTCACTGGGCGACGTGCTGCGCGTCGGCGTCGACGAGGGTGGCTCGATCCCGGTGTACGTGCAGCGCGCCGCCGACGAGCTCACCGCCCTTTCGGGTGAACAGTCCGTGTATGCACTGGTCTCGTTCACCGCCTATCTCGGCCCCGATCGGCTGACCCCGGTGCTGTCCGGTGTCGCGCTGTCCAGCGTCTTCGCCCGGGTGCCGCTGCCGGGCGAGCAGACGGAGCTGGTCCGCCTCGGCGCCTACGACGTGCCCTCCGATGTGATCAAGGCGATGGATGCGACCGCCGCCCGCAAGACCGAGGAGGCGGCGCACTACCGGCAGCTGCTGGACAAGGCCGCCAACCAGCCCGGCGACGTGCGGGCCGTCTACCTCGACGGGGCGATCATCGCGGACAAGGAGGCGACCGCATACCGCGAGCACTGCTCATGCGTGTACGCCGCGGTGATCTACGCGGCACCCGCGGCGCTGCGCGCCGTCGCCGCCCGGCCGGAGACCCGCGCCGTCGACCCGATCACCGACCTGCGCCGGCTCGACCGGACGGTGTTCCTGCCGCCGCTGCCCGAGCAGACCCAGCTCGCCGGGCCTGTCGCATCTTGAGGGGATATCCCGTCGGCCTGTCGGACAGTTGATGCAGGGGATGCTCGCGCAGGTGTGGTCCGAAGAGTGTTCGGTCCGTAGCCTGGGGTGCGGGTGGACGCTGCGGTGTGAGGGAGGGCCAGCGTGGCAGAGCGGGCCGATGCCAGGTGGGACAGGTCGTCGGAGCCGCCCGCCCGTTGGCGCTCGCTGCTGGACCGGGCGTTGCTCGGCCGGTCAAGCCCGAGTGATCTGGATTACGACGGAAGGTTCGAGCGCCCCAGCGCCCCATATCCGCCCGCGCGGCCCTACGATGACGAGCCAATGCATCCCAACGGTTCGCGCCCCCTCGCCGACGCCCCGCCGGTCCGTCGCGCCGACCCTTATGACACTCGTCGAGGTCCCCAGGTGGAATATCAGACCCGCCCGGCGGACCCGACCGAGCAGATGGTGCAGGTCCTGCGCCAGGAGATCCCGAAGCCGAAGGTCCTCGCCTTCGCCAACCCGAAGGGCGGGGTCCACAAGACCACCGCGACCGTGCTGACCGCCGCCACCATCGGCAGCGTCCGCGGCAAGGGCGTCATCGCCTGGGACGACAACGAGCTGCGCGGCACCCTCGGCCTGCGCGCCGGCAGTGCCCGGCACGCCCGGACCATCCGGCACCTCATCGCCGACCTCGTCCGGGTCGAGAACACCGCCGGGTATGACCTGTATGACCAGCTCGACGACTACCTGCGGCATGCGTCCGACGGGTCGTACGACGTCCTGGCAGGTGAGGAGAACCCGCGCTTCGCGCAGCGTCTCGACCCGCACACGGTGCGCCGCGTCCTGGAGCTGCTGCGCCGCACCCACGACGTGATCTGCGTCGACACCGGCAACAACGTGGAGAGCCCCAACTGGCAGACCGTCCTGCAGGCCGCGGACCAGCTGGTCGTGACCAGCGTCCCCCGGGAGGACGCGGCGTTCACCGCCGACTGGATGCTCGACCTGCTCGACGAGGCCGGCATGGACGAGCTGGTCGCCAACGCGGTGACCCTGCTGTCCTGCCCGACGCCCAACCCGACGCCGCTCATCGACGACCTGGCCGGGCACTTCCGCACCCGGACCAGGGCCGTGGTGGTCGTGCCCTATGACCCGGCCCTGGAGAGCGGCTCCAACATCGAATACACGATGCTGGCGCCCGCGACCAAGCGGGCCTGGCTGCGGGCGGCGGCCGTGATGATGGATCCCTACGCGCGCTGAAGCTCGCTGATCGCCGTGTAGAACTTTGTGGCGTGGTCGTCCACCTGCGCGACGGTGGTGGCCGGTGACATCAGGGCCATGTTGTGGAACGGGGTGAGCAGGATGCCCCGGTTCGCCAGGTAGACGTGGAGGTAGTCCTCCAGGTCGGCGTCGGCGGCCTGCGCAGACTCGGTGCCGGTGCGAGGCGCGGGGTTCACGAAGCGGTACTCGACCCGGGCGCCGAGCCTGCTGACCGACCACGGCAGCTGGTGGGCGTCGATGGCGCTCCTGACGCCGACCTCGAACCGTTGGGCGAGGGACTCCATCCGGGCGAACGCCTCGTCGGTGAGGACGTGTTCCAGGGTGGCGCGGGTGGCCGCGATCGACAGGGCGTTGCCGGCGAGGGTGCCGCCGACGCCGCCCATGTCGACCAGGTCCAGATCGTTCATCTCATCGAGCTTCTGGGCGATTTCCTGGGAAATTCCGTACGCCGCCGCTGGGATGCCGCCGCCGATCGCCTTGCCGATCGTGACCACGTCCGGCTCCAGGCCCCACCGTTTCGTGGCGCCGCCCGGGCCGGCGGAGAACGTGTGCGTCTCGTCGTTGACCAGGTACGTGCCGTACCTCCGGGTGAGCTCCCGCACGCCTTCGAGGTATCCGCGCTCGGGCAGCACGATGCCGATGTTCGTCAGCGCGGGCTCCATCAGTACCGCTGCAACATCACCGTGGGCGAGCTCTCTGGCGAGGCCCTCCAGGTCGTTGAACTCCGCGACGCGGCTGGTCAGGGTCACGTCGCAGGGGGCGCCGACGTTGCCCTCCCGGCTCTGCGGCCCCTGGTCACCGGTCACGATCAGTGACTCGTCGACGGAGCCGTGGTAGCAGTAGCTGTTGAAGAGGATCTTCGGTCTTTGTGAGATGGCGCGCAGCAGGCGGATCGCCCAGCGGTTGGCGTCCGTCGCGGTGAGCGCGAAGCTCCATTGGGCGACGCCGAACCGCCTGGTCAGCTCCTCGCCCACCCACGCGGCGTCCGGTGTCGGGAGCATGGCGCAGGCGCCGTTCGCGAACTGCTCCTGCACCGCCTGCCGGGTCGCCGGCGGCGCGTGGCCGGCCATCGCCGCCGTGTCACCCAGGCAGAAGTCCGTGTACTCGTGGCCGTCGATGTCGGTGAGCGTCGCGCCCTGGGCCTTCGCCAGGTAGAGCGGGAAGCCGGCGGCGTTCTTGTTCATCCATGTCATCGGCACGCGGCCGAACAGGTTTCCCGCCTTCGCGTACTCCTGCGCGGAGCGCGGGTTACGGTCGGCGAAGGCGGCTCGCTCGCGGCGCAGCAGTGCGCCCAGACGGTCACGGTCGATCATGCTGCGAGTCTCGCAAAGTGTCGTACCCCGGGGATAGGTTCTGCGACGTGGGGTCGTTCGTACATCTGCACGTGCACACCGAGTATTCGATGCTTGACGGGGCTGCCCGGCTGGGGCCGCTGTTCGCCTCGGCGGCCAGGCTCGGCCAGCCGGCGCTCGCCATGACCGACCACGGCAACATGTTCGGTGCCTACGACTTCCACCGGCAGGCGGTCGCCGCCGGGATCAAACCCGTCCTCGGCATCGAGGCCTACCTGACCCCCGGCACCCGCCGGAGCGACCGCACCCGGGTCCGCTGGGCGGGCGGCGGCGAGGACGACGTCTCCGGCGGTGGTGCCTACACGCACCTGACGATGCTCGCCACCGACGCTTCCGGGCTGCGCAACCTGTTCCGGCTGTCGTCGCGCGCCAGCATCGAGGGCTACTTCTACAAGCCCCGCGCCGACCGGGAGCTGCTGGCCGAGTATTCCCCGGGGGTCATCGCCACCACCGGCTGCCCGTCGGGCGAGGTGCAGACGTGGCTGCGCATCGGCGACTTCGAACGGGCCTGCGCGGCCGCCGCCGAGCTGCGCGACATCTTCGGCCCCGGCAACCTGTATCTGGAGCTGATGGACCACGGCCTGGGCATCGAGACCCGCGTCCGGCAGGACCTGCTGCGGCTCGGCAAGCGGCTCGGGCTGACCCCGGTCGCGACCAACGACCTGCACTACACAGACCCCGGCGACGCCGACGCGCACGAGGCGCTGCTGTGCGTGCAGTCCGCGACGACCCTCGCCGACCCGAAACGGTTCAAGTTCGACGCCCGCGACTTCTACCTCAAGACCGCCGAGGAGATGCGCCGGCTGTGGGACGCCGAGGTCCCCGGCGCGTGCGACGCGACCCTGGAGATCGCCGAGCGGATCGGCTCCTACGCGTCGGTGTTCGCCCACCGCGACCTCATGCCGCGGTTCCCGGTGCCCGACGGCGAGACCGAGGACTCGTGGCTGCGGGCCGAGGTGCGCCGGGGCCTGGCCCGGCGCTTCCCGGCCGGGGTGCCCGCCGACCACGCCCGCCAGGCCGACTATGAGCTGTCGGTGATCAGCAGCATGGGCTTTCCGGGCTACTTCCTGGTCGTCGCCGACCTGGTCGCGCACGCCCGCGAGTCCGGGATCCGCGTGGGCCCCGGCCGCGGGTCCGCCGCCGGTGCCCTCATCGCCTACGCCCTCGGGATCACCCAGCTCGACCCCCTCGAACACGGCCTGCTCTTCGAGCGGTTCCTCAACCCCGAGCGGGTCAGCATGCCCGACATCGACATGGACTTCGACGAGCGCCGCCGCGGCGAGGTCATCCGCTACGCCACCGAGCGCTACGGCGACGACCGCGTCTCCCAGATCATCACGTTCGGCACGATCAAGGCCAAGGCCGCGATCAAGGACTCGGCCCGGGTTCTGGGCCTGCCGTTCTCCGTCGGCGAGCGGATCACCAAGGTGGTGCCGCCGCCGGTGCTGGGCCGCGACATGCCGCTCAGCGGCGCCTTCGACCCGGCCCACCCGCGCTACCCGGAGGCCGTCGAGCTGCGCCGGCTGTATGAGGCCGAGCCAGAGGTCCGCACCGTCGTGGACACCGCCCGCGGCCTGGAGGGCCTCAAACGGCAGTGGGGTGTGCACGCCGCCGGTGTCATCCTGTCCCGCGAGCCGCTGCTGGACGTCCTGCCCATCCACCGCCGTGAGCAGGACGGCGCGATCATCACCCAGTGGGACATGGGCGCCTGCGAGGACATCGGCCTGCTCAAGATGGACCTGCTCGGCCTGCGCAACCTCACCATCCTCGACGACGCCCTCGACGCGATCCGGCAGAACCGGGGCGTCGACGTCGCCGTCGAGGACGTGCCACTCGACGACGAGGCGACCTATGCGCTGCTGTCCCGCGGCGACACGATCGGCGTCTTCCAGTTCGACGGCGGTCCCGTCCGGGCCCTGCTGCGCTCCATGGCCCCCGACACGTTCGCCGACATCTCCGCCGTCGGCGCGCTCTACCGGCCCGGCCCGATGGGCGCCAACGCGCACAACGAATACGCCGACCGCAAGAACGGCCGCCGCCCCGTCACCCCGATCCACCCCGAGCTGGCCGAGCCCCTCGCCGACATCCTCGGCGACACCTACGGCCTGATCGTCTACCAGGAGCAGGTCATGGCGATCGCGCAGCGCGTCGCCGGCTACTCCCTCGGCGCCGCCGACCTGCTGCGCCGCGCCATGGGCAAGAAGAAGAAGGAGATCCTCGACCGGGAGTTCGCCCCGTTCAGCGCCGGGATGCGCGAGCGGGGCTACTCCGACGGCGCGATCCGGACCCTGTGGGACCTGCTCGTGCCCTTCTCCGACTACGCGTTCAACAAGGCGCACAGCGCCGCCTACGGGCTGGTCGCCTACTGGACCGCCTACCTGAAGGCCAACTACCCCGCGGAGTACATGAGCGGGCTGCTCACCTCGATCGGCGGCGACAAGGACCGCTCCGCGTTCTATCTCGCCGAGTGCCGGCGGATGGGCATCCGCGTCCTGCCGCCCGACGTCAACGCCTCCCAGGGCCGCTTCTCCGCGGTCGGCGCCGACATCCGCTTCGGCCTGAGCGCCGTGCGCAACGTGGGGCCGGCGGTGGTCGCGGCGATCGTGCGGGCCCGGCCGTATCGTGACTTCCACGACTTCCTCGCCAAGGTCGACCAGGTCGTGTGCAACAAGAAGACGCTCGAGTCGCTCATCAAGGCGGGCGCGTTCGACTCGCTCGGCCACACCCGGCGCGGCCTGCTCGCCGTCCACGCCGACGCCATCGAGGCCGTCATGGTCACCAAACGCAACGAGGCGATCGGCCAGTTCGACCTCTTCGGTCACACCGCCCTCGTCGCGTCCCCGCCGATCCCCGCCATCGAGTGGGACACCGCGGAGCGGCTCGCCTTCGAGCGCGAGATGCTCGGCCTCTACGTCTCCGACCATCCGCTGCGCGGCCTCGAAACGGCACTGCGGCGCGCCGCCGACCGGTCCATCGCCGCCCTCGCCGACGAGAGCACCGTCCCCGAGGGCACGTCCGTGACCCTCGCCGGCATCCTGTCCGGCGTCCAGCGGCGGGTCACCCGCCAGGGCCGCCCGTGGGCGTCGGCGACCCTGGAGGACCTGGACGGCGCGGTCGAGGTCATGTTCTTCCCCAACACCTATGAGCAGGTCGGGCAGTATGTCGTCGAGGACGCCGTGGTGGCGGTCCGCGGCCGGGTCGACCGCCGCGAGGAGGCACCCCGCGTGATGGCGAGCGACCTGGGCATGCCCGACCTGACCGTGGCCGGCCCCGCCGGTCCGGCGGCGGCACCCGGGCCGCTGCTGCTCTCGCTGTCGCCGGAGCGGTGCACGACGCCGCTCGTGCACCGGCTCCAGGAGGTCCTCGCCCGGCACCCCGGCGACACCGAGGTGCAGGTCGAGCTGGTCAACGGGGACAAAAGGACCCTCCTGGCGATCGGCCCGCAGTGCGTCACGGTCACGCCCGCGCTGCTCGCCGACCTGACCGCGCTGCTCGGCCCGGACGCGGTGCCCCAGGTCGTGCCCCCGCCGGCAGCTCCGCCGCCCCCGTCCGCGCTGCCGTCCGTGGCGGCGGGGTCGGCGGCGGGCGGCACGGGTCGGGGCACCGGCGCGGCGCCTGGCAGGATGGGATGGTGAGCATCGCCCCGATCGAGCCGATCGACCAGCCGAAGCCGTCCTCGCCGCCGCGGCGCCGGTCACCGGGCCTGGAGGCGCTGTTCGGCCTGATCGTCGCGGTGGTCGTGGCCGCGCTCGGCGCGCCGGTCGGCCTGCTCTGGTCCTGGATCGCCCCGAAGGTCGAGCTGGTCCAGACGCAGTACGGCCCCTACCCGATCGAGGGCGAGCCCGAGGGCTACTTCGCCGACGACGGCTGGTTCATGATCATCGGGGCGGGCGTCGGGATCCTGATCGCGGTGGCCGCCTGGATCATCCTGCGCCGCTACCGAGGACCGCTCGTCCTCGCCGGGCTCGTCGTCGGCTCCGCGGCCGGCGCGGCCCTCGCCGCCTGGCTCGGCAACAAGATCGGCTACGCGCACTACCTCGACCTCGTCGAACACGCCCCGGTCGACACCCACATCTTCCGCCCCGCGAAGGTCCGGGCCGGCGACGCGGGCCTGCTGTATGGCTTCATCCCGTGGGTCCAGGGCTCGCTGCTCATCCAGGCGGTGCTGGCCGCCGTCGTCTACACGGGCCTGGCGGGCTTCCACACCTCGCCCACCTTGACGTACGACCTCGACCCCCCGCCCCTCGGTCACGACTACGCCTACCACCCCGCTTACGCGGGCTACCCGTACGGCGACCCGAACCAGTCGCCCCCCGTCTACGGCCCTTGGCCGGAGGGCGCTCAGCCCGGGTCCGGTCCCTGGCCGGAGGGCGTTCAGCCCGGGCCTGGTCCTTGGCCGGAGGGTGCGCTGCCGGGGTCGTGGCCCGGCGGTGGTCAGCCCGGGGCCGGTTCCTGGCCTGAGGGCGACCGGCCCGGTCCGGCCGGAGACGACCAGGTGCCGGTTGGACCACCGGTGAACGGCCAGCCGCACGAGCACCCGGCACCCGCCCGGCTCGACCTGACCAAGCCGGCGCCGGGCACGTCCGCCGCGGGTGAGCCCGCGGGGCCGCCGTCCACCCACTCGGACGGCACCGCCGCCGGATCCGCCACCGCGGACGGGTCGGCTCGGCCCGCTGCGGACCCGTCCCGTGAGGATTGGCGGTCGCCCTGAGCGCCGGGCGGCAACCCGCTCGGGCACGGTAGCGCCCCGCGCGTCGCCGTCCTGCTGGGTTGCCCGTCTCGCTGTCCGCGCGTCGCCGTCCTGCCTTTTCACGGGCTTACGTCGGCGACTCCAGGAAACGCCTCGTGTCGCCGGACCGGATCTTGCGGGCTGCGGGTCTCGTGCCTGAGCCCCCGTCGCTCGGTGGCAGTGCCCGCAGCGTCGCTGCGTGACGTCGATGCAGGCGTGATCGAAGCCGTGCACGGGCTGTGCGGACAGCCGGCAGGCGACTTCGATCACCGGGATATCACCCGGGGAGATTCACTCCCGGCGCGGAACAAGCGGGCAAAGAGGCTGGTCCGGACCTCGGTGGTGCCGGATCGGACGGCGGGCACGCGGCGTCGTTGCCAGTTCCCCACAACCCGGAGGACTTCCGGGCACCTGACCCTGGGATCCTTCGGCTTGTCGCGCCGCCGACCGGTCGAGATCGAAGCCGCGCGGGGTCAGTTGGGGCTGGAGGGGACGGCGAGGTCCGACAGTGCGACCGGCACCGCCCGCACCTGTCCGAGGAGAGCGGCCTCGCGGCGCAGCAGGGCCCGTTCGGCCTTCAGGCGGCTGATCGTGTCCGGCTCGGCGAGCAGCGACTGGCGGTCCTCGAGGGTCAGCGACGCCGTCGCCGCGACCAGGTGTGACAGCACCGTCGGGTCGTCGGGCAGCTGCTCGCCGTCGCTGTCGTCGTCGCTGCGGACCGCCTTGAGGTACTGCTGGAACGCGGCGAGGACGCCCGCCGCCAGTTCCTCCTCGCGGTCCGGCTCGCCCTTCGGCTCGGGGAGCCACTCGACCTCGCCGGTCAGGTACGGGGCGTCGTTGCGGGCGAGGCCGAGCAGCCGGAAACGGCGCCGGCCGACGGTCATGAGGTCGAAGCGGCCGTCAGGGAGCTCGGTCAGCTGGCGGATCTCGGCGGCGCAGCCGACCTCGTACAGCGACAGGGCCTCGCCGGCGGTGATCGACGCGTCGGTCGTCTCGCCCTGCTCGCCGTCGACCCGGCCGACCTCCCAGCCGCGGCGGATCGCGATCACGCCGAACTCGCGGGGGAGGCTGGCGGGCAGCTCGGCGAGGTGCTGCACGAGCGTGCGGTAGCGGGGCTCGAACACGTGCAGGGGCAGGACCAGGCCCGGGAACAGCACGGTGCCGAGGGGGAACAGCGGCAGGAGGGTCCGCTCGGGTTCGTTCGCTTCCTCCACGGGGCGAAGCCTAGCCGAGCGGACCCGGTTTGCCGCACGACGCCGGTCACTTCAGGGTGGCGAAGAATTCGCGGATGTCGTTGACGAGGAGGTCGGTGGCCTCGTGCGCGGCGTAGTGGCCGCCGGCGTCGCGGCCCTGGGGGCTGGGGCGGCCGGGGTCGTACGAGTGCCAGCTCACGATCTGGGCGTGGTCACGCTCGGCGAACGGGCGGATCGACTGGAAGTCGCCGGCGAACATGGCCAGGCCGGTCGGCACGGTCGTGGGGCCTTCGACGGTCTCTTCGGCGTGCGCGTCCTCGTAGTAGAAGCGCATCGCCGAGGCCGCGGTGCCGGTGAACCAGTAGACGGCGACGTTGGCGAGGATGAAGTCGGCGTCGAGGCTGCCGCCGAAGAGCTGGGAGTTCCAGGCCAGCAGGCCGACGGGGGAGTCGGCGAGCGCGAACGCGAGGGTCTGCGGCTGCTGGCTGTGCAGGGTGTTGAACGACATGAGGTTGTCGTAGAACCACTGGAGCTTCGCCAGGGCGGCGTGGCCGGTCTCGTCGAGGGCGGCGAACTCGGCCGGGTCGCCGCTGGGGAACGAGAAGAGCTGGGTGACGTGCACCCCGATCACCCGGTCGGGGGCGTTGCGGCCCTGCTCGGGCGCGATCATCGAGCCGGCGTCGTTGCCGACCGCGCCGAAGCGGTCGTAGCCGAGGCGGCGCATGAGCTCGTTCCAGGCGCGGGCGGTGCGGTGCCGGTTCCAGCCGCGGGAGCGGGTCGGGCCGGAGAACCCGAATCCGGGCAGCGACGGGATGACCAGGTGGAAGTCCTGCGACAGGGGTTCGATGACGTCGAGGTACTCGACGATCGAGCCGGGCCAGCCGTGGGTGAGGATCAGCGGGAGGGCGTCCTCGCGGGGCGACCGGACGTGCAGGAAGTGGATGTCCTCGCCGTCGATCTCGGTGACGTACTGCGGGTGCCGGTTGATCCGGGACTCGACGGCGCGCCAGTCGAAGCGCTCCAGCCAGTGCTCGGCGAGGGCCCGGACCCGGTCGGCGGGCACGCCGTAGCTGTCGCCGACGCCGGGCAGCTCGTTGGGCCACAGCGCCCTGCGGAGCCGGGCGTGCAGGTCGTCGATCGCGGTCTGCGGGACGTCCACCGTGTACGAGCGGATCATGTCAACCTCCGAGTTTGTGAACGGAATGCTTCGTTCCGTTCTGACGATAGCAGACCGGAATGATCCGTTCCAGCTTTGGGGTACACTGGTGTCATGACGACCAACCTGTCCGGGCGGCGCGTGCAGGCGGCCCGCAACGACGGCGTGATCCTCTCCGCCGCGCGCGACGTGTTCCTGGAGGACCCGAAGGCGCCGATCGCCGCCGTGGCGGAACGGGCGGGGGTCGGGATCAGTGCGCTGTACCGGCGGTACAAGGGCAAGGACGACCTGCTGCGGACACTGTGCCACGACGGTCTGCGCACCTTCATCGCCGAGGCCGAGCGGGCCGCGGAGGAGCAGGACGGGTGGGTGGCCCTGGTCCGGTTCCTCAGCGGCGTCGTCGAGGCGGACGTGCACTCCCTCACGGTGCATCTGGCGGGCACCTTCACCCCCACGCCGGAGATGAGCGCCGACGCCGTGCGGGCCGGCACCCTCGCCGGTGGCCTCGTCGCGCGGGCGCACGAGGACGGGACGCTGCGCCCTGACGTCGTGGTGGCGGACGTCACGCTGGTGCTCGAGGCGTGCGCCGCGATCCGCGTGCCGGACCGCGATCGCACCGTCGAGCTGCGCCGCCGCCAGCTGGCCCTGATCCTGGACGGGATGCGGCGCGGGGACGCTGCTGGGCTGCCCGGCCCGCCACCGGACGCGGCCGAGCTGAACTGGCGCTGGGCGCAATCCCGACAGCCCGCACAGCGGGATACGACCGAATAATTGTCAGCGGTTCCGCCTAGACTCCCAAGCGTGTTGAACCGGATCGACCTGCGCGGCTCCACCACGGATCCGCGCCGTCTGCTGCCCCGCGCCGCCATGGATGTCTCCGTCGCCACCGAGCAGGTGCGCCCGATCGTCGAGGCGATCCGCGAGCATGGGGCGAGCGCGGTCCGTGACGCCACCCGTCGCCTCGACGGGGTGGAGCTGACCGACCTGCGCGTGCCCGCCGCGGCGATCGCCGCGGCCGAGGCCGGCCTCGACCCTGCGGTGCGGGCCGCGCTGCTCGAGTCCATCAAGCGGGCCCGCAAGGTCCATGGCGACCAGCGGCGCACCGAGGTGACGACACTGCTGAGCACCAGCGGCACCGTCACCCAGCGGTGGGTCCCGGTCCGCCGGGTGGGGCTCTACGTGCCGGGCGGCCTCGCCGTCTACCCGTCGAGCGTGATCATGAACGTGGTGCCGGCCCAGGTCGCGGGGGTGCCGTCGATCGCGGTCACCAGCCCGCCGCAGAAGGGCACCGGCCTGCCCAACGTCAACATCCTGGCCGCGTGCGCGCTGCTCGGCATCGACGAGGTCTATGCCGTCGGCGGCGCCCAGGCGATCGCCATGTTCGGCTACGGCGACCAGGAGGGCTGCGAGCCGGTCGACATGATCACCGGCCCGGGCAACATCTGGGTCACCGCCGCGAAGCGGATGCTGCGCGGGATCGTCGGCATCGACGCCGAGGCGGGGCCGACCGAGATCGCGATCCTCGCCGACGACACCGCCGACCCGCGGCACGTCGCCGCCGACCTGATCAGCCAGGCCGAGCACGACCCGCTCGCCGCGAGTGTGCTGGTCACGCCGTCGCTGGAGCTCGTCGAGGCGGTCGAGCAGGAGATCGCCCGGCAGGTCGCGGCGACCAAGCACCTGGAGCGGGTCACCGAGGCGCTCACCGGGACCCAGTCCGCGACCGTGATCGTCGACGACCTGGAGCAGGGCCTGCGGGTCGTCGACGCCTACGGCGCGGAGCACCTGGAGATCCAGACCCGCGACGCGCGGGCCGTCGCCGAGCGCGTCTGGAACGCGGGGGCGATCTTCGTCGGGGCCTGGTCGCCGGTGTCGCTCGGCGACTACTGCGCCGGCTCCAACCACGTGCTGCCCACGGGCGGCTGCGCCCGGCACTCCTCGGGGCTGTCGACGCAGACGTTCCTGCGCGGCGTGCAGCTCATCGAGTATGGACGTGACGCCCTGGCCGAGGTCGCCGACCACGTGGTCGCCCTGTCCGAGGCCGAGGACCTGCCGGCGCACGGCGCCGCCGTGAAGGTGAGGTTCGCCCAGTGACCGGCCTTGAGGACCTGCCGCTCCGCGACGAGCTGCGCGGGCTGACGCCGTATGGCGCGCCGCAGCTCGACGTGGCCGTGCGGCTCAACACCAACGAGAACTCCTACCCGCTGCCCGAGGCGGCCGTCGCGGAGATGGAGAAGGCGCTCTCCGCGGTCCTGCGCGACCTCAACCGCTACCCGGACCGCGACGCGGTCGCGCTGCGCACCGACCTCGCCGCCTACCTGCGGCACGGGCTGACCTGGCACAACGTGTGGGCGGCCAACGGTTCCAACGAGATCCAGCAGCAGCTGCTGCAGACCTTCGGCGGGCCCGGCCGCACCGCGCTCGGCTTCACCCCGTCCTACTCGATGCACCCGCTGCTCGCCGCGGGCACCGGCACCGCCTGGGTCGACGGGCGGCGGGGCGGCGACTTCGCGCTGACCGCGGAGCACGCGGTCGCGAAGGTCCGGGAGCACCGGCCGGACGTGGTCATCCTCTGCTCACCCAACAACCCGACCGGCACGGCGCTGCCCCTGGACGTGGTCCGGGCCGTCGCGGAGGCCGCCGACGGGATGGTGATCGTCGACGAGGCGTATGCGGAGTTCGCCCGGCCCGGCACGCCGTTCGCGCTCTCGCTCCTCCAGGAGTTCCCGCGTCTCGTCGTCACCCGCACGATGAGCAAGGCGTTCGCGCTCGCCGGCGGGCGGGTCGGCTATCTCGCGGCCGGACCGGCCGTCGTCGACGCGGTGCAGCTGGTGCGCCTGCCCTATCACCTGTCGGCGCTGACCCAGGCCGCCGCGCGGGCCGCGCTCGCGCACACCGGCGCGCTGCTGTCGACCGTCGACGCGGTCAAGGCCCAGCGCGACCGGATCGTCGCGACGCTGCGCGGCTGGGGGCTGCGGGTCGCCGACAGCGACGCCAACTTCGTGCTGTTCGCCGCGCCCCGCGACGACAGCAAGGGGGTCTGGCAGGCGCTGCTCGACCGCGACGTGCTGATCCGCGACGTGGGCGTCCCCGGCTGGCTGCGGGTCACCGCCGGCACGCCGGAGGAGACCGACGCTTTCCTGAACGCACTGGAGGAGTTGCTGTGAGTCGCACCGCCAAGATCGAGCGGGTCACCAAGGAGACCAAGGTCTCCGTGGAGCTCGACCTCGACGGCACCGGGGTCGGTGAGATCTCCACCGGCGTGGGCTTCTACGACCACATGCTCAACCAGATCGCCAAGCACGGCGGGTTCGACCTGCGCGTGCAGACCGTCGGCGACCTCGAGATCGACGCCCACCACACGGTCGAGGACACCGCGCTCGCGCTCGGCGCCGCGTTCGCCGAGGCGCTCGGCGACAAGGCTGGCGTCACCCGGTATGGCAACGCCCAGGTCCCGCTCGACGAGGTGCTCGCCTCCGCCGTCGTCGACCTGTCCGGCCGGCCCTACATGGTGCACGACGAGCCGGCGAACATCGCCCCGCACATCGGTGGCAACTACCCGACCAGCCTGACCCGCCACATCTGGGAGTCCTTCGCCCACTCGGCCCGGGTGACGCTGCACGTCAGCATCCTGCGGGCCGGCCGGCACGGCGCCCAGCCCGACGCGCACCACATCGTCGAGGCGCAGTTCAAGGCGGTCGCCCGGGCGCTGCGGCAGGCGTGCGCGCTCGACCCCCGCAACGCCGGCGTCGTGCCCAGCACCAAGGGTGCCCTGTGAGCATCGTCCTGCTCGGCCTCGCCGGGCTGCTGGTCGGCGGCGCCATCACGCTGCGGCAGCAGAGCACGTCCAAGGCCCCGTTCGTGATCACGCTGCTGCTCGCCGCGCTGTCCGCGGCCGGCGGCCTGCTCTGGCTGTAAGGGGACGGCATGAAGAAGGTGGTCATCCTCGACTACGGCTCGGGCAACCTGCGCTCCGCCGAGCGGGCCGTCGCCAGGGTCGGCGCCGACGTCGAGGTCACGTCCGACCTCGGCCGGGCCGCCCGCGCCGACGGGCTGGTCGTGCCGGGCGTCGGTGCGTATGCGGCCTGCATGGCCGGCATCGACGAGCTCGGCGCCGGCCCGGTGATCGCCGAGCGGGTCCGGGTCGGCGCGCCGGTGCTCGGCATCTGCGTCGGCATGCAGGTCCTCTTCGAGGAGGGCGAGGAGCACGGCGTCGTCACCAAGGGCCTCGGCCTCGCCCCCGGCGCGGTGACCGTGCTGCACGCCCCGGTGGTGCCGCACATGGGGTGGAACACGGTGGACTGGCCCGCGGACACCGTCCTCGGCGCCGGGCTGCCCGCCGACACCCGCTTCTACTTCGTGCACTCCTACGCGCCCACCCCGGTCGACGCCCAGCGCGCCGCCGGCATCAGCGTCGCGACCACGGTGCACGGCGAGCCGTTCGTCGCCGCGTTCGAGTCCGAGGTGCTGCGCGCCACCCAGTTCCACCCGGAGAAGTCCGGCGACGCGGGCGCGACCCTGCTGGCCAACTGGCTCGGCAGCCTTGTCTAAGGAACGCGCCCGGCGCCGGGCGGTGCTGGAGGCCGAGCGGGCCGAGCGCCTGCGCAAGGCCGAGCAGCGCCGCCGCCGGCGCAGCGCGGTCCGCCGGCTGGTGCCGAAGGTCAAGATCGGCCGGACCGGTAAGCTCTTCGCACGTCGTTCCCGGGGCCAGCGCTCCGTCATCGTCCTGCTCGTCCTGCTGGCACTGCTGCTGATCTGGCTGCTCGTCGACTCCGTCGCGGCACGCATCGGGCTCAGCGCCCTCGTCATCGTCGCCACTCCGGCGCTCACCGTGCTCGTCCTCGACCGCCGGCTCTGACCGCCGAATCTGACCGAAGGATCTTGAACCATGGCCCTGCAGCTCCTGCCCGCCGTCGACGTCGCCGACGGCCAGGCGGTCCGTCTCGTCCAGGGCGCCGCCGGCAGCGAAACCACGTATGGTGACCCGCTCGAGGCCGCCCTCGCCTGGCAGCGGCAGGGCGCCGAGTGGATCCACCTGGTCGACCTCGACGCCGCCTTCGGCCGCGGCTCCAACGCCGAGCTGCTCGCCGACGTCGTGCGCCGGCTGGACGTGCAGGTCGAGCTCTCCGGCGGCATCCGCGACGAGGCCTCGCTGCGGGCGGCCCTGTCGACCGGCGCCACCCGGGTCAACCTGGGCACCGCCGCGCTGGAGAACCCGGAGTGGTGCGACCACGTCTGCGCCACGTACGGCGACCAGGTCGCGGTCGGTCTCGACGTCCGTGGTCACCAGCTGGCCGCCCGGGGCTGGACGAAGGAGGGCGGCGACCTGTTCGAGGTGCTCGACCGCCTCGAACGGGCCGGCTGCGCCCGGTATGTCGTCACCGACGTCATGCGCGACGGCACCCTCACCGGCCCCAACCTGACCCTGCTGCTGGAGGTCACCGGCCGCACCAAGAAGCCGGTCATCGCCAGCGGCGGCGTCTCCAAGCTCGACGACCTGCGCCAGCTCGCCGCGCTCGAGCCCGCCGGTGTCGAGGGCGTCATCGTCGGCAAGGCCCTGTATGCGGGCGCCTTCGACGTGACCGAGGCCCTCGAGGTGCTGAAGGACTCGGCGTCATGACCGGTCCGGAGCGCAGCGGAGGGGCCGGTCGTCGTGAGCGCAGTCCGGAGGTCAGGCGGCCGGAGCGCAGCGGAGGGCGCATGACCGTTCTGCGGCGCGGTGGACGGGCTGTGACGAGTGCGCGCGGTGCCGGCCCGGCGGAGGTGGCGGCATGAGCGTCGCGGTGCGGGTGATCCCGTGTCTGGACGTCGACGCCGGCCGGGTCGTCAAGGGGGTCAACTTCGTCAACCTGCGCGACGCCGGTGACCCGGTGGCGCTCGGCGCCGCGTACGACGCCGCGGGCGCTGACGAACTCGTCTTCCTCGACGTGACCGCCTCGTCCGACGGGCGTTCCACCATGCTCGACGTGGTCCGTCGCACCGCCGAGACCGTCTTCATCCCGCTCACCGTCGGCGGGGGCGTCCGCGCCGTGTCCGACGTCGACACGCTCCTGCGCGCGGGCGCGGACAAGGTCGGCGTCAACACCGCCGCGATCGCCCGCCCCGAGCTCATCGCCGAGATCGCCGAACGCTTCGGCAACCAGGTCCTGACGCTCTCCCTCGACGTGCGGCGCTCCGCCGGCCAGCCCAGCGGGTTCGAGGTGACCACCCACGGCGGCCGCCGTGGTGCGGGCCTCGACGCCGTCGAGTGGGCCGCCCGGGTCGCGCAGCTCGGCGCCGGCGAGATCCTGCTCAACTCGATGGACGCCGACGGCACCAAGGACGGCTTCGACCTTGAGCTCATCCAGGCCGTTCGCGCGGTCGTGACGATCCCGGTCATCGCCAGCGGCGGCGCGGGCGCCCTGGAGCACTTCGCCCCGGCGGTCGCCGCCGGCGCCGACGCGGTCCTCGCCGCCAGCGTCTTCCACTTCGGCGACCTGTCCATCGCCGACGTGAAGACCTCACTGCGCGGGGCCGGCCACCCGGTCCGCTGACCCCGGCCGGCACTGTCCCTCGGACGTTCATCGCCGGGTGCCGCGGCCCCCGGCGACGGGCTGTGTCCGCTCCGCACCGACCTGCCGTTGCGGAGCCTTCGACCTCCACGGTCGTCAGGCACAGCACCGCCATGATCGAAGCCGCCGGGCCGCCCCCCCGGGCGCCCGTCGATCACATCGCGCCGGACCGCGGGGTACCCAAGTCGAAGCAGCGATCTCCCGCCACGCTCCTGGTCGAAGGAGCGCCGTGGTCGTCCACGCGACCACCCGGCGCCTTCGATCAAGCGCGATCAAGCGCCCGGGGGCGAGAAGGCCGGAAAACCTGAACAGGTGCGCTCGGCAACGGGTAGTCCGATGTGACTACCCGTTGCCGTGGCGGCGGTGCTGCCGGGCTAGTCGCCGCGCTTGCCGGTGGTGACGGCGATGCCGACGATCCAGCCGACGAACAGGCCGTAGCCGGTGGCGCCGGCGGCGGCGCCGAACGCGCCGAGCAGGGTCGGGTTGGCGAGGATGAAGTCGGTGACGAAGGCGGCGAGTGCCGCGCCGAAGATCAGCGCCGCCCAGCCGATGATGAAGGCGCCGCCGCCGGTGACGATGGATTTGCCGGCGATCGCGAGGATCAGGGCAGTGAAGAGGACGAGGAGGAGGGCTTTGAGGTCGTTCGCGAGGAGCTCGCGGGCGGCGTTGCCGGAGTCGTCCCTGGGGACGAGCCACCAGCGTGGCCAGGTGAGCAGCTTCAGGAACCAGCCCCACACCGTGTTGGTGTCGGCGTGGCGGTCGGCCCATTCCGTGAAGATCTGGTTGCCGAAGATCAGGACGAGGAGCAGCGTCGCCAGGACGCCTGCGCCGGTGGCTGTGCGGGTGCGTCCGAAGATGGCCATGACATCAATGTAAGGGGCGGCGCCGAAACCCGCAGAAGTGAATGAGTGAGTGAGCGTTTAAACCGGAAAAGACCGTTTGAGCTGCAGTTATACGACATGAATGGACAGGTCGCCGGCCCAGTGGTCGCGGTGTGACCAGGCGTCACGCAGCGCACGGACGGTCGCGCCGATGGCCGGGCGGTGGCCGGCGGCGGCGCGCCAGACGGCGGTGACGCGGCGGGCCGCCTCGGGGGTGATGGGGCGGGCCACGACGCCCGGTGGGAGGGTGCCGCGGGCCAGGCGCGGGACGAAGGCCACGCCGAGACGTTCGGCCACGAAGGTCAGCTGGGTCTCGAACTCGTTGACGAGGATCGTGGGACGGGCGCCGGGCAGCATCCGCTGCAGCCACTCGTGGCAGACGGTGCCGGGCTTCGACGCGATCCACCGTTCGCCGCGCAGGTCGTCGAGGCGGACCGGGCCGGACTCGGCGGCGAGGGGGTGGTCGACGGGCAGGATCAGGTCGCCGACGTCGAGGCCGAGCTCGAGGCTGGCCAGCCCGGCGGGGAACGTGGCCGGCATGTCCAGCCACTCGTCGATGACGGCCACGTCGACGGTGCCGCGCAGGATGCCGTCGAAGCCGGCCTGCCGGTCGGTCTCCTGCAGGGTCGGCTCGAGGAGCGGGTGGTCGACGGCGAGGCTGCGCAGGGCGTGCGGCAGCAGCCCGCGGCACGCGGTCGGGAACGAGGCGATGCTCAGGTGCCCGGACACCGTCTCCTGATGGGCAGCGAGGGCGGCCTCGGCCTCCTCGACGGTGGCGAGGATCCGTCCGGCGTGCTCGACGAGGACCCGGCCCGCCCCGGTGAGCCGCAACCGGCGGCCGTCCTTCTCCACGAGGGTGTTCCTGGTCTCGCGTTCGAGCTTCGCGATGTGCTGGGAGATCGCCGACGGGGTGCAGTGCAGGGCCTCGGCGGCGGCCGTGACCGTGCCGAACACGGCGACGGCCCGCAGTGCCTGGAGCCTGGGCAGGTCAAGCATGAAGCGATACTACAACGATATTGTAGAACCTTTCGATGGTGCTTCATGGTTCCAGCGGCGACCGTGAAGCGTATGAAGCATCGTGACGTCGCCCTGGCCGTGCTCGTCTCGGCCGTCTGGGGCGTGAACTTCGTGGTCATCCACGTCGGGCTGGACAGCATGTCGCCGCTGCTGTTCTGCGCGCTGCGGTTCGCGGTGGCCGCGCTGCCCGCCGTGCTGCTGGTCGGCCGGCCGAAGGTCCCGTGGCGGTGGGTGATCGCGACCGGCGTGGCGCTCGGCGTGGTGAAGTTCTCGCTGCTGTTTGCCGGGATGGCGGCCGGGCTGCCGTCCGGGCTGTCGGCGCTGGTCCTGCAGAGCCAGGTGGTGTTCACCCTCGTCTTCGCGGTGGTGCTGCTCCGCGACCGGCCGGGCCGGCGCCGCCTCGCGGGGGTCGCCCTGTCCGGGGCGGGCATCGTGCTCATCGCCTCGCAGCTCGGCCTGGACCGGCCGCTCGGCGCGTTCCTGCTGGTCGTCGCCGCCGGAGCGGCCTGGGGCCTGGCCAACATCGCGATGCGGAAGGCGAAGGCGACCGACATGCTCAACTTCATGGTGTGGGTCAGCGCGGTCGCGACCCCGCCCCTGATCGCGCTGACCCTCGCCGTCGACGGGCCGGCCGAGGTCTGGCACACGCTGCGTGGCCTGGACCTGACCGCGGTCGGCGCGATCGCGTACATCGCCTACCTCAGCACGCTGTTCGGCTTCGGTGTGTGGGGCCGGCTCATCGCCCGCTACGACGCCGGCACGGTCGCGCCGTTCGCGGCCCTGGCCCCGGTGTTCGCGATCGTGTCCTCGGCGTTGCTGCTCGGTGAGCACATCCACTGGTACGACGCCGCCGGCGGTGCCGCGATCCTCGGCGGGGTGCTGCTGGGCGCGGTGCAGGTCAGGCGAGGGCCGCAGCCGCCGTCGCCGGCGGTGCCGACCGAGGATCCCGGATCGAGAACAGCGGTAGGAACAGCTGCGTGAGCGGGCCGATGCCGAACGCGTACAGGACGGTCGCGACGCCGATGGAGCCGCCGAGCAGGAACCCCGCGGCGAGCACGGTCACCTCGATCGACGTCCGCGCGACCCGGACGGACAGCCAGCCGAAGCGTTGCGACAGGCCGGTCATCAGCCCGTCGCGCGGGCCGGGTCCCAGGCGCGCGCCGATGTACAGGCCGGTGGCGGCCGCGTTGAGCACCACGCCCGCGACCATCAGCGCGCCGCGCAGCCACCACGCCTCGGCGTCCGGCACGACGCGCAGGGCGAGGTCGGCGACGGCGCCGATGACCACGACGTTGCTGATCGTGCCGAGCCCCGGCCGCTGGCGCAGCGGGATCCACAGCAGCAGCACGAGCGCGCCGACCGCGCAGACCACGGTGCCGAAGCTCAGCCCGGTATGTCGGGAGATGCCCTGCTGGAACACGTCCCACGGATCGAGTCCCAGATGGGCCCGCACGAGGAGCGCGAGGCTCACGCCGTAGACCAGCAGACCAACCTGCAACTGGACGAATCGTCGCACGAAGCGGTGGCGAAGTGGCATGGGATTGGTCTTGCCTGAGGCGGCCATGCATGCCACCCTAGGGCCAATCCGGAACGTGCAAAGAGCCAATTGAGGGGGACTGGCCTTGTCAGCGATCGTCCGCGGCGCCCAACTGGCCCGCATGCTCAACGCCTGGCAGGTCGCCGTCGGTGTGCGCGGACCCGCCGGCCGCCGCCCGGAGTACGTGGTGCTCGCCAGCGCCGTCCGTGGCCTGCTCATCGACGGCCGCCTCGCGCTCGGTGTGCGGCTGCCCGCGGAGCGTGAGCTCGCCGCCGCGCTCGGGATCAGCCGGACGACCGTCACCGCCGCCTACCGTGAGCTGCGTGACAGTGGTCACCTCAGCAGCCGCCGCGGCGCCGGCAGCTGGACCGCGCTGCCCGCCGGCCACCGCGTCGGCACCTCCGGGCTGTGGACGCCGAGCGACGACGCCGACCTCATCGACCTCGGCTGCGCCGCGATGCCCGCCCCCGCGGAGCTCGCCGAGGCCGCCACGGAGGCGGTCGCCGACCTCGCCCCTTACATGCTCGGCGCCGGTTATCAGCCGATGGGCCTGCCGGTGCTCCGTGAGGCGATCGCGCACTGCTACACCGAGCGCGGCCTGCCGACCGACCCCGACCAGGTCATGGTCACCGGCGGCGTCCAGCAGGCCCTCGACCTGCTGCTGCGCCTGCTCGTCGCGCCCGGCCAGCGGGCCCTCGTCGAGACGCCCACCTATCCGAACGCGTTGAGCGCCTTCACCGCCAGCCGCGCCAGGATCAGCGCCTACGCGATCGGTCCCGACGGGTGGGACGAGGATCTGCTGTTGTCCACGGTACGGGCAGCGCAGGCGCGCGTGGCGTACCTCATCCCGGACTTCCACAACCCGACCGGCCACCTCATGCAGACGGCGCTGCGGGAGCGGCTGCCCTCCGCCGCGCACGCCGCCGGCACCGACCTGATCATCGACGAGTCGTTCGTCGACCTGGCCCTCGACGACGTCGTCATGCCACCGTCGGTCGCCGCGTTCGACCGCAGCGCGCGGGTGCTCACGATCGGCGGCATGAGCAAGCCGTACTGGGGTGGCCTGCGCATCGGCTGGGTGCGCGGCGCGGCGCCGCTGATCGCCCGGCTCGCCGCGGCCCGGGTCGGCGTCGACATGGCCTCGCCGGTGCTCGACCAGCTCGTCGCCGTGCAGCTGCTGCGCCGCCGTTCGGCGATCGTCTCGGCGCGCCGCCGGCAGCTCCTGGCCCGCCGCGACACCCTCGCCGCCGCGTTGCGCGCCGAGGTGCCCGAGTGGCGGTTCGTCCTGCCGGGCGGCGGGATGGTCCTGTGGGTCGAGCTCGACGCGCCGGTGTCCAGTGCCCTCGCCCGGTCGGCGGAGGAGCTCGGGGTGCGGGTCGCGCCGGGGCCGCGGTTCGGGGCGGACGGGACGATGGAGCGGTTCCTGCGGCTGCCGTTCACGCTGCCGGAGGCGGATCTGGTCGAGGCGGTGCGGCGGCTCGCCGCGGCTCGGGCGGATCTGGATCGTCCCCGGCGGCATGCCTGGTCGTCGCCGGTCGTGGTGGCCTGACGTCTCGTTGACCTTGGACAATCTGACTGCCTATGACCAGTCAGATTGTCCAAGGTCAACTGGTTGCGGGTGTTCACGACCGCAGGTCGTGTCGCGGCCGTCCACGGCCGCGGGCCTGTTCACGACCGCAGGTCGTGTCTGCGTAACTGTCCGCGGAGTCGGCAGGGAGGCCGTTCACGGCCGACCGGTGGCTGACGGGAGCGGCGGACCTTGCGCCCGGCGGGCCGGAGCCTTGCTCGTGAAGCCCTGGAAAGCGTCATGGCCTCCGGGATGGCGGATCCCGGAGGCCATGACACTGTGGGGTGTGATCAGAGTTCGGCGAGCGACCCCGCGTACATCCGGTCGATGTCCGATGCGAAGGACTTCTCGACCACACGGCGCTTGACCTTGAGCGACGGCGTGAGTTCGCCGTCCTCGATGGAGAGGTCGCGGCTGAGGATGGTGAACTTCTTCACCGTCTCCCAGCGGTTGAGCTTGGTGTTGAGCTCCTTGACGTAGCCCTCGATCAGGGCGTTCGCCTCGGGCGACGCGGCGATCTCGCCGTAGGACTTCCCGGCGAGCGGGGTGCCGTCCGCCCAGCCCTTGATGGCGTCGGGGTCGAGGCTGACCAGCAGCGTGACGTAGTTGCGGGCCTGGCCGACGACGATGCACTGGGAGGTGTAGGGGCAGACCGACTTGAACAGGCCCTCGATGTGGCTCGGCGCGACGTACTTGCCGCCCGAGGTCTTGATCAGGTCCTTCTTGCGGTCGGTGATGCGCAGGTAGCCGTCGGCGTCGAACTCGCCGATGTCGCCGGTGCGGAACCAGCCGTCGTCGGTGAAGGCGGCGGCGGTCTCGTCGGGCAGGTTGTGGTAGCCGCGCATGATCGGGGTGCCCTTGAGCAGGACCTCGCCGTCGGTGTCGAGCTTGGCCTCCAGGTCGCCGAGGGCCTGGCCGACGGTGCCGATGCGGGGCGTGGCCTCGCGGTTGACGAAGGAGCCCGCGGAGGTCTCGGTCAGGCCGTAGCCCTCCAGGATCGGCAGGCTCGCGGCGAAGAAGAACTCGCCGATCTCCTTCGACAGCGGCGCGGAGCCGGACACCATGGCGCGCATCCGGCCGCCGAGGCGGGCGCGGAGCTTGCTGAAGACCAGCTTGTCGGCGATGCCGGCCTGGATCTTCAGCGCGCCGCCGGGCTGCCGGCCGGCGAGGCGTTCGGCGGAGGCCTGCTTGCCGACCTTGACCGCCCAGGTGAAGATCTTCCACTTGGCGCCGCCGTCGGCCTGGGCGCCGGTGACGACCCGGTTGTAGACCTTCTCGAAGACGCGGGGCGCGGCGCACATGATCGTCGGCTGGATCTTGCCGAGGTTGTCGATGAGCTTGTCGACGCGGCCGTCGACGTACGTGGGCAGCCCGACGTACACGATCCCGCACAGCAGGGTCTTGCCGAACGAGTGCGACAGCGGCAGCCACAGGTACTGCAGGTCGTCGGCGGTCAGCAGGCCCATGTCGACCTGCGTGTAGCCCTGCCAGACCCAGCCGAGGTGCATCAGCTCGACGCCCTTCGGGCGCCCGGTGGTGCCGGAGGTGTAGATCAGGGTGGCGAGCTGGTCACCGGTGATGCCGGCGACGATCCGCTCGATGAGCTCCGGGTCTTTGGCCAGCGCTTCGCGTCCGGCGGCCTCCAGCTGGGCCAGGGACAGGGTCTTCGTGTGCTCGCCACCGCCGGGAATGCCGTCGATGAGCACGATCGCGACGAGGTCTGGCAGGTCGGCGCCGTCGAGCTTGGCGGCCTGCGCGGCGTTCTCGGCGAAGAGGACCTTCGAGCCGGAGTCGGCGACGATGTAGACGGCGTCCTCGGGCTCGGTCGTCGGATACACCGTGGTGGTGGCCGCGCCGGCGAGCATGATGCCGAGGTCGGCGAGGATCCAGTCGAGCCGGGTGTTGGCCAGGATGCCGACGCGGTCCTCGGGCTGCACGCCCAGGGTGGTGAGGCCGGCGGCGATCGCGCGGGCCTGCTCGTCGACCTCGCGCCAGGTGAGCCAGACGGGGTCGCCGGCGTCGTCGGCGGCGGGCTTGCCGAACGCCCGCTTGTCCGGGGTCTCGGCCACGCGGTGCAGGAACATGTCCGGGATCGAGCGGTAGGGCAGTTCGAGCCGCTTGGTCATGTGGAAGGCCTCCCGGGCTGGCGTGGACGTAACGGTGACTGGCATCACGTCCCGTCGGTTACTGGAGGGTAAATGGTTGGTCGCGTTACCGGCTAGACCCGAAACCGAAACGTAGTGGAATGCTGGATCCCTTGCCTGGAACCAGATTCAAGACTCAGCGCCGGTGGTTCACAGGCCGAGGCGGGCGCCCTTGAGCCGTTCCGCGAGCTGACCCGTCACGGTCACGTCGGCGACGCCCTGCCGCCCGGTGAAGAACAGGAGGAGTTCCGAGGGTTTCCCGTGTACGTCCAGCGCGTCGCCGCCCTTGCCCACCGTGAACGGCGTGCCGTGTTCCGGGTGCACCGTGATCGCGGCCGGGAACTTCCGGGTCGACAGGCGGGCCGACTGCTTGAGACGGCCGGCGAGGGCCCGCTCGTAGTCGTCGCCCAGGGAACGCGGGGTCCAGCCGGGCGCGGCGCGGCGCACGTCTTCGTGGTGGACGAGGAACTCGGTGATGTTGACGGCCTCGTCGACCGCGGCCGGGCGCACCCAGAGGGCCGGCGTGCGGACCTTGCCGACCAGCGTCGCGTAGTCGCCGTTCGCGAGCCGGTCCTGGACCTTTTTCGTATGGTCTGCCACTTTTTTGAGCAGGATGCCCGCGGCGGCGTCCGGCCGGCGCTCCCGCAGCACGAGGTGCGCGGCGAGGTCCCGGGTCGCCCAGCCGGTGCAGAGCGTCGGTGCGTCGGGGCCGGCGGCGAGGAGGGTGTCGGCGAGCGCCAGGCGCTCGGCCCGCGCGAAGGAAGTCATGAACGTAACGCTAGCGGGGGTCGGTCAGGGCCGTTTTGTGTCGTACCCCGTCGGTAAGGTTGCAGGCGGCCGGGACGACTTACCGGCCTTTCCGGCGGAGGGTGGGTTGTGACCAGCGGCAAGGTGCTTCTCAAGGGGCTGTGGGTGCTCGGCCGTGCCGTTCGTGACGAGCCTCACATGTTCGCGATCTCGGTCGCCGGCAGCGTGGTGTTCAGCCTGCTCACCATCGCCACCGCGTTCGTCTCCGGCTGGGTGGTCGGCGAGATCGCCCTCCCCGCGATCGACGACCGGCACGTCACGTTCGGCACGCTGCTGCTCGGCGGTGTCGCGATCCTCGCCGTCAGCATCGGCAAGATCATCGGCATCTTCGGCCGGCGGCTCGGCGCGGGCGCCATGCAGTTCCGCCTCCAGGCGCGCTACCGGCAGGCCGTCACCCGGCGTTACCTGCGGCTGCCCCTCGAGTGGCACCAGCGGCACGCGACCGGCACCTTGCTGTCCAACGCCAACGCCGACGTCGAGTCCGCCTGGTATCCGATCGCGCCGTTCCCGATGGCGGTCGGCACCGTCGTCATGCTCGTCGCCGCGATCGTCTCGCTCTTCGCCACCGACTGGGCCCTCGCGCTCGTCGGCGTCGCGATCTTCCCCACGCTGCTCGGGGTCAACGTCGCCTATTCGCGCCGGATGGCGCCCCGCGTCGCCCGGTCCCAGCAGCTGCGGGCCGAGGTGAGCGCCGTTGCGCACGAGAGCTTCGACGGTGCGCTCGTGGTGAAGACGATGGGCCGGGAGGCCGCCGAGACCGAGCGGTTCGCCGCCAGGACGATCGAGCTGCGCGACGCCACGATCCAGGTCGGGCGGGTGCGGGCGGTGTTCGACCCGGTGCTCGACGCGCTGCCGAGCATCGGCACCCTCGCCGTGCTCGTCGTCGGCGGGCTGCGCTTCCGGCAGGGCGCGGTCGAGGTCGCCGAGGTGGTCAGCGTCGCGTTCCTGTTCACGGTCCTCGCGTTCCCCGTCCGGGCCATCGGCTGGGTCCTCGCCGAGCTGCCTCGCAGCGTCGTCGGCTGGGAGCGGATCCGGCACGTGCTGGACGCCGAGGGTGACATGGCCTACGGCGAGACCACGCTGCCCGAGGTGCACAAGCCGGCGGCGCTGCGCTTCGACGACGTCCACTTCGCCTACACCGACGCCGACGGCGAGCGGGGCGGCGACGTGCTCACCGGCGTCACGTTCGAGGTCCCGGCCGGGCGGACCGTCGCCCTCGTCGGCTCGACCGGCTCCGGCAAGTCGACGGTCGCCGGCCTCGCCGCCCGCCTCGTCGACCCGCACGCCGGGGTCGTCCGGCTCGACGGCGTCGACGCCCGCGACCTGACCCAGGAGGCGCTCGTCGGCACGGTCGCGCTGGTCGCGCAGGTGCCGTTCGTCTTCGACGACACCGTGCGGGGCAACGTGACCCTCGACCGGCGCACCGGCGCCGGGCATCCCGTCGACGACGAGGCGGCCTGGTCGGCGCTGCGGCTCGCCCAGGCCGACGGGTTCGTCGGCCAGCTCGGCGAGGGCCTCGACACCAAGGTGGGGGAGCGGGGCACGTCACTGTCCGGCGGGCAGCGGCAGCGCCTCACCATCGCCCGGGCCCTGGCCGGCGCGCCGCGGCTGCTCGTCCTCGACGACGCGACCAGCGCCGTCGACCCGCGCGTCGAGGCCGCGATCCTCGCCGCGCTGCGCCGTGACGACGACCGGCAGGCGTCGATCCTCGTCGTGGCATACCGGCGGGCGACGATCGCCCTCGCCGACGAGGTCGTCTATCTCGAGCGGGGCCGGGTCGCCGCCCGTGGCACCCACGCCGACCTGCTCGCCACCGTGCCCGGCTATGCCGACCTCGTCACGGCCTACGAGAAGGCCGAGGCGGAGAAGGAACGGGAGCACCTGTTCGACGACGAGGAGAGCGTGACCGCATGACCACGGCCACTCCTGATCTTGCCAAGGCGGGCGTGCTGCGGCGCGGGCTGAGCCTGTCGCCGGAGCTGTTCACCGGGCTGGCCGGCACCCTCGGTCTCGCCGTCCTCGCCACCGCCGGCCGGGTCGCGATCCCGGTCGCCATCCAGCAGGGCATCGACAAGGGACTGCGGGCGCCCGGCGGCCCCGACGTCGGCGTGCTCACGGTCATCGTGTCGATCACGGCCGGCGTGCTGTTCCTGACGATGCTCAGCGCCGCACTGATGAACGTGCGGCTGTTCACCGTCAGCGAGACCGCGCTCGCGGGCATCCGCACCCGCACGTTCCGGCACATCCACGACCTGTCGATGCTGCACCAGCAGTCGGAGCGGCGCGGCGCCCTCGTCTCCCGGGTCACCGGCGACGTCGACCAGATCAGCCAGTTCCTGCAGTTCGGGGGCTTGATCTTCCTGATCAGTCTCGGCCAGCTGATCGTCACCACCGCCGTGATGTTCGTCTACTCGTGGCAGCTGACGCTGGTCGTGATCGTCGCGTTCGCGCCGCTGGTCTTCGTCGTCCGGCACTTCCAGCGCCGGCTCAGCGTCCTCTACCTCGACGTGCGGGAGAGCATCGGCGCGATGCTCGGCGCGATCGCCGAGAGCGTCGTCGGCGCGCCCGTCGTGCGGGCCTACGGCGTGCAGCACCGCACCGCCGAGCGGCTCGACACCGCCATCGACCGCAGCCGCCGCGCCCAGTTCCGCGCGCAGACCAACAATGTGATCAGCATGAGTTTCGGCGAGTTCGCGGCCGGCCTCGCGCTCGGCAGCGTGATCGTCGTCGGCACCCTCCTCGGCGTCGACGGCCAGCTGAGCATCGGGCAGCTGACCGCGTTCCTGTTCCTCGCCACGCTGTTCGTCCAGCCGGTGCAGGTCGCCACCGAGGTGCTCAACGAGGCGCAGAACGCGATCGCCGGCTGGCGCCGCGTCCTGGACATCATCGAGACGTCGCCGGACGTCGCCGACCCCGGCGCGGCCGGCCGGGACCTGCCCGAGGGCGCGGTCGACGTGCGGTTCGACCACGTGCACTTCGCGTACCCGGACGGCCCCGAGGTCCTCACCGACGTCGACCTGACGGTGACCGCCCGCACCCGCGTCGCCGTCGTCGGTGAGACCGGCAGCGGCAAGACCACGTTCGCGAAGCTGCTGACCCGGCTCATGGACCCCACCACCGGCAGTGTGCTGCTGTCCGGGGTGCCGCTGACCGAGGTGCGGTTCGACTCGCTGCGCAGCCGCGTCGTCATGGTCCCGCAGGACGGGTTCCTCTTCGACGCGACCGTCGCCGACAACGTCCGCTTCGCCCGGCCCGACCTGAGCGACGTCGACCTGGAGCTGGCGTTCACCGAGCTGGGTCTCGTCGACTGGGTCGACGGGCTCAGCGACGGGCTGCAGACCCAGGTCGGCGAGCGCGGCGAGGCGCTGTCCGTGGGCGAGCGGCAACTCGTCGCCCTGGCCCGCGCCTATGTCGCCGACCCCGACCTGCTGGTCCTCGACGAGGCCACCAGTGCCGTCGACCCCGCGACCGAGGTCCGCCTCCAGCGCACCCTCGACGCGGTGACCCGCGGGCGGACGACGATCGCGATCGCGCACCGGCTGTCAACCGCGCAGAGCGCCGACGAGGTCATCGTCGTCGACAAGGGGCACGTGGTGCAGCGCGGCCCGCACGCCGACCTCGTCACGAACCCCGACTCGATCTACGGCCGGCTGTACGCGTCCTGGCTCGAACAGACCCGCTGACCACGCCCCCACGCCGCGACCCCGTCTGCACCCGCAGCCCGGCGCCGAGGCCGGTCGGGGTTGGCTGGCTCCGAGGGCAGGCTGAGCGTTTGTCCGGCGCCGGTCCCTCCGGATGCTGCCGGGGTTCGGGTCGGCGGGCCACGTTCATGCCGCTTGCGTGTCCGCGAGACAGGTCGTGTCCGCTGTCGTGGTGAGCGAGTGGCCGGGTGGCGCCCTGGATCACGAACGAGCCGCCGCATCCGCCGCCACGTCGGGCGGTCGTGCGTCGTGGCCGGATTCCCCACAACCGGAAGGATCCCCGGGCACCTGACACCGGAGATCGTTGCGCTTGTCGCACCACCGCCCGCTGGACAGGACCCTGCACAGGTCGACGTTGCGGACTGGTTGTCCGGACGGGCTACGGGACACCTTCGATCCGGGTCGTGAGCGAGCATCACGGCCGCTTACACGGGCCACAGGACGAAACGGCGGCGCAACCGAAGCGAGTCCGTCAGGAAGCGCAGGTCCGCTGGCACTGCGCAACGGCGCTGCTCGAAACGTGCAGGCCAGCACGGCCGTACACGACCGCAGCGGACACGACCGCGAGCCGTCCCGCCCCTCCGTCCTGCCCCGCCCTGCCCGCGTCGTCCCGCGCTGTCCCGGCGCCGGGAGCGGTCATCGAACGATGGGTTGATGGTCGGGATGACCAGGATCGTCCTTCGAGCTGTGCAAGGTCTTGTCCAGCGGGTGGTGGCGCGACAAGCAGAACGATTCCGGGTCAGGCGCCCTGGGATCCTCGGGTTGTGGGGCATCCGGCAACGTCGCCGCGTGTCCAGCGCCCGATACGGCGTTGCCGATGTCCGGATCAGCTGCTTCGCCCGCGTGTTCTGCGCCGGGAGTGGATCTCCCGGTGATCGAAGTCGCCGGCTGGCTGCCCGCGCAGCCCGTGCACGGCTTCGATCACGCAACGCAGCATGCGGAGCCCGACTTTGGGACGTGCGGTGTGATCAAAAGTCGCTCCTGGGTCGCCCCGGGCGACCAGCCCGCGCCTTCGATCATGAACTGGACGCGAAGATCGCTGTCCGGAGTGTGGTCCTTCCCGGGTTGGTCATCGGTGGGACCGGGGCGCCAACAGGGTTCCGTGATCGCGGCGACGGGCGTCTGGCGCGAACGGCCGCCCTGCCCAGGGCGCCCCGCCGGGTGCCCTCACCGGTTTGATCCTGGTTGGGTGGGCGGAGGCGGTCGAGGGTGCGGGCGACGGCTCGGCGTACCCGGGCGATCGATGCAGCAGCCGCGCGTCGGGGTGGTGACGTGGGCCTCAGGACCTAGAGTGGCTGATGTGCCAGCCGGGGGGCGTCGATACGTGCCGATGCAGGTCCGGGTCGCGGTGACCGGGTTCAACGCGATCGGCGGCGTCATGTTGACCCTTGCGCTCACGGCACTCGGGGTGCTGCTGTCCGGGATGCAGGTCGATCCGGTCAACCAGGGCGGCACCGGCTATCTCGACTTCGTGCTGTTCTTCAATGCGGTGCTGTTCCTGTTTCCGCTGGCAGTGGTGCTGGTGTTCCTCGGTACGCGGGTCAAGCGCGGCGAGCACTGGGCCTGGCTGGCGAGCCTGGTGTTCTGGGCGTTCGTCGGCACGATGGCGCCGCTGCTGACGTGGCTGCTGCCGGCGCCGCTGCCGTTCGCGGTGGTGCCGGTGTGTTGCGCCGCCGGACTGGTCGGCCTGCTCCTGACGCCGCAGGCCAGGGTGCACTGCGCCGACGTGGACGACTAGTCGGGCGCGGGCGCGTACAGGGGCTCGGAGAGGTACCGCTGGATCGTCGGCGCGATGCTGTGCACAAGCTCCTCCTGGGACATCGAGGCCATCGGCTCGACCTTGAGGATGTAGCGGACCATGACGATGCCCGCCATCTGCGACGCGACCAGGGCGGCGCGGCGCGGGGCCTCGGCGGGGTCGAGCTGCAGGTGGCCGATCGCCCGGCGCAGGACCTGGGTGACCAGGAACTCGCGCAGCATCCGGGCGGACCACTCATGCTGCAGGGCGCTGCGGAACAGTGCCGCCGCCGAGGAGCCGGCGGGGGAGTCCCACACGCCGAGGAAGGTGCGGACGAGCCGCTCGCCGATGCCGTCGAGGCCCGCCTCGAAGATCTTCGGGATTAGCTCGCCGGGGTCGATCGGCGCTTCCATCGTGGCGAGGAACAGCTTGTCCTTCGCGCCGAAGTAGTGGTGCACCAGCGCCGGGTCGACCCCGGCGCTGGTCGCGATCTGGCGGATGGACGCTCCGTCGTAGCCGCGCTCGGCGAACGCCTGGCGGGCGGCGCTCAGGATCGCCTGGCGGGTGTCCTGGTTGCCGGGGCGTCGTCCGGTGCGAGCCATGTGCCTCTTCCGTCGCTCAGGGGGTACGTCGGCGCAGCGTGGCCGCACCGAGCAAGAGTGCCACGATGACGCACCCGACGATGATGGCGAGGTCCCGCCACATGACGCCGGTCGGTTCGGTGTGGTTGCCGAGCTCGGTGAGCGCCTGCACCGCGTACGACATGGGCAGGACGTCACTGATCGCCTGCAGCCAGCCGGCCATCTGGTCGCGGGGCTGCAGCAGCCCGCAGAGCAGCACCTGGGGCAGGACCACCGCGGGCATGAACTGCACGGCCTGGAACTCGCTGTTGGCGAATGCGCTCACGAGCAGGCCGAGTGCCATGCCGAGCACCGAGTTGCCGACCGCGATCACGCCGACGAGCCACGCCGGTCCGAGGGTGTCCAGGCCGAGGAGGAGGTACGCGAGTGCCGACGCGATCGTTGCCTGCACCGCTGCGGCGACGGCGAACGCGATGCCGTAGCCGAGCAGGATGTCGACCTTGCCGATCGGGGTGGTGAGCAGCCGTTCGAGGGTGCCGGTGGTCCGTTCGCGGAGCATTGCCACGCTGGTCAGCAGGAACATGATCACGAGGGGGAACACGCCCAGCATGATCAGGCCGATGCGGTCGAACAGCAGGGGATTGTTGTCGTACAGGTAGCGCAGAAGCGTCAGCAGCACCGTCGGCACGACGAGGATCAGCGCGATCGTGCGCCGGTCGTGCCGGAGCTGCCGCAGGATGCGGCCGGCGGTCGCGAGGGTCAAACGGGCGGACATGGCTCAGGCCACCTTCTCTTTGTCTGATTCCTGCACCGACTCCTGGGCTTGCACGAGTCGCAGGAACGCCTCTTCCAGATCGTCGGTGCCGGCCCGCTCCCGCACGGCGGCGGGCGACTCGTCGGCGATGAGCAGTCCCTCACGGATCAGCAGGAGCCGGTCGCAGCGCCCAGCCTCGTCCATCACGTGACTCGACACCAGCAGCGTCGAGCCGGCCTTCGCCAGCGCGTGGAACCGTTGCCACAGCTCGTTGCGCAGCACCGGGTCCTGCCCGACGGTGGGCTCGTCCAGCACGAGCAGCTGCGGCTTGCTCACGATCGCGCAGGCCAGGGACGCGCGGGCCCGCTGGCCGCCGGAGAGCGTCCCGACGAGCTGGTCCTTCGCCTGGCTCAGTCCAACGTCGGACACGGCCGCGTCGGCCTCGGCGGCGCCCAGCCCGTACAGGGAGGCGAAGTACCGCGCGTTCTCCTTGACGGTCAGGTCGGCGTAGACGCTCGGCGCCTGCGTCAGGTAGCCCACCTTGTCCCGCAGCGGCTTCGACCCCGCCGGGTGTCCCAGCACCGTCACGGTGCCGCTGACGATCTGCTGCACGCCGACGACCGCGCGCATGAACGTGGTCTTGCCGCTGCCGCTCGGTCCGAGCAGCCCTGTGACGCTCCCGCTGGGCACCGAACAGGTGAAATCGTGCAGCACCCGTCGTTTGCCGCGCGCGATGACGAGGTGCTCGACCTCGATCGCGTTGGTCATCTTCGATTCCTCCGGTCGGGAAATAACTCAACGGCTGATGAACTCAACGGTAAATGAAATCTTGGACGTGCGTCAAACACGAAAATCGGGGCGGACCGATGCCTCGGTCCGCCCCGTGCTCTTCGTGTCCAGGTCGTGGCTAGAGCGCCAGGACGCGCTCCAGGAACTCCTTGTACTGCCGCAACGCCACCCGCAGCGCCTCGGTGTCCGGGTTCTTCGCCGTCCGGTGCGGGTCGATCGCGAGCTGCTGCTCCTGCAACTTCTCCGCAAGTGTCTCGATGGCGTCACTCACCACCGCGGACGCCCGCGTCAACGCCTTCACCGGGTCGTCGACGAACTTCGACTCCGCCTTCACCAGCCGCGACCGGAACTTGTCCGCCCGCTTCGGCTTCCACAGCACGATCCGCTGCTCGCTCACGTCACCGGGACGGAGGGGGAGGGCCGCGACGGCCGCGTACTCGGGCTCCTCGTCGTCCGCCTCCTCCTCATCGTCCTCGTCGGTGTCGTCGCTCGCTTCGGCGACGGGCTCGTCGTCTTCGTCCTCGTCCTCGTCGTCAGCCTCGGCTTCGGCGGTGGGCTCGTCGTCTTCGTCTTCGTCGTCCTCGTCGGTGTCGGCCTCGGCTTCTGCTGCGGGTTCCTCGTCGGTGTCGGCCTCGTCGGTGTCGGCCTCGTCGGTGTCGGCCTCGTCGGTCTCGGCCTCGTCGGTCTCGGCCTCGTCGGTCTCGGCCTCGTCGGTCTCGGCCTCGGCATCGTCAGCCTCGGCGTCGTCGGCTTCGGCGGCCGGCTCCGTGGCCTCGTCCCCGTCTTCGTCGCTGTCGGCTTCGGCGGTGGGCTCGTCCTCGGCTTCGTCGCCGGTCTCGACGGCACCGGCGGTCAGCTCGTCGACGTCGGCGACCAGGTTGACGTCGTCGGCGCCGCTGTCGTCGCTGTTGTCGACGCCGCTGTCGATGGCCTCGGCCAGGACGTCCGCGGGGGTCTCGGCCTCCGCAGCCGGTTCGGTGCCGTCCGCCTCGTCCTCCGTGTCGGCGTCGGTCTCGTCGCCGGCCTCTGCCACGACGTCCTCGGCGACGTCGCCGTCCGCGTCCTCGGTCGCCTCGGCCTCCGGCTCGTCCTCACCGGCCGCCTCGGCGTCCAGGTCGGTCTCCGCGGTGGCCTCTTCGGCTTCTGCGGCTGGCTCGTCCTCGGCGGTGGCTTCGGCGTCCGGCTCGGAGTCGGCGGCTGCTTCCTCAGCGGTGGCTTCGGCCTGAGCCTCCGGCTCGTCGTTGGCTGCCTCGGCTGCCGGCTCCTCTTCGACCGTGGCCTCAGCCTCGGGCTCAGCCACCTCGTCGTCGACCACGGCTTCGTCAGCAGCGGCCTCTGCGTCGGTGTCGACCGTGGTTTCGGCTTCCGGCTCGTCGGCGGCTTCCTCGGCGACCGCTTCGTCGGTGGTCTCGTCGACCACGGCCTCGGGCTCGTCGTCGGACTCCGACTCGGCCGCCGGCCCCTCAGCAGCGACCTCGTCCTCGGACTCCGCGGCCGGCTCCTCCTCGGTGGCGACCTCTTCGACGGCCTCCGGTTCGTCGGCGGTGTCGGTTTCTTCGGCGTCGGCTTCTGCGGCCGGTTCGTCGTCGGTGGTCTCCTCGGCGGAGACCTCCTCCAGAGCCTCGGCCTCGGCTTCCGCGGCTGGCTCCTCCTCGGTGGCGACTTCTTCGACGGCTTCCGGTTCGTCGGCGGTGTCGGTTTCTTCGGCGTCGGCTTCTGCGGCCGGTTCGTCGTCGGTGGTCTCCTCGGCGGAGACCTCCTCGAGCGCCTCGGCCTCGGCTTCCGCGGCCGGCTCCTCCTCGGTGGCGACCTCTTCGACGGCCTCCGGCTCTTCGACGGCCTCCGGTTCGTCGGCGGCGTCGGTTTCCTCGGCGTCGGCTTCTGCGGCCGGTTCGTCAGCGGCGGTCTCCTCGGCGGTGACCTCCTCGAGCGCCTCGGGCTCGTCGGTGGTTTCGGCTTCGTCGGCTTCCGCGGTGGGCTCGTCCTCGGCGGCGACCTCTTCGACGGCCTCCGGCTCTTCGACGGCCTCCGGCTCTTCGACGGCCTCCGGTTCGTCGGCGGCGTCGGTTTCCACGGCGTCGGCTTCCGCGGCCGGTTCGTCGTCGGCGGTCTCCTCGGCGGAGACTTCGTCGACGGCCTCGGGCTCTTCGGCGTCGGCTTCTGCGGCCGGTTCCTCGGCGGCGTCGGTTTCCTCGGCGGCGACCTCTTCCAAGGCCTCGGGCTCGTCGGTGGTCTCGGCCTCCGCGGCGTCGGCCTCGGCGGTCGGTTCCTCGTCGGCGTCGGTTTCCTCGGCGTCGGCTTCTGCGGCCGGCTCCTCGGCGTCGGTGGTCTCTTCGGCGGAGACCTCCTCGAGCGCCTCGGGCTCGTCGGTGGTTTCCGACTCGGCCGCGACCTCTTCGACGGCCTCCGGCTCGTCGGCGGCGTCGGTTTCCTCGGCGTCGGCTTCTGCGGCCGGCTCCTCGGCGTCAGCGGTCTCCTCGGCGGCGACCTCCTCCAGCGCCTCGGGCTCGTCGGTGGTTTCGGCTTCCGCGGTGGGCTCGTCCTCGGCGGCGACCTCTTCGACGGCCTCCGGTTCGTCGGCGGCGTCGGTCTCTTCGGCCTCGGCTTCTGCGGCCGGCTCCTCGGCGTCGGTGGTCTCCTCGGTGGAGACCTCCTCCAGGGCCTCAGGCTCGTCCGTGGTTTCAGCCGCGACCTCCTCGACGACGGCCTCGGGCTCGTCGATGGCGTCGGCGTCCTCGGTGGAGAGCGCGTCGGTGGAGAGCGCGTCGGCCTCCACCGCGTCGAGGGCGGCCGGCTCTGAGTCGTCAACGGTGGTGAGGGTGTCGGTCGCCTGGAGGTCGGCGGTCGGGACGGACTCGGCGGCGTCTGCGTCGACCCCAGCGGCCGGCTCCTCGTCGGTGGCGACGGCATCCTCGTCGGCCGGGCCGACGATGTCGGAGATGTCATCGGGCACGGCGACCGTGATCGCCACGGTGTCCGCCAGCGCCGGCCCGTCCTCCACTGCGGACGCAGCGGATTCCGGGGACGCGTCGGATTCCGAGGATGAGGCAGGTTCCGAGGATGAGGCAGGTTCCGGGGACGGGGATGCGTCGGCAGCGGCCTCGACCGGTGGGGTGATGTCCTCGACGGGCTGGCGCTGCTCGGGCACGCCCGGTGGGGTCGTGACTTCCGGCGAGGGGCTCGACTGGTCGTTCGGCGGGGTGAAGTTGGGATGCATGGCGGGTCCTCCGTCCGCTCGGTCCGAACGGGGGGAGGGGCCACCCGGTCAGACTGCTGTGGGCTCAGCGCTGGGGTCGCGGACGCCGGGAGGCCGAACGGCGCCCGGCCCGATGCCGCCGAGCCGACGGCAAGCGGGACCCCCGGGCGAGGAGGGTCGGCCGACGGCAGGCGGGGAGGGATGAGCGACCGCCCAGACTTCCGTGCGGCGCACCGTCAAGGTACTCCGCAAACACGACCAGCCATAGACCCCAAACTGCCGAGAGAGGGCCGTGCGGGAGAATTAACGACGTGTCGTCGAACCTTGATCCAGAAGTCGCGGACCGTCTGCTGCGCAACGAGGCCGGGTTGGTGCCTGCGATCGTGCAGGAGCACGGGACCGGGAAGGTGTTGATGTTGGCCTGGATGGACGACGAGGCGTTGCATCGGACGCTGACGACGGGTCGGGCGACGTACTGGTCGCGCAGCCGCAACAAGTACTGGGTGAAGGGCGAGACGTCCGGGCACGCCCAGCATGTCCGGTCGGTGGCGGTCGACTGCGACGGCGACACGCTGCTGCTCACGGTCGAGCAGACCGGGGCGGCCTGCCACACGGGCAACCACACCTGCTTCTACACCCCGCTGAGCTTGGAGAGCGCACAGTGACGACCGGTGCCGTGGCGCCCGACGAGGCGACGTTCCGTGAGCTCGCCAGGACCCGGCGGGTGGTGCCGGTGACGCGGCGGCTGCTCGCCGACGGGGAGACGCCGGTCGGGGTGTACCGCAAGCTCGCCGGTGGGCCGGGCACGTTCCTGCTCGAGTCCGCCGAGCAGGGCGCCGGGGCCGCGGGTGCGGTCTGGTCGCGGTACAGCTTCATCGGCGTGCGCAGCGTGGCCACCCTGATCGAGCGGGACGGCGGCGCGCACTGGCTCGGCGACCCGCCGGCCAACATCCCGACGGAGGGCGACCCGACGCAGGTCCTCAGAAAAGCCGTCGAAGCGCTCACGGGGGACGACGCCGACCTCGAACACCTCAACCTGCCACCGCTGTCGGGCGGGCTGGTCGGGTTCCTCTCCTATGACGCGGTCCGGCGCTTCGAGAAGCTGCCGGAGCTCGCCGAGGACGACCTGCACCACCCCGAGCTCGGCATGATGCTGGCGACCGACCTGGTGGCCCTGGACCACTTCGAGGGCGCGGCGCTGCTCATCGCCAACGCGATCCTGCCGGACAAGGGCGCCGACGAGGCGACCGTCACGGCGGCGTACCACCAGGCGATCGGCCGCCTCGACGCGATGACGACGGCGCTGTCCAGGCCGACCCCGCCGATGGTGTCCACAGTGGACAAAGTTGGACCCGAGAAGCACCAGAGCCGAACCCCGGCGGGTGGGTACCCGAAGGCGGTCGAGGTGGCCAAGGAGGCGATCCGGGCCGGGGAGTGCTTCCAGATCGTGGTCGCCCAGCGGTTCGAGCGGGCCACGGACGCCGACCCGATCGACGTGTACCGGGTGCTGCGCTCCACGAACCCGAGCCCGTACATGTACCTGCTGCGCTTCGAGGGCTTCGACGTCGTCGGCTCGTCGCCGGAGGTGCACGTCAAGGTCGACGGGCGGCGCGCGCTGCTGCACCCGATCGCGGGGACCAGGTGGCGGGGCGCGACGCCCGAGGAGGACAACGCTCTCGCCGCGGACCTGCTCGCCGACCCGAAGGAACGCGCCGAGCACGTGATGCTCGTCGACCTGGCCCGCAACGACCTGGGCCGGGTCTGCAAGCCGGGGACCGTCGAGGTGCCGGAGTTCATGACGGTCGAGCGGTACAGCCACGTCATGCATATCGTGTCCACGGTCGTCGGCGAGCTCAACGACGACCGGACCGCGTTCGACACCCTGGCCGCGACGTTCCCGGCCGGGACGCTGTCCGGGGCGCCGAAGGTCCGGGCGATGGAGATCATCGAGGAGCTCGAACCGACCCGGCGCGGCCTGTACGGCGGCGTCGTCGGCTACTTCGGGTTCGGCGGCGACATGGACACCGCCATCGCGATCCGGACCGCGCTGATGCGGGACCGGATGGCATACGTGCAGGCGGGCGCCGGGATCGTGGCCGACTCGGACCCCCTGGCCGAGGAGACGGAGACCCGGAACAAGGCCGCCGCCGTCCTCGCCGCGATCGCGACCGCCGAGACCCTGAGGCCGGCGCGATGAAGGAAGCCCCGATGAACGGACGCCGGGGTCTGACCGTCACGACCCTCGCGACCGCGGTGGCGTCGGCGGTGGTGCTGTTCGCCGCCACCCGCAACTGGGACGCGATCATGACGCATCAGGTGTCGCCGCTGCCGCCGATGACCGACTACCGGACGGGCTCGGAGATGTCGCCGTGGCTGCCGGCGCTCGGCGCGGTCGGCCTCGCCGGCGCCGGGGCCCTGCTGGCGACCCGGAGGAAGCTGCGGACCGTGGTCGGCGGCCTCCTCGCGCTCACGGGCATCGGCATCATCGGTGCGGTGATCGAGACCCTGCAGCACCGCATCGACGTGGGCTGGCCGATCCTGACGCTGGTCGCCGCGGCGACGATCGTGGCCGCCGGCGCCGTCGTGATCAGGAGCAGCGACACCTGGCCGGAGATGGGCGCGCGGTACGAGCGGCCGGAATCGACCCCGAAACCAGGACAGACGCAGCTGTGGGACGCGCTCGACCGGGGCGAGGATCCGACCGCCGACAAGTAGGGTCGCCGTATGGCGAGCAGCAGCAAGGAAGTCCTCGAGGTCGCCGGGCGTGAGGTGACCGTCACCAACCCCGACAAGGTGTACTTCCCGAAGTCCGGCCGCACCAAGATCGACGTCGTGCGCTACTACATCGCCGTCGCCGATGGTGCCCTGCGCGGCGCCGGCGGGCGGCCGATGGCGTTGAAGCGCTACGTCAACGGCATCGAGGGCGAGGCCTTCTTCCAGAAGCGGGCGCCGGAGAAACGGCCCGACTGGATCGAGACGGCGCAGCTGCGGTACCCGTCGGGCCGCACCGCCGAGGAGGTCGTCCTGCGCGACGCCGCCCAGCTCGCCTGGGTCGTCAACCTCGGCTGCCTGGAGCTGCACACGCACTCGGTCCTCGCCGAGGACGTCGATCACCCCGACGAGCTGCGCATCGACCTGGACCCGGTGCCGGGCGTGCCGTGGTCGCAGGTCGTCGAGGTGGCGCTGGTCGCCCGGGACGTCCTGGCCGACCACGGGCTGATCGGATGGCCGAAGACCTCCGGTTCGCGCGGGTTCCACGTGTACGCCCGGATCCAGCCGAACTGGACCTTCGCCGAGGTGCGGCGGGCGGCCGAGGGCTTCGCCAGGGAGGTGGCCCGCCGGGCCCCGGACATCGCGACCGGCGCCTGGTGGAAGGAGGAGCGGCACGGGGTCTTCGTCGACTACAACCAGAACGCGAAGGACCACACGACCGCGTCCGGCTACTCGGTGCGCCCGTCCGAGGAGGCCCGCGTCTCCACGCCGCTCACCTGGGACGAGGTGCCGGGGTGCGACCCGGCCGCGTACACCATGGAGTCCGTGCAGGGACGGCCGGACGCGTGGGCCGGGATCGAGGACGCCCGCGGGGACCTGACGGCGCTGCTCGAACTCGCGGCGACCTACAAGAAGCAGGCGCCGGCCAAGAAGGGCACGGGCCGCCGGACGCCGAGCATGCCCCTGATCGAGATCGCCCGGGCCGCGACGAAGGAGGAGGCCCTGGCGGGCCTCGACCGGTGGAAGGCCCGGCACCCGGCGGTGTGGCCGCTGCTGGAGCCCGCCGACGTGCTCGTCGACTCGATGCGCGGCATCAACAGCCTGTGGACCCGCATCCGGCTCAACCTGGTGCACGTGCCGGAGGCGGACCGCCCCGCGCAGGAGCCCCTCGAGGTCGACTTCGACCCGTTCGCGAAGTGGAAGGAGATGCAGGCCCGCGGCGAGATCCCGGCCCGCTGGCGGCGCCCTACGGACGAGCCCACCGACGAGCCCACCGACGAGCCCACCGACGCCTAGACCCGCAGCAGGTGGCCGTCGCCGAGGTTGCGCCCGGCGTCGTGCTCGACCGCGCCGCCCCAGAGGAAGAGCAGGTCCGGGCCGGCCACCAGGGTCGCGGCGAACCGCTGGCCGCCGGGCGGGTCCGACACGCGCAGCCAGTCGCCGGTCGCCGGGTCGAGCAGGTGGCCGCCGACGGTGACCCGGCCGCCGGTGCTGAGCGCCGGGTCGATCGGCAGCGAACCGGCCGGCCGCGGCGGCTGCGGCAGCGGCCGCCACTGCCCGGTGGCGACGGTGAGCATGCCGCCCTCGGGGTAGGCGCGGCCCCAGTTGCCCACCTGCCCGCCGTCGGCGTGGCCGGTGCCGGTCCACACGACCGTGCCGGCCGCCACCGCCAGGCTGGAGTGCAGGACCTCGGTGCCGGTGGGCGCCGCCCACGTCGTCAGCGCCGCGTCGAGGGTGGCCAGCCGCACCAGCGACGGCTTGGTGGCGCCAAGGTCCGGGACGAGGTCCTGCGCGGCGAGCAGCAGCCGGTCGCCGGCCCACGCCGCCATCCGGTTGAACGACGGGCCGAGCGGGTCGTCGGGCAGCACCCGCCACGCGCCGTTCGCGGCGTCGAACGCGGCGTCCACGGTCGCGCCGTGCTCGTCGGTGCCGGCGACGAGCACCGGCGTGCCGCCCGCGTCGAGCAGCTGCCCGGCGCCCGGCGGCGACGGGAGCGTCGTCCAGGCGGCGCCGTCGTATCCCAGGAACGCCGCGTCCCGGGTCAGCGCGTAGAGCCGGCCGCCGGCGGCGACGAGCTGGTCGCCGAGGCCCAGCGCCACGGGGGCGGCGGGGATCGGCTGCCAGGTGCCGGTCGCCGGGTCGTACGCGGCGCCGTCGGTCAGGGCGGGCGCCGGTGCGCAGTCCGCCTGGGGCGGGCACGGCACGCCCGACGAGCCGCCCACGACGACGAACCGCCGGCCGTCCCACACGCCGAGCGCGTCGTGCCGCGCCGAGAGAGGCCCCGCGGCCACCGCGGCCCAGGAGCGGTCGCCGGGCGGCGGGGCGTGGCCGTCCACCGCCGTGCAGCCGGCCACGGTCACCGCGAGGGCGAGGGTCGCGAGGCTCCTCCGCATGCCAGCAGTATGTCGCGGGACGCGGCTCGGGTGGGGGCGGCGCACGGCCGGACCCGGGGCCGAGACGTCAGACGAGCACGGCGTCGTCGGAGAAGGGGGACGGCTCCGGGTCGTCGACCCAGCCGGCGAACAGGACCAGGCCCGTCGGCCGGTGGACGGTGAGGAAGCCGAACGGCCGGTCGAACGCGACCTCCACCTGGTCGTGCTGGTCGCCGAGCATGGCGCCGCCCGCCATCGTCGCGACCACGGTGATCGCGGCGGCCTTGAACCCGACGGCCGTGAACGTCGCGGTCGCCGCCTGCGCGGCCCGCTGCACGGCGAGGGGCTCGGGGCCGATGCCGGGAAAGTGCCCCCGGCCGGCGTCCGTGGCGGTGGCCAGGCCGAAGAGGTCCGCGTGGTCGAGCAGGTCGTGGTCGCCGCCGACGGTGAACCGGGGCAGCCGCAGGTAGACCCCGGGCGCGCCGGGCCACCGGTGGTGCCGGATCCCGGGCCCGTCGAGGGGCAGCGAGGGCCCGTCCAGCGTGGTGATGCCGGCGGCCACGACGGAGCCCGGGGCCGAGGACGGCCCGCCGAGCAGCAGCACCACGTCGAGGTCGTCGCCGCCGTGCACGGTGACCGTCGTCAGCGGCCCGGCGGGGGAGGCGACGACCCGGACGGTGCCGAGGTCCGGGTCGAACCGGGACAGCTCGGCGAGGCGCCGCCCGGCCCAGGGCCCGGGGGACGGCAGCAGCCAGCCGTCGTTGAACGGCAGGTCCCAGGTGGTGACGACGGTCAGGGCGCTGGCCAGGACGAGGCGTGTGGACGAGTCAACGGTCACCGGCATCCGCGGCACGAGCCCACCGGTCCACTCGGCCGCCCATGCGTCCAGCGGCGCCCGGTCGCCGGTGAGCACGCCCGCGACCAGGGCCTCCCAGGCGGGGCTGAGCGGGACGTCAGCGCGTGGCCACAGCCCGGTCGCGGCCCGCACGGCATCCCCGGAAGGCAACGTCAGCGGCGTCGCGGCCACGGCGAGGAGCTCGTCGCGGGCCGGCCCGTCGGCGGCGGTCGCGAGGAGGTGCAGCAGCGGGTACACCCCGGCGCCGGACAGCACGGTCCCGCCGGTGATGGTGCGGGCCCAGGCGGCGGTCAGGGCGTTGGCGGCGGTGGTTGTCACGGGGCCCAGTCTGCCGGGTCGGACACCCAGCCGGCGACGAGGACGAGGCCGGTGGGCCGGTGCACGGCGAGGAACCCGAACGGCCGGTCGAAGGTGACCGTCACCCGCAGTTTCCGCGCCGTCGGCGGGCGGTAGGCCAGGGGGTGCATGGCGAGGGCCGTCACGGTCGCGGCCTGGAAGCCCAGGGCGGTGAAGCTGGCGACGGCCTGCTGCCGGGCCGAGGACACGGCCAGGTCGACGGGGCTGATGCCGGGGAACGTGCCGTCCCGGGACGCGGTGCGCAGCCCGAACAGGTCCGGGTCGGCGAGGAGGTCGTGGCCCGCGGCCACGTCGAACGCCGGCAGGCCGAGGAGGAGCTCCGGCGCCGGGTCGGTGGCGTCGACCTCCTGCGCGGAGATGCCGGGCCCGGTGGTCGACGGCGTGGACCGGGCGAAGCCGTCGATCGCGGCGGCCAGGACGGATCCGGGGGCGGCGGCGTCGGTGCCGAGGGCGAGCAGCACGTCGATGTCGTCGCTGCCCTCGACGGTGAGCAGCGTGACGGCCCCGTCGAGGACCCGCAGCGGCCGCAGGGCGTCGTCGGCGGCGTGGCGGCGGTGCAGGGCGGCGAGGGTCCGGCCGGACCAGGGGCCGGCGGCCGGGGACATGACGCCGTTGTCGAACGGCCGCTTCCACTCGGTGACGACGGACAGCGCCGAGGCCAGGACGACGCCGGTGTCCTCGTCGACGGCGACGGGCAGCGCCGGGATGCGCCCGCCGGTCTCGGCGAAGGCCCACGCGTCCAGCCGTGGCTGGTCGACGGAGGGGTCCCCGGACAGCCGGGTGCCCGGGTCCCAGCCGGGGGAGAGTGGGAGGTCATGGCGGGTCCAGACGCCGAGCGCCGCGCTGACGCCATCGACCGGCGGAAGTTTCAGGGCGGAGGGCGCGACGGCGCGGAGCTCGTCGCGGGCGGGGCCGGACGCCACCCCGGCGAGCAGGGCGAGCAGCGGGTAGACCCCCGCGCCGGAGAACACCGCCGGGCCGTCCGATGCGGCCGCCCAGCGCGAGGTCAGAGCGTTGGATCGATCCACGGTCATGCCCACAACCATACGAACGGCAACGCATTATGCCCTAGTCCATCAGGTGACGTCGGCCATACCCCCACGGCCATCCACTGACCGGGGGGCTCCTAGCATCGGACGCATGACCACCGGAGAGGGGAGCTCCTTGATCAACGCGGAATCTGGCCGTGTGCTCGACGAGATCCTCGCCGGCGTGCGCGAAGACTTGGCCATCCGCGAGGCACAGGTGCCCCTGGACGAGATCAAGCAAGCAGCGGCGCAGGCGTCACCGCCACTGGATGCCTACGCGAAACTGAGGGCCCCCGGGGTGGGGGTGATCGCCGAGGTGAAGCGCGCGTCGCCGTCGAAGGGGCAGCTCGCCGAGATCCCCGATCCGGCGGAGCTGGCCAAGGAGTATGCCGCGGGTGGCGCCCGGGCGGTCAGCGTGCTGACCGAGGGCCGCTGGTTCGGTGGCAGCCTTGACGACTTCGCCGCCGTGCGCGCCGCCGTCGACGTGCCGCTGCTGCGCAAGGACTTCATCGTGTCCTCCTATCAGGTGCACGAGGCCAGGGCGTTCGGCGCCGACCTCGTCCTGCTGATCGTGGCCGCGCTGGACCAGAACACCCTGTCGGGGCTCCTCGACCGCATCGAGAGCCTGGGCATGACGGCCCTGGTCGAGGTGCACGACGAGGAGGAGACCGACCGCGCCCTCGAAGCCGGCGCCCGGGTGATCGGGATCAACGCGCGCAACCTGCGGACCCTCGAGGTGGACCGGACCGTGTTCGAGCGGATCGCGCCGGGCCTGCCCAACGACGTGGTGAAGATCGCCGAGTCGGGTGTCCGCGGGCCGCACGACCTGATCCGGTATGCGTCCGCCGGGGCCGACGCGGTCCTGGTCGGCGAGGGCCTGGTCACCCAGAAGAGTCCGCGCGACGCGGTCGCCGAGCTGGTCACCGCCGGGAGCCACCCGGCGACGCCGAGGCCGGCACGGTGAACGCGTTCCTGTCCGCCGCGGGACTGCTGCCGGACCAGTCGGGGCACTTCGGCACCTTCGGGGGCCGGTTCGTCCCGGAGGCGCTGATCGCGGCCCTGGACGGCCTCGACGCGGCGTACCGGCACGCGCAGGCCGACGAGGCGTTCCAGGCCGAGTTCGGCCGGCTGCTGCGCGACTACGCCAACACGCCGTCGCCGCTGTACCGGGCCGACCGGCTCTCCGCGCACGCGGGCGCCCGGGTGTTCCTCAAGCGTGAGGACCTCAACCACACCGGCGCGCACAAGGTCCGCAACGTGCTCGGCCAGGCGCTGCTGACCAAGCGGATGGGCAAGCCGCGGGTCATCGCCGAGACCGGCGCCGGCCAGCACGGCGTCGCCAGCGCCACCGCCTGCGCCCTGCTCGACCTCGAATGCGTCGTCTACATGGGCGAGGAGGACACCCGTCGGCAGGCGCTCAACGTCGCCCGCATGCGGATGCTCGGCGCCACCGTCGTGCCCGTCACGACCGGTTCCAAGACGCTCAAGGACGCGATCAACGAGGCGCTGCGCGACTGGGTCACCAACGTCGACACGACCCACTACCTGCTCGGCACGGCCGCCGGCCCGCACCCGTTCCCGGCGATGGTCCGCGACTTCGTCAGCGGGATCAGCGTCGAGGCACGCCGGCAGATCCAGGAGCAGACCGGCCGGCTGCCGGACGCGGTCGCCGCGTGCGTCGGCGGCGGCTCCAACGCGATCGGGGCGTTCCACGCGTTCGTCCCCGACGAGAGCGTCGCGCTGTACGGCTTCGAGGCCGGCGGCGACGGCGTCGAGACCGGCCGGCACGCCGCCAGCATCACCGGCGGCTCCATAGGTGTGCTGCACGGCGCCCGCACGTACCTGCTGCAGGACGAGGACGGCCAGACCGTCGAGTCGCACTCCATCTCCGCGGGCCTGGACTACCCGGCCGTCGGGCCGGAGCACGCCTACCTGCACGACACCGGCCGCGCGATCTACGAGCCGGTCACCGACGCCGAGGCGATGGCCGCGTTCAAGCTGCTGTGCCGGGTCGAGGGGATCATCCCCGCGATCGAGAGCGCCCACGCGGTCGCCGGTGCGCTGCGGGTCATCCCGAAGCTGGCCGCCGACCTCGGCCGCGAGCCGGTCGTGGTGATCTGCCTGTCCGGCCGCGGCGACAAGGACATGGACACCGCGCGCGACTTCTTCGGGGTGTGAAGTGAGTGTTTCCGTCGCGTTCGAGAAGGCCCGCGCGGAGGGCCGCAGTGCGCTGATCGGCTACCTGCCGGCCGGGTTCCCGACCGTTCCGGGCGCGATCGACGCGATCAAGGCGATGATCGACAACGGGGTGGACATCGTCGAGGTCGGCCTGCCGTACTCCGACCCGGTCATGGACGGCCCGGTCATCCAGCGCGCCACCGAGGCGGCCCTGGCGGGCGGCTTCCGGGTCGCCGACGGCCTGCGCACCGTCGAGGCGGTCGCCGCCGCGGGCGCCCCGATCCTCGTCATGACGTACTGGAACCTGGTCGAGCGCTACGGGGTCGAGCGGTTCTCCGCCGACCTCGCCGCCGCCGGTGGCGCCGGGCTGATCACGCCCGACCTGATCCCCGACGAGTCCGCGCCGTGGCTGGAGGCCTCCGACGCGCACGACCTCGACCGGGTGTTCCTGGTGTCGCCGTCCTCGACCGACGCCCGGATCGCGATGACCGCCGGCCGGTGCCGCGGCTTCGTCTACGCGACCAGCGTCATGGGCGTCACCGGCGCCCGCAGCAGCACCAGCACCGCGGCGCCGGCCCTCGTCGAGCGGATCCGCGCGGCGGACAAGCACGTGCCGGTCGCGGTCGGGCTCGGCGTCTCCAACGGCGACCAGGCCGCGGAGGTCGGCGCGTTCGCCGACGGGGTCATCGTCGGCAGTGCCCTGGTGCGCTGCCTGCAGGACGCCGCGACGCCCGCCGCGGGGGTCGCCGCGATCGCCGCGCTCAGCGCCGACCTCGCCGAGGGCGTCCGCCGCCGCTAGGCAGTTCCCGGCAGTCACCGGGCTCGACCGTCGTCGTTGAGCCCGGCGTGCGGCGATTTTTCCGTTTGGTACCTGTAGCGCTCCTGCTCGCCTCGGCGCCTGCCGGCGTTGCCCTGGCCCTACCGGCCGCGCAGCGACCCGCTACGACGGGGACGCCGGCCCCGGCCGTGCTCGACGCCAGCTGGCGGCAGGACGGCAACGGGCCGGGCCGCGCCGGGTTCCAGCCGGTCACCCGGGACCTGGGGGTCGCCGCCGCAGGCCGGCTCGGCACGGTGTGGACCGCCCCCGCCTCCCGGCCCGAGGAGCAGGTCGGCGGTGCCGTCATCGCCGACGGGACGCTGCTGCGGTCCTCCGGCGGCCCGACCGGCCAGATCCGCCGCTACGACGCGGTCACCGGCGCCGACCTCGGTGCCGTCGTCGACGTCCCGCGCCGCGTGTTCGGCCAGCTCGCCACCGGGCCGTCCGTGACCGGACCGGGCGGCCTGCTGGTGGAGTCCCAGACGTTCGACCCGGCGACGGGGAACCTCCTCGAACGGCACCTCAACGCGTACACCGGCCGCGGTGCAGCGGTCTGGGAGACGGCGCTGCCCGACGAGGTGTCCGGCGGTTACACCGTCGCGGGAGACCTGGTGCTGCGCGCCGCCGGCGCCACCCTGACCGCGCTGCGGCTCGCCGACGGCACCATGGCGTGGACCGCGCCCCTGGACGGCGAGGCGGGCCTGCACCCACCGGTCGCGGACGCCGGCCTCGCCCTGCAGACGTTCGAGACCGGCGGCACCAGCGGCACGGGGCTCACTGCGGGGCTCGCCGCGTTCGACCTGCGCACCGGCACGCGGGTGTGGCGGCAGGACGTCAGCGGGCCGTGGCTGATCGCGGCCGGTGGCATCGCCTACACCACCGGCACGGGCGGGGTCTGCGCCCACACCGTCGCCGACGGCGCCCGCCGCTGGTGCGACACCAGGACCTTGCCCGATCCGCGGTCGGCGACCACCGACGGGCAGATCCTCACGGTCTTCGACGCCCACGGGCACGCCGCCGGGTTCACGGTCGGCGACGGCGCGGTCCGCTGGACCCGCGACTGGGGCATCGCCGGCGCGGAGGTCGCCACGTCCTACTGGTCCCCGGTCAACGGCGGCGGCGTGGTGTACGACATCGTCTACCACTTCCTGCTGCGGGACGGCGCCCCTGAGCACCGGGTCGAGCTGCTCGCGCTCGACGCCGCCGACGGGACCGTCCTGGCCCGGCACGACCTCGCGTTCGACGCCCTGCACGGCGCCGAGCCGCTGCTGCTGGCCGGCGACCACGTCTATTTCGCGGCTCTCGAAAAGCTCATCGCGCTCGGGGTACGCTAGTCGCATGTACGCCCGCCGAATGATGCGCCCCGTCACGGGGTCCGTCGGCGTGCGCTAATCCGCTCACCACTCGCCCCAGCGTTCTGGGGCGAGCCGGATCAGGTCCGTCCCTTCGGGGTTTCGCAGACCGGAGATCCGTTATGAGCTTCTACGTCACCACCGCCATCCCGTATGTCAACGCCGCCCCGCACCTCGGCCACGCCCTGGAGCTCGTCCAGGCCGACGTCCTCGCCCGGCACCGCAGGCTGCGTGGGGAACCGGTCCGGTTCCTCACCGGCACCGACGAGAACGCGTTGAAGAACGTCACCGCGGCCGCCGCGGCGGGCGTCGACGTGGCCGGCTTCGTCGCCGCCAACGCGGACCGGTTCGCCGCCCTGCGCGACGTGCTCGACCTGTCGTTCGACGACTTCATCCGCACCTCCGAGGACCCGCGGCACGCCCGCGGCGTCGAGGAGCTGTGGCGGCGCTCCGCCGAGCGCGGCGACTTCTACCGGCGTGACTACCAGGGCCGGTACTGCCAGGGCTGCGAACAGTTCTACGAACCCTCCGAGCAGTGCGCCGAGCATGACGCCCCGCTGGAGGTGATCACCGAGTCCAACTGGTTCTTCCGGTTGTCGGGGTACACCGAGCGCATCCTGAAGGCCCTTACGTCCGAGGAGGTGCGGATCGAGCCGTCCGCGAAGCGCAACGAGGTCCTCGCGTTCGTCCGGGCCGGGCTGCAGGACATCAGCGTCTCCCGGCCCGCGGCCCGCGCCGGCGGGTGGGGCATCCCGGTGCCCGGCGACCCGTCGCAGGTCATCTACGTCTGGTGGGACGCCCTGGCCAACTACGTGACCGCGCTGGGCGCCCTGGACGGCTCGCTGCATCGCGAGTGGTGGCAGGACAGCGCGTCGCGGGTGCACGTGATCGGCAAGGGCATCGTGCGGTTCCACGCCGTGTACTGGCTGGCGCTGCTGCTGTCCGCGGGCCTGCCGTTGCCGACCGCGGTCTTCGTGCACGAGTACCTGACCATCGACGGCGCCAAGCTGTCCAAGAGCGCCGGCAACGCGGTCGACCCGGCGGACCTCGCCGGCCGCTACGGTGCCGACGCGCTGCGCTGGTGGCTGCTGCGGGAGGTGGCGCCGCTGGGGGACACGGACTTCACCGAGGAGCGGCTGCTGCAGCGGTACCACCAGGATCTCGCCAACGGTCTGGGCAACCTCGTCAACCGCACGATCGCCCTCGTGCGGCGGTACCGGGGCGGCGCGGTGCCCTTCGCCGCGGTCGCGGACCCGGCGCTGCCCGCGGCGGTCGACCGGGCGCTGGCGGTGTTCGACCTGCGGGCGGCGACCGGGGCGATCTGGGCCGCGGTCGCGGCCGGCAACCGCCTGGTCGAGGAGACGCGGCCGTGGGACCTGGCGAAGCGCGAGGGGGCGGGTGACGCCGCTGCGGGGGCGGAGCTCGACAGGGTCCTGGCCGAACTGGTGGCGGCGTGCCGGTCGGTGGTGCGGGAGCTGGGGCCGTTCCTGCCGGCGGGTGCGGCGCGGCTCGCCGCCCAGCTCGGCGACGGCGACCGGGTCGGCGTGCCGGACCCGGTGTTCCCGCGCCGCTGACCGCTCTGCGGCGGTTTGTGGTGGCGCTGACCGCCTTGTGGTGGCGCAGGTCGCCTTGTGGTGGCGCTGGCCGCTTTGTGTGGCGCTCAGCCGCGCAGGGCGGCCCGCCAGGTGTCGCGGACGGCTCCGGCGCCCCACGCGTTGGGTTCGATGTGCCCGCACAGCCACAGGTCGCGGTTGTCCGGCCGGGGCTCGGCGCCGGTCACGTCGCCGGCCTCGGCGCCGTGACCGAGGAACGCGGCGTGCAGGTCGGCGACCGCGGCCCCGTGCCGGGCGGCCGCGTCGCGGATCATGGCGTTGAGCGCCGCCAGGACCTCCAGGCCACCCTCCCAGGCGGGCAGCCCCACCCAGGACAGGTCGCCGGTGCCGTCGGTCGGGTCGTACACGGTGGACAGCACGACCCGGGCGCCGGTCGCGGTGAGGGCCGGCAGGGCGATCGCGTAGTTGGTGGCCACCTGCGCCACGGTGCGGTGCGCCGCGTCCAGATCCGGTGGCAGCCCGACCTTCGCGGGCGCGAACAGCGTCGTGAGCAGGTCGTTGCCGCCCATGGTCAGCGTGATCAGGGCGGGCCGGCCCTCGACCTTGTCCAGCTGGTAGCGCACGACGTCGTCGCTGGTCGCACCGTCACGGGCGAGCATGGTCAGGTCGATGCCGAGGTCGTCGGCGAGCAGCGAGGCGGCGCCCAGGCCCGGACCGCCGGCATAGTCGTCGATCGAGATGGAGTCGCCGAGCGCGTAATAGGCCACGAAACCAGTAGATCACCCGGCCGCGACCGTATTTCTCACGCGACCGCGGCCTCCTGCGGGGCCTCCTGCCGCGCCTCACGCAGGTCGTCCCGGGTGATGTTGCGAATCACCCCGGTGCGGCCCGCGCCGGCGTCGGCGATGGCGGTGCGGGTGGTGGCGGTCAGCGGCTCCGGCAACGACGCCGGGTCGTGCCACGCCAGGCGGCTGATCCGGCCGGGTGCGTTCAACGCCGGCCCGCCACCCTCCAGCCGGCCGCCCAGGCGGCCGCGGAACACGTGCACGAACAGGTCGGGGACCGCCGCGCCGCAGCCGTCGCCGGTCACCTCGTACATGCCGACGAGCTCGACGATCTCGGCCTCCAGGCCGGTCTCCTCGAAGATGTCGCGGACCGCGGCGTGCACCGGGCTCTCCGCGGCGCGGACCCGGCCGCCGGGGAGACCCCACAGCTGGTGGCCGCCCGCCTGCTGGCACAGCAGCACGCGGCCGGAGGCATCCTCAATGATCGCGGCAACGGCAGACGTGACTTCGTAGCTCATATTCGCACTCTAAGCGCCATAGCGGACCGTTGCGATACCTTCGCTGATGGTGATCTTCGCCGGTGGGAGGGTGTGCGAGCGCAGCGTCGGGTGGCGAATTGGGCGAACCCAGGGCATCGCGTTTCGGCGGATCGGCGGTAGCGTGTGCACCCGTGGATGCTGCCCTTACCCCGCTGGCCGTGATCCCCAGCCCCACGCAGGGCGTGTGGGACCTGGGACCCTTGCCGTTGCGCGCCTATGCGCTGTGCATCGTGCTCGGCATCGTCGCCGCGTGCTTCATCGCCGACCGGCGGCTGCGGCAGCGTGGTGCCCCGCCGTGGGTGATCCTCGACATCGCGGTGTGGGCGGTTCCCGCCGGCATCATCGGTGCCCGGATCTATCACGTGATCACCTCACCCGAGGCGTATTTCGGTGAGGGTGGCGACCTGATCAAGGCGTTCAAGATCTGGGAGGGCGGCCTCGGCATCTGGGGCGGCATCGCGGGTGGCGCCGTCGGCGCGTACATCGCCTGCCGCCGGCTCAACCTGCCCTTCGCGATGGCCGCCGACACCCTGGCGGTTGGCCTGCCCGTCGCGCAGGCCCTGGGCCGCTGGGGCAACTGGTTCAACAACGAGCTCTACGGCAAGCCGACCGACCTGCCGTGGGGCCTGAAGGTCTACAACTGGGACGCGGGCGCCGGCCACGCCCAGACCGCCAACGGCAAGGCGCTCGAGCTCGGGATCTTCCACCCCACGTTCCTGTACGAGTTCCTGTGGTGCCTCGGCGTCGCCGCGGCCGTCTGGTACGTGGACAAGCGCTGGACCCTCGGCCGCGGCCGGGCGTTCGCGCTGTACGTCGCGCTGTACTGCGTGGGCCGGTTCTGGATCGAGGCGCTGCGCATCGACGACGCCCACCACTTCCTGGGCATGCGGCTCAACAACTGGACCGCGCTGGTGGTGTTCGCCGCAGCCCTTGCCTACTTCGTGCGCGTGCGCGGCCCGCAGGAGCGGGTCACCTACGACGAGGACGGCCGCATCACGGTCGTCACCGACGGCGAGCAGCCGGCGGCGGTCAGCGACGCCGCTGACGACGCCGCTGACGAGGCCCCGGCGGTGGCCGACGACCCGGCGGCCGACGACGAGCCTTCCTCGGACAGCGCCCTGGTCGAGGACGGTGAGGCGCCGTCCGAGGACGCGTCCAGCAGTTCGTCGGGCCCGTCGCTGAACAAGGGCTGAGGTAGCGAGCGGATGCGCACCGCTGTCGTGGTGGGCGCCGGCATCGGCGGGATCGCCGCGGCCGGCGCGCTCGCCCGGACCGGCTGGCAGGTCACCCTCCTGGAACGTGACGACCGGCTCCGCCCGGGCCAGGGCGCGCTCGTCCTGTGGCCCAACGGGGTCCGGGCGCTGCGCGGCCTCGGGCTCGCCGGCGGCCTGGACGGCATCGCCACCCCCGTCCCGCCGGTCGGCATCCGCCGTCCCGACGGGCAGTGGCTGGTCCGTCCCGTCGCCGGGGCCGGCTCCGGCGCCATCGACGGCGGGGACGTCGAGTCGCCGCCGGTGGTGGTGCACCGCGAGGACCTGCACGACGCGTTCATCGCCGGCCTCAGCGACCAGGTCGACATCCGCAACGCCATCGAGGTGCAGCCCGCCAGGGTGCGCCGCGAGCGCCCCGCCGTCGGCGACGGCCGCACCACGTTCGAGGCGGACCTCATCGTCGCCGCCGACGGCGTGCAGAGCGCGATCCGCCGCCGGCTCGCCCCGGCGACCAGCTTCACCAGCGGCGGCTTCGCCGCGTGGCGGGCCGTCATCCCGTGGTATCGCATCCCCGACCTGCCACCGGGCCTCCCGCCACACGGCGAGACCCTCGACGGCGGTCACCGTTTCACGTTCGCCTCCCTCGGCGAGCGCGGCTCGTCCGGCGGCTCGACCCGCGGCGGCATCTCCTGGGTCGCGACCGTCCCCGGCGCCCTGCGCCCCGAACCCCCCGCGGGCCAGCTGGCGCTGCTGCGCCGCTGGTTCGCCGGCTGGCACGCCCCCATCCCGCAGCTGCTCGCCGCGACCGAACCCGACGACCTGGTCCAGGAGCCGATCGGCGAGCTGGCCCCGCTGCCGGAGACCTTCGGCGTGCGGGCCGGCACCGGCGGCTACGCCCTGATCGGCGACGCCGCCCACGCCATGCCGCACCACCTCGCCCAGGGCGCCTGCCTGGCCCTGGAGGATGTCGCGACCCTCCAGGCGGTCCTCGCCAACGTGCGGGGACCGTTGGGGCCCGCCCTGGACGAGTACAGCCGCCTGCGCCGCCCCAGGGTGGCCCGGGTCCTGCAGCAGAACCGCAAGGCGTCCGCCGTCCTGCAACCCCGGGGCGGCCTCACCAGCCGCGCGATGGGTGCCGCGCTCGGCCGCGCCAACCCGCGCACCCTCGACCGGGCGGCCGCCGCGGCCGCCGAGTGGGCCGGCCCGACGTCCTCCTGACGCATTGCTCATGATCCGGCAGACCTTGGGCACTCAGGGCTGCACAAGGTCTACCGGATCATGAGACGGGGTCAGGACGAGGTGGTGCCGTGCTCGACGCAGGTGGCGGACCAGCCCTTCGGCAGGACCTGGACCTTCATCCGGCGGCGGCACCGCGGGCAGAACCGCGGCGGCTCGAGCTCCCGCGCCGCCGCGCACGCGGCGTGCGGCGCCGGGCCGGGTGGCGCCGCCGTGGTAAGTGGCTCGCCGCAGCGGTCGCACCAGACGGCGGTGTCCGTGCCGTCCGGGGCGTTCACAGCGTCGCCGAGAGTGCCTTGACCGGCATGCGCAGCTCGTCGAGCAGGGCCAGGTCCTGGTCGGGGGAGCGGCCCAGGGTCGTGAGGTAGTTGCCGACGATCACCGCGTTGACGCCGCCGAGCAGGCCGTCGCGGGTGCCGAGGTCGCCGAGGGTGATCTCGCGGCCGCCGGCGTAGCGCAGCAGGGTGCGGGGCAGGGCCAGGCGGAACGCGGCGACGGCCCGCAGCGCGTCCTTCGGGTCGAGCACCGGCTGGTCGCTCAGCGGGGTGCCGGGGCGCGGGTTGAGGAAGTTGAGCGGGACCTCGTGCGGGTCGAGCTCCTGCAGCTGGATCGCGAACTCGGCCCGCTGCTCGACGGTCTCGCCGAGGCCGAGGATGCCGCCGCAGCAGACCTCCATGCCGGCGTCACGGACCATGCGCAGCGTGTCCCACCGCTCCTCCCACGTGTGGGTGGTGACGACCTGCGGGAAGTGTGACCGGGCGGTCTCCAGGTTGTGGTTGTAGCGGTGGATGTCCAGTGCCGACAGCTGGTCCACCTGGTCCTGGGTGAGCATGCCCAGCGACGCGGCGATGTTGATGTCGACCGCCTCGCGGATCGCCGCGACGCCGTCGGCGAGCTGCGACATGAGCCGCTCGTCGGGCCCGCGCACGGCCGCGACGATGCAGAACTCGGTGGCCCCGGTCGCGGCGGTCTGCTTCGCCGCCTCGACCAGCGACGGGATGTCGAGCCAGACGGCGCGCACCGGGGAGGTGAACAGGCCCGACTGCGAGCAGAAGTGGCAGTCCTCGGGACAGCCGCCGGTCTTGAGCGAGACGATGCCCTCGACCTCGACCTCCGGGCCGCACCACGTCATCCGCACCTCGTGCGCGATCGCGAGATATTCGGGCAGCTCCTCGTCGGAGCAGCGCAGCACCGCGAGGACACCTTCGAGGTCGAGCCCGACGCCGGTGTCGATGACGGCCTTGGCAGCAGCAAGCATGCTCGTACCTTACAAAACGTTAGGGCCGGGCGGGGAGACGGTGAAATTGTGCACATCGGACAATCGATGTGGTAGGGGTTCCACAACGGCGATGCGAGGATGTGGCGATGGAAGACGGATCGTGGCTGTCCACACTGGACGGTGAGGCCGCCGCGCGGCGGGCCGCCGGGCTGCGCCGGGAGCTGCGGCTCCGCGACGCCGGCGACGACGTGATCGACCTCGCCGGCAACGACTACCTCGGCCTGTCCCGGCACCCCGAGGTGCTCGCCGCCGCGGCGCGGGCCCTCGCCGACTACGGGCTCGGCGCGACCGGGTCGCGGCTCGTGCGCGGCTCGACGGGCGTCCACCAGGCCCTCGAAGACGGGCTCGCCCGGCTGCTCGGCGCGCAGACCGCGCTCGTGTATTCCTCCGGCTACCTCGCCAACCTCGGCGCGATCCGGGCCCTGGTGCGCCCCGGCACGCTCGTCGTGTCCGACGCGCACAACCACGCGTCGATCGTCGACGGCTGCCGGCTCGCCTGCGCCGGGCGCGCCGCCAGGGAGGGTGCCGGCACCGTCGTCGCGCCGCACGCCGACCCGGGCGCGGTCCGGGCGCTGCTCGCCGCCCAGCCGGACCGGCCCGCCGTCGTCGTCACCGAGAGCGTGTTCTCCGTCGACGGCGACCTGGCCCCGCTCGCCGACCTGCACGCCGCCTGCCGGGCGCACCCCGGCGGCGCGCTCCTGCTCGTCGACGACGCCCACGCCCTCGGCGTCATCGGGCCCGGCGGCGCCGGCGGGGTCGCCGCCGCCGGCCTGGCCGGGCGGCCCGACGTGATCGTCACCGCCACCCTGTCGAAGTCCCTCGGCGCGGCCGGCGGCGTCGTCGCCGGCCCGCACCAGCTGCGCCGGCACCTCGTCGACACCGGCCGCACCTTCATCTACGACACCGCCCTGCCGCCGGTCGTCGCCGCCGGCGCCCTCGCCGCCCTCGACCTGCTCGCCGCCGGCGACGACCGGCGGGCCGAGCTGGCCGCCCGGGCGGCCCTCGCCGTCGCCCGGCTGCGCGCCGAGGGCCTCGAGGTCTCCGACCCCGACGGCGGCGTCATCTCCGTCGCCGCGCCCAGCGCCGACGAGGCCTTCGCGTGGGCGGCCGCCTGCCGGGACCGGGGCGTCGCGGTAGGCTGCTTCCGCCCACCGTCCACACCGGACGGTCGGTCGCGCCTCCGGCTCACCGTCAACGTCGGCGTGCCATCGGCGGCGTTCGAGCACGCGCTCGACATCGTGGTCAAGGAACGCCCGTGAGGACCGGCCCCGAGCAGCGCCGAAGGGCACGGAACAGCTGAGCAACGGAAACGACTCGGAAGGACGCTGAGAGACAGCCGTGAGCGACCCGCGACCCGCCGAGCCCCGTGACGTCCTGCCCGCCGAGGCCCTCCTCGCCGAGGCGCTGCGGTCCGAGGCGCTCCTCGAGGAGGCCGCGACCCCGGCGGCGACCGAGCCGATCACCGGGGCCGTCGTCGTCACCGGCACCGACACCGGCGTCGGCAAGACCATCGTCACCGCCGCCATCGCCGCCGCCGCGTCCGCCGCCGGGCGCCGCGTCGCGGTGGTCAAACCCGCGCAGACCGGCACCGCCGACGGCGACGAGCCCGACGCCGCGACCGTCCTGCGCCTCGCGGAGCCGGTCACCGTGCGGACCCTGACCAGCTTCCCCGACCCCCTCGCGCCGCTCGCCGCGGCGCGGGTCGCGGGCGAGGACCCGCTGACCGCGGTCATGGCGCAGCTCGCCCTGCGCACGATCGCCGAGGACCACGACATCACCCTCATCGAGGGCGCCGGCGGCCTGCTCGTGCCGATGGGCGAGGGTGGATGGACGGTCCTGGACCTCGCCGCCGCGCTCGGGGCGACCGGCATCGTCGTCGCCCGGCCCGGTCTCGGCACGCTCAACCACACGGCGCTGACGCTGCAGGCCCTCGCCCACCGGGGCGTCCCGGCCGCCGTCGTCCTCGGCTCGTGGCCGGCCGAGCCGGAGCTGGTGCACCGCACGAACCTGCACGACCTCGCCGGTGACCTGGTCGGAGCCGTGCCGGAAGGGGCCGGCGGACTGGCCCCGGCGCTGTTCCGGCGGGAGGCGCCGCACTGGCTCGCACCGCTGCTGCACGGACGGTTCGACCCGGTCGCGTTCCGGTCCCACAGCCGCTGAACGCGGCGCTTCGGGGGACCGCGTCGGTCGATGTGACGCGGTACGGTCACGCCATGACCGAGATCGACCCCGAGCCGGCTCCCGCACCGGACGAGGAGCGCCGCGCCCGGGCCCGCAAACGGCTCGACGACGCCGGCGCGCACGTCACCGCCGAGGCCCGCACCGAGTCCCGTGAGCAGGTCCGCGAACTCATGGGCTGGTCATGAACGACCGCCCCGAGCCGACCCGCCTGGTGCTCGACCCGTCGGCGGTGCTCGCGTACACCCAGGGCGACACCGGCGTCGACGAACTCGTCAGCACCGTCCTCGCCGACGGCGGCACCGTCGTCGTCCCGGCGGTGGCGCTCGCCGAGACCCGCAGCGAACTCGCCTACGCCGAGGAGCTCGCCCGCCTCGACGCCCTGCTCGGCACGGTCACGGTCGCGCCGCTCGGCGGTGCCGACGCGGTCGGCCTGGGACGGCTGGCGTCCCGGCTCAACGGCAGCCTCGGCCTCGCCCACGCGGTCGCCGAGGCCCACCGCCACGAGGCCCGCCTGCTCACCGCGCACGCCCCGGCCGTCCGCCGCGCCATCGGCGAGCTCGACGGCCTCGTCGAGGTCTGAGCGGTCACCGCAACGGGCCGGGAGCCACAAACGGGAGCCACGAACGGGCCGGAAACCGCAAACGGGCCGGTCACGGGGAGCGCCGGCTCGCCGTGGCCAGGACGCTCGCCGGCAGGGTGAGGCGGAACGACGTCTCGTCGAGGCGGACCTCGCCGCCGCAGAGGCTCGCCACGGCGCTCGCCACCCGCAGGTCCGCGGGTCCGCGGGTTTCCGCGGGCTTCGCCGGTTCGCGGGTTTCCGCGGGCTTCGCCGGTTCGCGGGTTACCGCGGGCTTCGCCGGTTCGCGGGTTACCGCGGGCTTCGCCGGTTCGCGGGTTACCGCGGGCTTCTGCGGGTCGCTCGGCCGGGGTTGCGGCGCGGTCAGCTCGCCGTGCCCGACGATCCTCGCGTCGATCGCCGGGACCGGGTCGGCCCGCAACGCGATCTCGATGTGTGCGCGGCTCGGCGCGGCCGTCGCCAGCCACAGCACGAGCTGCCCGACGAGATGCCGGCAGACGAGGTCGTCCACGGCGACCGGCACCGTCGCCGGCGCGTCCGCGTGGATGCTCACCGCACCCGCGACCGCGACCCGGCGGGCCAGGTCGACCGCGTCGCGGAGCACCGCGACCAGGTCCGTCGCGCACTGCCGGTGCGGCCCGTCACCGGCGTCGGTGGGGTCGGTGGCGGCGAGCGGCAGGACGACCCCGTCGACGTACCGCTGCAGCCGCACCGCGTTGCGGTCGATCGCGTCGAGGCAGGCGACGCCCTCGGTCAGCGCGTCGGCCGCGGGCGCGCCGGCCAGGTCGTCGCGCAGCAGCCGGGTGTACGCGAGGATCGAGGTCAGCGGGGTGTGCAGCTCGTGTCGCAGCCGCGCCGCGGGATCGTCGCCGGTGGAGAACACGCGCGTTCCTTTCGCCAACCCCGGTCGCCGACCTCAGCCGCCCGCGTGACCCCGAGACATCGACGCTAACCGGCGTCCGGCCGGTCACGTCCCCGACCGGCGATCAGGTCACCCGATCGGGAGCAGGTGCTGCGCGGCGCGCGACGGGTGGCGGCGCGTCGCGTCCGCCAGCAGGTCCCGTTGCACGGCCTCGCGCAGCTGGGCCTGCACCGCCGACGGGTCGGTGCCCGCGTCGACGACGGTGAACCGGTCGGCCTCCGGCAGTCCCCGGTACGCCGCGTCGCACGCCGTCAGGTAGTCCAGCTCCTCGTGGTCCTTGCCCCGCGCGTCGACCCGGGCCTGCGCCACCAGGGGCGGCACCGCCAGGTAGAGGACGAGCTCGGGCTGCGGCAGCAGCCGGAACAGCAGCCGGGCCGGCCCGGGCCGCCCGCCGCGGACGGTGATGCTGGTGTACTGGCAGTAGGTGTAGCGGTCCATGACGGCCACGGTGCCGGTCAGCCGCGACAGGAGCAGCGCGCGGGTGATGACGAACCCCCGCAGCAGGGTCTCCACCAGCAGGAACAGCCGGACCCCGAGCAGGTGCTCGGCGTCGCGCCGGCCGAGTCGCTGGGCCAGCCGGCCGAAGAAGACCCGTCCGGCGGCGTTGCGGTGGTAGCGGGCGGGGATGCCGCTCGCGTCGAGCCAGTCGGCGAGCCACCGCGCCTGGGTGGACTTGCCGGCGCCGTCGATACCAATCAGTGCCACTGTACGGATCACCCTCCCAACGGTAAGCCGTCGGCGGTGAAGCGCCAGTGAAGGGGATGATTCCCGACCAGACGATCAGGGGACGATCAGGGCAGGACGACGACGCTGGTGCCGCTGGCGACCGCGTCGAGCAGGACCTTCTGGGCGGCCGGGGGCATCCGGACGCAGCCGTTGGACTTGCGGTAGCCGAACTCGTTGCGGTACCAGGCGTGGATGCCGGTGTGCGCGTCCTCCAGACCGTCGGCGACGGCGTTCTTGTCGTCGGGGACGGCGCCGAGGGCGAGGCCGTCGAGCCCGGCGTACACCTTGCCGGTCAGGCGCGAGCGGCCCAGGACGAACGTGCGGCCCAGCGGGGTCACGGTCGCCGCGGCGCCGACGGTCACGGTCCACGTCTGCTGCGCGACGCCGTCCCGCAGCCAGGTGAGCGTGAACGCGCCGCGGCGCACGATGATCTGGTCCCGCAGCGGCACGGTGGTCCAGTTGCCGGCGGGGAGCCAGCCGACGCTGCGGTTGATCGACGGCAGCAGCACCGCGACCCAGCCCGCCTGCTTCGCCACGATCGGCATGACCAGCTGCACGCCGCTGATGTCGGGGGTCAGGTACGCGCGGGCGGTGCCGCCGGGCGCGTCGTAGGCGGCGAGCTTCGCCGTCGGGTGCAGCGCCTCGGTCAGCGGCACCGTCGAGGACTGGTCCGGGTCGGCGGGGAACCCCGTGGCGCCCTTCGTGTACGTGATCGTCGGGATGCCGGCGGCGGCCGGGGCGGCCGGTGGGGTCGTCGCGGGAGCGGCCGGCGAGGCGGACGCGGACTCCGACGGGGCCGGTGACGTCGTGGCGGCCGGTGGCCGGGCCTGCGGTTTGGCCTTCCCGCCGCAGGCGGTGACCCCGCCGGCGAGACCGATCGCGAGCACGGTGAGGGCGGCGACGCGGCGCACGAGCATCCGTACACCGTAGCGGGCGGCCCGGGCCGCGCTGTCACCCCAACGGGCGGGAGGCGCGGTCCAGCAGGTCCAGGGCGGCCGGCAGGTCCCGGGCGGTGATCATGCCGTAGCCGATGACGAGGCCGTCCGCCGGCGCGGCGGAGGTGTAGAAGCCGGCCAGCCCTTCCACGGCGACGTCCGCGTCCCGCAGCCGCGCCAGGGTCCGCGGCACGTCGACGTGGGGGGCGGCGAGCAGCGTCACGTGCAGCCCGGCCGAGGACGGCACCGGCGTGAACCGGTCGGCGAGGGGACCCCGTGCGGCGGTGGTCACCAGTTCGTGGCGGGCCGCGTACACCCGCGTCACCGTCCGCACGTGCCGGCGCAGGAGTCCCTCGTCGATGAAGTCCGCCAGGGCCGCCTGCGCGGCCGGTTCGACGTGCCAGTCGGCGAGACGCTTCGCCGCGACCAGGGCCGGCCGCAGCGACGCCGGCGGCACCAGGAACCCGAGCCGCAGCGCGGGCAGCAGCGTCTTGGCGAACGAGCCGACGTAGACGACCCTGCCGGCCCGGTCCAGGCTCTGCAGCGGCTCCAGGGGCCGGTCGGAGTAACGGAACTCGCTGTCGTAGTCGTCCTCGACGATCGCCGCGCCGTGCCGCTCCGCCCACCCGAGCAACGCCGCGCGGCGGGCGAGGGACATCGGGACGCCGAGGGGGTACTGGTGCGACGGCGTCACGTACACCAGCCGGGCCGGGCGGGGGAGCGCGTCCACGACCAGGCCGTCGCCGTCGACCGGGACCGGGACCACGCGGGCGCCGAGTGCGGTGAAGGCGAGCCGCGCCGGCGGGTAGCCGGGCTCCTCGACGGCGACCACCGACCCCGGCTCGATCAGCACCCGGCCGACGAGGTCCAGGCCCTGCTGCGCGCCGTTGGTGACGATCACGTCCGCGGCGGACGCCCGCACGGACCGGGACAGCCCCACGGCCCGCGCGATCGCCACGCGCAGCCCCTCCAGGCCCGCCGGGTCGGCGTACTCGGCGTCGGCGCGCAACGACCGGGAGAGCAGCCGCCGCCAGGTGGCGAGGGGGAACAACGCGCCGTCGGGGTGCCCGGCCCGCAGGTCGTAGCGGGCCTTCGCGACCGGCGGCCGGGCGGAGAGGTCGTCGGCGAGCGCGGCCCAGCGCGGCGACGGGCGCAGCGCCCCGCCCGGCGCCCGCCGCGACCCGCCGGGTGCCGGCATCGCCACGAACGTGCCCGCGCCCGCGCGGCCCTCCAGGAACCCGTCACCGACGAGCCGGTCGTAGGCGGCCGCGACCGTGTTGCGCGACACCGCCAGCTGCCGGGCGAGGTCCCGGCTCGGCGGCACCCGGTCGCCGGCTCGCAACCGCCCGTCGAGGATCGCGTCACGGACCTGCCGGTAGATGCGGGCGCCCTGGTCACCGCGGCCTTCGAGGCTGATGTGCAGGTCCAACTTGGCCCAATGCAATACGTGATCAATTGGCACTTCAACCGGGCCAACCCCGGCCTTAGCGTCGATCGTATGCTCACCGTCAAGCAAGGTGCCGCCCTGTCCGTCGGCGCCGTCCTCGGCACCGGCGTGATCGCCCTGCCGGCCTTCGGCGCCCAGGTCGCGGGCCCCGCCTCGCTCGTCGCGTGGCTCGCCCTCGTCGTGCTGTCGGCGCCCCTCGCGGCCACCTTCGCCGCCCTCGGCGCCAGGTATCCCGACGCCGGTGGGGTCTCCACGTATGTCGGCACCGCGTTCGGCCCCCGGGCCGCCGCCGTCGTCGGCTGGATCTTCTACGTCGCGGTCCCGGTCGGCTTCCTGCCCGCCGCGAGCTTCGGCAGCGCCTACGTCAGCGCGGCCTTCGGCGGCGGCCACCGCACCACGCTGCTCACCGCCGGTGCCCTCATCGTCGTCGTCGCCGGGCTGAACTTCGGCGGCGTGAAGATCTCCGGCAAGGCGCAGCTCGTCCTCGCCGCCGCCCTCGCCGGGCTGCTGCTGCTCGCCGTCGTCACCGCGCTGCCGCACGCGGACCTCGCCAACCTGCGGCCCTTCGCCCCGCACGGCTGGCTCGCCGTCGGCCCCGCCGTCGCCGTGCTCGTCTGGGGCTTCGCCGGCTGGGAGGCCCTCACCTCGCTCGCCGCCGACTACCGCAACCCCCGCCGCGACGTGCCCCGCGCCACCTGGATCGCGGTCACCGTCGTCGGCGTGCTCTACCTGCTCGTCGCCACCACGAGCCAGCTCGTCCTCGGCCCCCGGGCCGGCACCGTCGACGCACCCCTCGCCGAACTGCTCACCATCGGCCTCGGCCGCGACGTGAAGGTCCTCACCGCGGTGGTCGCGGTGCTGCTCACCGCCGGCGCCGTCAACGCCTACTTCGCCGGGGCCGCCAAACTGGGCGCGGCGCTGGGCCGCGACGGCGCCCTGCCCGCCTGGTTCGCCAAGGGCGCCGGGGCCGGCGAGGTGCCCCGCCGGTCCCTGGCCGTGGCCGCGGGGCTCGCCGGCGCGACCATCGCCGCCGCCGGGCCGCTCGGTGTCGGCACGAAGCCGCTGATGCTGGCCACGACCGCGTCGTTCGTCGTCGTCTACGTCCTCGGCACGGCCGCGGCCGTGAAGCTCCTACCGGCCGGCTCCTGGTCGCGGCGGACCGCGATGGTGGCGTTGCTGTGCGTAGTCGGGCTGCTCGCCCTCACCACGTGGTACGTGCTGTGGGCGGCGGCGGTGGCGGTGGTCGCTCTCGGTTATCAGGCGACCACTGCCCGGCGTGCCCGTCGCGTCCAGGTGCCTCAGCGCTCGACGTCGATGATGTGCATGGCGGCCTCCTCGGCCGACGCGGCGCCGCCGTCGATGCCGACGTCCGAGCCGATCTCGTCCTTCTCCTCGTCCTCGCCCCAGCCCTCGTCCGGGGCGACGAGCCGGCCGGCCCGCCGGTCGCCGACCTCACCGGCGTCGAAGAACTCCCCGGACTCGGTCGTCGTGCCGTAGTCGTCCAGGTCGGGCCGGGCCGTCGGGTCCGGCTCCTCCTGCGCGATGCGCTGGTCCCAGGACTCGCCCCGCTGCGCCTCGGCCTGGGTGACGCCGAACGTGTTGAGTCCCAGGGGCTTCTCCGGCGGCGAGTACCCCTCGTCCAGGGCATCGTCCAGGCCGCGATCAGACAGGGTGTCCTCGACGGAGAGCTGGCCCTCCTCATCCGGTGCCGGGTCCCAGCTCGCGGTGTCAGAACTCATGATCACGTCTCCTCGGTGGCAGGTCCTGTGGGGGTGCTCCCGGTTCCCTTACCCGGCAGCACCCCACATCGACCCTAGATCACCGAATCGTGAGAAACCGGATGGGCGGCGCGATGGGCTCTGATCAGCTCCGCGTACCGGTGCCCGCTCGCCTTGATCGTGCGCTGCTGCGTGTCGTAGTCGACCCGGACCAGGCCGAACCGCTTGTCGTAGCCGTAGCCCCACTCGAAGTTGTCCAGCAGGGACCAGGCGAAGTAGCCGTCGACCGGCGCGCCCCGCACGACCGCGGTGCGGACCGCGTCCAGGTGCTGCTCCAGGTAGTCGACCCGCTCCTTGTCCTGCACCTCACCGCTGGGCTCGACGGTGTCGGCCCAGGCCGAGCCGTTCTCCGTGATCAGGATGCTGCGCGGCCGGTAGGTCTCCGCGACCCGGACCAGGATCTCCTCCAGGCCCTTGGCGTAGACCTCCCACGGCATCGCCGTCTCGATCGACCCCGGCACCGGGATCTGCCGGATGAACGGCGCCCGGCCCGCCGGGTCGTCGACGATGATCTGCCGGAAGTAGTAGTTGATCCCGAGGAACTCCGTCGGCGCCGCGATCAGGTCCAGGTCGCCGTCGCGGACCGGCAGGTCCACCTGATACGTGTCCAGCAGGTCCGCCGGGTAGCCGAGCCCGTGCAGCGGGTCCAGCCACCAGCGGTTGATGTGCCCGTCCGCGCGCCGCGCCGCGGCCACGTCCTCAGGCCGGTCGGTGCCCGGCTCCGTCGGGCTCAGGTTCAGCACGATCCCGACCGCCGGCGGCAGCTGCGCCGACGCCCGGATCGCCTGGTTGACCAGGCCGTGCCCGAGCAGCACGTGGTGCGACGCGTGCACCGCCCGGGTCAGGTCCCGCTCGCCCGGCGCCATCCGGCCCTCGAGGTGGCCGATCCAGCACACGCACAGCGGTTCGTTGACCGTGTTCCAGTCCGCGACCCGGTCCCCGAGCCGGCCCGCGACGATCGCCGCGTAGTCCGCGAATGCCTCCGCCGTCTCCCGCCGGGGCCAGCCGCCGGCGTCCTGCAACGCCTGCGGCAGGTCCCAGTGGTACAGCGTCGCGAACGGCCGGATGCCCGCCTCCAGGAGGCCGTCGACGAGCCGGTCGTAGAAGTCGAGTCCCGCCTCGTTCACCGCGCCCGTCCCGGCCGGGACGATCCGCGGCCACGCCACCGAGAACCGGTACGCCTCCAGGTTCAGCCGGCGCATCAGCGCGATGTCCTCCGGCCAGCGGTGGTAGTGGTCGCAGGCCACGTCTCCGGTGTCGCCGTTGTCGACGTTGCCGGGCGCATGGCTGAACGTGTCCCAGATGGACGGTCCACGGCCGTCTTCCGTGACGGCGCCTTCGATCTGGTACGCCGCTGTGGCGGAGCCCCAGATGAAGTTCGGTGGGAGGTTGGACAGATCCAGCACGGGGAGATTCTCCTCTGTGAAGCTGCGATGAGGACGGGGACCTTGGGTTGCCCGGCGGCCCTACTTGACGGCACCGGCGGTCAGGCCGGCCACGAAGTACCGTTGGAGTGCCAGGAAGCCGGCCACGACCGGGATGCTGACCACCAGGGACGCGGCCATCACCTGGTTCCAGTACACCTGGAACTGCGTCGAGTAGGCCTGCAGGCCGACGGCGAGGGTACGGCTGTCCTGGTCGGTCATGATCGAGGCGAACAGCACCTCGCCCCACGCGGTCATGAACGCGTACACGGTGACCGCGACGATCCCCGGCACGGCCGTGGGCAGGATGACGGTGAACAGGGTGCGCATCGACCCGGCGCCGTCGACCTGGGCCGCCTCGTCGAGCCCCCGCGGGATCGAGTCGAAGTAGCCGACCAGCATCCAGATCGAGAACGGCAGCGAGAACGTCAGGTACGTGATGACCAGGCCGAGCCGGGTCTGGTACAGCTCGATCCCGGTCGCCGTGCCCAGGTTCACGTAGATCAGGAACAGCGGCAGCAGGAACAGGATGCCGGGGAACATCTGCGTCGACAGCACCGCGACCGAGAACACGCCCCGGCCGCGGAACCGGTACCGGCTGATCGCGAACGCCGCGAAGACCGCGATCGCCACCGAGAACACCGCCGCGACCGTCGACACGATCACGCTGTTGAGCAAATAGTTGCCGAGCGGGACCGTGCTCCACATGTCGACGAACGCCTGGAACGTCAGCGTCGAGGGCAGCCAGGTGAAGTCGTCCTGGACGTCCTGCAGCGGCTTCAACGCCGAGCTCACCATCACGAACAGCGGCGTCAACACGAACACGGCCAGGAAGCTCAGCACGATCCAGCGGGCGATCCGCTCGCCCCGGCCCTCACGCATGGATCCTCCTGCGGTTCGTGATCATCAGGTACACCGCCGTGACCAGCAGCAGGAACAGCAGCAGGACCACGGACATCGCCGAGCCCATGCCGAAGTCCCAGGTGCTGAACGAGCTGTTGTAGATGTGGATCGAGATCAGGTCCGCCTCCTGCGGCGCGGACCCGCCGAACAGCACGTACGGGGTGTTGAAGTCGTTGAACGTCCACAGGAACAGCACCAGCAGCAGCACCTGGTTGACCGGGCGCAGCGACGGCAGCGTCACCGCGCTCAGCCGCCGCCAGAAGCCGGCACCGTCGATCGCGGCCGCCTCGTACATCTCCGTCGACACGTTCTGCAGCCCGGCGGTGATGCACAGCAGCGCGAACGGCCAGGTCCGCCACACCGACACGATCAGCAGCGCCCAGAAGCTGTTCTCGCCGATGAGCCAGAACGGCCGCTCGCCGTCGACGAGCCCGAGCTGGTCGACCAGCACGTGGTTGATCAGGCCGGTGTCCCGCTGGAACAGGAAACCCCAGGTGATGACGGCCGCGTAGACGGGCAGGGCGTACGGGGTCAGGAACAGGGTGCGCAGCAGTGCCCGGCCCTTGAACGGCCGTTGCATGAACACCGCCGCGGACAGCCCGAACAGCCACGACAGGAACACCGACAGCGACGTGTACAGCACGGTGATGCCGAACGACTTCAGCAGCGCCTTGCCGGTCTCGCTGTGGAAGTTGACGGTCGCGGCGTAGTTGTCGATCCCGACGAACGGTGCCGTCGACCAGTCCTGGATGTGGAACTGGGTCAGTTCGAGCAGGCTCATCCACACGCCGACCAGCATCGGCACCACGTGGATGCCGATCTCCAGGACCACGGCCGGGGCGACCAGCAGGTACGGCAGGTACTTCGACCGGATCCGGCGGCGCCGCCGCTGGCGCTGGGTGCGCTGCTTCGGCGGGGCGCCCACCGCGCGCGCGTGGTGCTGGCGGACGTCGGGCGCGGCGTGCATGGGCCGGCGCACCGGCACCGCCGCGCTGCCCCGGGCACTTTGCACGGGGGCGCGGTTCGGGCGGCTCATCCCTTCATCCGTTGCTCGACGGCCTTCAGCTTTGCCCGGATCGCGGCCGCGGTGATCGGTTTGCCGTTCGCGGCGTTCGCGAACTGCTCCTTCATCACGGCGCCCACCAGGGTCTCGAACTGGCTCTCCGTGGTGACCTGCGGCAGCGGCGACGCCGTCGAGTTGAGCACCTCCGCGAGGACCTTCTGCTCCGGCGCGGCGAACGCGGGGTCCGCCAGGGCCGCCTTCACCGACGGCAGCGAGCCGTACACCTTGTTGAGGGCGACCTGCTCGGCGTCGCTGGTCATGAACTTCACGAACTCCATCGCCCCCTCCAGGTTCCTGCTGTGCCGGAAGACCGCGATGTTGATCCCGGCGACCATGCTGTTGACCTTCTTGCCGCCGGCCGGTGGGTTCGCCGGGAACGGCACGTGCGCGATGCCGTACTCCTCGGGGCTCATGCCCTGCGCCTGGAACGCCGACCCGGCCGCCTGCCACAGCAGCATCGCCGCCTTGCGGTTGGCGAAGTCGGACAGCGACTCGTTCTTCGCGTACTCGGCGTTGCTCGGGTTGACGATCTTGTCCACGGCCATGAGGTCGATGTACCGCTTGATCGCCGCGACGTTCTGATCCGTGTCGAACGTGGGCTTGCCGCTGACGTCGAACCACTCGCCGCCGTACTGCTGGCTGAACGTGAACGCGTGGTGGGCGTTCTCCGACGGGTTGGCGCCCTCGATCGCCAGGCCCCACTGCTTGCCGTTGGTGAGCTTCTTGCCGACGTCGACGAGCTCCTCCCACGTCGCCGGGGGCTTGCTGATGCCGGCGTCGGCGAACATCTGCTTGTTGTAGTACAGCGCGTACGACAGCGAGTACAGCGGCACCGCAGCCGGTGCCTTGCCCGGCGCGCCCGCCGCGGCCAGGGCCGCCGGCACGAACCGGTCCCGGCCGCCGATGCGGTCGAACGCCTGCGGGTCGAACGAGATGAGCGCGTTCGTCGCCTGCAGCGACGCCGACCAGGTGTTGCCGATGTTGACCACGTCGGGGCCCCGTCCGGACGTGGCCGCGGCGAGGAGCCGGTTGAGCAGGTCCGACCACGGCACGACCTCGACCTTGACGTGGATGCCGGTCTGCTGCTCGAAGCGTTCGAGGACGGGTGCGAGGGTCTGCTTGTCGAACTCGAGACTGCTGCCCTGGTTGCTCGCCCAGTACGTGAGGGTTTTGGCGTCCGCCACGGGCTCGCCGCACGCGGCGAGCGAACCGGTCAGCAGGGCGGCCGCCATCAGTAATGCGAGCTTGTGTCGTCCCGCCACGGTGTCTGCCCTTTCGATGGGTGCCGACCGGCGTGCCGAGGCGACCGCAGGGGTTGGGGCTGCGGTGTGACGGTCGCGCGCTCGACAGGGGGTGGGGTGGTGCTGGTCCCAGCCGAACGGGGGGGTGTGTTGCCGCGACCAGTTTCTATCGAGACTTAAATAATGTCGTCATTAAAGTGGGGCGCTTTCAGGACGTCAAGGTCGGGCCCGCTCCACAAAAGCCACATAAGGGATTCTTCACGTCGCGATAGAAGTTTGTCTTGACGGCGATGCAACCCCGGCGTAACACTCGTGGTTCTGAGAGAGCGCTCTCTCATCGCACCGCGGTCGGCATGCCCATGCCGACGACCGTCGATGCCCCGCCTGGCTTCGGCATGTCTGTTGTTCGCTGCTCACCGCCCAGATCACGGACCGGGAACCGCCAACCTGCCCGGTCTGGATCCCCGCCACGTCCCCCGACTGACAGGCAGGATCATGAAATTTCCGCGTATGTCGCGCTATACCTCGGCGCATGCCGGGCCCGCACCCGAGGGGAGGCGTCGCTCTGCCCTGCGACGCTGGCTCCTCGGTGGGGCCGCCACGCTGATGCTGTCCACCGCCGTCGCCGCGATCGCGCTGCCCAACGCGAGCGCCGCGCCGACCCTGCTCTCGCAGGGCAAGCCCACCACCGCCTCGTCCAGTGAGAACGCCGGTACCCCCGCCACCGCCGCCACCGACGGCAACACCGGCACCCGCTGGGCCAGCGCGTTCAGCGACCCGCAGTGGATCCAGGTCGACCTCGGCGCGCCCGCCGCGCTGTCCCAGGTCGTGCTCAACTGGGAGGCCGCCTCCGGCAAGGCGTTCCAGATCCAGATCTCCAACGACGCCGCCACCTGGACGTCCGTCTACACCACCGCCACCGGCGCGGGCGGCACCCAGACGCTCAACGTGACCGGCACCGGCCGCTACGTGCGGCTGTACGGCACCGTGCGCAACACCGCCTACGGCTACTCGCTGTGGGAGTTCCAGGTCTTCGGCGAGCTTTCGCCGACCGGCCAGACCTGCGGCCCGACGAACCGCGCGATCGCCCGCCCGGCCACCGCCTCCTCGACCGAGAACGCCGGCACGCCCGCCAGCGCCGCCGTCGACGGCAACACCGGCACCCGCTGGTCCAGCGCCGTCGTCGTCCCGCAGTCGCTCACCGTCGACCTGGGCTCGGTCCTGCCGATCTGCCGGGTGATCCTGCGTTGGGAGGCCGCCTACGCGACCGCCTTCCAGATCCAGACCTCGACCGACAACGCCGCCTACACGTCGATCTACTCGACCACCACCGGCACCGGCGGGGTGCAGACCCTCGACGTGACCGGCAACGGCCGGTACGTGCGGATCAACGCCACCGCCAAGGCGACCCAGTGGGGCGTCTCGCTGTGGGAGTTCGAGGTGTACGCCCTCGGCGGCTCGAACCCGCCCTCCAGCAGCCCGCCTGTGTCGAATCAGCCGGTCGAGCCGACCGACCCGAAGAACCCGAACTTCGGCCCCAACGTCTCCGTCTACGACCCGTCGCAGCAGGCGGCCGCGCAGGCCCGGCTCAACCAGATCTTCGCCGGCCAGGAGACCAACCAGTTCGGCACCGAGCGCTACGCGGTGCTGTTCAAGCCCGGCAACCACACCATCGACGCCAACATCGGCTTCTACACCCAGGTCGCCGGCCTCGGCTTCTCGCCCGACGACGTCAACATCAACGGCCACGTCCGGGCCGAGGCCACCTGGTTCGGCGGCAACGCCACCCAGAACTTCTGGCGCGGCGCGGAGAACCTGTCCGTGACCCTGCCGAACACCGGCAACGGCGTGCAGGTCGAGCGCTGGGCGGTGTCGCAGGCGGTGCAGTACCGCCGCATGCACCTGCGCGGCGCCAACAACGAGATCCAGCTCTGGAACGGCGGCGACGGCTGGTCCTCCGGCGGTCTCATGGCCGACACCAAGGTCGACGGCCGGGTCGTGTCCGGTTCGCAGCAGCAGTGGTACACCCGCAACAGCGAGCTCGGCAGCTGGGCCGGCTCGGTGTGGAACATGGTCTTCCAGGGCGTCACCGGTGCCCCGCCGCCGAACTTCCCGAACCCGTCGCACACAGTCATCAACCAGACGCCGCTGCAGCGGGAGAAGCCGTTCCTGTACATCGACGGCACCGGCACGTACCGGGTGTTCGTCCCGGCGCTGCAGACCAACACGACCGGCACCAGCTGGTTCGGCAAGACCCCGGCGGGCTCGTCGATCTCCCTGGACCAGTTCTTCATCGTCCGGCCCGGACACACCGCGGCGCAGATCAACGCGGCCCTCGCCGCCGGCCGGCACCTCCTGGTGACCCCCGGCGTCTACCACCTCAACCAGGCACTGCAGGTCAACAACCCGAACACGATCATCCTGGGCCTCGGCCTGGCGACGTTCGTGCCGGACGGCGGCGTCACCGCGATCAAGGTCGCCGACGTCGACGGGGTCAAGCTCGCCGGCATCCTCATCGACGCCGGCACCGTCAACTCCCCGACCCTGGTCGAGCTCGGCCCGGCCGGCTCGTCGGCCTCGCACGCCGCCAACCCGACCTCGCTGCACGACGTGTACTTCCGCATCGGCGGCGCCCACGTCGGCAACGCCACGGTCAGCCTGCAGGTCAACAGCAACAACGTGATCGGCGACCACATGTGGGTCTGGCGGGCCGACCACGGCAACGCCGGCACCTACGGCTGGACCGTCAGCAAGGGCCAGAACGGCATGGTCGTCAACGGCAACGACGTCACGATGTACGGGCTGTTCGTCGAGCACTACCAGCAGTACCAGGTCATCTGGAACGGCAACGGCGGCCGCACGTACTTCTTCCAGAACGAGATGCCCTACGACCCGCCGAACCAGGCCGCCTGGATGAACGGCTCCACCAGGGGCTGGGCCGCCTACAAGGTGGCCGACTCGGTGAACACGCACCAGGCGTGGGGGTTGGGCAGTTACTGCTACTTCAACGTCAACCCCGCCGTCGTCGGCGAACGCTCCTTCGAGGTGCCGGTGAAGTCCGGTATCCAGTTCCGCAACATGGTCAGCGTCTCCCTCGGCGGCGTCGGCACGATCAACCACGTCATCAACAACACGGCGGGACCCGCCAACACGGCCAACCAGATCATTTATGTGACCGCCGGGCCGTGACCCTCTAGCTCGTTGCTCAGGTAACCGTTCTTTGTTCAGGTAACTGTCGAGCCGGGAGACCTACCCGCCCAGGTCTTCCGGCTCGACGCCTGTCCACCGTCCGGTTGACAACCGTCGTCCGTCCTCCGGTCGTCCCGCGGTGACAGGTGCACCGGCTTCGATGGGTACATGACACCGATCGAAGTGCATGGGTTGCGCAAGACGTACGGGGGCTTCACAGCCGTCGACGGGATCTCGCTGTCCGTGGCCGCCGGGGAGATCTTCGCCCTGCTCGGGCCCAACGGCGCGGGCAAGAGCACCACGATCGAGATTCTCGAAGGGCACCGGCGCCGCGACTCCGGTGACGTGCTGGTGCTGGGGGAGGACCCCGGTCTCGCCGGGCGGCGGTGGCGCGCACGGATCGGCATCGTGCTGCAGACCGCCACCGACGCGGCCGACCTCACGGTGCGCGAGACCGTCCGGCACTACGCCCGCTTCTACCCCACGCCGCGCGACCCCGACGAGGTGATCGCCTCCGTCGGGCTCACGTCGAAGGCCGGCGCCCTGGTCCGCACGCTGTCCGGCGGGCAGCGGCGCCGCGTCGACGTGGCGCTGGGCATCATCGGCAACCCCGCGCTGGTCTTCCTCGACGAGCCGACGACCGGGTTCGACCCGGAGGCGCGGCGGCAGTTCTGGGCGCTGATCCGCTCCCTCGCCGCCGACGGGACCACGATCCTGCTCACCACCCACTACCTCGACGAGGCCGCGGCCCTCGCCGACCGGCTCGCGATCATCGCCGGCGGTCGGGTGGTCGCTGACGGTACCCCGTCCACTGTGGGCGGACTCGCTCAGGCGCAGGCGACCGTCACGTGGCGGGACTCGGCCGGACTGCACGAGGTCCGCACCGACACCCCCAACACCGTCGTGGGCACGCTGCCGCCAGACGCGCTCGACCTGCAGATCCGCCGCCCCAGCCTGGAAGACGTCTACCTCGACCTGATCGGAGCCCGGTCATGACCATGCCCTCTGTTCTGGTGACCGGCCGCTCCCGTGGCTACGTCGAGGTCCTGCAGCTGATCCGCCAGAAGGACGCGATCATCTTCACGTTCGCGTTCCCGGCGCTGCTCACCATCCTGCTCGGGCTCATCTTCAACACCCCGGTCACGCCGGGCTCGTCAACCACGCACAGCCAGGTCTTCGCCGCCGGCATGATCGCCTACGGCATCCTCTCCACCGCGTTCATCTCCATCGGCGTCGGGATCGCCGTCGACCGTGAGGACGGCACGTTGAAGCGCCTGCGCGGCACACCGATCACCGCCGGGTCGTACTTCATCGGCAAGATCGTGCTGGTCTTCTTCGCCGCGCTGTTCGAGGTGCTGTTGCTGCTCCTCGTCGGCGTGCTCCTGTTCGACCTGCCGCTGCCCTCGTCCGGTGAGCGCTGGTTCACGCTCGGCTGGCTCCTCGTCCTGTCGGTGATCGCCTGTACCCTGCTGGGCATCGCCGCCTCGTCCCTCGCCCGCACGTCCCGCAGCGCCCCGGCGGTGCTCAACCTGCCAGTGCTCGTCCTGCAGTTCACGTCCGGCATCTTCGTGCACATCGCGACGCTGCCGTCGGCGATGATCAATGTCTCGGCGCTGTTCCCCGTCAAGTGGATGGGCCAGGGATTCCGCTCGGTGTTCCTGCCCGACGCCCTCGCCGCACAGGAGGTGGCAGGCTCATGGGAGCCCGGCAGGACGGCCCTGGTGCTGGGCGCGTGGTGCGTGATCGGACTCGTGCTGAGCCTGGTGACGTTCCGGTGGTCGCGTTCGTGAAGCGCTGGCAGTGGGACCTGGGCTTCACCGTCGTGGCCGGCGCGGTCATCGCGTTCATGGTCTTCGACGAGGGCCCGGGTCCCCGTGCCGCCTACGTCTCATCGGTCCTCGTCGCCGCCGCCCTCGCCTGGTACTTCCTCTACGGCAGCCGCCACATCTTCCGCACCGTCACCCCGCGCGGCGCCTGGATCTTCGTCGCCGTCCTCGCCGCCCTGCACCTCACCGCCGTCTGGATCGACCACACCGCGTCGTTCGCCCTCTTCGCCTGGGGCACCATGATCTTCGCGTCGGTGCCCCGCCGCCCCTCGGTAGCGATCGTCGCCACCCTCACCCTCCTGCACGTTCCGATGACGTACCTGCGCGACGGCACCCTGGCGCTCGTCCACGGCCTGCTCCCGCTCACCGTCCTCGGCCTGGCCTTCGCGCTCCTCCTCGGCACCTTCGTCTCCCACCTCGTCGAGCAGAATGAGGAACGCGCCACGATGATCGCCGAACTGTCCGCCAGCCGCGCCGAGGTCGCCCGCCTCTCCCACGAGGCCGGCGTCGCCACCGAACGGGCCCGCCTCGCCGCCGAGATCCACGACACCCTCGCCCAGGGCTTCACCAGCGTCATCACCCTCGCCCAGGCGGCCTCCGCCGCCACCGACCCGCTCGTTGTCAGCCACCGCCTCGAGCAGGTCGTCGGCACCGCCCGCGACAACCTCGCCGAGGCCCGCGCCCTCGTCGCCGCGCTCAGCCCCGCCGACCTGCACACCTCCGGCCTCGGCGACGCCGTGCGCCGGCAGCTGTCCCGGCTCGCGTCGCAGACCGGCATCCGCACCGCCTGCCACCTCGACCAGCACCTCGCCGACCTGCCGACCGCGGCGCAGGTCGTGTTGCTGCGCTCCCTGCAGGAGGCCCTCACCAACGTCCGCCGACACGCCCGGGCCACCGCCGTGGACGTGCGGCTTGCGATGACCGGCCCGGCGGTCGTCCTGACGGTCACCGACGACGGGGTCGGCTTCACCGTCCCCGCCGCGGCCGTTCCTGGTGCCGGCTCCGGCTTCGGCCTCGCCGGCATGCGCTCCCGGGTCGAGCAGGCCGGCGGCCTGTGCACCGTCAAGAGCCGCCCCGGCGCCGGCACCACCGTCACGGTCCAGCTGCCATGATCCGCATCCTGCTGGTCGACGACCACCCCGTCGTGCGCGACGGCCTGCGCGGCATGCTGGAGGCCGAGGCCGACCTGGCCGTCGTCGGCGAGGCGGGCTCCGGCGACGAGGCCGTCACCGCCGCGCACACCCACCGCCCCGACGTCATCCTCATGGACCTGCGGATGCCCGGCCTCGACGGCGCCGGCGCCACCGACCGCATCCTCGCCGCCCTCCCGCAGACCCGGGTCGTCGTCCTCACCACCTATGACACCGACGCCGACATCCTCCGCGCCGTCGAAGCGGGCGCCAGCGGTTACCTGCTCAAGGACGCCACCCGCGCCGACCTCACCACCGCCGTCCGCGCCGCCGCCCGCGGCGAGACGGTCCTCGCCCCGTCCGTCGCCGGCCGCCTCGTCCAGCAGGTCCGCAACCCGCCCCGCCCGACCGCCGCCGCGCCGATCCTTTCGGCCCGCGAGCTGGAGGTCCTGTCCCTCGTCGCCACCGGCCACACCAACGCCGACATCGGCCGCACCCTCCACATCACCGAGGCGACCGTGAAGACCCACCTGCTGCGCGCCTTCAACAAGCTCGACGTCAGCGACCGCACCGCCGCCGTCACCACGGCGATGGCCCTCGGCCTCCTCCCACCGACCTTCCCGTAGCACCGCCCAGCCCGTTGCCGCATCGCCACGCTCTCGCAACTGCCTGCGGCCGATGACCGCTGGACCGGAACGGGCCGCCTCCGGGCGAAAGCGACTGGACCGGTGGGTACCACGTTCCGATCGGCGATCTTCGACCCTCGGTTCTTGATCGATGGACGGAATCCGGCCGCCCGGGCAGGCCGCCCGGGCAGCCATCCTGGTCCTTCGATCACCGGGGAAGATCCGCTCCCGGCGCAGAGCAAGCGGGCAACGAGGCCGATCCGGACATCGGCAGTGCCGGATCGGGCGGCGGGCACGCGGCGTCGTGTTGGCGGGGACTGCCAGGCTGTTGCGTCTCCTGGTCTCCTGGTCTCCTGGTCTCCTGGTCTCCTGGTCTCCTGGTCTCCTGGTCTCCTGGTCTCCTGGTCTCCTGGTCTCCTGGTCTCCGGGGTCTCCTGGTCTCCGGGGTCTCCGGGGTCTCCGGGGTCTCCGGGGTCTCCGGGTCTTCCGGGTCTTCCGGGGCTGTTGCGTCGCCGGGTCGACGGGGCTGTTGCGTCGACGGGGCCGCTGGGCCGCCCTACTGTGGGAGGCCGCTCCCGGGCCTCACCAGGTTCGACCCGGCCGTGATCATTGTGGTTTCACCGGGGCCCGCCGCCGGTCGCAGCCCCCATGTGCCTGGCGCACACGGCGAGCACTTCTTCGCAGCGAAGAACGCCGTCCGGCGCGTGGGGCCCTCGGTCCAGACGTGTCAGCGGCCGAAGTCGTGAATGGCGGTGGTGTGCTCGACGCGGACGGTCTTCACGTCTCTGGCGATGACCGCGGCCGCCATCACGACCAGGATCGCGGTGAGCTGAGCGACGGCCCGCCAGTGCCCGAGCGGGATCGTCGCCAGGACACCGGCCGCGGCTGCCACGCGATACCAGGCGCCGGGCAGCTGCAGGATCGATAAGAACGCGGCGTGGCCGAGCAGGAACGTGGCGGCGCCGGCGCTCAGGACGATGGCGCTCGGCCAGTGCAGCGGCTCGAGGGCGTGACCGACCGACAACTTCACGCCGACCGCGGTGAACACGATGCCGGCGATCAGGAGGTAGTGCGCGTAGCCCCAGGCCTGGACTGCGACGCGGGCCTTGCGGATGGGGTCGGTGATGGCGTGCAGGGCGTGTTCGGCACGCGTCTCGTCGCCGGAGAAGTAGTTCCAGTACAGGTAGTACGCGATGCACAGGCCCAGCAGCGCCACGATGAGCGTGGACGGGTCGAGATGCATGCCCTCGAAGGCCAGGCCGATCGCGATCACCGACTCGCCGATGGCGACGATGACGACCAGCCCGTGCCGTTCCGCGAAGTGTCCCGCGTTGATCGTCCAGGTGCCCATGCTGCGCTGCAGGTACGGCGCGGCGATGACCAGCGCGAATGCCGCCGTCCACAGCCCGTAGTGCCACGGACCGTCGAGGAATCCGCCGACCAGCACCAGGAGCGCGGCCGTGCCGTTGATCGGTGCCAGGCCGGCGATTGCGGCACCGATGGAGGCGTTGTCGTCGGCCTGCAGGAACAGCGCGGAGTGGACGGCGGTGACGATGACATACCCGACGCCGAACGCCCACCCGTCACCGTCGAACGCGAAGGGGATCGACAGGGCGATGACCATGAACCCGGCCATGCCGGTGAGCAACAGCGTGCGGCGCAGCGTGCTGCTCGGGGCCACCGCGTTGGTGAGCCAGGCGTAGCCCGCATACATCCACCAGATGATGCCGAGCATCAGCAGCACCCGGAGGGCGTGGGTCACGTCGACGTGCTTGACCAGCACGGTGGCGAACTGGGTCACGGTGAAGACGAACACGAGGTCGAAGAACAACTCGATGGTGGAGACCCGGGGTCCCCGCACCTGGGATGTCACGCGGTCACTGTAGCGATGGGTACCGACAATTTTTCTTGTCTTGACAGAGGAAGTTGTCAGCAGTTACGGTTCTCGCATGTTCGAAGTGGGTGTCATCGAGGAGTCAAGCGCCGCCGAGGTAGCGCTGGACCCGATCCGGACGCGGCTGCTGGCGTTGCTGGTGGAGCCCCATTCGGCGACCAGTCTCGCGGCGATCGTCGGCCTGCCCAGGCAGAAGGTGAACTACCACCTCAGGACGCTCGAGGCACACGGCCTGGTCGAGTTGGTCGAGGAGCGGCGCAAAGGAAACGTCACGGAGCGGGTGCTGCGGGCCGCCGCCGCCTCGTTCGTGATCTCACCGACGGCGCTCGCGGCCGTCGCCCCCGACCCGGCCAGATCACCTGACAGGTTGTCCGCGCGATGGCTGCTCGCGGTCGCGGCCCGCCTCGTCAAAGAGGTCGGCACGCTCATCACCGGGGCGGACCGGGCGGGCAAGCCAGTAGCCACCTTCGCCCTTGACGGGACCGTGCGGTTCGCCTCGGCCGCCGACCGGGCCGCGTTCGCCCAGGAGCTGACCGCGGCCGTGGCCGCGCTGGTCAGTCGCTACCACGACGAGCACGCGGAAGGCGGCCGGGACCACCGGGTCATCGTCGCGCTCCACCCCAGCCTGCGTCCGGAAGTCACGCGTCCGATGGACGCGGCGGCCGTCGACGCCGACATCGACGTTCAGATCGAAATCCAGCACCGCCCCGAGACCAAGGAGTCCTGACATGTCGCACGAATTCGAGCTCACCCACGACATCGACATCGCGGCAACGCCCGAGCAGGTCTGGGAAGCCATCGCCACCGGGCCCGGCATCGACTCATGGTTCATGGGCAAGAGCGAGGTCGAGCCCCGGGTCGGCGGTCGCGGGTCACTCACGATGCCGGGCTTCACCGCCGAGTCGACGGTCACCGCGTGGGAGCCGCCGCACCGTTTTGCCTACCGGGGCACGCCCGACGAGAGCGGCGCGTTCATGGCGTTCGAGTATCTGGTCGAAGGCCGCGACGGCGGGAGCACCGCGCTGCGGCTGGTGCACAGCGGCATCCTGACCGGCGACTGGGAGGAGCAGTATGACGCGCTGCGCAAGGGCAACCCGCTCTACCTGCGCACCCTCGAGCAGTATCTGGTGCATTTCCCCGGCCGCACCGCGGTTCCGGTCACCGCGTTCGGCCCGCAGCAGTCCGACCAGGAGCGGGCGTGGGCCGGGGTCATCGCCGCGGTCGGCCTGACCGAGCCTGTCGTTGAGGGCGACAAGGTGCAGTTCACCATCGAGGGACAGGACGTCGCCGGCGTGGTGGACGTGGTCGTGGAGCCCGGCTTCCTGGGTGTGCGCACCGACGACGCGCTGCTGCGGTTCGTGGGAGGCGGCGGCATGCTCTTCACCGGCCATCACGTGTTCGCCGACATCGACCAGGAGGCGGCGGCACGGACCTGGTCCGAGTGGCTCGCCGCCGCTTACGCCTGACCACGCCGGAGGAGCCGGCGACGACAGACCGGGGGAGCCGGCGACCGGGCCGGCTCCCCCGCACTGGCAAGGAGCGCAGCGTGCACACCGCCGAGTACTCGATCACCCGCAAGCTCGCCGCGGAGCCGAAACGGGTCTACCGGGCGTGGACCACGCCCGCCGGCTTCAGCCGGTGGTTCGGCCCGCGGGAGTTCACCACGCCGGAGGACCGCATCGTCATGCAGACCCGGCCGGGCGGCGCCTGGCGGGTCGTCATGCTGGACGACGCAGGCAATGAGCACGCGCTCGGCGGCGTCTACCGCGAGCTCGACGCTCCCGCCCGGCTCGTCATGACGACTGGCCACCCTGACGACACGACCGGTGGCACCGCCGCAACTGTCAGCGTGATGTTCAAGCCGACCGGTGACGGCGGCACCGAGATGACCATGCGGCAGCAGGGGGCCAGCACCGACGCCGCCAGCGCCGAGGATGCCGTCGCCGGTTGGCGCCAGTTCTTCGACCGGCTCGCAGAGCACCTGGAGCAGTGATGAACCGCGCCCGTGCCGTCCCGGCCTTCCTGTGCTCAGTTCCGTCGCAGGAGTTGGGACGCTGCGGGCTACGCCGCGACGAAGAGCCGGCAGCCGTTGCGGCGGAGGCGTTTCGTTTCGTACATGGCGAGGTCCGCCTGGTGGAGCAGATCCTTGGCGTCGACGCCGGGCGTGCTCATCGCGACGCCGATGCTGCAACCGACGCGGACGCGGTGGCCGGCGACGGACAGGTCGCGGTCGATGGCGGTGACGATGCGGCGCGCCACGGCGAGCGCGGCGGCCGGGTCAGCGACGTGGGGGAGCAGGACGCCGAACTCGTCGCCGCCGAGCCTGCCGACGACGTCGGCCGGGTTCGTGGCGGAGCGGATCAGGTGGCCGATCTCGGTGAGCAGATCGTCGCCGACGTCGTGGCCGAGGGTGTCGTTGACCTGCTTGAAGCCGTCCAGGTCGAGAAAGAGCAGGCCGAGAGGGTCGGCGCGGTCGGCCAAGGTGCGTTCCAGGGCGGGCACGAAGGTCTGAGCGTTGACGAGCCCGGTCAGAGCGTCGTGGGTCGCCTGGTATTCGATGCGTTCGCGGGCGGCGCGGCGTTCGGTGATGTCACGGTGATGGCCGACGATGCCGCGGACCGCCGGGTGGTCGAGGAGGTTCCGGGAGCTGATCTCGCGCCAGCGCCACTCACCGCCTGCGGAACGGACACGGAGCTCGCCGCGCTGGCTGTCGTGGGGGCCGGCGGCGAGGACCCGGGTGTGCAGGGCGCGGGCGGCGGCGACGTCGTCGGGATGGATGAGGGACCAGAAGCCACGCCCGAGGAGCTGCTCCGCGGGCACGCCGATGACGTGGTCGGCGGCGGAGCTGACATAGGTGATGTCGCCCTGCGCGGTGCTGACGGTGATGATGTCGGATGAGTCCAGGACCAGGACCCGGAATCGGTCGGCGTTGCTGCGCAGGGCGGCCTCCGCGCGTTCCTGCCGGGCGACGGACCGACCGAGGGTCCGCCCGGTCGTGGCGACCCCGACGACGATGAGGGCGGCGACACCGTGGACCTCCGGCTGCGGCAGGTAGCTGTGCAGGCCGGCCACGATCGCGAGCTGGCCGAGCCCGATGCAGACCGCGCTGGACACGACGGCGGGGCGCCACGCCCGAGCGCCGGACCACTCCAGATGCATCGACATGATGTGGAAGTGGGCCATCGCGAGCAGCGAGCCCCAACCCAGCAGATACATGGCGACCGAGGTCATCAGCATGTGGAGCGCGAGCCGGGGCCACAGACGGCGGGAGAGGTCACCGGCGGCGAGGCGGCGCTGGACGGTGGGCTGCTGGTAGGCCATGCCGAGCAGCAGCGTCAGCGCCAGCAGCCAGAAGGGCGCGGTGCCGCCGATCCCGACGTGCCGCAGCACGGCGATGACGAGCAGGACGAGGACGGGCTCGACCCCGTCGCGGACGTACCGCAGCACACCAGCCCATTCGGCAGCAGCGCACCGGAATCAAGGCCGAACACGGCCGGATCTCCGCCGGTGCCCCGCCAGACCCCGCTACCCCCAGGCTCGGCCGTCCGATGCGGATCCGGCCCGGGTGCGGCAGCACGGCGCAGTGCTGCTCACGCGAAGCGCGGATGCGGTGGTCCGGCGCGGCGGCGCGGCATGGTGTCGTGCCGTGGCGCAATGCGGCGCGGTGGCGCGGTGGCCCGCTGCGGCGGCGTGCCGCGGTGCGGTGCGGCGTGGTGGCGTGGTGGCGTGCCGTGGTGCGTGGCGCGGTGGCGCGGTGGCCCGCTGCGGTGGCGCGGCGTGGTGGCGTGCCGTGGTGCATGGTGCTGCGGTGCGGTGGCGCGGTGCGGTGCGGTGCGGTGGCGCGGCGCGGTGCGGTGCGGTGGCGCGGTGCGGTGCGGTGGCGCGGCGTGGTGCGGTGCGGTGGCGCGGCGTGGTGCGGTGCGGTGGCGCGGCGTGGTGGCGTGCCGGTGGCGTGCCGTGGTGCGCGGTGCGGTGGCGCGGTGTGGCGCGGCGCGGTGTGGGTGGTGCAGCAGCCCGCTGCGGCGCGGCGCGGTGCGGTGGTGTGGTGCGCGGTGTGGCGACGTGGCGCGGTGCGGCCCGGTGACCCGGCCCGGCCCGGCCGGGCCCGGCCCGGCCCGGCCCGGCCCGGCCCGGCGCGGCGCGGTGCAGCGGTGAAGCGCGGCGGAATGGTGCTGCGGCGTGATGGTGCTGCGGCGTGGAGGGACAGTCACCATGGAGTGATCGAGGATCGGCGGTCGGGCCGGGTCAGTGGCGCAGGGCTGTGACGATCGTGTCGGTGAGGGCGGTGGCGTGCCGGCCGTCCGGATCGAGGTCAGGGTCGTAGATGGTGACCTGGAGGCCGACGCAGGCGGGGTTCGTGACGAGTGGGCGGAGCAGCTCGACGAGTTGCGGGTGGTCCAGGCCGCCCGGGTCGGGGGCGTCGGCGGCGGGCATGACCGCCGGGTCGAGCACGTCGGCGTCGAGATGCACGAAGTAGCCGTCGAGGACGCTGAGACGGCGGGCCACGTGTTCGCCGACAGAGGCGGGACCAGCGGCCAGGATCTCCGGGGTGGTGTGCACGACGATGCCCAGGTCGCGGACCTCGGTGAGCTCGTCGTCGTAGTCGCGGACGCCGAGGATCACCAGGTCGTCGTCGCGGACGTAGGGGGCGAGGCCCTCGATGTCGGCGATGTCGGGCTGGCCGCGGCCGGTGACGATCGCGGTGCCCTCGCCGGCGGTCGCGCCGACGTTGGTGCTGTTGCCGGTGTGCCGGAAGTCGATCGAGCCGTCGAGGTAGGCGATGCCGTAGCGGCCGCGGCGGCGCAGGGCGAGAGCCGGGCCGAAGAGGATGGAGCAGTCGCCGCCGAGCAGGAGCAGGAACTCGTCGCCGTCCAGGACGGCGGTGGTGCGGTCGGCGAGACGGCGGGTATAGGCGGCGAGCGCGGCGGCGTTCAGGACACCGTCGCCGCGCTGCCAGGTGCGCACGTCGTATCGGGGCGGCACCACGACACCGGCGTCGCGTGCGTCCAGGCGGGGCAGGAGCCGTTGGTCGCGCAGGGCACCGGCCAGCTTGTAGCAGCCGGGGACCAGGCCGTCGGCGGGCGGCCGCAGGCCGAGGTTGGACGGTGCGTCGAGCACCGCGACGGGTCGCATCCGACCAGGCTAAGCCAGCCGACGCGGCGCCGATCCCGCGCCGGACGCCCGGGCCGTTCAGCGCGGCGGCGGTGCGGGCGGTGCTGGTGGTCGTGTGTGCCGTGGTCATCGCGGTGGCATTGCTCGTCATACGTGGTTCGGGTGCCGCCGGGAACCAGTGGCGGTCATTGCGCCGGCTGTTCCGCGGGCACACTGCGGCCCGGTGAACGGGCACCGCGGCCAGGCAAAACGCGGCGGCCAGGCAAGGGGCGCGGCGGCCAGGCAAGGGGCGGCGGGGGCGAAGGGGCCTGCAGTCAGGCGAGGGCGTTGCGGCTGGGCTAGGGGCGCCGCAGCCAGGCAAAGGGCGCTCCGGCCGGGCGAGAAGGGCGTCGCGGCTGGGTGAAGCGTGCCGTGGCCGGATGAATGGGGCACTGTGGCCGGGTGAAGGACGCCGCGGCGCCGGATGGGGGTCCCGCGAACGGGGGGTGACGCGTCACAATGCTCACGTGACGTTGCCCATCCCGTACAGCGGCGGCGGTGACCTTCCCGCCTACACCGGGCCCGACGTGCAGATCGGTGACGTGCGCGTCGACGGTCGCGCCATCTACACGCCGGTCGGGGTCTGGCCGATCCATGGCAGCCGGTGGATGGTGATCTCGCAGCCGGTGCCGATGACGACGACGGCGGGCTGGGGGATCGGGCTCGGCGTCACGTTCGCGATCCTTGCCGTGATCATGGCGCCGTTCACCTGCGGGCTGAGCCTGTTCCTGCTGTTCGGGCTGTTCTTCCTGACTGCGAAGACGCACACGATGTCGGGGCCGATGATCGTGTCGGTGCAGTCGGGACAGTTCCATTACCTGGCGCGGGAGGTGGTGTACTCCCCGCAGCACGCCGCCGAGGCACTGCAGCGGGTCAACTTCGCGCAGGCCCTCGCCTCGCGGTACTGAGCGCGGACCAGGGAACTGAACGGCGACCGGGGAACTGAACGGCGACCGGGGAACGGAACGGCAGCCGGGGTTCAGGCGGAAGGGTCCGCGTCGTAGCCGGCGAGCAGCTGCGCCCTGGTTCCGACCAGGTGCGGCTCCAGGTCGCCGATCCTGGCCAGCCGGATCTCCGCCGGTGCCAGGTCCGACACCCGCAGCAGGAGCCCCGGCACCTCGTCGAGGACCGCCAGCCAGCCCTTCCGGGACGGCAGCACCTGCTGGTCCGGCCAGCGCTGGAACGGCTTCGGGATACCGTCGACCGTGATCCCGACCCGGTGCGGCGCCGGTGTCGACGCGGCCCGCAGGTTGCGTTCGTAGGTCTTGCGGTCCTCGGGCGGCTGCGGCATCACGGCCGCGACCCGGATGTCGATGAGCAGCGGCAGCGGCGGGCCGGCGGTGGTGACGACCTCGACCCAGCCGCCTGACGCGGGGTCGCCGAACGTCAGCCCGGCGTGCACGAGCCGGTCGTCGTCCCAGGCCCAGCTGCCGATGCGGCACGGACCGGTCCAGCCGGCGATCCCGTACAACGGCAGCGCGGCGGCGCTCGCCCGGATCCGGTTCGCCTGCTGGTCGATCAGCGCAGTGAACTCGATGCGGTTCAGCCGCCCCCCGTATCGCATGGGAACGATCGTGCAGCATCACCGGCGTCCGTGGCGGCCCGCCGCCCCTCGCGCGAACCCCCGCTGTTTACCCCGCGGGGCCCGGACACGGAGGCCGAACCGGAAAAGCTCAGCGGGCCTCGGGGTCGGCGCCCCGAGCGGCGCGGCCGCCGTCGACCGGCAGCACCGCCCCGGAGACGAACGACGCCGCCGGGGAGAGCAGGAACGCGACCACCTCGGCGACCTCGTCCGCGCCGCCGGGCCGCCCCAGCGGGTGCAGCTGGGCGAGCTGGTCCACGATGTGGGCGGCCTCGTCCGGTGGGCGGGCGGCCAGGTACGAGGCCGAACGTTCGGTCCCGATCGATCCTAGGGCGACGGCGTTGACCCGGATGCCGTGCGGGCCGTGGTCGACGGCGAGGGCGCGGGTCAGGCCCTCGATCGCGGCCTTGGCCGTCGCGTACGGCAGTGCGCCGCGCACCGCCCGTTGCGCCTGGTGGGAGGAGACGTTGACGATGGCGCCGCCGTGGCCGGCCGCGCGGAGGCGGCGCACGGCGGTGGCGCTGCCCGCCACGGCCGGTGCCAGGTTCGCCATCACCAGGGCGAGGAGCTCGCGGGCCGGCACCGTGTCGATCCACGCGTCGCGGAAGACGGCGGCGTTGTTGACCCAGCCCGCGAGGGGGCCGCGCGCCTCGGCGAGGTCGGCGGCGCGCTCGGTGACCGCCTCGTCGCCGGCGTCCCCGGCGAGCCCGACAAGCCGAGGGCCGGCCTCGATCCAGGTCAGCGCCGCCGGATCGTGCTCGAGCACGACGACGGCGGAGGCTTCGTCACGCAGCAGCCGCGTCACGATCGCGCGGCCGACACCCCGGCCGCCGCCCGTGACAACGAAGGACCGCACCGGGTTCAGTGCACCTCTTCGATCTTCGCGGTGCCGACGTCGAAGATGAACCCGCGCACGTCCTCGCGGTGCGGCAGCCAGGCGCACTCACGCACTGTCGCGATCGAGGAACGCATCGTGTCGTGCAGGTCGCTGAAGCCGGGCACGTCCCAGGTCGGCGCCCGGCCGGTCTCGGCGGACAGCGTCGCGCGGAATTCGTCGTCGTCGAAGCCCTGCATGCCGCACTCGGTGTGGTGGATCAGGACGACCTCGCGGGTGCCGAGCCGGCGCTGGCTGATCGCGAGGGACCGCAGCACCTCCTCCGTCGGCAGGCCGCCGGCGTTGCGGATGAGGTGCGCGTCGCCGATGTCCAGGCCGAGCGCGCCGAAGAGGTCCAGGCGCGAGTCCATACAGGTGATGACGGCCAGCCGCAGGCGCGGACGGAGCGGACGCGGGCCGGGGAACGTGCTCGCGTACTGCTCGTTGGCGTGGATGAGATGGTCGATCGCCGACATCCCGCCAGTGAAACAGATCGGTCACTCATTCGGATGACGTCTGCATCACACGAGGCCAATCTCACCTGTGAACGCAGACCTCCTAGGCTGCTCGGGTGAGTGAACCCAAGCAGCAGTGGGACGTGGTCGTCGTCGGCGGCGGACCGGCCGGACTGTCGGCGGCGCACGCGGCGGCGGCCGGCGGGGCGAGGACGCTCGTGCTGGAGAAGGCGGTGCATCCCCGGTACAAGACCTGCGGTGGGGGGCTGATCGGGTTCACCGTTCAGGCGGTCGCGGACCGGATCGAGATCCCCGCCGACGACCACATCACGCGGGTCGAGTTCACCCACGACGGCCGGCGGCCGTTCGCCCGGTCCGCGGGCCGACGGCCGCTGCTGCTGATGGTGCGCCGGCCGCAGTTCGACGACGCGCTGCGCCTCGCCGCGGAGAAGGCCGGCGCGGTCGTGCGCCAGTCCACGACGGCCCGGTCGCTGGAGCAGACCGGCGACGGGGTCGTGGTCCGGCTCGCGGACGGCTCGGCCGTCACCGGCGCCACGGTCATCGGCGCCGACGGCTCGTCCGGGATCACCGCCCGCCACGCCGGCGTCGAGTACGGCCAGGTCGACCTCGGCCTGGAGGTCGAACTGCCGGTGCCCGCCGACGTCGCCGCCCGCTGGAAGGGCCGGCTGCTCATCGACTGGGGCCCGCTGCCGGGCTCCTACGCGTGGGTGTTCCCGAAGGACGACGTCCTCACCGTCGGCGTGATCGCCGCCCGGGGCCAGGGCGAGCGCACGAAACGGTACCTGCGTGACTTCGTCACCCGGCTCGGCCTGGACGGCATCGAACCGGTGCACGACTCCGGGCACCTGACCCGCTGCCGCACCGCGGCGTCGCCGCTGCGGACCGGCCGGGTCCTGGTCGCCGGCGACGCGGCGGGTCTGCTCGAGCCGTGGACCCGGGAGGGGATCAGCTTCGCCGTGCGCTCCGGCAGCCTCGCCGGCGCGGCGGCGGCGAGCGGCGACCTCGACGGCTACGTCACCGCTGTTGAGCGGACCCTCGCCCCGGCGATGACGGCCGGGCGGCGGCTGCTGGACACATTCAGCCGCCGGCCCGGGCTCTTCCACGCGATGCTGCGGACCCCGCCGGGCTGGCGCATGTTCGAGCGCTTCTGCCTGGGCGAGACGTCCTTCGAACGCACCGTGGAGCGCCTGCCGATCAGAACGGCGCTGAAGCTGCTGCAATAACAACTAGCGGGACATGAGGGCGTTGAGGTCGCCGTATCCGATGGCGCCGTCGAGGCTCGTGTAGGTGCCGGCGGTGAACGCCTCCTCCGCGGCGCGCCGGGCGACCGTGTACGCCGCCTCCGCCACCCACGAGCCGAGGCTGACCCGGGCCACGCCCAGCTTGGCGAGCTCCGCGACGGACGGTGCGCCCGGCCCGACGAGGATGTTCAGCGGCGCCGGGATCGCGGCGGCGAGCGCGGTGATGGTGGCCGCGTCCACGACGCCCGGCACGAAGATCCCGCTCGCCCCGGCGTCCAGGTAGGCGCGGGCCCGCGCGAGGGTGCCGTCGAGGTCGTTCGCGCCGCGCAGGTAGGTGTCGATGCGCGCGTTGATGTAGACGTCCGGCGCCGCGGCGCGGGCGGCCGCGATCCGCTCCGCCTGGTCGGCGACGGCGCGCAGCCCGGGGCTGTCGCCGCGCACCGTGTCCTCCAGGTTGACGCCGACGGCGCCGGCCGCGGCGACCCCGCGCAGCGTCTCGGCGACGGCGTCCGGGTCCGCGCCGAAGCCCGACTCGACGTCCGCGGTCACCGGGACGTCCACAGCGGCGACGACCCGGGCCAGGTGCGCGAGCATCGCGTCCCGGGTCAGCGCGTCACCGTCGGGCACCCCGAGCGTCCAGGCGACCCCGGCGGAGGTGGTGGCGACCGCGCGGGCGCCGGCGGCGGCGACGATCCGCGCGGACGCGGCGTCCCACGCGTTGACGAGGACGAGCGGGTCGGCGGGGTCGTGCAGGGAACGGAACAGCGTGGCGTCGGTCATGCCGCCATCCTTCCGGCGCCCCGGGTGCCGCTCCAACGTTTTAGTCTGGACTGCATGGTCGCCATCGGACTGTCCGCCGGCGGGGTCGCCCGGGTGCGGTTCGCGATCTCGCCGCTGTGGGAGACGATCGCCAGCATCCGCGTGCTGCGCGATCCCGGCGCCCACGCGATCCACCTGCCGTGGGTCCGCCGGGTCAGGCCCCGGCTCGGCCGGCTGCCGCAGAGCGAGCTGTGGCGGATGGTGCCGCCGGGACCGGCGTACGTGCCGGACTTCCTGACCCCGGCGCCGGCCGGCCTGTTCGCGGACCTGCCGGCGGAGCTGGACGCGCTGCGCGCCACCCCGACCGCGGAGGTGGCGGCGCAGTGGCACGGCACAGCGCCGCCGGACGGGCTGCTGGAGCGGCTCGCCGCGCAGATCGGCGACTACTTCGACGCGGCACTGGCCCCCGACTGGCCGCGGATCCGGCGGCTGCTCGAGGCGGAGGTGTTCACCCGGGCCCGGGCCCTCGCCGCGGACGGCGTCGGCGGCCTGCTCAACGACCTGCACGAGCAGGTGCGGTGGGCCGACGACACGCTGTCGGTCGCGCAACGGTGGTGCACCGCGGACGACGTGCCCGACGGCGGCGGGCTCGTCCTGATCCCGTCGGTGTTCGTGTGGCCGTCGATTCTGACCGTTTCGACGGGGCGGCTCGCCCAGTTGGCGTACCCCCCACGGGGGACGGGCGCGCTGTGGGAGCGGCCCGCCGGCACGCCGGACGGACTCGCCGCGGTTCTCGGCAGGTCCCGGGCGCGGCTGCTGGTCGAGCTGTCGGCGCCGGCGTCGACGACGGCCCTCGCGGCGCGGACCGGGCTGACCGCCGGCGGTGTCTCCCAGCACCTGGCGGCGCTGCGCGCGGCCGGGCTGGTCACCGCGCACCGCGACGGCCGCACCGTGCTCAACATCCGCACCGACGTCGCCGACGCGCTCCTCGGTGCGCCAAGGGGTCACTGAACGCAGTTCGCCGGCCCACGGACAAGTCCGTGGGCCGGCGAACAACACAAAGATCAGCCGGCGGCGATCGACGGCGGGGTGTCGGTGTCGATGACCGTGGCCTGCGAGAACGCGGAGTCCAGCTGCGCCTGCAGCGCGTCGAGCTGCGAGAACTCGGCCTGGTGCGACGACTCGCTGCCCTCGGCGGCGAAGACGTGGTCCGACTCGGCGGCCGAGTGGTCGTAGGACGTGAAGTCCGACTCCTCGTAGTGCGCGCCCTCCGGGTTGGTGTACTCGACGTGGTGGCCCTGGTCGAACGAGGTCGACTCGGCGGCCGCGTGGTCCTGCTCGTACACGTTGAACTGGTTGTTGTAGTCGGACTCGCTGGCGTCGACCTGGTGCAGCTGGTCGAGCGACTCGTGCTCCTGGCCGGCCTCGACGTGACCGTAGTCCGCGCCGGTGTCGCCGCCGTCGTACTCGCTCATGGTGGGTCCTCTCGGTATGGCGGGGGTGTGGATTTGCGATTCAGGTGATGACACTAGGAGGGCCCTGGTGGCGCCGAATCCCCGGAACGTGCCAGTGGCGGGAGCGTATACCGTGGTCAGGGGCCTGGACTATCCCCGAAACGACAGTTGTCCTCCTGCCGGACACCCGACAGAACGGGCCCGCCATACTGCCTGCCGTGCGTAAACATTGCTGCGACGGCATGCGTGCTCAACTGGCCCTGTCCGAGTCGGAGGACGGCGAGGACAACCCGGACGTGGTCGTGGTCTACGACCCGAAGTTCGACGAGTACGGGCTGCCGGTCCGGGACGGCGGCACGTCGATGACGGTGATCGCGTACTGCCCGTGGTGCGGCGGGCGCCTGCCGGCGTCGCGGCGCGACGCGTGGTTCGACGCGATGGAGGGACTCGGCCTCGACCCGTGGGAGGACGAGATCCCGGAGGAGTTCCACGGCGACGGCTGGTGGGCCCGGGACCTGGTCGAGGAGGCCGTCAACCGGGAGCACGTGACGCCCGAGAAGGTGATCAGCCCCGTCTGAGCAGCTCGACCACGGGGATCTTCCGCTCGACGCCGTTCTGGTGGTCGGTGAAGAACGGATAGCGCTCACAGATCCTGGTCCAGAGCACGGGCCGGTCCTCATCGGCGACGGGGCGGGCGATAGCGGCGTACTCCTCGCCCTCCGCCTCCACGGTGACGGCCGGCTCGGCGACCAGGTTGCGGAACCAGTCCGGGTCGTTGACGGCGCCCGCGTTCGAGGCGATGACATACATGCCGTCGTCGACGCGGATGTACATCATCGGCGTCGTGCGCGGCTGCCCGCTCCGGCGGCCGGCGGTGGTGAGCAGCAGCAACGGCCGGTTCTCGATCCTCCGCCCGGAGGCGCGGAACTCGGCGATCAGGTTGCGGTTGTACTCACGCTGGTCGACGGGCAGCTCGGTCATGCCCACAGCCTAGGCGGTGGCCCGCAGCAGCGCCTGCCGACCACCGCCGGGCCCGCCGGTCGGGCAACGGGTGTCACACGGGCTCCAGCAGCTTCGACTTCTGCACGATCGGCACCGACAGCGTCTTGTACCCGACCTCCTCGAACAGCACGACGACCCGGTCCTGCTCGTAGGCCATGACGGTGCCGGTGCCCCAGGCGGTGTGCCGGACCTCGCTCGACACCGGGAACGGCCGCGCCAGGTCGGCGACCGGGACCTCGTCCGCGGGAAGGGTCGCCGTGGTTCTGCGGAGGATCCGCCGGTACCACGGCACGTGCGGCACCACCGGGTCGACCACGACGGTGCCGTTGGCGCAGTTGTCGCAGTGCCCGCACGCCCGTTCGGCCTGTTCGCCGAAGTACGCGAGCAGCGAGTTGCCGCGGCAGTTGGCGCTCTCCGCGTACTGCCGCATCATGTCGATCCTGGATCGCCGCAGCGTCTGGTGCCGCTCGAACTGGGCGAGGGCGAGCCGGGACGCCTCGGCCGGGGTGGGCGCGTAGCGGGGGGTGCCGATCTTGTTGCCGGACAGCACCTCGACGGCGCCGACCTGCTCCAGCAGGCTCAGCAGCGAGGTGACCTTCCGGGCCGGCAGCCCGCTGCGGGTGGCGAGGGCGGTCCGGCTGACCGGGCCTTCGCGCAGCGCCGCGGCGAGCTGGGTGAGCTCGTGGCCGTCGGGGGCGCCGGCGGCGAAGAACCGTTGCAGGGACACGTCCTCGGGCCGGAAGAACAGCACCGTGCGCGACGGTTCGCCGTCCCGGCCGGCGCGGCCGATCTCCTGCAGGTAGCTGTCGGGGGAGTCGGGCAGCGCCACGTGGTGCACCCAGCGGATGTTGGGCTTGTCGACGCCCATGCCGAAGGCGCTGGTCGCGACCATGACCGGGATCTTGTCGGCCATGAAGTCGGTGTACCGGCGGGTCCGCTCACCGGACGCGAGCCCGGCGTGGAACGCGACCGCCTCGACGCCGTGCTCGGTGAGCCGGGTCGCGTACTGCTCGGCGATGGCCCGCGTCGGCGCGTACACGATCCCGGGCCGCGGCTCCTGCCGCACCTGGGCGAGCAGCCGCTGCCAGCGCTGCTCGTCGCTGGTGCAGTGCACCGTCGCCAGCTCCAGGTTGGCCCGGTCGAGGCCGGCGACGTGCGTGAACGGGTCACGCAGCCCGAGGGACTCGGTGATGTCCGCGCGGACGGGCGGCGACGCCGTCGCGGTCAGTGCCACGATCACGGGGCGGTGCCGCCCGTCGCCGAGCTCCCGGATGAGGTGGCCGAGCTGCAGGTAGTCGGGGCGGAAGTCGTAGCCCCAGGCGGAGACGCAGTGCGCCTCGTCGACCGCCACCATGGCCGGCTTGAGGTCGCGCACCTCTGCCAGCCTGGCGGGATTGCCGAGCTGCTCGGGCGTGATGAACAGGAACCTGGCCGTCCCCGCCCGCAGCGCCTCGAGCGCGGCCTTCTGCTGGTTCGGGGTCTCGGCCGAGCTGATCCGGACCGCCTGACCGGCCTGGCGGCGGTTCAGTCCGGCGATCTGGTCCTGCTGCAGCGCGAGGAGTGGTGAGATGACGACAGTGGGTCCGGGCAGCAGCATCGCCGGGACCTGGTAGATGGCGGACTTTCCGCCGCCGGTGGGTAACACCACGAGGGCGTCCCGCCGCTTGAGCAGGGCGCGCATCGGCGGAAGCTGTCCTGCGCGCAGCTGTTCCCAGCCGAAGTGCTGGCGGGCGGCGCGGCGTAGGCGGGGTGCGAGCGGTACAAGATTCATCGCGGGCGACTGTACCGGTGTTCGAATGCCACGGCGCGCTGAGCGAGTTTCTTCGACACGCCGAATCTGAGCAGTCTCACCGTCTCGCAACCAAAAGGCACCCGAAAGTGACGGCGCCAGCACCCTTCGTAGTCGAAAGTTCTTCGTGTCAGCAGGTGGACCGCCTGCACGGGGTTCACCACAGACACGAGGGGGAACCGATGACAGCGACCCTTGAGGGTGCCACGCTCAAGGTCCAGTTGGAAGGCCGCGAGCTCGAGGATCTGATCCGCGAGCACCTGCCGCTCGTCGGGCATCTGGTGCGCCAGACGCTCGGACGCCTACCCGCCCACGTCAGCCGCGAAGACCTGGTCTCCGCCGGCATGGCGGCCCTGGCCGGCGCCGCGAAGGCGTTCGACCCGAGCCGGGGCATCCCGTTCGGCAGCTTCGCCACGACCCGCATCCGGGGCGCGATCCTCGACGAGCTGCGCGGGCTGGACTGGGCGAGCCGGTCGGTGCGGGCCAGGGCCAGGCAGGCCGACGCGATGCAACAGGAACTGACCGCGGCGCTCGGACGCACCCCGACCAACCATGAGCTGGCCGAGGCGCTGGGCGTCAGCGTCGACGAGCTCCAGTCGATCGACGACGACGTGCAGCGGGCCGCGGTGCTGTCGCTGCAGGGGTTTGCGGCCGGCAGCGCCGAGGACATGGTGCCGGAGCGGGCCGCCGGCCCGGAGGACCTGATCCTGCACCGCGAACGGATCGGCTATCTGCACAACGCCGTCGAGGCGCTCCCCGAACGCCTCGGCAAGGTCGTCAAGGGGTACTTCTTCCAGGAGCGCCCCATGATGGAGATCGCCCACGACCTCGGCGTCACCGAGTCACGGGTCTCCCAGCTGCGCGCCGAGGCGCTCATGCTGCTGCGCGACGGCCTCAACACGCACCTCGACCCGGATCTCGTCTCGATCAGCGACAAGCCGACGGGCTGCGTGGCCCGCCGTCGCGAGGCGTACCACGACAAGATCGCCAACGCCGGCAACCTCAACAGCCGCCTGGCGCAGACGAACCACCACGGCATGCCGTTCCTGCAGGCCGGCCGGCACGCCTGAGGGCTCTGTCGCAACAGTCCCTTGTACCCTCGGGCGGTGCTGATCCTGCTGCCACCGTCCGAGGGGAAGGCCGCCCCGCGCCGCGGCGCGCCCCTGGACCTCGACCGTCTCGGCCTGCCGGCGCTGTCCGCCGCCCGCGCCGCGGTCATCGACGACCTGGTGAAGCTCAGCGGCGACCCGGAGCTCGCCCTCGCGACGCTCGGACTGACCCCGGGCCTGGCAGACGAGGCGGCCCGCAACGGGCACCTGCGCACCGCCCCGGCCGTGCCGGCCGCCGCGCTGTACACCGGTGTCCTCTACGACGCGCTCGACCTGGCGTCGCTGACCGGCCCGGCGCTCGCCCGCGCCCGCCGGCAGCTGCTGATCTTCTCCGGCCTGTGGGGTGCGCTGCGCCCCGCCGACCGGGTCCCGCCGTATCGCTGCTCGATCGGCGTGCGGCTGCCCACCGCCGGCGCCCTCACCGCGCACTGGCGCTCGGCGCTGCCCCCGGTCCTCGACGAGCTGGCCGGCGACTCGCTCGTGCTGGACCTGCGGTCCTCGGCGTACACCGGGATGTGGACCCCCCGCAACGCCGTCAGCGTCCGCGTCCTGCACGGCGGCAAGGTCGTCAGCCACTTCAACAAGGCCACCAAGGGCCGCCTGGTGCGCGCGCTGCTGCTCGCCGGCGCCCGCCCCCGCACCCCGGCCGCGCTCGCCGCCGCCGTCCGAGACCTCGGCTACGACGTCCGGGCGCGCCGGCCTGCCGAGCTCGACATCCACGTCGCGGCGCTGTAGTCACAGGTTGCTGAGGCGGTCCTCCAGCTCCGCCGTGCGGGGGTTGGCGTCCATCTCGCGGCTGATCCGCAGCGCCTGTGCATACGTCTCCCGGGCCGCGTCGCGGTCGCCGCGCGCGACGAACAGGTCACCGAGGCCGCACAGCGGGAAGACCTTGCCGAAGCGGTCGCCGGCCAGGTCGAACAGCTCCACCGAGCGCCGGTAGTGCCCGGCCGCCTCGTCGAGCCGGCCCAGGTTCAGGCAGACCAGCGCGATGCTGTCGAGGGTGTACGCGGCGCCGTGCCCGTCGCTGGACGCGTGCTGCAGGTCCAGGGCCTGCTCGAGGGGGCCGAGCGCCTCGTCGAACCGGCCGAGCAGCGCGAGGGTGTAGCCGTACGTGTTGAGCCCCTGCGCCCGGTCGACCGCCCCGCCGTGCGCCGTGGCGAGCTCGACCAGCCGCCCGGCGTGCTCGAGCGCCTCGGGGAGGCGGCGCGCGGCGAGCATCGCGGTGGCGATGCTGCTGTGCGCGTCGGCCTCGGCGACCGGCAGCCCGGCGTCGCGGTACAGCCCGGCGGCCCGCAACCCCGCGTCGCGGGCCGCGTCGGGCCGGCCGAGATACCCGTTCGCCCGGGCGATCCCGTGCTCCGCATACGCCTCACCGAGCCGGTCGTCGCGCTGCCGGGCGGCCCGCGCCGCGGCGTCGTGCGCGGCGAACTCGTCGCCCCAGCGCCCGGTGCGTTGCTGGAAGTCGATCAGCGAGCGGGCCAGCCGGGCCGGATGCAGGGCGAGCCCCGGGTCGTCGGAACCGGCGGTCAGGGACACGGCGGCCATGAGCGCGCGGTACTCGGCGGCGAACCAGGCTAGGGCCTCGTCCTGACCGGTGAACGTCTCCGGCACCGTGCCGGGCGCGACCGGCGGTAGCGGCACCCGCCCGCGGAACGGATCCAGCTGCGACGCGGCGTCGGCGGCGCTGTGCAGGTAATGGTCGGCCAGCCGGCGCAGCGCCGCGGGCGCGCCCGGGTCGCCGGCCGCCTGCTCCTGGGCGAAGGCCCGCAGCAGGTCGTGGAAGCCGTACCGGCCGGTCTGCGCCTCGGTGAGCAGGTGCACCTCGGCGAGCTCGGCCAGGACCGCCGCGGCCCGCTGCTGCGGCGTGCCGGTCAGGCTGGCCGCGGCCGGTGCTGTGACGTCGTCGCCGGGGTGCAGCCCGAGCAGGCGGAACATCCGCGCCGCCGCCGGGCTCAGCCGGTGGTAGGACCACGAGAACACGGCCCGCACGTCGGTCATGGCGTCGGTCCCGGCGAACGGGTCGAGCCGGTGCTCGGCGTCGGCGAGCTCGCGGGCGACGTCGCCGAGGGCCCGCCGCGGGTCGGTGGCGACCCGGGCGGCGGCGATGGCGAGGGCGAGCGGCAGCCGGGCGCACCGGTCGACGATCTCCTCGACCGCCTCCGGCTCGCGGGCCACCCGGTCCGCGCCGAGCCGCCCGGCCAGCAGCTCGCGGGCCTCGCTGCGGCTGAGCAGGTCGAGCGGCAGCGGCACCGCCCCCTCGCCGGCGACCAGGCCGGTGAGGCTGTCCCGGCTGGTCACCAGGACCAGGCAGCCGGGCGCCCCCGGCAGCAACGGCCGGACCTGCCCGGCGTCGCGGGCGTTGTCGACGAGGATCAGCATCCGCCGGCCGGCGATGGCGCTGCGGTACAGCGCCGCCTGCGCGTCGAGCCCGGCCGGCACCCGCTCGGCGGGCACCCCGAGCCCGTCGAGCAGGACCCGCATCGCCTCGTCGGCGCCGGCCACCGCACCGGGCGGGCCGAACCCGCGCAGGTTGACGTACAACTGGCCGTCGGGGAACCGGCGCGCGGCCCGGTGCGCCCAGTGCACCGCCAGGGCGGTCTTGCCGACCCCGGCGGTCCCGGACAGCGCCGAGATCACCACGGCCGTGCTGGTCACGCCGGTGCCGTCGGCGAGCGCGTCCAACTCCGCGATCGTCGCCGACCGCCCGGCGAACCCGCGCACATCCAGCGGCAGTTGCGCCGGTACCGATGGCGCCCTGCCGTCATTGCCGGCGACCTGTGGCGCCGGCTGCGCCGGAGGAGTCTCCCCGAGCAGGATCGAGCGGTGCAGCGCCTGCAGGGACGGTGCCGGGCTGGCGCCGAGCACCGCGGCGAGCCGTTCGCGCAGCTGGGCGTACACGTCGAGGGCCTCCGCGTAACGCCGCTCGGCCTGCAGCGCCCGCATCAGCCGCTCCACCGGCTGCTCCGCGAGGGGGTGCGCGGCGACGACCGCCGGGGCCCGCCCGCGCCGCAACTCGTCGTCGGCCCAGGCGACCGTCGCGTCGCGCTGCTCCTGCCGCCAGTGCGTGCGGGTCGCCGCCGCCCAGACGCCCTCCACGTCGGCGAGGGGCGTGCCGTGCCACAGGTCCAGCGCCGCGCGGGGTGCCGTGGCCGCGAGCCGGCGGAACCGGTGCAGGTCGACCACGTCCGGGTCGACGTCCAGCACGTATCCGCGGGCGCGCCGGACGATCGGCACCACGTGTGGACGGCGCTCCGGCTCGGCAACGGGGGAGGCGGAGCGCCGTACAACGTTGCGTTTTCGCTGTTCCGCTGCGGTACGCGGGACAAAGCGGGCAAGGTCGGAGGGTGGATACGGGGGTTTCCCGGCGTGGCGTGCTGCTCGCGGCCGCCGCTGTTCCGGCGGCGGCTGCGCTTCCGGCGGCGGCGGCGGCTCCGGTCCTCCGGCCGGTCAGTATGGCGACGCACATCCACGGGCCGTTCAGTGAGGGCGTGGCCAGCTACGCCGCGCACCTGGACCAGGCCCGCCGGTACAAGGTCGACGTGGTCTGGTTCACCGACCACGACTTCCGCATCGCGGCGTCCGGGCACCGGCAGGCCGTGCACTTCGACGGCGCCGCCGAACCCGAGCACGGGCTGGCCTGGACGTGGAAGCAGCACGTCGTGGGCAAACCGGGCAGCCACGGCGCCGACTTCGTCGCGTCCCCGCACTCGCCGCACGACGGCACCGGCAAGGCGCTGCGGCTCACCGCCACCGGCGCCGGCGCGGTCCGCTTCGAGGGCGTGGCGTGGAACGCGATGGCGAACGCCTGCGTCGCCGACACCACACTGACCCTGGACGTGCTGCCCGAGCAGATCGGCAGCGGCGGGGCCCTCACCCTGGACCTGCAGCTGTCCAACCAGCCGGGGAAGGGGATCCTGCGCGTCGCGTACCAGATGGGCAACGTCGACAAGGTCACGCACAGGGCCGACGGAGCACAGGGCACGGTCCGGCTGCCCGTTCGGTCGGGCGGGTGGCAGCGGTTCACCTTCGTGCTCCGCGGCGACATCGCCAAGCTGTGGCCCGACATCGTCGCCGGCGACAACGCGCTGACCGGGCTCGCCCTGGAGGCCCGGCAGGGCCGGTTCGTCGCCGACCGGCTGACGTTCGACCGGAGCCGCCGCGCGGGCCAGGCCGGCGAGCAGCTGCGCGCCTCGGTGATCGACGCGGTCGCTCTTCGGTATCCGGACGTGACGCAGTATCGGGCCCTCGAGGTGTCGATGGTGCGGCACCTGAACTGGTTCGGCGGCGACCTGACGCTGCCCGCGTTTCCGAGCCCGCCGGTGCGCGACAACGACGCCGCGCTGACCGCGTCCATGGTCCGCTGGCTGCACGCGCACGGCGGTCTCGTCTGCTGGAACCACCCGATGGACGTGGCGAAACGCGACGAGCTGGCGAAACTGGTCGTGACGCAGGGCGCCCTGGGCGTCGACCTCGTCGAGATCGGCCGGGATCCCCTGGAGGACCTGCTGTGGGTGTACGACGTCGCCGCCCGCAACGGCGTGTTCTTCACCGCCCTGGGCTCCAGCGACGACCACGACGCGACCGACTGGGCCGCGAACGAGGAGCACTTCGTCAGCCACGTGTGGTCGCCGTCGAAGAGCCGCGCGGACCTGCTGCGGGCGCTGTCGGCGGGCGCCGCCTGGTTCACGGACCTGACCTCGTACCGCGGCGCCATGGACCTGCGCGTCCGCGACGTCTCCTACATGGGCGCGGTCCTGGTCGGCTCGGCGCCGGTGGCGGTCGACGTGTCCGCGACCAAACTGCCGAAGGGTGCGACCCTGGAGATCGTCACCGGCAAGCTGGGCACCGGCCTGCAGCCGTCCACGTCGGTGGTGCCCGTGAAGACCGGGTCTGCACGGACGACGGTCACACCGGGCAGCTATGTGCGGTCGCAGGTGCGCCTGAAGGACAAGACGGTGGCGGGGGTGTCGAACCCGCTGTGGCTGCTCGCGAAGGCGCCTGCAACGCCGATCCCGGCGGCCCGTCGTAGAGCGCTGCCCTACTTCGTGTGACTGTGCGTTTCTTGGAGCGGACGACGAGATTCGAACTCGCGACCCTCACCTTGGCAAGGTGATGCGCTACCAGCTGCGCTACGTCCGCGTTGCTTAGTGCTGTTCCTTGGTGCCGTTCTCCTTGGTGCGGTTCGACTGTAGCGCATCGTCGCGTTGCGTTCCCGGAGGGGGTCGTCACCCGTTAGCGTGATCGCCGTGAGGCGAATGGTGCTCGTGATTCCGCTGCTGCTTGCCGGCTGCTCGTCGTCCTCCCCGCCCGCGCCCCCACCTCCCCCTTCCTCGGCTGCCGCGTTGCCCGCGGTCCCTTCCTCGCCCGCTCCGGTCGACCTGACGCTCGTGTTCGCCGGTGACGTGCACTTCATGGACCGCACCGCGAAGCTGCTCAAGGACCCGGCGACCGCGTTCGGCCCGATCGCGTCGCAGCTGTCCGCGGCGGACCTCACGATCGTCAACCTGGAGACCGCGATCACGTCCAGGGGGGCCGAGGAGCCCAAGACGTACCACTTCCGCACCACGCCCGTCGCGATCGACGCCCTGAAGGCCGCCGGCATCGACGCGGTCAGCATCGCCAACAACCACACCCTCGACTACGGCCGCGTCGGCCTCCTCGACACCCTCGACGCGCTGCACGCGGCTTCCTTCCCCGCGTTCGGCGCCGGCGCGGACGTCGAGTCGGCGTACCGCCCCTGGCTGACCACCGTCCGCGGGGTGAAGATCGCCGTCCTCGGCTTCAGCCAGGTCGGCGAGCTCTCGTCGAGCTGGGCCCCCGGCCCGTCGAAGCCCGGCATCGCCATGGCCTTCGACACCACCCGCGCCGTCGCCGCCGTCACCGCCGCCCGCCAGCAGGCCGACCTCGTCATCGTGTTCAACCACTGGGGTGACGAGGGCAACAGCTGCGCCAACACCGCCCAGAAGACCTTCGCCGGCAAACTCTCCGCCGCCGGCGCCGACCTGATCATCGGCGCCCACGCCCACACCCTGCAGGGCTCCGGCTGGCTCGGCCCTACGTTCGTCGCGTACGGCCTCGGCAACTTCCTCTGGTACGGCACCTCGAAGAGCGTCGAGACCGGCGTCCTGCGGCTCACCGTCCGGGACCGCGCTGTCACCCGCCGGGAGTTCCTCCCTGCAGTGGTCTCGGACACCGGCCAGCCCACCCTGCTCACCGGCGCCGCCGCGACCAAGCTCAGCCAGCGCTACGCCGGCCTCTCCACCTGCGCCGGCCTCACTGCTTCCTCCCCTTGAGCTCTGTCTTTCGTCCCTTGACACGCCGGATCGGGATACCGGTTTGGCATGGGGGATGAGGGTCGGCTAGAGTTTGCATCCGTCGCCGGGTGCACGACTGGCCGGGCGGTGCGGACGTAGCGCAGCTGGTAGCGCATCACCTTGCCAAGGTGAGGGTCGCGAGTTCGAATCTCGTCGTCCGCTCGGGAAAAAGTGACCACGGTGGGGTGGCCGAGAGGCGAGGCAACGGCCTGCAAAGCCGTGTACACGGGTTCAAATCCCGTTCCCACCTCGAGAGGCCACACCACGGTGGGGCACCTCAGCTAGGGCGATTGGCGCAGTGGGAGCGCGCTTCCTTGACACGGAAGAGGTCACTGGTTCAAACCCAGTATCGCCCACCAGCAAAAAGACCCGTTCTCGGAGATCGAGAACGGGCCTTTTGCATGCAGGGGGTCTAACAGGGGGTATACGGCGCGGCAGCGGCCCGTGGGCGCCGCGTCGCCGTCACCGTCGTCGGTCTTTCAATCGAAGGGCGATGCGTTGAGCGATCCGGCCCACGGCGACGCCGACCAGTGTGGCTGCCGGAGCTTTCTGCCAGTCGGGGTATCCAGGCAGCCAGTGGCGTGACGTCGCCGCCAGCGCGAAGATGACGGCTATTCCAGCAACCGCGCCGACGGTACGGGAGGGTGGCGGGCTGTCAGCCTTGTTCATCTGGTTTCAATACCTCGCCACCACTGCGGCTGTCCAGGGTTACGGCGCTGCGGCCGCCCCACCAGGCAAGCCGAACGCGGGCTGCATCCGGGCATCCTCAGTGCGGGAGCCGGGGCTGTCTGCGAATCGGTGATGCTGTGTTTGCGAACCCAGCTGCGGGCGCCGTACCGACCGTGATAGCCGGCACGCCTCTACGCGCCTCGGTGGTCGCACCCGATGATCAGGTGTCACGCAGCCGGTGCGGAATCGATGTCGGTCGGGAGTGTGGCGAGCAGTGTCGTTCCGGCGCCTGGTGGACTTGAGACCTGCAGGCGTCCGCCGAGGGCCTCGACCCGATCGACGAGACCCACGAACCCTGAGCCGAGGGCCGGGTCGGCGCCACCGACGCCGTCGTCGTGGACCGAGAGCACGAGGACCTCACGCGCTGTGTGATCGTCGATGGTGACGTCGACATCCACGTCGACCTCGGAGGCGCGGGCGTGCTTGGCCACGTTCGTGAGCGCTTCGGACACAACGTAGTAGGCGGCAACTTCGACACCGCTGGGCAGCCGGCATTTGGGGCCCGTTTTGATCCTGACCGGGACGGGGCTGCGGCGGGCGAGCGCCTTCAGCGCGGACATGAGGCCGCCCTGGGAGAGGATCGCCGGGTGGAGGCCCCGCGAGATCTCCTGGAGTTCCTTGAACGCGCCGGCCAGGCCCTCCGTTGTCCGCCCGAGCCGCGCCTTGAGATCGTCGAGCTCGCCCGGTACACACGCCTCGGCCGCGCGGAGTTCAAGGCTGAGCGAGACCATACGCTGCTGGACGCCGTCGTGCAGGTCGCGTTCGATACGGCGGCGGGCCTCGTCGGCGGCCAGAACGATCCGGGTCCGCGACGCGTTGAGCTCGGCCTGGCCCTCGGCGTTCGCGACCGCGGTGCCGACGAGCTCGGCAAACTGGGCCAGCCGCTCCTCGGTATCGGGTGGCGCCGGTTCGCGCCGGACCCACAGGACAACGAGTACGCCCCACACCCGGCCCTCGACCACGATCGGCGTGGCGACCGATGTGTGGAACCCTTCTTTGCGTATCACGTCGGTAATAGGACCGCTGCGGTCGTCGTAGCTGTCCAAGCGGGCCGGGCGGGCGTCGCGCAGCACGAGCTCGGCGATGCCTCCTTCGACGGTGAACTGCCGCCCCAGCAGTGGATCGATGTCGTGTTTGCTGTACTCGGCGATGACGCTGACCGTGCCGGGCATCTCCTGTCGCAGCAGCCTCGTGGCGTCCGCCGTCAGCAGCGACGCCGTCTCGGCAGCGACTGCGGCGACGACCTCCGCCGGCGGGACACCACGGGCGACGAGCACCGCCACCCGCCGCAGGCTCTCCTGTTCCGTCGCAAGCTCCTTCAGAGAGTTGACCAGGGCCTCGCGCTCGGCCGCGGCCTGCAGCAGAATCTCCAACCGGGGCACCATCCGTTCGCGCAGCCGACGCAGGCTCGGCTCCGGCAGGTCGGCTGGGACGAGCAGGGTGCCGGTCTGCGAGCCGTACCGCAGCGGGAGTGCCATTTGGCACTCCTCGGCCGGGACGTCGTCGAGTTCGATCACCGCGAACGGCAGCCGCAATACCCGCGCTAGGCGGCGCGAGGCCTCCGGCAGCACCGACCGCGGGTTGTGCACAGCCAGACAGCGCCGGGCCAGCCCGGCGAAAAGGTCGGCCTCCTCGCGACGTTCAATCGCCTCGACCGCTCGAACCCGGGCGAGGTCGGCCAACAAGCTCGCGGTAGCCACCGCGACCAAGAACGCCGCAAGTCCCGCCCACGCCTCGGTCTGCGTGAAGTCGAACCTCCGAACGGCTGGAACAAAGCCGATGTTGTACGCCGCGACGCTCACGACCGACATCGCCAACGCCAGCCACAGGCCCCAGACCGTGGAGATCACCAGCACGCCGAGCAGAAAGAACACCACCAGGACCTCCTGCGGCACTATGTGTTCCAGCAGATGGACCAGCAGCATCTCGGCCGCGACGAGCAGCGCACCGACGACGATCCCCAGCCAGATCGGCGGCGGCGTCAGGTGGACCAGCCGGGCCGCCAGGCGCGTCAACATCACCAAGACCCCTCTCCCGAGCATCTGCCACCAGCGTCACTCCACGTCACTCCTACGATCAAGTTCGGCCATGTGGCACGGGCGATGCGACCTTGTTTTCCGGCGCCGACAATGCCGCCTGGGCAACCTGGACGTGAGGGACAAGGCCATGCGCCTGCCCTCGATCACCATCATGTCGGACGCCGCAGGTCACGCTATGCCGCTCACATGGTGCGGCCGAGCGAGGTGAAGGGTGACAACCGACCGGTCGGCCGGCCTGCGGCTCGCACCACCAACGCACCGGGCCTCCCGTAGCTTGACGGCGGCCGGTTGCCGCTGGCTAGTCGTACGGGTACGCGTCGCCCGAGCCCTGGACGATGAGGCTGCCGCCGTTGGTCTGGGTGATGGCCGAGACCCGCACCTTGTGCACGTCGGGCTGGTTCAACGGGGGCAGGGATGGTTCGGCGGGGAAGAACCTCTTGGAGTTCGTGATCGGACAGTATCCGGGGCTCCACGCGGAGCCGAGCGAGGTGCCGTTGTATCTGAACGCTTCGATTTTGATCCAGCCGCAGGAGCGGGAGGCGTTCGTCAGGGAGAAGACTCCGAACACGGAGGGCGCGTACGTGTGCGTCGTGTTGTTGGCATTCCACCTGATCTGAGCGCCGGGTGCGAGGAACTGGGTGGTGAACGGATCGATCATCAGGCCGAGGTCGATGATCCCGTTGTCGATCAGGACGAAATCGGTCTCTCCGCCGGCGTGGGCAGGTCCGGCCGTGGCGATCAGGCCGGCAACGGTGGTGGCGCCCACGACCGCCGCAGCGATTGCCCGACGGACGACGGCGCTGCGGAAGTGCGTGAGTTGGGACGTGACGGACATGTGCGTTCTCCTGTCATGGAGGCGTATGGACCGGAGCGGACGTTGATGGGCATCCGCTGCGTCGATCCTCGATCCGGGTCGTTAGCAGACCGTTAGCGGACCGTTAGTCGGCGCACCGTACGCCGTCCGGAGTCGGGATACCGTCGTTGGATGGACCGCGTCGAGGTTGATCTGTATGCGCACGAGAGCAACTTCGCGGTGCTCAGAGTCCCGCCGCGACGGTTTCCCGGTGTGCTGATCCAAGGGGACAGTCTGTCCACCCTGTGCGCGACGATCGCCGAGCTGCGTTCCGCCATCGAGGCGGGAGACATCGACGGCGCGCTGGAATGGGTCGACGATCTTGCGGGGGAGTTGGGTGGTCGCCTCGACGGTTACGTCGCCGTGCTGGATGAGGCTGGCATTCCTCTGCCGTTCAGCCGACCTGGTCCTGCCGACGGTTCGTCCGCGGTGCGGAGCAGCGATCGGTGATGACCGCACTGGACGGAGGCGTCGCGGTGAAGGCGTTCCGGCTCGTCGTGTGCGCGGCGCTGCTCGTCGCGTCCGGTGCGAACGCCGGCTGTACCCCGCGCGAGGTGTTCCTGGCCGCGATGGCCTGGGTCGACGGCCGGCCGGTGATCGTCCTCGCGCCGTGCAAGGGCAGTCAGGTCAGAAGGGTCTCCCTGTTCGAGGATCCGGCACCGCTGTGGGAGGTGGCCGCCCCGCAGGCGGTGGACTACGCCGAGATCCCGCTCTTCACCACCCCGGACGGCTGGACGCAGACGCAGGGAGCGCTGCAGGAGCTGCGCGACGACCGGACCTACGTCGCCGGTGGGGACATCGTCGGCCGGTCGTCCGTCAGCGGCGTCCAGTTCACGCCGCCGATGCTCAAGGACCTGGGACCCTACGAGGTGCTCGCCCAGCCCGGGAAGAAGGCGGAGAAGATGTCCAGGAAGGCGTACCGCAAGTACGCCCGGGACGCCTGCTGAACCCTGCTGGAGACCGATGCGCCGGCGCCGGCAAGGATCACCGGGAGAGCACGGAGCGGCCCTTGCCGGCGGTTTTGGCGCGGTACATGGCGGCGTCGGCGGCGCGCACGATGTCGTCGACGTCGGCGCCGGTGTCGTTGAGGGCGACGCCGACGCTCGCGTAGCGGTCCGTCAGGCGTCCGGCGTAGCGCTGCTCCATCTGCTCGACGGTGACCGCGCCGCCGGCCGTGACCCCGGGGCCGGCCACCAGCACAGCCGTGACCAGCGCGAACCCGGCCCAGCGGCGGCGCCGGGCGGTCCGACCCGGGTCCGGTGCCACGTCCAGACCGATCGGCCGGGGCGGACCGAAGTCCAGGCTTTCCGGGGGCGGCAGTCTACGAGCACCGACCGCCCGCGGTGGTAGTCTCATCGGGCCGTTCCTCCGGTGCTTTCCGGTGCTGCCCGGCGCCGCTCGCACCCTCAGCGGGCATCAAGCCGCCAGCCGGCGCACCTGGCAGAACGGGCCGACGCATCCAAAGGTGCCGACGTCCGGGGAAGCGCATGACTTTCGCGTCCCGGCCGTCGATCATGCAATGGTGCCGGCGCAGCGGCACGGCAAGACGGGGCGAGCACTGAAGGAGGAGCGTTTCCGGTCATGGCCGACACCACGTTGTGCACGTTCGCGGAGCTTGAGTTCCTGCTCCGCTCCGCCGCCGGGCCGCACGGCGAGCGCACCGCCGGCATGGACGCCGTCCGGCGCCGGCTCGGCCTGCAACCCGAGGCGGCCACCGACATCGTCACCGCTGCCGGGGTCGCGTCACTGCTCGCCCGCGGGCTGTGCACCGACGAGGGCGGCAGCGTCGTGCCCGGCCCGCTCGTGCTCAGCGCCGTCGCCGCCCTGTCGACCCTGCACACGACGACCGAGGCGGCCGGCTCCGCCGGTGACCGCACCCTGGTGATGCACCTGTTCAGCGGCACGGCGGCGGGCCTCGCCGCGTATCCGGGGCCGTTCGGGCTCTACGGCGTCGAGGCCCTCGACCCGGCCGAGCCCCTGGCGGCGCCGCTGGCCCGCTTCGTCGACCGCTGCACCGCCGGCGACGGCGAGGCCGCCGTCGCGATCAGGTCCGGGACCGGCGACGAACCCGAGGTGGGGCTCGCGATCGCCCGCGCCGCCGACGGCACCTGGGTGCTGTCCAGTGGTTCCCCGCAGGACGCGGTGCCGTCCAGCCGCGACGGCGTCGTCGCCGCCCTGGTCGAGCGTTTCGGCAGCCCCGTCGCGGCGGGTGCGTGATGGCGGCCGTCCGGGCTGGTGCCGCCAGCGACGTCGGCCGGGTCCGCCGGCGCAACGAGGACAGCGCGCTCGTCGCCGACGGGGTCTTCGCGGTCGCCGACGGCATGGGCGGCCACGCCGCCGGTGACGTCGCCAGCGAACTCGCCGTCGAGGCGCTGCGGCGGCTCGCCACCCGGCCCGACCGGACCCCGCAGGACGTCCACGACGAGATCGCCCGCGCCAACGCCGACATCCTCGCCTCCGCGGTCGAGCATCCGGTCCGCACCGGCATGGGCACCACCCTCACCGGGATCAGCCTCGTGCTCGACGCCGGTGTGGAGCGGTGGGCCGTGTTCAACGTCGGCGACTCCCGGGTGTACCGGTTCGTCGGCGGCGTCCTCACGCAGCTCACCGTCGACCACACCGCCCCGGAGAGCGTCACCCGGCGGCGCGGGGTGATCACCCGGGCGCTCGGCACCCGGCCCGCCCCGGACGCGGACCTGTGGGTCCTGCCGCCGGTGCCGGGGGAGCGGTTCGTCGTCTGCTCCGACGGGCTGTCCCTCGAGCTCACCGACGACGAGATCGCCGACGTCCTGCGGGCCGAGCCGGCCGCGCAGGCCGCCGCGGACCTCCTCGTGCGCCGGGCCGTGCTCGCCGGTGGCCGCGACAACGTCACCGCCGTCGTCGTCGACCACCTCGTCACCGCCGGTGCGGACACCGGCACCTACACCCGTGGTGCCCACGCCGCCCCGGAGGACGAGGACACCGACCCGGGCATCGTGGTCTACCCGGGCGTCGACACCGACCCGCTCGGCATCCCGGCCGGCCCCGGCTGACGCTGCGCCCCGGGCTGACGCTGCGCCCCGGCTGACGCTGCAGGTCCCGGGGCTGACGGGTGAGCCGCCTGCTGGCAAGATCGTGCGATGCACCTCGGCATCGACTTCGGTACATCCAGCACGGCCGCGGTCCTGACCGGTGACGACGGGGCGGTGACGCCGCTGCTGTTCGACGGCTCGCCGCTGCTGCCGTCGGCGGTCCACCTCGACGTCGCCGGGGGCGTCCTCGCGGTCGGCGGTGCCGCCGTGCGGGGCGGGACGGCCGACCCGGACCGCTACGAGCCCAACCCGAAGCTGCGCGCCGCCGACGTCACCGTGCCGCTCGGCGGCACCGGCGTGCCCGTCGTGCACCTGTTCGCCGCGGTCCTGTGGGCCGTGCACGCCGAGGCGCTGCGGGTCACCGGCGGGGTCGCGCCCCACGAGGTGGCCCTGACCCATCCGGTGTTCTGGGACGCCCACCACCGCGGGGCGCTGCTCGCCGCGGCGTCCATGGCCGGACTGCCTGCCGCCAGGCTCGTGCCGTCACCGGTCGCGGTCGCCTCCACGCTGCTCGGACGGCTCCAGGCGCCGGTCGTCGAGGGGCAGTGCATCGTCGTGTACGAACTGGGCGCCGGCCCCTTCGAGGTCACCGTGGTGCGCTCCACCGCCGCCGGTCCGCAGGTCGTCGCGGCCGCCGGGCTCGCCGGCGCCGGTGGCCTCGACGTCGACGCGGCGATCGCGGCCCACCTCCTGGCCGTGGCACCCGCCGGCGCGCGGCTCGATCCGGGGCAGCAGCGGTGGCTGACGGAGCAGGCCCGGCTCGCGAAGGAACTGCTGAGCGCGGGGACGTCCGCCGTCGTGCCCGTCGCCGGCCGGGGCGAGGTGACCCTGACCCCGGACGACCTGGAACGCATCGCGACCCCACTGGTGCGCCCCACCGCCGACCTGACACTGCGGGTGATGCGCGACGCCGGCGTCGACGCGGCGTCGGTCGCCGGGGTGTACCTCGCCGGCGGCGGCACCCGGATGCCGCTCGTCGCGACCCTGCTGCACCGCGTCGTCGGCATCCCGCCGGTCGCGTCCGGCCAGCCGGAGCTCCTCGCCGCCGAGGGCAGCGTCGCGGTCCTGGCCGCGCCGCACCCGCCCGCCGCGACGCCGCACCCGCAGGCCGTGCCGGAGGTCGTGCCGGACCCGACCGTGCCGGACAGTGGCGGGCCGGACAGTGGAGCGCCCGACAGTGGCGAGGGCGGGCGCCTGTGGGACTGGCTGCCGGCGCATCCCGTGCTGATCTCGGGGTGGACGTGGCGGGACGCGCCGTTCCACCCGCTGCGGCTCGGCCTGCCGTCCGGCTACGGCTGGACGATCCGGGCCAGGTTCGCCGAACCGGAGCACACCGTGTTCCTCAGCCGCGGTGGCGGCCCGCTGCTGTTCCGCAGCGTCGCCGGGCTCGCCACGTACCTGCTGCAGGCCGGCGACCACGAGCTCGCCGGGCTCGACGGCTGGCCGGCGGCCCGGGACCTGTTCGTGTCACTCGTGCACGACGCCGGCGACGAGGACGAGGTCGACCTGGACCTGGTGCAGTACAACCTCGGCTTCCCGCCGCGGCAATGGATGCCGGACCTGCTGGTCGCCGCCCGGGACGTCGCCGTCGACCTGGCCGAGGCGTTCGGCCTGCAGGACGTCATCGCGCTCCTCGCCGAGGGGAGCCTCCTCGATGGCGTCGACGACCTGCTGCGCCACGCCGACCGGACCCTCGCCGGCCGGTCCGCCCGGCGGCGGCTGGACGCCGTCGACGCCGACGCGGTCCGCTGGGACTGGCACGCGATCGTGACCCGGCTCGACGGGATCATCGCCTGGGCCGACTGAGCGAAGCGCGCGAACAGCTCAGGAGGGCCAGTGCAGGCCGAACCGGTCGGCGGGGTGGATCTCCTCCGCCTCGCCGGTGCGCACCACCAGGACCGGCACCCCCTCGGCGAGGCCGAAGCGTTCCCGCTCCCGCGGGGTCGGCATTCGCGCCGACACGACCCCGCCGGGCGGGACGGCGCGGACCTCGGCGGGCCCGTCGAGGTGGCCACCGGGTGGGCCGCCGGGGCCGCGGGCCGGCCGGGCGGTCACCGGACCGACCCGGATCGACTTGTCGGGGGCGAGGAACAGCAGGCCCTCGCGGCGCAGCACGGCGATGCCCTTGAGCGCCGTGTCGCGGCCGACGTCGTGCTCGTGGGCGAGTGTGGCGGCGCTGGGCACCACAGCTCCGGGTGGCAGCGTCCCGGCCATGATCTGGGCCCGGAGTGCGTCGGCGACACGCTCGTACCGTGGCGGCATCCGGAAACTGTAGCCACTTGGCTACACGGGGCGGAAGGTCTCAGACGGCCGTGGCGCCCAGGGCGCGGAACGCGAAGTCGGTGACCTGCTCGGCCGCCCGGGTCGCGCCGGCGTCGTCCTGGGCCGCGTCCGGCGTCATCCGCTCCTGGAACGCGGCCGACAGCGCGGCCGTGATGGTCCGCGCGTCGGCGTCCGGGTCAGCCCACGGCAGGGACCCGTCGGCGCGGCCCCGCTCGAGGATCGCCGCGATCGCCGCGTGGCGTGCGGCGGACATCCGCGCCCGCTCGGCGGTGTAGCCGGCGGTGCCCATCAGCTCGCCGCACGACATCACCAGGACCCGCCGGCGGCGGTGGCTGTCGGCGGTCAGCGACAGGAGCCCGAAGATCCACGCCCGCAACGCCTCCGGCGGGGTCGGCGCGGCGTCGGCGGCCGCCGTCAGCTCGGCGTGGACGCGGTCGCTGTCGCGGCGGAACATCGCCAGCAGCAGCGCGTCCTTGGAGTCGAAGTGCCGGTAGAACGCCCTGGTGGAAAGGCCTGCGGCGGCGAGCACACCGGTGACGGACAGGCCGCCCCCACCGGTGTCGACCAGGCAGCGGTGCGCGGCCTCGATGATCCGCGAACGCTCGCCGGTGTCTGCGGTCACGGACATCAGTCCATGCTATCGGGGACCGGCCCCGGAGCCGGGAATAGGCTGCTGCGGTGAATCCGTACTTCGTGTGGGAGGACCTCAAGGCGGGCACCGAGGCCGGCGCCGGTTGGCGGCCGTTCACCGACCTGCTCGACCCGGCTGTCGCCGCCGAACGGGTCGGGGTCGCGCGGGACACCCTGGTCACGATGTTCGGGCTCGACCCCGCCACGGTGCCGGTGCGGGTGGTCGCGTCGGTGACGTTCCTCGGGGTCGCGTCGCGGCTCCTCGCGCCGCCCCTGCTCACGCCCAGGTTCCCGGCGCCGGGGCAGCTGTTCTGGAAACCGGTCGCCGGCGGGCCCTGGCCGATGGCGTGCACCGTGCCGGCCGGTGATGAGCGCGCCGAGGCGGCCGAAGGGATCGCGGTGTTCCGCGACCGGATCCTGCTCGGGCTGGTCGCGCCGCTGCTCGCCGTGTTCCAGGCGGAGTTCCGGCTCTCCCCGAAGGTGCTGTGGGGCAATGTCAGCTCGGCCCTGGCGGGCGCCGCCGGCCAGCTCGACGACCCCGCCGTCTGGGCGACCGTCGCCGAGCTGCTCGGCGTCGCGCCCCTCGCCGGCACGGCGGACCTGCACGGCCGGGCGCTGCGCCGCCGCAACTGCTGCCTGTACTACCGGATCCCCGGCGGCGGCACCTGCGGCGACTGCGTCCTGCGCCGCTGACCGCTCAGGTCTGTGCGGCCGTCCCCAACAGGTGGCCGTCGTGGTCGGAGACGGTGACCTTGTCGACGTTCGGCAGCTGGATCGAGCTGGCCCCGGTGACCCGGGCCGACGCGGACGTGGTCCGGCCCCAGCACGCCGCCTGCTCCTCCTGGCCGCCGCGGCCGACCACGCGGAGCACGAACGGCCCGTCGCCCGGCAGGCCGCTGAGCTCCAGGGCCACCGACACGCCCCATTGCCGCGGGGTCAGCGTGGCCCGGCCGGACAGCGCGCTGCCGGCGGCCGCGACGAACTGCACGACGGTGCCGGCCGGGGCGCTCGACGCCGGCGTGCTCGAACCCGGCGCCGACGGCGCGGCCTGCGTGGTCCGGGCAGGCGTCTGCGGCGCGGACCGCGACCACACGACCGAACCCACGACGGTCAGGGCGGCCACCGTGGCGGCGACCCCTACCAGGATCCGGGCCCGCCACCGGACCGGCGGCCCGGCCCGCCGGGCCCGGCGGAGCAGCGCGTCGACGCCGTCCCGGGTCGGCGCCTCGAGGACCGCCGCGGGCCCGTCGCCGGGCAGCCGCTGCAGCAGCTCCGGCACCGGCGCGAGCCGATGGACCTCGGCGCGGCAGTCCGCGCAGCCGCTCAGGTGCGCGTCGACCCTGAACTGGTCGGTCTCGTCCAGCCCGCCCAGGAGGTACCCGCCGAGCAGTGGGCGCACCGAGTCGTGTTCGCTCACCGCAGCACCCCCATCTCCTCGAACACCGCGCGCAGCGCCCGGACCGCGTAGTAGGCGCGGGACTTGACCGTGCCCTCCGGCACGGACAGGCGGCGGGCGGTGTCGGCGACGGTACGCCCGTCGTAGTACACGGACTCCACGACCTGCCGGTGCTCGACCGACAGCCGGTCCAGGGCGGCGCGGACCAGCCAGCCCTCCACGAGCTCGTCGACGTTGTCGGCGTCGGCGACCGCCGCGATCGCGTCCGGGTCGTCGACGAGCCGCGGCCGCCGCTGCTCCGCCCGCCACGCGTTGCTCACCACGTTGCGCGCGATCGTCAGCAGGTACGCGCGGGTGGTGTCCCGGCTGACGTCGATCCGCCCGATGTGCTTCCAGGCCCGCAGGAGCGTCTCCTGGACGAGGTCCTCGGCACGGTGACGGTCGCGTTCATACCGCGAGACGAAGCCGAGCAGCACACCGTAGTGCTCGGTGTACAGCGCGGTCATCAGCTCCTCGTCCGTGGTCAACTGGGTCTCCTCACGCGCGGGTCCTGTCGAGGTCTACCCCACCAGACGGTTGCGGGTTCAACCACCCGGGAGCCGGGACTTTTCCGCAGCTCCGGCACCGCACGTCCGATGTGTCACCCGGACGGTCCGTTCGACCGCCGGCCCGACTCTCCCGCCGGCCCGAGCTCACCGGCGCGTCCACCGCGGCGGCGGCCGCCGGCCACGCGATCGCCGACGGCGCGGCCCGGGCCGACGCGCCGCGGCTTCGCCGTCGTCGCCAACGAGGTCAAGGACCTCGCCCAGGAGACGTCCCGGGCGACGGAGAGCATCGCGCAGCGCGTCGCCGCCATCCAGCAGGGCAGCGGCGACGCGGTCACCGCGATCTCCGAGATCAGCGCGATCATCGCCCAGATCAGCGACTACCAGACGACGATCGCCTCCGCGGTCGAGGAGCAGTCGGCCACGACCGCGGAGATGACCCGCAACGTGGCCGAGGCCGCCGACGGCACGGCCCGCATCGCCACGTCGATCGCCGCGCCACGCCGTCTCGGAGTTCACCGTCTAGTTCACCGTCCAGTTCACCGTCGAGGCGGGTCAGGCTCCGGGCTGCGGACGCGTGCGGCGGAACGCGAGGACCGCGACGACCAGGCCGGCGAGGCCCAGGACGAGCCCCGCGACGCCGAGCCCGACCGCGGTGCCGTCGCCGCCGTCGTCGTCCTTCGCCGCGACCGCCGGCCCGGCGCCGGTGGCCGCCGCGGTCGCGGCCGGGTCGGTCTTCTTGGTGAGCTTCAGGACGGGGGCCGGGTGCTCGGCCTCCGCGCCGGCGGCGGGCTCGTCGATCCAGCGGACGACCTCGCCGCCGGAGTACGTCTGCAGCGCCTTGAACACGATCTGGTCGACGGCCGGCAGCGGGCCGAGCGACACGTCGAACTCCTGGAACGTGTGCGGCTTGATCTCCGCACCCGCCGACGCCGTCCAGGTGATCTTCGAGACGGCGTCGGTGATCTCGCCGTCGTCGGTCTTGATCGGCGTCGCGAGCTTGCTGTTCTCGGCGACCGCGGTCCAGCCCTGGACCGGTTTGAGCGACACGGACGCGATCGGGGTGTCGGTCGGCAGCGCGATTTCGAGCTTGACGGTGGAGGCGTCGTCGCGCTCGTTCGGCACCCGGAACGTCACCTTCGTGTAGCCGCCCTGCGTGGCGGTGCCCGGGTTGACGGTGACGTGGGCGGAGGCGACGGCGGGGAAGGCGAGTGCCGCGGCGGCGGCCGCGGCCGCGGCGACACCCGCCCGGACCACATGGGTCAGGCGCATGATGCGGGCTGTCCTCTCGGAAGACGGGAACTGCACGGTCTGCGGGATAGTCGCCGCGGGCCGCCGGATAGTTCCCGCCATCTCCGGAAAAGGGCAAACCCGGAAACGGGCCAGGAGGTCAGGTCAGGTCGGCCGGGTCCGCGTAGGCCGTGCCGAGCGCCGTCACCGCGAACAGGCCGACGGCCAGGACGTGCACCGCCGTGCACCACAGGCAGATCGCGTCGAGGATGAACAGCTCCGCGTAGACGAGCCACGCGACGAAGACCACCCCGACCGCCGCGAACGCGAGCCGGGCGAGCCGGACGTCCCGGCGCGGGGTGCTCCACAGCAGCGACAGGGCCACCATGACCGCGAAGTACAGCAGGCCCAGGAGCGCGACCGGCACGCCGAACATCGTGGACTGCTCGCTGGTGGTGACCTTCAGGCAGTTCAACGCGCCGGTGTCCGGGCACGCGAGGGTCGTCGAGGACGTGTAGTGCTCGATCGTCAGGTACACCGACACGGCCAGGCCGAGGACGGACAGCACCAGCGACACGGGCGGCACCCACCGCTGGACCAGGGCGCCGGCGATCGGGTGGACGGCGGTCTCGGTCATCCTCAGACCTTTCCCTGGAAGGCGGTCACGGCCGGGCTGGTGCAGACGTTCGCCGGTTTGCCGCCGGTGATCTTGCACAGCACGGCGGTGATCGCGTTGGCGTTGCCGACGACGGCCTTGGTGATGTCGCTGTTCGGGTCGGCCAGCGCCGCCGTGACCTGCTCAGCGGTCATGCCGGCGAGCAGTTGCGGGCTGAACGACGCTCCACCGGCGATGGCCTGGTTGGCGAAGTCGATGAACGGGATCGACCCGGCGGACTTCGCGTCGACGTACGGCGGGGCGTTGAACTTCTGCACCAGCTGCGCCTGCTGCGCCGTCAACTGGTCCAGCGGCGTGTACGAGCCGCCCTTGCGGGTCCGGCTGCTGGTCTCCACGCCCTGGAAGGTGAGCACGTCGCTGGTGTACGTGGAACCGTGGAACGACACCGTCGGCGTGTTCGGGTACACGTCGTCCGACGCCGAGGCGGTGATCGTCAGGCCGCTGAACGTCCCGAACCGGGACAGGGCCACGACGACCGGCCAGCGTTGCGCGGCGCAGAACGGGCAGTACTCGGCGCCGACGTACAGCACCAGCGGCTTGCCCCCGTCGGTGAGCACCTCCTGGCCGCTGATCGCCTTCGGCAGTGTCGCGGCGGATCCGGGGCCGGCGGCGGAGCCGGTGCCGACCTGGTCGAGCACCGACGGCGGGACCGAGGTCAGTTTGGCCACGATCGCCGCGGCGGCCTCGCCGGTCGGGAACGGCGAGGCCTGCTCGCCACCGCCGCCCTCGCCCGCCCCGCCGAGCTTCGCCACGATCATGACGGCGAACACGACCAGAACCGCGGCGATCGCGGCCGTCGCCCGGCGCATCCGGCCCTTCCGGGCCGTGGCCCGCTCCTGGATCATCCGCATGCGTCGCGCGTACTCGCGCGAGTCCCGCTGGCGCTTCGACACGCGCAACCCCCCACTCGTCTGCCTGGTTAGTCGTACGGGAGCACCCACAGGTTCCCTGCGTCGCCGACTTTAGGCGGATGGCCCGCCGTCGCACTGGGTCGAAGGTCCCGCCACGCCGGGTAGGACGGCAGATCTTGCGCGGTCCGGTGTGCGGGTGCACTGTGGCATGTCGGCACCAGGATTACTGACAGGAACACTGACCCAGAGCACGGATGCGAGGGGCGGATCCACATCATGCAGCGACGACACCTTCTGACAGCGGCCGCGACCGGTGCGGTGGCCGGCGCCGCCGGACTGGCCGGCAGCGCGGCGGCCGCCGAGAGCGGCAGTGGAAGCGGAGCGGGACAGTTGAAGCCCGGCAAGACCCGGTTGATCAGCCTGTCGCACGTCAACGACCCGGCGAAGACCAACATCTACCCCGGCGACCCGGCGTTCGAGCTGGAGACGATCGCCACCATCGAGGAGGACGGCTACTACCTGCAGTTCGTCCGGGAGGGCGAGGCGACCGGCACCCACTGGGGCGCGCCCGGCCACTTCAACGCCGGCGAGCCCCTCGCCGACGACCTCGACCCCAACGACCTGTTCCTGCCCGCGGTCAAGATCGACGTGCGGGACAAGTGCGCCCGCAATGCCGACTACGCGCTGACCATCGACGACGTCAAGCAGTGGGAGCGCCGGCACGGTCGGATCCCGGACGAGTCGATGATCATCATGTGGACCGGCTGGGAGTACAAGTGGGGCACTGACGCCTTCCCGAACCTCGACGCCGACGGGGTCCTGCACCAGCCGGGCTTCGCGCCGCAGACGGTCCAGTGGTTCATCGACACCGGCCGGATCGGCCGCAACGGCGGCACCGGCATCGACACGTTCGGCCCCGACCTCGGCACCGACCCGGAGTTCCTGGCGTCGCTGCTGGTCTACCAGCGGCACCGGATCAGCCTGGAGATCCTCGCCAACCTGGCCGGGTTCCCGACCACCGGCGCCTCGATCCTCTGCGGCGGCTTCATCAACGCCAAGGGCTCCGGGTCCACGGCGCTCATCTACGGCGTGATCCCGCCCGGCGTGCACGCCTGAGTTCGTGCAAGCCTGAGTTTCTGTCAAGTCGCGCCTCCGGGTGCCGATGCGGTGCGTGTGGAAGGCATCACCGGCATCGCCACCCGGATGGCAGAGATCCGCTACCAGCTCGCCGCGTTCCGCCCGTCGGCCGCGCCCGTGGCGCAGGACGCCGCCGCGTTCGCCGGCGCGCTGACGGCAGCGACCGGGGTGTCCGAGGCGACGCTGAAACAGCGCTACGACAACGGCCGCATCCCGGCCACCGCGCTCACCGAGATCGGCGCGACCGGTCACCGGCTCGCCGCGCCCGCCGCGACCGCCATGGAGGGCCTGCTGCGCAAGGCGCAGGCGGACGGGGTCACGATCGGCATCACCGACTCGTACCGCAGCTACGACGAGCAGGTCGACCTCGCCCGCCGCAAGGGCCTCTACTCGCAGGGCGGCCTCGCCGCGGCGCCCGGCACCAGCGACCACGGCTGGGGCATGGCCGTCGACCTGGACCTCGACGCGAAGGCGCAGGCCTGGATGCGGGCCAACGCGGGACGGTTCGGCTTCACCGAGAACACCCCGCGCGAGCCGTGGCACTGGAAGTTCGCCGGCGGGTGAGCCTCCCCGTTCCCGGCTAGGCTGCGGGCATGCTGGTGTCGTCGCTGCTCACCGTGCACCTGGCCCTGGCCGCGATGTGGTGCGGGTCGATGGGTTACAGCCTGCTCGTGGTCCAGCCGAAGGTCGCCCGGTTCGGGTTCGACGACGACCGCCTCGAGGACTTCCTCACGCTGCTCGCCCAGGGCAACCGGTGGAAGGTCGTGCCGATCATCGCGGCGCTCCTGGTCACCGGCGCGGGTGTCGCGGCGCTGACCGGCGGCGGCATCCGGCTGACGTTCCTCGGGGTGTTGGTGGTGTACGGCGCAGCCGCCGCCGTGTTCGCCGACGTCTCGTGGCGGCACTGGCCGGCGCGGGTGTTCGCGCTGCCCGACGAGCGCCCGGCGCTGCGCCACGGCCTGCGCGTGCGGGCGTGGACGATGCTGGTCCTCGTCGCGATGGCGTTCGCCGCCGCGCTGCTGGCCGTGACGTTGCACGGGCAGTGGTGACCCGGCAACGCTGTTAGGGTGCCCTGATGTATCCCGCACCCGCCCGCCCGGGGTTCGGCTGGAAGCTGCTGCAGAGCTGGTGGGTCCTCATCTCGATCGTGGGGATCGGCTGCCTCAGCGGCGCCGGCTTCGTCCTCATCGGGCTGCGCGCCCGTAAGCCCGGCTGGTGGGGCACCGGCGTGGCGTACATGGCGATCGAGACCGCGCTGTTCGTCGCCTCCGACCGGGTGTTGACGGGCACCCCCGAGCACCTGGACGACACCATCGTCACCGCGTGGGGCCTGCTGTGGCTCGCCAGCATCGTGCACTCGTTCGTGCTCAACGTGTTCTGGCTGCGGTGGCGGGAGCAGCGCTACCTGGCTTCCCAGCCGCAGCAGGGGTACGGCGCCCCGGCCGCGTACGGTTCCCCGGCGGTGCCGTACGGCTCGCCGGTCGCTCCCGCGTCGGCGGTGCCCTACTCCGGCCCGCCGTCCTCGGGCCCGCCGCACGCTGCCCCGCCGCCGTTCTCGACGGCGTCGGCCGGCTTCCCCGCGCAGTTCCCGACGACTGTCACGGGATCGACCACGCCGTGGCCGGCGCCGACCCCGTGGACGCCGAACGGCCCGGTCGACGTGAACATCGCCGACGCCGCGCAGTTCAGCACGCTCGAGGCCTTCGACGCCGCCCGGGTCGCCTACGTGCTGTCGGAGCGGCAGCGTCGCGGCGGCTACACCAGCCTGGCGGAGTTCGCCGCGACGGCGCAGCTGACGCCCTACCAGTTCGAGCGGATCCAGCACCGCCTGACGCTGTCGCCGCCGCGCCGCTACTGAGTCACGAGCAGGACCACGAGGGTGCGCGGGCCGTGCACGCCCTCGACCCGGTTGAGCTCGATGTCGCTGGTCGCCGACGGACCGCTGATCAGCGTCAGCGGGCGGGTCGGGGTGAGCCGGGCGAGCAGGTCGGGGACGGTCTGCACGACCTGGTCGGCCCGCACGACGCAGTAGTGCCGGTCCGGGACCAGCGTGATCGCGCGCCGGCCCTGGTCCGGGCCGGCGTCGAGGGCGATCGTGCCGGTCTCGGCGACCGCCGCCGCGCACGCGGTGACCACCCCCGCGAACCCGTCGAGGTCGCGGGGCCCGAGGACACCGTCGTCGACGGTGATGTCGGCGGCTGCGCTGCCGGTGTCTGTGCCGGCGCGCGGAAGCCAGCCGTCGGGCAGCCCCGGCGGGACGATCAGCCGCCCGCCGGTGGGCATCGTGGCGTCCAGCGCGGCGCGCAGGTCGCCGGCCAGGCCGGCGTCGGTCGTGGTGATCACCGTCGCCTTGTAGTCGACGAGGCGGTCGACCAGCAGATCCAGCAGCTCGGGGGAGCCGGCCGGGACGGTCCCGGCGCGCCGGTAGTCGCGGGGCACCTCCGGCACGACCGGATCAGGGCCCAGGGCGGTGCGGATCCGGGCCAGCACCGCGTCCCGCGCGTCACTCATCGGTCCTCCTCGGCGGGTGCGGGCGAAACGGGCGCGGCCGAATCGGATGCGGGTGAAACGGGTGCGGCCGGGCGGGTGCGCCACCACTCGCGGAACGTCTGCCCGGGTGGGCGGGGCAGGTCCCGGCTCGCCGTCCACGCCGACAGCGGCGGCGGCAGCGCCGTGATCCGGTCGGCGCGCCGCCCGAGGAGCCGGCCGAGCCGCATCAGCCGCTCCCCGCCGCGGAACCGTGCGGGCTTCGCCATCACCCACGCCATCGCCGCCATCGCGACGGCCTCCGCGGACGGCACCGGCCGCGAGGCCCGCTCCTCGACGTGCCGGGCCCGCAGGTGCACCAGCATCGCCGGGATGTCGATGCGCACCGGACACGCGTCGAAGCACGCGCCGCAGAGGCTGGACGCGTACGGCAGCGAGGCGTTGTCCTCGACCCCGGTGAGCTGCGGGCTGAGCACGGCGCCGATCGGGCCCGGGTACACGGAGCCGTACGCGTGCCCGCCGGTGCGCTCGTACACGGGACAGACGTTGAGGCAGGCGCTGCACCGGATGCAGTGCAGCGCGGACCGGCCCCGCTCGTCGGACAGCACGGCGGTGCGGCCGTTGTCGAGCAGGACGAGATGGAAGTCCTGCGGGCCGTCGCCGGGGGTGACCCCGGTCCACAGCGACGTGTACGGGTTCATCCGCTCGCCGGTCGAGGAGCGCGGCAGCAGCTGCAGGAACACCTCGAGGTCGGTCCAGGCCGGCACGACCTTCTCGATGCCCATGACGGTGATCAGGGTCTGCGGCAGGGTCAGGCACATCCGGCCGTTGCCCTCCGACTCGACGACCGCGAGGGTGCCGGACTCGGCGACCGCGAAGTTCGCCCCGGACACCGCGACCCGCGCCGTCAGGAACTTCTCGCGCAGGTACGCGCGGGCGGCCATGGCCAGGTCGCGGGGCTCGTCGGACAGCTCGCCCACGTCGGGCATGGTGCGGCGGAAGATGTCGCGGATCTCGGTGCGGTTGCGGTGGATGGCGGGGACCAGGATGTGCGACGGCTTGTCGTCGCCGAGCTGCACGATGAGCTCAGCGAGGTCGGTCTCCCAGGCGGTGACCCCGCCCTCGGCCAGGGCCTCGTTGAGCCCGATCTCCTGGGTGGCCATCGACTTGACCTTGACGACCTCGTCGGCCCCGGCGGCCCGGACCAGGCCGAGCACGATCGCGTTGGCCTCGGTGGCGTCGCGGGCCCAGTGCACGGTGCCGCCCCGGGCGGTGACCTGCTCCTCCAGCTGGGTCAGCAGCTCGGGCAGGCGGGCCATGGTCGCGGCCTTGATCGCCTCGCCCGCCAGGCGCAGCTCCTCCCAGTCGGGGACCTCGGCGACGACGGCGGCGCGCTTGCCGCGGATGGTGCGGGTGGCGTGGCCGAGGTTGCGCCGCAGCTGCCCGTTGCCGAGCGCGGTGCGGGCGGCGTCGGGGAACGGCTCGTCACCCCGGAGGGCACCGACACCGCGCGGCGCGTACACCGGCATCCCGAGAAATGTCGAGGTCATGTCGCCGCCAGGATCTCGGCGAGGTGCACGGGGCGGGCGACGGCACCGGCGTCGGCCGTCAGCCGCGACAGGCCGCCACCCATGTGCATCAGGCACGACGAGTCGCCGGCGGCCACGACGTCGGCGCCGGTGGACAGCACGTTGCGGAGCTTGTCGCTGAGCATCGCCGCGGACGTGTCGGCGTTCTTCAGCGCGAACGTGCCGCCGAAACCGCAGCACTGGTCGGCGCCGGGCAGCTCGACCAGGTCGATGCCGCGCACGGCCCGCAGCAGTCGCAGCGGCCGGTCGGCGACCCGCAGCATGCGCAGCGAGTGGCAGGTCGGGTGGTAGGTGACCCGGTGCGGGTAGTGCGCGCCGACGTCGGTGACGCCGAGGACGTCGACGAGGAACTCCGACAGCTCGTAGGTGCGCTCGCCGACCTCCTCGGCCCGGTGCGACAGGGCGACCCGCCCGGCCCGGCGGGCGACGGCGGCGTGCTGGTGCCGGATCGAGCCGACGCACGAGCCGGACGGCGCGACGATCGCCTCGAACCCGGCGAACGTGTCGACTTGGTGCTCGATGAGCTTCACGGCCTCACGCTGATAGCCGGTGTTGATGTGCATCTGGCCGCAGCAGGTCTGCGCCTCGGGGAAGACCACCTCGTGCCCGAGGCGCTCCAGCAGCTCGACCGTGGCCCGGCCGACCTGCGGGAACATCGCGTCGGCGAGGCAGGTCACGAACAGTGCCACCCGCATAGATCACCGCCCAATCTTTCGGGGCCGGCGGGTGCGGGGCCGGCCACTCGACTCGCGGACGATCAGCTCCGGCTGGAACACCACGTGCCGGTGTTCGTGCCGCCCGTCGTCCTCGATCTCCTCGAGCAGCAGGGCCGTGGCGGTGCGACCGAGCTGTTCCCGAGGCTGACGCACGGAGGATAGCGGCACCGCGGCCGCGGCGGCGAACTCGATGTCGTCATATCCCACAATCGCCACGTCCTGTGGCACGCGGATGCCGCGGTGGGTCAGGCCCTGCAGGACGCCGAGCGCGACGAGGTCGTTGGCGCAGAACACAGCGGTCGCGTCGTCGATCTCGGCCGCGGCGGCGCGGCCGGCCGCGACGGTGAGGTTGGCGGTGGAGACCACGGACAGCTCGGCGCGGCCCTGGACCGCCTCGACGATCCCGGCGTGCCGGTCGCGGACCTGGGTGATCGTGGCGGGCCCGCCGACGAACGTGATCCGCTCGTGGCCCTGCTCGACGAGGTGCTCGCCGGCGAGTCGCCCGCCGAGCAGGTCGTCGACGGCGACGGAGCAGCGGCTGTGCCGTCCCGAGCCGCGGTCGACGAGGACGACCGGGGTGCCGCGCTGGATGAGCAGCTCGAGGCGCGAGTTCGGCGACTCGTCGACGGGCGTGATGAGCACGCCGCGGACCCGCTGCTCCTCGAGCAGGTCGAGGTGGCGCTGCTCCCGGCCGGCGTCCTCGCCGCTGTTGCAGACCACGACCATCACGCCGTGCTCCTCGGCGGCGGCCTCCGCGCCGCGGACCACGTCGGTGAAGAACGGGTTGGTCACGTCGAGCACGACGAGGGCGATCTGCCGGCTGTGCCCGGCGCGCAGCTGCCGGGCCGAGTCGTTGCGCACGTAGCCCAGCTCGGTGATGGCGTCCAGGACCCGCTGCCGGGTCGAGGAGGCGACCAGTTCGGGCCGGTTGAGCACGTTGCTGACGGTGCCGATGGAGACGCCCGCGCGGCGGGCCACCTCCTTGATGCCGGTCGTGTTGGACATCGATCTCCCGGAATTCCCTGAAACGTGTCAGCGCCTGGAGCAGTGTGCCACCTGGTTGTCGAACCCCTGACGGTGTCACGCATCCGCTTCCGGCGTCACTGTAGTCAGTGCATGAAACGTTTCACAACCGTCGTTCAGCCTGATCGCATCAGTCCACCGGAAAGGCAGCCTGGAACGCCAGGCGGGCGTCGGCGTCCTCGGCGACGCGGGTCAGCTCGTCGTCGAGGACCAGGAACGCCTCCCACGGCTCGCGCCCGCCGCCGAGCAGCGCCGCGACCCGCTGCTCCAGGCCGGCCACCCGCTTGCCCTTCCACACCTTGTCGGCGAGCGTCACCAGGAGCTCCTCCGTGGTCGCGTCCGGCCGCTCCCACTGGGCGTGCGTCGCCGCGAACCTGGCCAGGTCCCCGTGGTCACGCAGCAGGTCCGCGCCGGTGGCCTCGTGCGCGCTGCCGGGCTCCGACAGCTCCCGCCGGTGCACGGCCTTGCCGATGTCGTGCGTCGCCGCGCCGAACAGCACCGCCGCCCGGTCCACCACCAGCCCCGGTGCCGCCACCGTCAGCCAGTCCAGCAGCTGCGCGGCGACGTCGTGCACGAGCCGCAGGTGCGCGACCAGCCGCGGCGGCGCGTCCACCCGGCGCAGGATCGCCACCACCTCCGGCGGCAGGGGCCGTGGCCCGGGCTCGGCCAGCGCCCGCTCGAACGCGGTCACCGCTCGACGTGTCCCGCGGTGCGGATCAGGTCCGGCTCGGCGGCGAACCGGCCGTGGAAGACCTCCGGCGCGCCCGGCGACTCGGCCAGCTTCTCCGGCAGGATCTGCGCCTCGAACGTGCCCGCCGCCACGTCGATGGTCAGCCTGGCGTCGTGGAAGCCGAGCCAGGTCCCCATGATCGGCGACCACATCTTGTACACCGTCTCCTTGGCGCTGAAGTGCACCGCCGGCCACCACGGCTCGTCCGGCCGGGCCTCGCACCAGGCGATCTCCCCGGGCAGCAGGATCTGCTGCACGATGTTGGCCGGCAGCAGGGTGCGGCGCTCCGCGTCGATCCCGACCGCCCGCAGGTCCGGCACCTGGGCGACGGCGACCGCGCAGTAGCCGGTGGTGTGGGTGATGCTCCCGGTCGCCCCAGCCGGCCAGATCGGCGCCCGGCTCGGCGCCGCCAGCACCGGCTGGCCGTGAATCCCGACCCTTTCGAGGGCCCGCCGCGCGCACACGCGCCCCGCGGTGAACTCGCGCCGCCGCCCCTCGACCGCCCGTGGCGACAGGTTCGCCGCCTCGTCGGGCAGCAACGCGCCGGTCCAGTCGTCGTCCCCGGCGACCTCGACCATCACGAACTCCGGCAACAGGTCACGCACGAGCCGGAACTCTACCTCCGGCGGCCAGGGTGCCGAGGACGGCGCCGGCCAGGGTGTTGAGCACGACGACGCCGGCCCACAGCTCCTCCGACCACGCCACGCCGAGCGACGTCTGCACGCCGATCAGGTGGGTGGCCCAGACCAGCAGCGGGAGCAGCGCGCCGACCGCGACCGGGACCCGGTGCGGGCGCTGCGCGGCGACCCACTGCACCGCCACGTCGGCGACGACGGCACCGGCCAGGGGCCACAGCTGCGCGGCGAGGTTCTCGAAGTCGTTGAAGACGCCGTTGGGGACCGAGGCCGCGGCGACGACGACCGTGAGGAGGCCGACGGGGATCCGGCCGAGCCGGGTCCACACGAACAGGGCGGCGGCGACGACGAGCGTGGTGAAGGTCAGGTGCTGCGCGAGCCCGAACGGCTGCCCGTTGCCATACCCGTCGGACGCGGCGGGCGCGTCGATGAACGGCGACAGGTAGTCGAGGAAGAAGGCGGCGATGCCGACCGCGCTCAGCATGCTCAGCAGGACCGGCAGGTCGCCGAGGACCGAGGGCCGGGCCGGGCCGGCCGCGGTCGCGTGGCGGGCCGCGGCGGCGCGGACCGGGGTCGTGATCATCAGCATGCCGGCGGTCAGCAGCAGCAGGTGCGGCGGGCTGAGGAGGGCCTCGAGATCGACCTCGATGCCGAGCAGCGTGTGCCAGGCCATGTCGACGGCGCCGCCGACGGCGAAGAGGACGGCGCCGAGCAGGCCGGGCCCGTAGCCGGCGGGGACCCAGTCCCGGACGGGGCCGGCCGGGCGACCGCGCCAGAGGCTCGCCGGGACCAGGGCGACGGCGAGCGCCGCATAGCCGCTGTAGAGCACGCCGTGCCATGGGGTGAAGAAGGTCTCCAGCTCCGGCACGTGGGAGTGGGCCCAGCCGTCGAGGTAGAGCCCGCCGGTGAGCCACAGCGTCGCGAGCGCGACGGCCAGGTCCCGGCGCGGGGTCGACACCGGCCGGTCGCGGGCGGTCGTCGCGGACGGAGCGGTGGTGGTCGCCATGGGATCGATCCTGACGCATCGACGGAGGCGAGGCGATCCGTCCGGTGGAAATGCCCGCTACGAAGTCAACAAACTACGGTGCGTCAGGAAGGCTGGCGCCCTGCGCGCGCAGGACCCGCTGGACGTGCGCCGCCGGGATCTCGCGCGGCGGCTTGCCGGCCCGGGCCGAGAGGGCCGCGCACACGCCCGCCGCCTGGCCGGTCGCCATCGAGATCGGCATGATGCGATACGAGCTGTGCGCCACGTGGTCGCCGGAGATGCAGCGCCCCGCGATGAGCAGCCGGTCCACGTCGCGGGGCAGCAGCGTCCGCAGCGGGATGTCGTAGGACGTGCCCTGCGGCAGCCGGCGCAGGATCGTACCGGGGCCGTTCGGGTTGTGGATGTCCACCGGATACGCGCCGCGCGCCACCACGTCCGGGAACTTCCGCGCGTCGAGGACGTCCTGGCCGGTGAGCTGGTAGTCGCCGAGCACCCGGCGGGTCTCCCGCACGCCGACCTGCACGCCGCTCTGGATCACGTACGAGGACTCGAAGCCGGGCACGCGGGTCCGCAGGAACCGGGCGATGCTGGCCAGCTGGCGGTGCATCGTCAGCTCCGCCCGGGTCAGGTCCCACACGCTGATGCCCAGGCCGCCGAAGCGGGTCGAGTTGACCGACACCTCGCCCTCGTGCGGGGTGGCGAAGAACAGCACGTCCTCCCGCGGCAGGTCCAGCTCGCCCGCGTCGCGCGCCGCCCGGATCAGATCCCACAGGCCGTGCACGCCCTTCCACTGGTCGGGGTGCTCGCGGACGTAGTCGGCGAAGCCGTCCCGCCGCAGGTTGCCGATCCGGAACATCAGCGTCATCGGCTGGGTCAGCCCGTCCTCGGGGCGGCCCACCTCGTAGGGGGCGCCCGCCGACGCGGCCAGGTCGCCGTCGCCGGTGCAGTCCACGACGACGTCAGCGTCGATCACGACGGGGCCGGACTTCGTCTCGAACACCACGCGGGAGGCGTCGGGCAGCGCGATGAGGTCGGAGGCGAACGCGTGCAGCAGCAGCTTCACGCCGGAGCCGCCGAGCATGTCGTACGTGACGAGTTTGAACACCTCCGGGTCGAACGGGACCGTGTACCCGGTCTCCTTCGCCGGCGTGATCGCGCCGGCGGCCCGGACCAGGCGGTCCAGCAGCATCCACAGCACCCCGGCGACGACCGGCTCGCCCTCGCCGTGGTCGGTGGGCAGCAGCCGGCTGTCGTCGCCGCCGACCGCCTGCTTGATCTCGTTGTGGAAGCTCATCAGCGGCATCACCAGCGCCGCGGTGGCGTTGCCGCCGAGGAACCCGTAGCGCTCCACCAGCACGACCTCGGCGCCGGCGGCCGCCGCGCCCATCGCCGCACCGAACCCGGCCGGGCCACCGCCGACCACCAGGACCTCGGTGTGCCCGCCGTACTCCGCCGTCCTCGGCGGCAGGTGGACGCGCTGCGCGCCGCCCAGCCGGCCCAGCGAGGCGCCGTCGGGCCCGTTCATGCCCCCGTTCACGCCGCGACCTTCGTGCGCTCGAGCTGCGCGCCGAGGCGCCGGCCGGTCTCCGTGGCCCGCTGCTTCAGGGCCGCGACCCGCGACGCGGTCTCCTCCAGGCGCTGCGGCCGCTCGTCCCACAGCCGGTCGACCTGGGCGAGCAGCGGCCCGGCCGCCTCCCGGACCACGCCGCGCGGCACCGGCGCGCCGATGCGCTGGGCGAAGTCGAAGACCTTCCCCGCGTAGGGCAGCGCCAGCAGCGGCACCCCGGCGAGGGCGGCGAACATCAGGAAGTGCAGCCGCATGCCGACGGCCAGGTCCAGGTGCTTCATCAGGTCCAGGATCTGCCCCGGCCGGTATTCGCCGTGCAGGACCCGGCAGTGCTCCGCCGCCGTCATCCGGGACAGGACCGCGTGGGCGTGGCGGATGTCGGAGCGTTCCATCGGCACGAACAGCAGCGCCGCGTCGAGCCGGTGCACGAGGAAGTCGCCGACGTGGGCGAGGAGCTGGTGATACCCGTCGGCGTCGAGGTGCTGCGCGGCGCGGCCCGGCTCGCGGACGCTCATGCCGACCACCCGGCGGCCGGCCGGCAGTGAGTCACGCAGCAGACCGGCGTCGAACTCCTCCGGGGCCAGCAGCAGCGCCGGGTCGGCGGTGACGGACACCCGGCAGGTGACCCCCGCCTCCTCGAGCGCGACCTTGGACTCCTCGTCCCGGACGGTCACCTCGACCGCCTGCGCGAGGACGTCGCGCGCCATCGAGCAGTCGATCTCCTCGGTGAGCGGGCCGGCGCCCAGGGCGTACCCGAAGACCGGCACCCGTTGCTCCTGCGCGGTGCGCACCACGCGGAGATACCGGCGCGCCTCCGTGTCGTACAGGATGCCGCCGCCCCCGAGGATCATCAGGTCCAGCCGCTGCAGCTCGGCCGCGGTCCGGTCCCGGCTGACCCCCTCCCACGGCGCCACCTCGACGTCCGGGTGCGCGTCGGCGGTGTGCTCCGGCTCACGGGAGAACACCAGCACGTCCACGTCCGGCCGCCTGGCCCGCAGGTCGGCGAGGATGCTCGTCAGGATCGCCTCGTCGCCGAGATTGCAACCGCCGTACGAGCCGAGGACGCCCACTCTTGTCATCGTCGCCCGCTACCCAGCAGGCGTCGGGTCATACGTAGCCCGTATGGTGGGTTTCGACCATTCGGCAACCGTGGGCGGGGCACGTGATCCAGTTTCCGGCTGTGCGGCGGGGCCCGCTGCGGGCGATCAGCGCGCGGCTCGGTTTTGCGGTGCTGCTCGTCTCGTCGATCGTCGCAGTCATCTTCGTCGACCGGGACGGCTACCGGGACGTCAACGAGGACGGACTCACCCTTCTCGACTGCTTCTACTACGCCGTCGTCACCCTGTCGACCACCGGATACGGCGACATCACGCCGGTGTCGGAGTCGGCCCGCCTCGCCAACATCCTGATCATCACCCCGGCCCGCGTGCTGTTCCTGATCATCCTGGTCGGCACCACCCTGGAAGTCCTGACCGAGCAGTACCGCACCAACCTCAGGTTGCAGCGGTGGAGGAAACGCGTGAAGAACCACGTCATCGTCTGCGGCTACGGCACCAAGGGCCGGGCGGCGGTCGGCACCCTGCTGGAGAACGGCCTGGACAAGTCCCAGGTGGTCGTGGTCGAGAGCCAATCCGCCGCCGCGCGTCAGGCCCAGGCCGACGGCCTGGTCGTCGTCGAGGGCTCCGCGACCCGTTCGACGGTGCTCAAGGAGGCCCGGGTCGAGGACGCCAAGGCGATCATCATCGCGACCGACAGCGACGACGCGTCGGTCCTGGTCACGCTCACGGTCCGGCAGCTGACCGCGGGCAAGGTCTCGATCATCGCGGCGGCCCGCGAGGCGGAGAACGCGCCGCTGCTGCGCCAGTCCGGCGCCCACCACGTCATCGTGTCCTCGGCCACCGCCGGCCGGCTGCTGGGCCTGTCGACGACCGCGCCGCCGCTCATCGAGGTCGTCGAGGACCTCCTCACCCCCGGCCAGGGGATGGCCCTGGCGATGCGCTCCGCCCGCCGGGACGAGGTCGGCTCGGCGCCGCGGGACCTGTCGGAGCTGGTCATCGCGCTGTTCCGGCGCGGCAAGGTGCTGTCGCTCGCCGACCCCGAGGGCACCACGATCCAGACCGGCGACATGGTCGTCTACGTGCGCGACGACCGCCCGCAGGCCGCCCCGGCCATGCCATGAGTGCCCAGCCGTGAGGCGGTTCGCCGTTGTCGCGGCGGTGCTGCTGGCAGCGCTGGGCCTGGCTTCGCCCGCCGCCGCCCACGGTGGCGCGTCGGTCACCATCCACTCCGACGGCCGCGGCTCCGTGTGGATCACCGCCCAGTGGCAGGACGGCCACCCGATCAACGAGCCGACCCCGGTCACGCTGACCGCGACGCCGGCGGCGGGCGGGACGGCGGCGATCGCCGGGGAGAAGCTCACGCAGACCGGTGACGAGCGCGGCACGCAGACGTGGAGCGGTGTGCTGCCGCCCGGGTCGTGGCGGGTCGCGATCGACCTCGGCGCCCCCGTCGAGGGGCACTGCCAGGCGCTGGTCCCGGCAGTCGCCGGTGCCGGCGCCGCCACCCCGCAGCCGGTCGAGGTGGCCTGCCTGATCCCGGCGTCGGCCGGCACGGCCCCGGCCGGCGACGCGCCGGCCTCGTCATCGGGGGCGGGCAGCCTCGCCCCGCTCTGGGTGACCCTGGGGATCCTGCTGATCGCCGGCCTGGTGGTGGCCGAGGTGATCCGCCGCCGCAAGCAGCGGCAGACGTAGACGGTGGTCACTGGGTGGGACGCCTGGCGAGGCGCTCATCCGGTTCGCAGGAACGGGCGCTACGCTTCCCGCGTGACTGGTGAGGCCGACCGGACAGCCGCAGACCCCAGCCGCGATCCGGCCACGGTCGCGCTGCTGGCCGCGCGTGGCGGGGACCGGGCCGCGGCCGCGGTGTTCGTCCGGGCGACGCAGCCGGAGGTGTGGCGGTTCGTCGCCGCGCTGGTCGGCCCGCACCACGCCGACGACGTGACCCAGGACACCTATCTGCGGGCATTCCGCGCCCTGCCGGAGTTCGCCGGGCGCTCCACCGGGCGGACCTGGGTCCTGGCGATCGCCCGGCGCGCGTGCGCCGACCACGTCCGCTCGGCGGTGCGCGGGCGGCGGCTCGAGGCCCGGGTCGCCGCGGAGCCCGAGGAGCTGGCCGGCGCCGACCACGCGGGGCTGCACGCCGCCGCCGACCTGGTCGCGGCGCTGCCGGCGGAGCGGCGGGTCGCGTTCGTGCTCACCCAGGTGCTCGGCCTGTCCTACGCGGAGGCCGCCGAGATCGAGGACGTCCCCGTCGGCACGATCCGCTCCCGGGTCGCCCGCGCCCGCGCCGACCTCGTCGCCGCGATCGCCGCCGCCCGAGCCGGATGACCCGCACGCGGCTGCTCGCGGCGGCGTCGCTGGGAGTGTTGCTCGGCGTGCTCGCGGCGCTCGGCTATGTGACCCCGGCCGCGGCCCACGGCGCCGACGCGCCCGCCGCCGTCGACTATGTGGTGCGCGTCGACTCGGTGTCGGTGCCGGGGGTGACCGTCCGCGCGGTCGAGGGCGGCGCCCGCCTCGAACTGCGCAGCACCACCGACCGGACCGTCGTCGTGCTCGGCCTGCAGGGCGAGCCGTTCCTGCGCGTCGACAGGGACGGCGTCGCCGAGAACCGCCGCTCCCCGACGTGGTCCGCCAGCCGCTCCCTGACCGGCCGGGCCGCGCGCACCGGCGAAACCGGCAGCAGTGACCCGGCCTGGCGGCGGGTGTCCGCGCAGCGCACCGTCCGCTGGCACGACGAGCGCGCCCGGGAGCTGCCCGCCCGCGCGTGGAGCGTTCCCCTCGAGGTCGACGGCACCACCCCAGGCATCGTCCGCGGCACGATCGTCCGCGCGGCCCCGCCGCAGACCGGCTGGTGGTGGGCGGGTGCGGTGCTCGCGGCCGTCGTCGTCAGCGTCGTCAGCAGTGCGGCCGCGCCGAGGTCCCGGTGGGTGCTCGCGGCCGTCGCGGCGGTGGCCGGGGCGGTCGTCGTGGCGTGGATCGTCGCCGGCGCGGGGCTGGCCACGTCGCCGGCCGAGCACCTCGGCACCCAGCTGCTCGCCAGGTTGTGGCCGCTGCTCACCGGCGTGGGGGTGCTCGCCGCGGCGGCGCTGCAGGTCCTGTGCCGCCCCGCCGCGAACATCGTGACCGCCATCGCCGGCGCGTGCCTGGCCGTGATGACCGGGTTCGCCGACGCGGCCGTGTTCAGCAACGGCAGCCTCGCCGGCCCCGGCTGGTCCCGGTGGGCGGTCGCGGTCGCGCTGGGCGGTGGGCTCGGACTGCTGGCCGGCGGCGGCCTCCGCTGGTACCGCACACCGCCAGTTGGTAAATAAACAAAAACCAACGAGTTCTTTCACAAAGGCGCGTTTCTGCGCATAATCGGGCATCGATGTTCCCCGCCGGGAGCAAAGGAGTCCGGTCCATGGACCGCAGAACGTTCGTCGCGAGCGGTGTCGCCCTCACCGGCGGCGCGATCGCCTTGTCCACCACCGTCGCCAGCCCCGCGAACGCCGCGGTGCGGACGGCGAAAACCGTCACGCCGGGGGCCAGGGGCGGTCACTACTGGCCGAATCTCGCCCCGTTGAAGGCCACCGCGTTCCTGAAACTTCCACCCGGCGCGGTCCAGCCGCGGGGCTGGCTTCGCACACAGCTCAACATCGAGGCCGACGGGCAGGTCCAGCACAGCATGAAGGTGCTCGGCGTCTCGGGCATGTCGACGGCCAACTCGGCGCAGGTCGTGCAGTACGACGACAACGGCACCGCCGACCACCTGTGGCGACTGCTCTAGAACTGCGCTAGGAGAACCGGTGTCGCGGCAGGAGCCGCGTGGTGGGCAGGGCCGGGGCGGGCAGCGGCTCCTGCCCGCCCGGCACCGTGCCGAACCGCGAGGACCCGGCCTCCCACTCGTCGCGCGCCGCCACGATCTCCTCGTGCGAGCGCGCGACGAAGTTCCACCACATGACCAGCTCCTCCTCCAGCGGCACCCCGCCGATCAGGAACAGCCGCGCGTCCCCTTCGAACGCCAGCGACGTCCGTCCCTCGGGAAGGTGCAGCAGTGACCCCGCCGTCACGTCGACCCCCTCGACCCGCGCTGTGCCGTCGGTGACCACCAGACCGTGCTCGAAAGCCGGATTTATGGCGATTTCTGCGGGGGTACGGGCGGCGACGGTCACCTCGGCGCCGACGAGGGGGCTGTGCACGGCGGCCGGCGACGTGACCCCGCCGAGGGACCCCACGGCGACGGTCATCCGTACCCCGGGAACCTCGGCGACGGGCAGGTCCTCGAGGTGCTGGAAGGCGGGCTCCCGGTGGCGCGCGGCATCGGGCAGCGCCACCCACAGCTGCACCCCGTGCAGCAGCGGCGGCTTGGCGGTGGGGGAGTCCTCGGAGTGTGCGATCCCGCGCCCCGACGTCATGATGTTGAGCTGGCCGGGGCGGATCAGCTCGTCCGAGCCGAGGCTGTCGCGGTGCCGGATCTCCCCGTCGAACAGCCAGGTCACCGTCTGCAGGCCGATGTGCGGGTGCGGCGGGACCCGCATGCCCGGCTTCCCGGTGACCTCCTCCGGCCCGAAGTGGTCGAGGAAGCACCACGCGCCGACCGTCCGGCGGGTCTTGTTCGGCAGGGTCCGCCGCACCACCGAGTAGCGGCCCAGCGGCACGTCCCGTCCTTCGAGGAGTTCCATCGTCCGATTCTCTCTCGCGGTCCCACGTACACCCGGGAACGGGTAATTTGTCCGATGTGATGGCATTGGTGGTGGCGGCGCTCGCGATGCTCGTCGCCGGTGCCGCAGTGTTCCTCGCGTTCCAGGCGCTCAAGGGCGTCCAGCGCGCCGCGTCCGCGTCCGCCGGTCTGCTCGCCGCCCATCAGCTCGCCGAGGCGCGCGCCGACGCCGAGCGGGTGTGTGCGTGGGCGGTCAGCGAGCGCGAGACGTTCGAGAAGATCATCACCCGGGGCGTGGTCGGCGCCGCGATCCGCAACGCCGGGCAGACCCCCGTCTACGACCTGGAGATCGTCTTCCGGGACCCGCCCGCCGCCTGGACCGCGATCCGCCGGGTCCGCATCGTGCCGCCGGCGGAGCAGCCCGAGGTGTACGCCGGCTTCGACGAAGAGAACACCGACGGGCCCGTCGAGCGGGACCGGATCAACGAGGACGGCACGATCCGGCTCGCCCCGTCCGCCGACATGCACGTCGAGCTGCCGTCGCCCGCGCCCCGGCGCCGGTGGAGCAGGCGTGAGCTACAGGCTCGCCGCCGCGGCGATCGCCGCGCCCCGGGCGCCGGCCATGTCCCGGTCCGGGACCAGGGCGAACGTGGCGACCGCCGCCTGCTCCTCGCGCAGCAGCGTGTATTCGCGGACCTTCGCCAGGAACCACTCACGGAAGTGCGGCGCCGCCTCGACGACGCCGCCGCCGACGAAGTAGCAGTCCGGGTCGGTGAAGTTCGCGGCGATCGTGAACATCCGGCCGAGCCCCATCGCCTGCTGGTCGAAGATGTGCAGCGCCAGCTCGTCGCCCTGCTCGGCGAACGAGCGGACCTGCTTCGCGGCGGCGCGGATCGTGTCGGCGTGGTGCAGCGGGTGGTCCGGGAACCGGGTCAGCCAGTACGGCAGCAGGTTGCGCACGATGCCGGTCAGCGAGCTGACGCTCTCCACGTCGCCGAGGAACCCGCACCCGCACGACGGCAGCGGCTGGCCCTCCTCGAGGAGGCCGTGCATCGGGATGTGGACGTGGCCGAGCTCGCCCGCCATCCCGGCGGCGCCCTTGATGACGTTGCCCTGCTCGATGACACCGCCGCCGAGGCCGGTGCCGACGATCGCCGACACCGAAGACCGCTCGTTCGCGTCGGCACCGAAGTGGACGTGGTGGGCGTACAGGGCGGCGGCGTTGCCGTCGTTGTTGTAGACGACGGGCAGGCCGAGCCGCTGCTCGAGGGCGCCCCGGAAGTCGAAGCCCCACCAGGCCGGCTGGGAGAAGTTCGTCGAGCCCTTCGAGGAGATGACCCCGTCGGCGGTGGCCGGGCCCGGCGTGTCGAGGCCGACGGCGGCGACCCGCTCCCGGTCGACCTTGGTCACGGCCAGGATGTTGTCGAACGCCCCCGCGAGGGCCTCGACCGCGATTGCCGGCCCCTCCAGCACCCGGCTGGGGACCTCGACGAGGCCGTCGACGAGGAACGCCCCGTCGTGCGAGAGCACCGTGGCGTTGTTGGCGGTGCCGCCGTTGTCCAGGCCGACCACGACCTGGTCCTGCGCGATCCCCATCGGTCCTGCTCCTGTCGCGAAGTACGAATGCGAGCGGCGAACACGGTATCGCACGGCGTACCCCGGCGCTCCCCTCGATCGTTAGGAACCTCATGGCGGTGCGTGAGCGGCAACGGCACCGGACTGCCTGGTGGGCGCGGCTCGGTCCGGCGGCGGCGCTGTTCACGGCCACCGTCGCGCAGGGACCCGCCGGCGGGTTCGTCTACGACGCCGCCCGCTACTTCAACGGCTCCCTGGCGCTGTTCACGGACGCGGACGTGGTCCGCGAGGGCGACCTGGACTTCCGCGGCGCGCTGACCCCGGTCGTCTACGCGCCGGCCGCCCTCGCCGAGCACCTGGTCGGCGGCGCCGGCCGGCACGGCGTCCTGGTGGAGAACGCACTGCTCGTCGCGGTCATCGGAGCGGTCCTGCTGCCCGGGCTCGCGGGCCGTGAGGGCCCGGCCACCGGGTGGCTGTGCGCGGCGCTGACCTGGGTGGTCGCGGCGGGGTTCGCGCCGTTCCCGCTGATGGATCTGCCGGCCGCCGCCGCCTTCCTGACCGCCGCCCGCCTGGCGCTGGGGGACCGGACCCGGTGGGCGCTGCCGGCGGCGGGGGTCGCGGCGGGTGTCACGCTCAACCTGCGGCCCGCATACCTGCTGCCCCTCGCCGCGCTCGGCGGTCTCCTGGCCGTGACCAGGGGATGGCCGGCAGTATGGTTCGCCGCCGGAGTCCTGGCCGGGTCGCTGCCGCAGCTGGCGGTCAACCTGGCCCGCGGCCTCCCGCCGGGACTGACGCCACCGGGCACCGCCGGGCTCGCCGGGTTCCAGGCCGGCTACGCCTCCTACGTGGTGCGCTACGACACCGTGACCACCGGCGGGCCGCCGCAGCAGTTCTACTGCGACCCGGCCCTGGCCGGGGCGGTCGCCGGGCACCCCGTCCACTCCACCGGCGGACTCGCCGGGGCCCTCGCCGGCAACCTGCCCGGCTCGGCGCTGTTCCTCCTGGAGAAGGTCGCCGCCGCGCTCGCCTGGTCGTTCTCGACGCCGTACAGCACGGCCGCCACCGCCGAACGCTACGAGCTTGCCGTCCCGGTCGTCCTCATCGTCGCCGCGGGGATCGGCGCACTGTGCCGCACCCCCGGCGCACGGGCCCTGGCCGTGCTCGCCGCGGGCGTGTGCGCCTCGCTGATGACGTCGGCCACCGAGACCCGCTTCGCGCTGCCCCTCGTCCTGCTCGGCGTCGCCGGCTGCGCGCTGCTCGCCCCGCCCGCGTGGGACACCGGGCACACCGGGCGGCGGGTGCCGCTGCGGTTCGCCGTGGCGGTCCTGGCCGCCGCGGCCGTGCTGGTCGTCGTGGCCGCGGCCGGCCTCGCGCATCCGCTGCCGCCGGGACCGGCGACCGCCGCCGTGTGCGCCGCGAACGGGTGATCGGGCGCGACCCGTCCGGCGCCGGAACAGTTGCACGGGGTAGTGAGCACAACACTGGACGCGACACGGGACCCCGTCGCAGGTCCGGGCGAGCCACCGGCGACCGCCGGCCGCCTGGGCCCGCGCGAACTCCTGGCGTCCCTGCTGCGCCTGCCGTCCCTGCCGCCGCTCGCCGCCGGGCTCGCCGGGACCGCGGCCACGCTGCGGTTCTACGGGGTGTCGCTGCCCACGACCCTCGCGTTCGCCGGCTGGCTCACGATCGGCGTGGTGCTGCCGGGGCTGCTGTTGTGGCGGGCGTTGCGGGGCCGCTCCGGCTGGCTCGTCGCCGACGTCGTCGCCGGCGCCGCCGTCGGCTACGTGGTGGAGGTCCTCACGTACATCGCCGCCCGCGCCGCCGGCCAGCCGCTGCTGGTGCTCGCCTGGCCCGCCGGGATGATCGCCGTGTCTCTGGTCGTGCCCCGGCTGCGCCGGGTGTGGCGGGGTGCGGCGGAGCGGACCCCGGCGCTGTGGGCCTGGTCGATGCTGCTCGTCATCGGCGTCCTCGTCCTGCGCAGCGTCCGCATGTTCCGCTCACACGGCCTCGGCTGGCCCGTCACCAACCCGGCCGACGCCGACACCCCGTTCCACCTGGCGCTGATCGCCGAGGCGAAGCACCACATGCCGATGCAGGCGCCGTGGGTGTCCGGCGAGCCGCTGATCTACCACTGGTTCGTCTACCCGGAGATGGCCGCGACCAGCTGGGTCACCGGCATCGACCCGCTGACGCTCCTCGTCCGGCTCACGCCGCTGCCGATGCTCGCCGGCACCCTGCTGCTCGTCGCGGTCATCGCCCGGCGCCTCACCGGCGGCTGGTGGACCGGGCCGGTCGCGGCGGTCGTGACGCTGTTCGTCCTCGCCCCGGACCCGTACGGCTGGCTGCACTACGACGGCTGGTTCGGCTTCGGCGCGTACGAGGACGGCTCGATGTTCCGGATGGTCGCCTGGAGCAGCCCGACCCAGACGTTCGGCGCCCTGCTGTTCGCCGCCGTCGTCCTGGTGCTGCTCGACCGGTTCAACGGCGACCGGGGCAAGGGGCCCTGGCTGCTGTTCACGCTGCTGCTCGCCGGGCTGGCCGGGGCGAAGTCGCCGTATCTGCCGCTGCTGACCGGCGCCCTGGTCCTCGTCGTGCTCGTCCGGCTCGCCACCCGCCGCGGCCTGCACCGCCCGGCGCTGCTCGCGGCCGCGCTCGCCGCCGCGTGCACCGTCGCCGCCCAGGTCGTCCTCTACGGCGGGGGCGCCAACCAGGGACTCGTCGTCCGGCCCCTCGCCACCATGGAGGGGTTCGCCACCGTCGCCGCCACCTGGACCGGCTACACCGGCCCCGGCACCCCCGCCGGGCACGCCCGGGTCGCCGCCGGGCTCACCGTCCTGTGCTGGCTGTTCATGTGGGCCGGGATCCTCGTCCTCACCGCCCCCAGGCACCGGGAGCTGCTCCTCGCCCCGTCGACGCTGCTGCTCCTGGCCGTCGGCGCCGGCGGGCTCGCCGGGGTGCTGCTGTTCGGCCACCCGGGCGGCTCCCAGTCCTACCTGATCGTGTCGGCGCGGCCGTACCTCGCGCTGGCATCCGTCGCCGGGCTGGCAGTGGCGTCCGGCGCGTCCGGTGCGTCCGGCGCCATGACCTGGGCCCGTGGCGGCGTCCTCGGGCTCGCCACGACCGCCGGGGTCGCCGCGGTGCTGCTCATGCGCCGGCTCGACGCCGTCCCGCCGGCCGGGGAGCGGCTCGGGTGGGAGCTCGCCCGCTCGTACCTCATCCTCGCCGGGATCGCGCTCGCCGTCACAGTGGTCGGCGCGGTGGCGGGACTGATCCGGCGGGACGGCCGGATCCTCGCCGTGGCGGTCGCGCTCTGCGCCGGGTACGGGTTGCCGACCGCCTACGACCAGACAGCCGTCGTCGTCACCGACACCGCCGCCGGCGGCTGGCGCGCCGTGCCCGCCGCCGACCTGGTCGACCGCGACGGCCGCACCAGCGCCATCGACCGCGACACCTGGGACGCCGGCCGCTGGCTGCAGGCGCACACCGCACCCGGCGACCTCCTCGCCACCAACGCGCACTGCTTCGGCCTGCGAACCGTGGGAGAGCCGTGCGACAACCGGCGGTTCGCGCTCGCCGCCGCCAGCGGCCGCCGGGTCCTCGTCGAGGGCTGGGGCTTCACCAACACCACCTACGAACGCGCCGCCGCGGACGGGGTGCCGCCGTGGTTCGCCGGCTTCTGGGACCCCGACCGGCTCGCCGCCAACGACGCCGCGTTCACCGACCCCGGTCCCGCGACGATCGGCGTGCTGCGCGACCGGTACCACGTCCGCTGGCTCGTCGCCGACGCGACCGCCGGACCCGTCGGCGACCTCGGTGCCCTCCGTGCCCCCGTGGTGTTGCGGTTCACCGCCGGCCAGCTGACCGTCTATGAGGTGACATGAACGATCTCGTGGCGCTGCACGCCCCCCTGGCCGACGCGGTGGCGGCGGCCGTGCGAAGGGTCGTGGACAGCGGCTGGTACATCCTCGGCCCGGAGGTCGAAGCCTTCGAGGCGGCGTTCGCCGCGTACTGCGGTGTTCCGCACGCCGTCGGCGTCGGCAACGGCACCGACGCGATCGAGCTCGCCCTCGCCGCCGTCGGCGCCGGGCGCGGCAGCCGGATCGCCCTGGCCGCGAACGCGGGTGGCTACGGCACCACCGCCGTGCTCGCCCTCGGCGCCGAACCCGTCTACGTCGACGTCGACGAGGACACCGCCACCCTCGACCCGGTGCTGCTGGACCGGGAGACGTTCGACGCGGTCCTCGTCACGCACCTGTACGGCCGGCTCGCCGACATGGCCGCCCTCCGCGTGGTCGCGGACCGGCACGGCGCCGCCGTGGTCGAGGACTGCGCGCAGGCGCACGGCGCGGCCGGCAACTCTGGCGGCACTGACGGCCGGCGGGCCGGTGCGTGGGGCGACGCGGCCGCGTTCAGCTTCTACCCGACGAAGAACCTCGGCGCGCTCGGCGACGCCGGAGCCGTGCTCACCGCCGACGCGGGCGTCGCGCAACGGGTCCGGCGGCTGCGGCAGTACGGCTGGGACCGCAAGTATCACCAGGTCGCCGGCCCGGCCCGGAACAGCCGCATGGACGAGCTGCAGGCCGCCGTGCTGGCCGCGAAGCTGCCGCACCTGGACGGGTGGAACGCCCGCCGGGTCGCGGTCGCCGCCCGCTATGCCGCCACCATCGAGCACCCGAAGCTGACCCTGCCCGGCGTCGCGGCACCGTCGCACGTCGGGCACCTGTACGTGCTGCGCACCACCGACCGGGACGCGCTGTCGGCGCACCTGCGCGCCCACGGCGTGCCGCACGACGTGCACTACCCGGTGCCCGACCACCGCCAGCCGGTGCACCGTGGCCGGTACGCCGGCCGCGACCTGCCGGTCACCGAGCGGCTGTGCGCCGAGGTGCTGAGCCTGCCGTGCCACCCGGCGCTGGACCCCGCCGAGGTGGACCGGGTCGCCGCCGCCCTCAACGCGTTCGGAGACTTCGGAGGCTCGGTGTGTATTCGCTGAGTGTGTATTCGCTGAGTGTGTATTCGCTGATCGTCCCGGTGTACCGCAACGAAGGGTCGATCCCGGACCTGCTCGCCGCCGTGGAGGACCTGTACGACGCCCTCGACCACCGGCTCGAGGCGGTGGTCGTCGTCGACGGCAGCCCCGACGGCTCCGCGGAGCTGCTGCAGGCGCTGCTGCCCCGGCAGCGGTACCCCGCGACGCTGGTGCTGCTGTCGCGCAACTTCGGCTCGTTCGCCGCGATCCGGGTCGGGCTGCAGCACGCGACCGGCGAGTACTTCGCCGTCATGGCCGCCGACCTGCAGGAACCACCGGAGCTGGCGCTCGAGTTCTTCCGTACCCTGGCCGCCGACGAGCACGACGTCGTCGTCGGCACCCGTGAGGGCCGCGCCGACCCGCTCGGCAGCCGGCTCGCCGCGGGCGTGTTCTGGGGGGTGTACCGGCGGCTCGTGGTGCCGGACATGCCGCCGGGCGGCGTCGACATCTTCGGCTGCAACCGCGCGTTCCGCGACTGCCTGCTGGAGTGCGAGGAGGCCAACACGTCCCTGGTCGCGCTGCTGTTCTGGCTCGGGTTCCGCCGCAAGCAGGTCGCCTACACCCGCCGGGCCCGGGTCCACGGCGGGTCCGGCTGGACGCTGCGCAAGAAGGTCACGTACCTCATGGACAGCGTCTTCGCGTTCACCGACCTGCCGGTGCGGGTGCTGATGACGTTCGGCCTGACGGGACTGCTCGTCTCGCTGACCCTCGGCGCGGTCGTGCTCTCCGCGCGGCTGGCCGGCCTCTTCGACGTGCCCGGCTACGCCGCCACGATCCTCGTCGTGCTGTTCTTCGGCGGCATCAACGCCCTCGGCCTCGGCGTCGTCGGCTCCTACGCGTGGCGCGGCTACGAGAACACGAAACGCCGGCCCCTGGCCGTGGCGGCGCGCGAGCTGCGGTACACGGGCATCCACCACACCGCGGTCCTGCAGGGAAGGCAGCGCTGATGTCGTTCTTCACCCACCCGAACGCCCTGTGCGAGAGCGCCGCCGTGGGGGCGGGGACCCGGATCTGGGCGTTCGCGCACGTGCTGCCCGGCGCCCGCATCGGCGCCGACTGCAACGTCTGCGACGGCGTGTTCGTGGAGAACGACGTCGTCGTCGGGGACCGGGTCACGGTCAAGTGCGGGGTGCAGCTGTGGGACGGCGTGACCCTGGAGGACGACGTGTTCGTCGGGCCCAACGTCACGTTCACCAACGACCGGATGCCGCGCAGCCGCCGGCGCCCGCAGACCTTCGCCCGCACCACGGTCGAGACCGGCGCGTCGATCGGCGCCAACGCCACGATCCTGCCCGGCGTCACCATCGGCCGGCACGCCATGGTCGGCGCCGGCGCCGTCGTGACCCGGTCCGTGCCGCCGTACGCGATCGTCGTGGGCAACCCGGCCCGGCTCACCGGCTACGTCGACGCCGCCCAGCCCGTCCCCGCGCAGCACGGCCCGCATGACACCCCGACCGGGGAACGCGTGAACGGGACCAAGGTCCGCGGGGTGACCGTGCACCGGCTCGACTACGTCCGGGACCTGCGCGGCGACCTGTCCGTCGGGGAGTTCGAGCGGGACGTCCCGTTCCCGGTGCGGCGCTATTTCATCGTCTTCGACGTGCCCAACGAGAAGGTCCGCGGCCAGCACGCGCACCGCGAATGCCACCAGTTCCTGATCTGCGTCAAGGGCCGGTGCAGTGTGGTCGCCGACGACGGGGTGAGCCGGCAGGAGTTCCTCCTGGACAGCCCGGCGACCGGGCTGTACCTGCCGCCGATGACGTGGGCGACGCAGTACCGGTACTCGCCGGACGCGACGCTGCTGGTCTTCGCGTCGCACTACTACGACGCCGCCGACTACATCCGCGACCACGCCGAGTTCGTCTCAGGAGCCTTGCAGATGGGCCAGCACCGCTAGGACCCGCCGGTTGTCGTCGTCGGACACCGGCAGGTCGAGCTTGCCGAAGATGCTCGCGATGTGCTTGCCGACGGCGCTGTCGCTGAGGAACAGCTGCTTGCCGATCGCGGCGTTCGAGCGGCCCTCGGCCATCAGCGTCAGCACCTCCCGCTCCCGCGGGGTGAGCGTGCCGGTCGTGCTCGGCCGCGCCACGAGCTTGGCGATGACCGTCGGGTCCATCACCGTGCCGCCGGCCGCGACCCGGCGGACCGCGTCGACGAACTGGTCGGCGTTGAACACGCGGTCCTTGAGCAGGTACCCGACCGCGCCGGTGCCGTCGGCGAGGAGCTCCCGCGCGTACAGCTGCTCGACGTGCTGGGAGAGCACGAGGACCGGCAGCCCCGGCACCTCCCGCCGGGCCGCCAGGGCCGCCTGCAGTCCCTCGTCGGTGAAGCTCGGCGGCAGCCGCACGTCGACGACCGCGACGTCCGGGCGGTGCTCGAGCAGGGCCGCGAGCAGCGCCGGTCCGGTGTCCACGGCGGCGACGACGTCGAAGCCGTGGCTGCGCAGGAGCAGGACCATGCCGTCCCTCAGGAGGTAGAGGTCTTCGGCGAGGACAACACGCACGGCAGCTCCAGCGTTGCGACGGTCGGCCCGCCCGGCGGGCTGCTCAGGGCCAGGGTCCCGTCGAAGGTACCCAACCGCCGCTCGATGCCGCGCAGGCCGGTGCCCCGCGACGGGTCGGCGCCGCCGGAGCCGTCGTCGGTGACGGTGACCCGCAGCAGCCCCTCCCGGTGATCGATCTCGACGGTCACCGCGCCGGCGCCGCCGTGCCGGATCGCGTTGGCGATGAGCTCGCTGACCGCGAAGTAGGCGGCCGACTCGACCGGCGCGGGCGGCCGGCCGTCGAGCCGCCCGGAGACGGTGATGTCGGCGGTGACTCCGGCAGTGATCCCGGTGGCGACGTCGTCGAGATCCAGGGCGAGCGCTCGGATCGCGTCGGTGAGCCCGCGCTCGGACAGCACCGGCGGATGGATGCCGCGGACCAGATCCCGCAGCTCCCGCAGGGCCGCCTCGGCGGTCTCCCTCGTCTGCGCGACCAGCTTGCGGGCCGCGGCCGGGTCGGTGTCCATGAGCCGCTCGATCGCGCCGAGGGTCAGGCCTACCGCGATCAGCCGGGCCTGCGCGCCGTCGTGCAGGTCCCGTTCGATCCGGCGGACCTCGGCGGCCTGCGCGTCGACGGCGTCGGCGCGGCTACGGGTGAGCTGCTCGACCCGCAGCCGCAGCGCCGCCGCCCGGGTCGGGCGCAGCAGCAGCGCCGTCCACCGCGCGTGCACCGTCACCAGGCGCCCCGTGACCGCGAGCCCCGCCGCGACCAGCGCGACCCCGAGGACCAGGCCGGCCGTGCGGTTGCCGGCGGCGGCGCCGTACCAGGCGGACCAGTCGGCCCCGAACACCTGCGTCCACACCCACGGCAGGACCAGCCCGAACGCGCCGTAGACCACGGCGACGACGGGCAGGCCGAGCAGCGCCACCGTGACGGCCGGGTCGACACCCAGCCACACCAGGTCCCGCCACGACGCGATGTCGTGCCACGTCCACAGCCAGCGGGCGTTGAACGACGCCATCGCCTCGGTCTTGTACAGGTTGTTGCGGACCTGCAGCATCCCGTCCGGGCGGCGCTGCGGCACCAGCTCCGGCGTGTACGGGCGGTCGACCTGCACCCCGCCCCAGCCGGCGAAGTGCCGGCGCAGGTTCACCAGCCACCGGTGGTGCGAAATGCCGACGGGGATGACGAAGACGAGTCCGAGGCCGAAACCGAGGGCGAAGCAGGCCATGCTGAACGCGAACAGCACCACCTCGAGCGCGGCGAAGCAGACCAGCAGCGCCGCCCGCGCCCAGGCCAGCAGCATCCGCTGGGTGCGCGCGCCCCGGCTGGCCTTGCGCGCCGCCCGGGCCGGGTCCATCGGGGCGAGCAGCCAGGCCGACCAGGTGGCGACCAGCCGGACCGTCCACGGCGCCACGACCAGCCCGACCGGCACGACCGCGAGGACGACGACGGGGAACCACAACTGCCACACCAGGTCCCGTTTCGTCGCCGGGTCCTTCATCAGCCAGTCGAGGCGCCGGAAGAACCGCGGGAAGCGCGGCGACTTGTAGAGGGTGGTGTCGTGGCGGTACCGGCCGTCAGCGTCCGGCTGCGGCGGCGCGGGCGGCGGCTGGTACGGCGCCGGCACCTCCCGGCCCGTCCACGCCGCGAACATCGCCCGCCACCGGTTCGTCAGCCGCCGCCCGTGCCGCACCGGCGGCGGGATCAGGAAGACCCAGCCGAGCAGCACGCCGGGGAGCAGCAGCACCAGCGATCCGAGGAACTGCACGAGCACGGCGGCGGCGACGCCCAGCAGGACGACGCTGCGGTACACACCTCTGAACCAGGTCATACGTCCAAGTCTCGGGTCGCGCTCCGGCGGGCACATCGGCCCTGCCCGCCGTCTACGGGGTGGGGCTACCTCCACCCCTGACTATGATCGGCGGACAAGGGGGTGGCTCGTGGGACCAGTGGCCGAGGCGGTCGTCGATCTCGACGCCGTGGCGCACAATACCCGGCTCCTGTCCGGTCTCGCCGCGCGTGGACAGGGGCGGGGCGCGGCGACCATGGCGGTCGTCAAGGCCGACGGGTTCGGTCACGGGGTGCTGCCGGTCGCGCGCACCGTCCTGGCCAGCGGGGCCACCTGGCTCGGCGTCACCTCGATCACCGAGGCCCGGCAGCTGCGCGACGCCGGGATCGACGCGCCGGTGCTCGCCTGGCTGTACGGCACCGACGACGACTTCGCCTGGGCGGCGCGGCACGGCGTGGACCTGTCGGTGTCCACGCCGGAGCACCTCGACGCGATGCCGCCCGGGGTCACCGTCCATCTCAAGGTCGACACGGGGCTGACCCGCAACGGGGTCGCCTGGGCCGACTGGCCGGACCTCGTCCGGCGGGCCGCGGACCTGGAGCGGCGCGGCACGCTGCGGGTCCGCGGGATCTGGTCGCACCTCGCGTCCGCGGACGACCCCGGCAACCCGGCCGTCGCCCGGCAGCTGGAACGCTTCGAGGAGGCCCTGGCAGTCGCCGCGAAGGCCGGGCTGGAGCCGCAGTTGCGGCACCTGGCCAACTCCGCCGGGATCGTCGACGTGCCGGCGGCCCACTACGACCTGGTCCGGGCCGGGCTGGCGCTCTACGGGGTCGAGCCGATCGACGGCGTCGTCGCCGGGCTGCGCCGGGCGATGACCCTGCGCGCCAGGGCCGTCAACGTCAAACGCGTCCCGCCGGGCACCGGGGTGTCGTACCTCCATCAGTACGTGACGGACCGTGACACGACCGTGGTCCTGGTCCCGGCCGGATACGCCGACGGGGTGCCCCGCCTGCTCAGCAACCGTGGTGCGGTCGCGATCGGCGGGGTGCGCTGCCCGATCGCCGGGCGGGTCGCCATGGACCAGTTCGTGGTCGACGCCGGTGATCTTCCGGTGGCACTCGGTGACGAGGTCGTGCTGTTCGGACCGGGAGACGGCGCCGAGCCGACCGTGGAAGAGTGGGCGGCCTGGGCACAGACCAACCCGCATGAGATCTTGACGGGCATCGGCGCCCGGGTGCCGCGAACGTATGTGAGCAGTGGGGAGTTACCGCATGGCTGAACGTCGCATCCGCGTCGCCGTCGTCTTCGGGGGGCGCAGCGGCGAGCACGAGGTCTCGTGCAAGTCGGCGCTGAGCATCGTGCGGTTCCTCGACCGTGGCCGTTACGAGGTCGTGCCGGTGCGCATCACGCCCAGTGGCACCTGGGTCTTCGGCCGCGACGCCGACTCGCCCGAGGCCCTCGACCTGGAAGGCCTCCTGGCGCTGACCAAGGAGACCGACGCGCCCGCCCTCACCAGCCTGGCCGACGCGATCGGCGCCATGCGCGAGTGCGACGTGGTGTTCCCCGCCATCCACGGCCCCTACGGCGAGGACGGCACGATCCAGTCGGTCCTGGAGATGGTCCGCCTGCCCTACGTCGGCAGCGGCGTGTTCGCCAGCGCCGCCGGCATGGACAAGGAGTTCACCAAGCGGATCCTCGTCGCCGACGGGCTGCCCGTCGCCGACGGCGTGGTCCTGCGCGGCGGCGCCGGCACCGTGTCGCCGCAGGAGCGGGAGCGGCTCGGCCTGCCCGTGTTCGTGAAGCCGTCCCGGGCCGGGTCCAGCCTCGGCGTGTCCAAGGTCGACGACTGGGCCGAGCTCGACGACGCCCTCGCCGAGGCCCGCGCCAGCGACGCGAAGGTCCTGGTCGAGGAGATGGTGCACGGGCGCGAGGTCGACCTCGGCGTCCTGGAGCACCCCGACGGTTCGCTGCAGGTCGGCCCGCCCCTGGAGATCAGCTTCCCGGACAAGCACGAGTTCTTCGACTACGAGGCGAAGTACCTCGACCCCACGACGATCTTCGACATCCCGGCGAAGCTGGAGCCGGCGATCATCGAGCAGCTGCAGGACCTGGCGGTGCGCACGTTCCGCGCCCTGGAGTGCCGGGGACTGCTGCGGGTCGACTTCTTCCTGCGCTTCGGCACCGAGCCGGTCATCAACGAGGTCAACACGTTCCCCGGCTTCACCGCCGTCTCCCAGTACCCGCAGATGTTCCGGGTGGCCGGGCTGGACTACCCGGCCCTCCTCGACGTCCTGATCGCGACCGCCCTGGCGCGTGGCGTCGGTGCTCAGGCCCGCACGAACCGGGCCGCGTCGGCGATCACGTAACCGTCGGTCTGCTCGGTGCGGATCAGCACACTGCCGGCGCTGCCGGCGGTGAACTGGAACGTGCCCAGCGCCACCCACTGCCCGCCGGAGGTGCGCTGGTCCACGCCGAACGTGCTCAGCCCGCCCGCGTGCACGACGTCGACCGGCACGTTGCTGGCCCGGTTGGCGTGCGCGGTCCACCGCAGCTGCACCGTCCACGCGCCCGCCGCCGGCAGCGCGGGGGTGAACCGCAGCCGGTTGACGCCCTTGGCGGTGTTGTTGTCGTGCTCGTAGTCGCTGCCGTAGTACCCGCCGATCGAGATGCTGGACAACCACGTCCCGGCCCGCGTGACCCCGCTGGCGCTGCGGCTGTCGACTACAATTTCCGAATTGCCCGAAATGTCAATTCGCTGGCCGAGGGCGCGCAGCTGGCTCTGCAGCGTCGCGACGCTGACCTGCTGCACGGGGACGTTCGACCCGGCGGTCAGGGCCAGCCGTGCCGCGACCGCCGCCGACTGGCCCAGCACCATGAACACCGGCTCCATCCGGATCGACCCGTACGCGATGTGGCTCGCCGACAGGCACACCGGCACCAGCAGGTTCGCGCACTGCGCCTCGACCGGCACGATCGAGCGGTAGCTGATCTGGTACGGCCCGGGCACGCCCACCTGCACGTCGCCCTCGTTCTTCGCGACGGCTGTCGTGCCACTGCCCACCACCAGGCGCTGGCAGTTGTGCGAGTCCATGGTGTAGCTGGCCAGGCCGACGGAGTCCGCGACCGGGGCGGCGCCGCGGCAGTTGTGCTCGGTCATCACGTAGGCCGACACCATCCGTCGCGCCTCCCGCACGTACAGCTGCGGCGGCCAGTGACCGGTCCCGCCGAACTCGTCCGCGGCCAGGCCCCAGGCGGCGGTGGCCGACCGGATCGCCGCCGGCACCCGGGTGTCGTTGCTGAGGAACCACATCAGGCCCTGCTGATACGTGCGGTGCTCGGCGACGATCGTGTCCCGCGCGGCGAACGACGCGGTCGGGTAGGCGGTGTTCATGCCGATGTCGTCGGTGGAGAACGCGCCGTCGTTGTTCGAGTCCGTCTTGCCGCCGCCGACGCTGACGGCGTTGAAGAACGGCCCGGTGTAGCCGGCCTCGATGTAGCGCAGCAGCAGCGCGTACCGGCCCGCGTCGTAGCCGTCCGGGCGGGGGAACGGCACCCGGTCCGCCGCCTTGGTCAGGCACATGCGGAAGTTGTACGCCTGGATCCTGCCGTCTGCGGTGCCGTTCGGCGCCAGGGTGGCCGCCGAGACGCCGGGCAGCAGCCCGCTGGCCGGGTTCCCGGGCGTCACGTACGGGTCGACCGCCTTCGTGAACTGGTGCTTGTCGCGCAGCTGGACGCCGTTGATGCTCTCGCCGTACTGGGCGTTGCCCTCGCGTCCCACGGTGCTCGCCACCCCGGCCTTCGCGAGGAGGTCACCCTCGTAGCTGGCGTCGACGTACATCAGCCCGCGGTAGACCTGACCGTCCTGCGTGGACAGTTCCACGATCCGGTTGCCGGCCCTGGTGACCGTCGCCAGGGGCCGTCCCACGTGGACGGTCACCCCCGCCTCGGTGAGCAGGTCGGTGAACACGGCCGCGGCGACGTGCGGCTCGAACGTGAACCGGGCCGGTGACGTCGCGGTGACCGGGGTGCCGTTGTACCTGCCGTAGACGCGCCGGTAGAACTCGTGCGAGAGGCCGCCGATCGCGGCCGTGTTGCCGGTGTCGGTGGCGCCGAGCCCGGCGGTGGTCATCCCGCCGACGTGGGTGCCGGCCTCCACCACGACCGCGGTGCCACCGGACCGGCGGAACTGGACGGCGGCGGCGAGCCCGCCCGGCGTCGCCCCGTAGACGACCAGGTCGGCGGTGATCACCGGGCCGGCCGCGGTTGCTCTCGTGGGGGACAGGATGGTCGCGCCGGTGCCGAGGAGGGTTGCCTGGATCATGGTGCGGCGGGTGTACGGCATGCTGCTGGGCTCCCTTGCCTGCTGCGTTTGCGCTGGGCTTCCTGCATGGCGGGGCCGCCGCGCCCCTGAGATTGAAGGGAGTCTAAACGTTAGGCTGGCGGGCGTGAAGCTGCTGCATTCCGGCAAGGTCCGCGACGTGTATCTCGACGGCGAAGACCTGATCCTGGTCGCGTCCGACCGGATCTCGATCTACGACGTGGTGCTGCCCACCCCGATCCCGGACAAGGGCGAGGTGCTCACCCGGCTGTCGCTGTGGTGGTTCGAGCAGCTCACCGACATCGTGCCCAACCACGTGCTGTCCGCGACCGACGTGCCCGCCGAGTTCGCCGGCCGGGCCATCCGCTGCCGCCGGCTCGACGTGGTCCAGGTGGAGTGCATCGCCCGCGGGTACCTCACCGGGCTGGGCCTGAAGGAGTATCAGCGCGACGGCGCCGTCAGCGGCGTCACCCTCCCGCCGGGCCTGGTCGAGGCCGACCGCCTGGACGAGCCGATCTTCACCCCGACGACGAAGGAGGCCGTCGGCGTGCACGACGAGTTCATCACCTTCGCCGACGTGCAGGAGCAGGTCGGCGCGGACCTCGCCGAGGAGCTGCGGGACCTGACGCTGCGGATCTACGCGCGCGGCCGGGACGTCGCCGCGGAGCGCGGCATCATCGTCGCGGACACCAAGCTCGAGTTCGGCCGCACCCCGGACGGCACCCTGATCCTCGCCGACGAGGTGCTCACCCCGGACTCGTCCCGCTTCTGGCCCCTGGACCAGTGGACGCCGGGCCGCGTCCAGTACTCCTTCGACAAGCAGTCAGTGCGGGACTGGTCGCTCACCGCCGGCTGGGACAAGACCGCGCCCGGGCCTGAGGTGCCCTCCGACGTGGTCGAGCGGACCCGGGCCCGCTACATCGAGGTCTACGAGCGGCTGACGGGCACTTCGTTCTGACCTACGGGTTCTCGTCGTTGCGGGTCTGCTCCGCCAGGAACCGCTCCAGCTCCGCGCCGATCTCGTCGGCCGTCGGCAACGGCGCCGGCGAGTCGGCGAGGAGGTTGTTGCCGGCCCGGCCGCGGGTGTAGGCGTCGTACTGCTCCTCCAGGGCCCGCACCAGCGCCGCCGCCTCGTCGGCCTGGGCGATCTGCACGTCGATCTCGGCCCGCACCGACTCCGCGGCGGCGTGCAGCTCCTCCGTCGGCAGCTGCAGCCCGGTCGCCTCCGACACGCAGCCCAGGAGCTTCTCCGCCGCCGACGGGAACTCCGCCTGGGCCACGTAGTGCGGCACGTGCACGGCGAAGCCGAACGCGTCGCGGTCCTGCTGGCCGATCCGGTACTCGAGCAGGTTGCCCACGCTGCCCGGCACCTGGACCCGCTGCAGCCACGGCTCGAACCCGGCGATCAGGTCGCGGCTCGTGCCGTGCGCGGTCACCCCGGTCGGGCGGGTGTGCGGCACCGCCATCGGGATCGCGGTCAGCCCGACCGTCGCGCGCACGTCGAAGCGCTCGATCAGCTCGATCACCGCCGCCGTGAACCGCTCCCACTGCAGGTCCGGCTCCGGGCCGTCCAGCAGCAGGAACTCGGTGCCGGTCGCGTCGCGCAGCACCCGAAGCAGCAGCTGCGGCTGCTCGTAGTGCTCCCAGTGGTCCTCGACGAAGAGCATCGCCGGGCGCCGGCTGCGGTAGTCGTAGAGCTGGTCCAGGTCGAACGTCGCGAGGGTGCGCGGCGAGCCGACCGTCAGCAGGTGCTCACGCGCGAGGCGGCTGGCGTTGCCGGCGTCGACGAAGCCCGTCAGCGCATGCACGAGCACCGGCCGGTCGACGGCCGGCAGGTCCTCGGTGAGCGTGTAGAGCTCGCTGGGGTTGAGCACCGGAACGGAGCCTCCTTGTTTGCGTCTGCCACCCTTCGGGGCCTGTCACCCGCAACCTCCGGGTGTGCTCGATCATTCCATCCCGGCGGACCAGGGATTCGTGAGGATCGCGTAGACCAGTTCGTCGACCGCCGTGGCCAGGGACGTGAACTCCACGCCCGCGCCCGTGTAGGGGTCGCAGACCTGCAGCATCATCTCGTGCACCCCTCCCACCAGCGCGATCGCCAGCAGCTGCGACAGCTCCGGGATGGCCGGGTCCGCGGCGCGGGCCGCGTCGACCACCTCTACCAGCGTATCGGCGAACCGCCGCTGCATCTGCTGGCGCAGCCGGTAGGCCTTCGGGCCGGCCGCCTGGATCTCCACCAGCAGCGTGCGGGTCACGGCCGGCATGCCCTCCAGCGCGGTGAGATAGGCGGTCACCCCGTGGTTGACCATCGCCTTCCAGCTCGTGCTCTTGCTGTCGGTCGCCGCGCTGCGCACGACCGCGAGCAGGTAGTCGCACCCCTGCTCGTACAGCGCCATGAGGCACGCTTCCTTGTCGGTGAAGTGCTCGTAGAACGTGCGCTTCGACACCCGCGCGTGCATGACCACGTCGGCGATCGTGGTCGCCGCGTAGCCCTTGTCGGCGATCGCCGCGGCCAGCCCACCGGTCAGCGCCTCGCGGACCTCCGCACCGGTCCTGGTGCTCGTCATGCGGTCCTCGTCATGCGGTTGCCTTGGCCTTTCGCCAGAATGTACGTGGGTGTTAGTTTGCCTGGTACTGAACGGTACCGCCGACGGGAGGCCCCGCAGTGCGGCAACAGATGCAGCAGCGCATGTCCGGCAAGGTGGTGTTCATCACCGGCGCCGCGCGGGGGATCGGGGAACACACCGCCCGCCTCGCCGCCGCCCGCGGGGCCACGGTCGTCCTCGCCGGGCTCGAACCCGAACGCCTCGCCGCCCTGGGTGCCGAGCTGGGCGCGGCCTGGTTCGCGTGTGACGTCACCGACCAGGCCAGTCTCGCCGCCGCAGTCGAGGGTGCCGTCGCCGCGCACGGCCGCATCGACGCCGTCGTCGCCAACGCGGGCGTGGCCAGCCGCGGCACCGTGGCCACCGGCGACGTGGAGGCGCTCGTGCGCACCGTCGAGGTCAACCTCATCGGCGTCATGCGCACCGCCGCCGCCGTCCTGCCGCACCTCATCGCGGCGCGTGGCTACCTGCTCATCGTCGCCTCAGCCGCGTCCTTCGCCGCGTTGCCCGGGATGGCGCCCTACTGTGCCTCGAAGGCCGGCGTCGAACACTTCGGCAACGCCCTGCGGCTCGAGGTCGCCCACCACGGCGTCCGGGTCGGCACCGCGCACCCGTCGTGGATCGACACCGACCTCGTCCGCGACGCCCAGGACGACATGCCCACCTTCCGTGAGACGCTGCGCAAGCTGCCGCCCCCGCTGGGCTCGACCACGTCCGTGGAGCGCTGCGCCGCGGCGTTCGTCACCGCCGTCGAGCGCCGCCGGCGCAAGGTCTTCGTCCCACGCAGCGTCGCCGCCGTCTACTGGCTGCGCACGTTCGTCAACAGCCGGCTGTCCGAGCGGGTCATCGAACGGCAGGCCCGCACCAGCGTCCCGGCCATGGAGGAGCAGGTCCGCTCGCTGCGCCGCGGCTTCGGCGCGCACACCGCGACCGGCCTGCCCGCCGCCGCCGAGCCGTCGGCGCCGGGCTTCATCGCCGACCGCTACACGCGCTGAGCCTCATCCGCTGCGGCTCTCGTGCACCAGGATCGCGACCTGGACGCGGTTGGCGCAGTCGAGCTTGCCGAGGATCCGTGACACGTAGGTCTTCACCGTCGCCACGCTCATCAGCAGCGCCGCGCTGATCTCCGCGTTGGAGCGGCCCTCGGCGACCGCGTCGGCGACCTTCCGCTCCGCCGGCGTGAGCGCCTCCAGGGCCTGCACGGCTCGGTCCGTCGCGGCCCGGCGCTCGGCGGTGTCGTCGCGGACCACGTGCTCGACGAGGCGGCGCACCACCGACGGCGACAGCATCTGCTCGCCGGCCGCGACCCGCCGGACCGCGTCGAGGATCGACAGCGGCGGGGTGTCCTTCAGCAGGAAGCCGTGCGCCCCGAGGCGCAACGCCCGCAGCACGTGCTCGTCGGTGTCGAACGTGGTGAGCATCACCACCGCCGCCGGCACCCCCTCCGCCCGCAAAGCCTCGAGGGCGGCGAGGCCGTCCATCCGCGGCATCCGGATGTCCATCAGCACCACGTCGGGCCTACTGGCGCGCACGACCCGGACGGCCGCCGCGCCGTCGCCGGCCTCGCCGACGAGCTCCAGGTCGGGGTCGCCGCCGAGGACCATGGCGAGGCCCGCCCGGACCAGCGCGTCGTCGTCGACGATCACGACCCGGGTCACGCCCGCCACGGCAGCCACGCCTCCAGGTGGAACCCGACCTCGTCGGGCTGCTCTGTGTGGCTTGGCTGCGCTGTGTGGCTTGGCTGCGCTGTGTGGCTTGGCTGCGCTGTGTGGCTTGGCTGCGCTGTGTGGCTCGGCTGCGCGGTGCGGCGCGGCCCGTGCCGCAGCCGGCCGCCGGCCAGGGTGACCCGCTCCGCGAGGCCGACCAGGCCCGACCGGGAGCCGGGCAGCGCGGGGCGCACCGGCTCGGCCGGCAGCGGGTTGCGCAGCCACACGTGCAGCTCGCCGCCGTCGGTCCGGTCGAGGCGGACGGCGACCTCGGCGCCCGGGGCGTGCTTGCGGGCGTTGGTCAGGCCCTCCTGCACCAGCCGGAACGCGGTCCGGTTGACCGCGGCCGGCAGCGTCTCCGGCCCGTCGTCGCCCTGGCCGTCGAGCTGGCCGGCGAGCCGGTTGTCGAGATGGACCGGGGTGCCGGCGAGGCGGACCTCCTCGATCAGCTCGTCGAGGTCGGCGAGGTCCTGCCGGGGGCGCAGCCCGTCGTCGTCGCTGGTGCGCAGGACGCCGAGAATCTCCCGCAGCTCCTCCATCGCCTGGTGCGCGCTGGCCCGGATGGTGCCCCCGGCCGCCGCGACCTGCTCGCCGGACAGGTCCCGGCGGATCTCCAGGGCGCCGGCGTGCAGGCTGATGAGGGAGATCCGGTGCGCGAGGACGTCATGCATCTCGCGGGCGATCCGCTCCCGCTCGAGACTGCGCAGCAGATCGGCGTGCTGCTCGGCCTCCGCCTCGGCGCGCACGGCCCGCTCCCGCAGCGACGCGATCAGCTCCCGCCTGGTGCGCACCGTCACCCCCCACGTGACCACGAGCGCGAGGATCATCACGGCCGCCGTGTTGATCCCGACGAAATGCAGATCGGGGTCCGGATACAGCACCGTCAGCGGGATCGGGACGACGAAGTGCGCGGCGGCGACGGCGAGCGCCACCCGCAGCGGCCGGTGCACCGCCACCGTGAACACCGCGATCGTCGTGACCCCGCCGACGAAGTCGGTCAGCGCCGCCGGGATCAGCAGCAGCAGCGCCACCTGCACCGGCCACCGCCGCCGCCACCAGATCAGCACCAGCGCCGGCAGGGACACGGCCGTCGACAGCAGCAGCCGCTCGTCGCTGATGGTCTCGTTGTCCAGGGCCAGCGTCGCGACGATCACCATCGTGAGCGCGGAGAGCACGAACACACTGACGTCGACGACGATGTTGCGGGCCCTGCTGGTTTGTGCGCTCATGACCGCACCAGGGGACGCCAGTGCTGCGTGGCGCCGTCCTCGCGGACCGTGTAGCCCAGCTTCTGCACCTCGTCGCGCAGCTCCGCGGCGTCGGTGGCGCTCTTGTTCTTCAGGGCGACCGCCCGCGCGGCGAGGACCGCGTTGACGGCGCCCGGCAGGTCCGGCAGGTCCGGGACCCAGCGGCGGAACAACCTCGCATACGGGTCGTGCTCCAGCCACGGGTAGCCGTGCGCCCGGAACGCCGCCGCCACGCGTGGACCACCGGCCCCTTCCAGCCGCTCCCGCACCACCTGCCTCGACTCCCCGTCGAGCACCACCAGGTGCCGCCCGTCGACGAACACCGCCGAGACCTCGCCCCGCGGCACGGTGCGGTCGTTGTCACCGAGCCGCAGCCGCACCTCGCCGTCGGCGACGGTCACCTGCAGCGTCTCGTGGACCGCGACGAACGCGAAGACCAGGCCGAGCAGCAACCCCGCGCCGACCAGCGCGAACCGGCCGAACCCGGCGCCGAGCGCGTCGACGAGCCGCAGCGGCCCGCCGAACGGCACCCACGGCAGGCTCAGCAGCCACCGCGCCAGCACCGGCAGCACCCACCCGACGGCGAGCCCCACCAGGGGGAAGCCGACCCAGATCAGCCACCGGTCGCCGCGTGAGAGCCCCAGCTCGTGTTCCGCCATACGACTCACGGTAGGCAGCCCGGTCGCCGCCGGACAGTCTCCGAAAGTCGTCGCGTCCACCGCCATCAGCGACTGTGCCCGCTCGGAGCGCCGCTGCCGCCCTCGCCGCTCGGGGTGATGTGCACCGACTCGACCCACGACGGCGGCAGCGGCGGGTTGGGCCCGATCAGCCCGGCGATGAGCCGGCAGGCGGTCGGCTCGTCGGGCCACGGGGTGCCGCCGTCGGTGAGGACGACCACGATCTGCGGGCGGTCCGGCGAGCGCAGCGCCGCGGCGATCCCGACCCGCATGTCGGTGCCGCCACCACCGCCGAGCTCCACCTGCTCCGCCTTCACCACCCGGGTCACGGCGTGCACGTCGGCGTCGCAGGCCACGACGGTCACCCGGTTGCCCCGGATGCCGACGGTCCGCAGCACGCCGGTCACCTCGCTCAGCGCCGCGGCCAGGTCGTCGGCGCCCATCGAGCCGGACGTGTCGACGACGATCGCGACCCGCGGCAGCGGCCGCCGCAGGCTCGGCAGCACCACTCCGCGCATCGCCCCGGTCCGCCGGCCGGGCCGCGCATACGTGTAGTCGACCGCGCCGCTGGCCCACGCGACCGCCTGGCGCAGCGCACCGGTCAGCAGCCGCCGCCAGTCCACGACGGGCTCGGCGATCTCGTCGGCCCAGCGCTGCCAGCCGGCGGGCACGGTGCCGCGGGACCGCACGTGGGCGCGGATCGCGTCGGCGGTCTGCCGGCGGATCGCGACCGCTTCCACGTCGCGGACGCCGGGCCCGGCACCGTCGCCGACCTCGCCGTCGACGGGGATGCCGTGGGCGCCGGACCCGCACTGCACCAGGTGCTCGTGGGTGTGCGGCACGCCGGCCAGATACTCCTCGAACAGCCGCCCCTCGGGCAGCCCGAACGTCGCCGGCACCACCCGCGACGCCGGCAGCGTGAGATGGTCCGCGACCAGGTCGTCGTTGATCTCGCAGTCCTGGGCGAGGTTGACCCGCAGGTGGTCGGCGCGGTCCCCGGCGGGCAGCCGGTCCGCCCGCCCGTGGTGGTCCCGCAGCAGGTGCGCCACCTCGTGCACCCACACTCCGGCGAGCTCCTCGACGCTGTGCCCGTCGACGAACTCCGGCGACACATACAGCCGCCACCGCCGGTCGACCCCCATCGTCGCCAGGTGCCGGCTCGGCACCACCGACAGCGCATACAGCGCCGTGGCCAGATACGGCCGCAGCATCGCTGCCTTGTAGCGCGCCGCGAGCAGCTTCGTGCGGTCCAGCGCCCGCGCCGCGGGCACTTCGGGCACGGCGGCTTCGGGCACGGCGGCTTCGGGCACGGCGGCTTCGGGCACAGCGGTCATCGCAGCGCGCCGGACAGGCTCAGGATGTCGATGAACGCGTCGATGGTCGCCGGCACCGGCCACGTCTTCTCCCGCATCGCGGCCAGGTCGGCGGCGGCGCGGGCGGCCACGTCGGGCACCCCCGCGTCGACGGCCTTGCTCAGCACCGTCCAGCCCGCCTCCCACCGCTCGCGGGTCGTGTTGCTCTGCACGGCCGACACGACCGCGGTCAGGAACGCCAGCTGCCGGTCGCCGCGGGTCGGCAGCTGGAACGCGTCGGGGTTGGCCAGGACCCGGTTCGGGTCCGGCAGGTCGAGCTCGTCGAGGTAGTTGACCAGCTCCAGGCCGGCCCCGTCGCCGATCGCGCCGATCAGCGCCGTGGACAGCGCGGCCCGCGACGCGTCGCTGGCCATGCCGAACGTCAGCAGCCGCAGCGCCATCTCCCAGGTGCGCGGCGACGGCCACGCCCCGCCGCGGGCCTCGGCGTCGGCCGGCAGGTGGTGGGCGAGGCCCGGCCGGGCGGTGAGGAACCCGGACAGCGTGCCGCGCGCCCGGGCGAGCGCCGAGGCCGCCCGCTTCGGGTCGACGCTCGGGATGTCGGCCGTCGGCCAGGTGCCGGCCAGGCCCCGGGCGACGACCGCGGGGTCGTGGGTCCAGTGCAGGTGGACGAACCGGTTCGCGAGCGGCGGGCTCAGGTGCCAGCCGTCGGCGGCGCTCGCCGGCGGGTTGGCGGCGGCGACGACCCGCACCGCGGGCGGCAGCTCGAGGCTGCCGACGCGCCGCTCCAGCACGACCCGCAGCAGCGCCGCCTGCACCGCCGGCGGCGCCGAGGACAGCTCGTCGAAGAAGATCAGGCCGTAGCCGCGCTTCGCGAGCCGGACCGCCCAGTCCGGCGGCGCCATCGGCACCCCCTGCGTTGCGGGGTCGTCACCGACGACGGGCAGCCCGGCGAAGTCCGACGGCTCGTGGATGCTCGCGATGACCGTCTCCATCGGCACCTCGAGCCGGTCGGACAGCTGCTGCAGCGCCGAGGACTTGCCGATGCCGGGCTCGCCCCACAGCAGGACCGGCAGGTTGGCGGAGACGGCGAGCGCGAGGGCCTCCAACTGCGTGTTGTCACGGCGCTCCACGCGGGTCGAACGGGTCGCGGCGAGCAGCTCGTCGGCCGCTGCGAGCAGGGTCAGCGCCGTGGGTTCTGCGGTCATGGGCGACACGGTAGCGGGCACGTACGACAATTCCCGACGGCATTCCCACGGTCAGGACACCAGACCCCCACGGTCTGGACTCCAGGCCCCACGGTCAGGACTCCAGCAGGAACCACAGCTCGTCGAGGCACCCGGCGGACCGGGCCAGGTCGGCCCACCCGGCGCCGCTGAACGTGACGGCGTTCACATCCGCGCCCATCGTGACGAGCGCCCGGACGGTCGTGGCCGCCCCGCCGTTGGCGACCGCGAACAGCAGCGGCGTCAGGCCCGCCCGGTCGCGGGCCTCCAGGTCCAGCCCGGCCGCCAGGAGATCCAGCAGCAGCGTCTCGACCTGCGCGCCCGCCTCCGGGCCGCCGGGCAGATACGCGAGCAGGTGCAGCATCGTGCGCCGGGCCGGGTCACGGAAGTACGGGTCACCGCCTGCCGCCAGCCACGCCGACAGGGCCGGGACGTCGCCGTGCCGCGCCAGCCGCACCACCGTGTCCCGGCGCAACCGCAGCGCCTTCGGCAACGCGGCCAGGGGATCGTGCCAGCCGAGGTCGGCCGGGTCGGCGAACTGCCAGGCGCCGTCGCGGCGGACCCGGACCGGACCCGTGCCTGGTTCCGGCGCCGGCGGCATCGTCGACAGCGCGGGGAACAGCGCCGCGCCGACGAGGGGGTGCAGCGCGGACGCCGGCAGCATCCCGAGCCGCACGAGGTCGGCGTCGACGGGCCGCTCCACCAGCGCCGCCGGCAACCGCCACGCGGCCTCGGAGTCGGCCTCACCGGCAACACCAGTGACCGTTTCATCCTTGACATGGGTGGTGTACGCCCCGTCGACGTGATCCAGCAGCACCCCCTCCGAGGGAGCACCCGCCGACCGGATCGCCGCACTGAGCCCGGTCAGGTTCAGCCGCCACACCCGTCGCGCCGCCGGAGCGCCGGGCACGCGCAGCTCGGGCCGCCGGCCGACCAGCGGCTCGAGGTCGAAGCCGGCGAGCCGCCACGCCCCGATCCAGTCCCCGGCGTCCTGCATCGTGATGACGTGCTCGGCGAGCCCCCACGCCTCCTCCGGCAGCCGCGACCCGTCGGCGTTGAGAAAGGGCCGCTCGGCCAGGGCGCCCGTTTTCCGGCTGTCCCACCGCTCCCGGCTGTGCACCAGCGATCCCCGCCACGAGTCCGGCGGCACGGCGCCGTAGCGCAGCGCCAGCCGCTCGGGCGCGCGCCGCAGCACGAACAACGCCCGCCCGCCTTCGTAGACACTGAGGACGGTGACGGGTTGCGCCGGGTCGAGGTGCCAGCGCAGCAGGTCCGGCACCAGGTGCCGCAGGTCGTCCTCGACCCGCGCCGCGACCGCGCCGCCGTCGCCGCGGGCGATCGCCGACGGGTCCAGCTCGACGTCCACGTGCGCCGCCGCGCAGGCGCCGCGCCAGTCGCCGGCGAGGCGCCGCGCCGTCGCCGCCGCGATCATCCAGGCGGGCACCCCGAGCCGCCGCGTCCACCGCGCCGCCGCGAGCTCCCGGCGCCAGCTCATGCCGCCGCCTCCGCTGCGCTCCGGCGTCGGCCTGAGACGCTGCGCTGGCCGCTCATGCGCCGAACTCCCGCAGCGCCTGGATCGCCTGTGGGGTGCCGCCCTCGGCGACGGCGTGCTGCAGCGGCGTCCGCCCGGCCCGGTCGTGGGCCCGCGGGTCGAGCCCGGCATGCCGCAGGCGGGACATGACCGGCTCCGGGTCCGGTAGCCACGCGAGCAGGTGCAGCAGGGTCCGGCCGAGGTGGTCGCGCAGGTGCGGGTCGAGCCCCGCGTCGAGCCACGCGGCGATCGCCGGGGCGTCACCGTTCACGGCGTGCAGGACGATGTCCCGGCGCCGCAGCCGCAGCGCCTTCGGGGTCCACGCGTCGGGGTCGCGCCACCCGGCCCGCGCCGCGAAGCACCCGCGCAGCGGCGCCCCGCCGAGGGCCCGCAGCGCCAGCTCCCGGCGCATCTCCTCGGCCGTGTGGTGGCCGTCGCCGAGCACGTGCCAGGCCCCCTGGCACCGGACCCGCACCGGCGACAGGTCGGGGACCGGGTCGGGCGGGCCCTCGAACAGTCCGGCCAGGCCGGGGAAGAGGGCGTCACCGACGAGCGGATGCAGCTGCTCCAGCGGCAGCAGCCCGTGGCGCACGAGGTCGAAGTCCACGACCCGGTCACCGCGGACGACCGGCAGGTCCGGCTGTGGCACCGGGGCACTGGGGTAGACCACCCGGAGGTCCGCGTCGACCGACAACTGGGCGGTGAACCCTGTGCCGCTGCCGTCGCTGAGCCCGACGCGCACCCGGTCCTGGCGTTCCGCCCCGACGCCGCTCAGGGCGGCGCGCACCTGGGCGAGGTCCGGCCGGCTGTCGCGCAGGTGCCGCTCGATCCAATGCCCCCGCTCGACCAGTGCCTGCAGCGCCCGGACGTCGAAGCCGGCCACGTTCCAGGCCCGGACCCAGTCGCCGGCGTCCTGCGCGGCGATCACCCGCTCCCGGTCGGTCCACGCCGCCTCCGGCAGCCGGTCCCCGGTCGCGGTGAAGAACGGCAGGTGCCCGTCGTATCCGCCGCACCGGGCCAGCAGCGCGCCGGCGTGCCGGCTGTCCCACCGCTCCCGGTCCCGGTCCAGGCCGTGCGGCAGGCCCAGCGGCGCGCTGCCGGAGCGTTCGGTGAACACGAGCTTGAGCCGCTGGCTGGGCGTGCCGCGGTGCCGCGGCTGGACCTTCAGCGCCATCGTCCCGTGCACGGCCAGCTGCACCGTGACCGGCAGCAGCGCCGTTGCCGGGACCGCCCGGAACAGGTGCCAGCGCAGCAGATCCGGCGCGAGGTGCCGCAGGTCGTCCTCGACCGCGGCGGCGACCGCGGCGCCGTGGTCCCGCCGGACCTGGGCGAGGTCCAGGGCGACGTCGACGCCGGCCGCGTCGCAGGCGCCACGCCAGTCACCGGCGAGCCGCCGCCGGGTGGCCTGCTCGATCATCCAGCGGGGCACCGTGAACCGCCGCACCAGGTGCCACCCGCGCAGCTCGCCGCTCACCCGGCCGGGCCCCGCCACGTCCGGCTCACTCGCCTGGTGGCTGCAGGAATTCGAGCTCCGGACGGCTGAACCGGTCCAGCGTGTCGAAGAGGGAGACGCCGTTGTCGTCGACGGTCCCGGCGTCGGCGCCCGCCTCCAGCAGCGCGAGGACGAGCTGCGCGGAGCCGGTGTCGTACACCGCCGTCTGCAGCGGGGTCATGCCGCGCCGGTCGCGGGCCTCGATGTCCAGGCCGGCGGCGATGAGCCGGTGGAACAGCGCCAGGTCGCCGGGGGCGGCCATCAGCCCGCTGATGTGGTGCAGCAGCGTCCGGCCGTGCGGGTCGCGGGCGTGCGGGTCGACGCCGGCGTCCAGGAGCTCCACGACGCCGGGCAGGTCGCCGTGCTGGGCCCGCAGCATGAGGTCGCGGCGCAGTTCACGCAGGGCGCGGGGGAGCGTCGAACCCGGTTCGCGCCAGGCCCGTTCGGCGGCGACACAGCCGTACACCTGACCGCCGAGAGCGGACAGGGCCTGTTCGCGGCGGCGTTCCTCGTCGTCGTGCGGGATGTCGAAGCGTCCGCCGGTCATCCGCACGTGATGCCACGCACCGTCCCGGCACCGCAGCCGGGCCTCCGCCGCCGGTGCCGGGACGGCCCGGGGCGCGAGCGGCTCGGCCTCGGGGAAGAACGCGGCGTGCACGAGCGGATGCAGCGACGACACCGGCAGCACGCCCGCGCGGACCAGTTCGGCGTCGATCGGCCGCTGGAAGGGCGTCAGGTCGAGGTGCCAGTCGGCGTTGCGGTCCCGGTAGCCGACCGTCGCCCAGGTGCCGGTCAGCTGTGGGCTCTCGAACCCGGTCAGCTCGACCAGGTTGGTCCAGCCGAACAGGATGCCGACCCGCGCCGACCCACGGTCCCGGGCCGCGTTGACGACGGCGACGTGGTCGGCGAGGAACCCCTGCCAGTGCTGCTTGAGGATCCGCGCGTCCCACCGGCTGGCGGGCAGCGGCGGCTCGGGGATGTCGGCGCCGGCCGCCTGCCACGCCTCGGGGCCCCGCCCGGCGTCGTGCAGGCTGAGGACCCGCTCGGTGAGCCCCCACGCCCGCTCCGGCAGCGGGTTGCCGGCCGGGTCGAAGAACGGCAGGTGGGTCCAGCCGCAGCCGGCCAGCAGCGCGCCGGACTCGCGGGCGTCCCACAGGGACCGGCGGGCCCGGTAGTCGTGCAGGGCGTGGAACGGTCGCGGGCCGTCGTCCCACTCCCAGTCGTCCCACACGGCGGGGTCGAGCGGCTCATCCGTGACGAAGAGCCGCAGCCGCTGCGAGCCGAAACCGAGACGGGTGCCGCCGACGTAGAGCGCGGGGCCCTTTTCGTCGCCTCCGGCGAGGTGCACGACCTGCCGGGCGTCGAGGTGGGTGTCGCCGCGGCCCGGCTTGCGGGGCAGGTGCCAGCGCAGCAGGTCGGGCGCGAAGTGCGCCAGGTCGTCCTCGAACGGCGTGTAGTCCCCGGGCGCGACGTCGACGTTCGCCGCGGCGCAGGCGGCCCGCCAGTCACCGGCGAGGCGCGCGGCGGTCGCGGCCCGGATCATCGACGGGGGCGTCGCCCAGCGCCGGATCCGGCCCCAGTTCCCGGCGCCCGCGCGGCTCAGTGTCGTCACCGGTACACGCTCACGATCTCGCTGCCGGATCCCGTGCCGGCGTCCGCCGGCGGGAGCAGCGCGGTGATGGCCCGTTTCACGCGGCGCGGGACGTCCGGGCCGAGCGCGAGGCGGGTCAGGTCGGTGGAGGGCAGCGCCGCGAGGAGCGCCTTGGCGCCCCGGCCGCCGACGCCGGTGTGGCGCAGGTCGAGCCGGCGCAGCCGGGTGCCGGGCAGCGCCGCGGCGAGCAGCGCGGCACCGTCGTCGCCGACCACGTTGTCGGCGGCGCCGAGCACCCGCAGCGACTGCGGCCGGCTCAGGTCGAGACTGTCCAGCATGGACAGCCGGTCGGCGATCCCGGCGACCGCGGCGGGGGAGAGGCCGTTGCCGCCGAGCCCGAGCGTGCTGCCGTCGGTGTCCAGTGCGTCTACGACAGGCGCGACGCCCGCGTCGCCGAGGCGGTTGGCGGCCAGGAACAGGCCCCGGACGCCGGCCTCCCGCAGCAGCCGCGCCAGCAGCGGACCGGCGGACGGACCGAGGCCGTTGCCGCCGAGGAAGACCCGGGTCACCGGGGTGGGCCGGGCGACGAGCGCGCCGACGAGCGTCTCCAGGCCGGCGGTCGTCAGTCCCGTGTTGACCAGGTCGACGGTGTCGATGGTGGTGTTGCGGCGCAGCGTCTCCGCGAGCGCGGCCACGCCCTCGTCGCCGAGGGGGTTGCGCTTGAGCCACAGCGCCCGCACCCGGTCGTCGGCGGCGAGCCGCTCGAACAAAGGGGCCGCGCCGGCCGCGTCGATCGCGTTGCAGCCGAGGTACAGCGTCTCCACCCGGTGCCCGTCCGGCAGCCCGGACGCGAGCGCGGCGGTGCCGGTGGCGCCGAGCCCGTTGGTGCCCAACAACAGGTGCACCGCGTGCGGCGAGCCGACGACCCGGTCCAGGACCTGGGCCACGCCGGCCGCGCCGAGCCCCTGCTTGCACAGGTCGACCCGGCCGTCGGGCTGCAGCGTGCCGAGCGGGAAGCGCTCGGTGCCGCGCACCGGCTCCGGGTCGGCGAGCCGTCGCAGCAGCGGCGACAGGTCGGCCAGGTCGGCCTGGGGCACGGCCGGCACGGCGAGCACCGGGCAGGCAATGTCGGGAACGTCGTCTACCACTGCACCACCTGGTAGTCCTTGAGGAAGACACCGGAGATCCGGTCGCCGTGCACGCCGCGGACGATCGGATCGTAGACCCGGGCGGCGCCGTCGACGACGTCGAGCGGCACCCGGAAACCGGCCTCGTGGAAGGCCTCTTTCGTGCCCTGCGGCCGCTCGTCGGTGACCCAGCCGGTGTCGACGCTGGTGACGTGGATGCCGTCGCGGGCGTAGTCCGCCGCGATGGTCCGGGTCAGCATGTTCAGGCCGGCCTTGGCCATGTTCGTGTGCGGGTGCCGGCTGGTCTTGTTGCGGCGGCTGAAGCTGCCTTCCATCGCCGAGACGTTGACGACGTAGCGGTCGGGGTGCGGCGAGGCCAGCAGCAGCGGGCGCAGCCGGGCGGTGAGCAGGAACGGCACGAACGAGTTGACGACCTGCACCTCCATCCACTCGCGGGGGCTGACCTCGTGCAGGTGCAGCACCCAGCTGTTGACGGGACGCAGGTCGAGCGGCTCGCCGGTCTCGTCGACCGCGCCGAGCGGGAAGTAGTCCACAGTGGAGCGCAGCGCGGGCACCTGCGTCGCGGGCACCACCGGCACCGGCGGCGCTTCCCCCGAGGCGGCACCCTCCAGCGCGGCGGTCTCGGCGGCCCGCAGCGAGCGGTGGTACTCGAACGGCCGGGAGATGGTCTGGGCCGCGTTGTTGACGAGGATGTCGAGGTGGCCCCAGCGGGCGGTGACCGCGTCGACGAGCCCGACGACCGCGGGCAGGTCCAGGAAGTCCACGCCGTGCACCCGGAGCCGGTCCTGCCAGTCGGCGAAGTCGGCCTCGGCGGCGAAGCGGCGCGCAGCGTCGTGCGGGAAGCGGGTGGTGACGATGACGTCAGCGCCGTCGCGGAGCAGCTTCAGCGCGGTCTGGAAGCCGATCTTGATCCGCCCGCCGGTGACGAGCGCGCGCCGTCCGCGCAGGTCGCACCGGGCCGTGCGGCGAGCCGTGTTGCCGGTCGAGCATGGCACGCACATGAGTGGATACGCCCGGTTGACCGTGCGGTAGTGCTTCTTGCAGACGTAGCAGCGCCGCGCCCGCAGCAGCGCGGCGTCGTCCTGCCCGGCGTTCTCGTCCTCGGCGGTCAGCACCCGCAGATCGTGGGTGCTGGTCTCGGCGCGCCGCGCCGCCTTCTGGTGCTTCTTGCGGCTCTTGTACGCACTGACGACCGCCTCGCGCACCGCCGGCGCCGACGGGTCGTCGTCCGCGTCGTTGAGCGCGGCGAGCACACGCAGGCACGCCGCGACGTCGGAGGGGTCCAGACGAGGCACCGGCAGAGCCTAGCCGCTGTGCGCAAGCGGTGAGTTCGGGGCAGGGCCGGTCGGAATCGAACCGACGTCCTCCAGCGTGCTGTGCCGGCGCGACGACCTCTGCGCTACGACCCTGCCGGCGGGTAGCTTAGTACCCTCGTGCGCGGTTGGTAGAGCTGGTGCAGCACAAAAGTGTTGCCGTCGGGGTCGGAGAAGCTCGTGACCCGCGAGAACGGCCCTTCCTCGATCGGTCCGTCGAAGATGATGCCCCGCTCGGACAGCTCCTCGAAGGTCTTCTCGATGTCGTCGGTGTCCAGCACGATGCCGCGCAGCGAACCCGCAGGCATGGTCTCGAACCAGGTGACGAGCGTGAACGCGGTCTGGCCGTGCCTGGGCGCCACCTCGACCCACCGGCGGTCGCCGGAGTCGTTGTCGCTGACCAGCTCCCAGTCCAGCGCGTTGACGTAGAAGTCGCGTGCCCGGTCCTGGTCGCTCACCGGGATGGACACGATCTGCACGTGATCGATCGGCATGCTTTGCAGGGTACCGCCGGAAGTGTCCGTCTCGTGGCGAATTGCCCCTCTTAGAGCAGGACCCATTCGGTGTGCACGGCGGCGCCCTCGACGGGCTCGCACCGCAGCCGCACCGACCCCGCCACGACGCCCCGGAACCGGAACCGGCCCTCGCCGTCGACGTCGGTCTCGAGGCTGCCAGCGGGGGACTCCAGCACCACCCGCGCCGGCACCGCCGGGGACACCTCGCCGACCAGTTCGACGGCACCCGCGCGGGTCGTCGCCTGCACGTCGATCGTCAGCGAACCGCCGAAGAAGGACAGCAGCCGCGGTGACCCGCCGCCCCGGACCGCGACCAGCCGCGTCGCGGCCGAGTCGGCGGTGAGCTGGGCCAGGGCCGCGTCCGGGTCGCGCCAGGCGATGCTGGCCCGCGCGGCGGCGAGGACGTTGTCCGGCACCGGGTCGCGCCGTCCGGCGATGTCGCGCAAGGCCCTCAGCACCTCTTCCTCCCCGATCATCGGGTCGGCCCTGCCCAGAACGTCATGTCGAACCCAATCTGCGTCGCAGCGTGCCGAGGCAACGCTGCCGGGTCGGTCCGATGCTGCCGACCGGCACGTCGAGCGCGGCCGAGACCTCGGCGTAGCTCGGCGGGGGGTCGGCGATGAGCACCCGCAGCAGCTGCTGGCAGGGCTCCGACAGCGTGCGGAACTCGTGCCACAGCGCGGCGTCGCGCTCGTCGCGCAGGACGCCGGCGTCGGGCTCCTCGTCCGAGCTGACGATGCTGCCGGCCAGGGTGCCGACGAAGTCGGTGGCCGCGCCCGCCGGCACGTCCCGCCCGCCGCGGCGCAGCAGCGCCAGGGCCTCCCGCCGGGCGGTGGTGGCGAGCCACGAGCCGAGCTTGTCCGGGTCACGAACGTCGTCGATGTGCTCGACCAGACGCAGCCAGGTGGCCTGGCTCACATCGGACGCGTCGGACTGGGCGAGTTGGAAGCTGCGCGCGACGGACCAGACAAGGTTGGCATATCTGTCCACGATGGACTCCCAAGCCTTCTGGTCGCCGGTGGCGGCCGCCCTCAGGACCTCGGCGTTTTCAGGCTCAGCCATGGTCTCGAAGGCTATCATCGAGCCCCCAGGGAGACGGGATGCGGCGACCTGCGTGCCGCACCCCGTCACCCCCCTCCCCCTGGTGTGGCACCGATGGCCTTTCGTGTGAAGCCGGCGGCCGGTCGGGCGGAGCACGGCGATCACGCCAGCCCCGCGTAGCGGCCGTATCTGCGGTTCGCGCCCGCGATGACCGCCTCCGCCGCCAGCCGGGCCGAACCGGCCCCGGGCAGCGCGTCGGCGATCGCGGCGGCGACGAACGGCGCCGCGAACGACGTCCCGCTCCACGTCGCCCAGCCGTCGTCGAACCCCTCGTGATGGACGAACGTGCTCGTGATGTCGGCGCCCGGCGCGGCGAGTGTGATCCACGTGCCGGTGTTGCTCCAGTCGCTGATCCGCCGGCCGTCGTGTGCCGCGACGGCGATGACCCGCCGCCGCCACGACACGCTGGTGCCGGCGTAGGCCGCCGGCCAGAACGGCCGGTCGTGCTGCCCGTCGTTGCCGGCGGCGGCGACCACCACCCGGTCGCCGGTGCCGAGCAGTCCCGCGAGGGCCGCCGTCAGCAGCAACGGCGGCCGGTCGTCGAGCGTGTAACCGCCCAGCGACAGGTTGATGATCTGATGGTCGTACGCCTGCCCGAGACCGGCGATCAGATCGCTCTCACGGCAGACCCCGTACGTGTCGACGATCCTCATCACCCTCGGCCGCACATGCTCGGACCTGGTGAGCAGCACGCCGGCGACGAAGTTGGCGTGCCCGACGTCGCCGTCGCGGACCCCGTCGTCCGTGCCGGCGTCGTGCTGCAGGTCGGACTCGAAGTCGTCGGTGACATACCGGTCCTTGGGCAGCGGGCTGTTCAGCCACACCCCGGTGTCCAGCACGAGCACCTCGACCTCCGGCACCGCACGGTCACGGACCGTGAGATGCCCCGGCGCCACCGGCCGCGGCGGGCCGTACGGCCCGGCGTGCTCGAACGGCGTCGACACGAACACGTGGTTGGGTCCGGCGGCGACCCTGCCGTCACCGGCCGCCTCGGCCTGGACCCGCACCCGCCTCGCGGCGCGCGCGACGTCCAGGCCAGGCAACCGCACCCGCCGGAACCCGTCCGGGACATCCCCCTCCTCCACGATGTCCCGCACGGTGAAGCCCTGCTCCAGGAACGCCTGACGAGCGGTGGCGAAGTGGTCGTCGAGCACCAGGAGCTCGTCCGCGACGAACCGCACCGGGGTGCCGTCCGCCCGGTCCTCGCGACGCACCCAGCCCAGCCCGGCGAGCCGCCGGGCACGGCGTGACCGCCACTGCTCCGAACGGGCGTCCGCTGCTGCCATGGGCTCCTCCTCACGTGGTCTGCAAAGAAGAGGCAGGCGGTCGGGTTCCTGATACACAAATTCCTGGCCGGTGTCCGCCCCGGCTGTTTTCTGTCGTACCCGGGCGGCATGATGATGCCCGTGGCGAGCGATGACCAGCAGACCGTGACCCGTGAACTCACCGTCCTCGAAGTGACGGTCGCCGGTGCGACCGGGACGGCGCGCTCACTGGTGCGCCCGGACGACACCGTGACCATCGGCCGCGACGCCGCCAACGACCTGGTGGTCGAGGGCACCCTGATCTCCCGCCGGCACGCCGAGGTGATCTGGAACGACGACGGCTGGTTCCTGCGTGACCTGGGCAGCCGCAACGGCACCTACGTGGCCGGCGAGAAGGCCGCGTTCGTCGCCGCCGTCGACGGGGGAGAGGTCCACCTCGGCGCCGCCGACGGTCCCGCCGTCACGTTCAAGGTCATCACGATCACCGAGCAGATCCCGGTCCAGCCGCCGGTGCCGCAGCAGCCGGCAGCACAACAGCCGGCAGCACAACAGCCGGCGCAGCATCCGCCCGCCGTGCCCCGCGAGGCCGCGCTGCACACGGCGGGCGCGCTGATCCGGCTCGGCCGGGGGCCCGACAACGACATCGTGCTCAGCGACCTGCGCACCTCCCGCAACCACGCCGAGCTGCGCCGCACCCCGACCGGCTACGAGGTCGTCGACCTCGGCAGCCGCAACGGCACGTTCCACAACGGCAAGCAGGTCACCCGCCAGGCGATGCAGCCCGGCGACATGATCTCGATCGGCAAGCACGAGTTCATCTTCGACGGGATGCGGCTGCACGAGTTCGAGGACGCCGGCCCGTCGTCCCTCATCGCCGACGACCTCACCGTGCGGATCAAGGACGCGATCCTGCTCGACGACGTCAGCTTCGCGCTGGCCGAGGGCAGCCTCCTGGCCGTCATCGGACCTTCCGGCTGCGGCAAGTCGACCCTGGTCAAGGCCGTCGCCGGGCTGCGGCCGGCGACCCAGGGCACGGTGCGGTATGACGGCCGCGACCTCTATGCGGACTACGCCGAGCTGCGCTACCGCATCGGCATGGTCCCCCAGGACGACGTGCTGCACCGCCAGCTCACCGTGCGCCGGGCGCTGCGGTTCGCCGCCGCGCTGCGCTTCGCCGACGACGTGCCGCGCAAGGAGCGCCGGGTCCGCGTCGCGGAGGTGCTCCGCACGCTCAACCTCACCGAGCGCGCCAAGATGCGCATCGACAAGCTGTCCGGCGGCCAGCGCAAGCGCGTCTCCGTCGCCCTGGAGCTGCTGACCGAGCCGTCGCTGCTGTTCCTGGACGAGCCGACCTCCGGCCTCGACCCCGCCCTGGACAAGGAGGTCATGGAGGAGCTGCGCGACCTGGCCGACAAGGGCCGCACGGTGGCCGTCGTGACCCACAACGTGATGCACCTCGACCTGTGCGACCGGGTCCTGGTCCTGACCGTCGGCGGCCGGATGGGGTATTTCGGCCCGCCCGCCGACCTGCTGTCCTTCTTCGGCGCCGAGGACTACGCCGAGGTGTTCCGCGAGGTCACCACCAACGCCGAGCACTGGACCCGCACCTACCGCAGTTCCGAGCTCTACACGCAGTACGTGACGGCACAGATCGCCGAGGCCCCGCTGCCGAAGCCGGCCGCGGTCGAGCGCGTGACCGTCCCGATGCCCCGCGACCCGGCCGACGCTGCGATTCCTGCAGCCGTTCCCACTGCGGCCGTTCCGACTGCGGCGATTCCCGCTGCGACGTCCCTCGACTCGCCGACCGACGAGCAGGCGATGCCGAAGCGGCCGTCGTCGGCACCCGCGGCGTCCCCGGCCCCTGAGCCGTCCCCCGGCGGGAAACCGGCCCGGGCGGTCGGCCGGGCGCGGGTGAAACTCGGCGGTGCGTCGCTGCGCAGCCGGGCGCTGCACCCGGCCGCGCCGATCCGGCAGTTCCTCACCCTGTGTCTGCGCATGTTCTGGGTCATCGGCGCCGACCGGGGCCTCGCCCTGTTCACCGTCGGGCTGCCCCTGGCGCTGGCGTTGCTGACCCGCACTGTGCCGGGGGAGAACGGGCTCGCGCCCGGCCCGGGCAGGATCAGCCTGGAGGCGCAGCGCCTGCTGGTCGTGCTCGCCGTCGGCGCCGCGTTCCTCGGCACCGCCGCCGCGATCCGCGAGATCGTCAACGAGGCGACCATCTACAAGCGGGAGCGGGCCGTCGGGCTGTCCGCCGGGGCGTATCTCGCGTCGAAGGTCTTCGTGTTCTCGATCATCATCGTCGGGCAGACGGCGCTGTTCACCTGGCTCGCGCTGCTCGGCAAGAACCCGCCGAAGGACCCGTTGATCTTCCAGGAGCACTGGCTGCTGGAGATCAGCATCCCGGTCGCGCTGGTCGCGCTCGCGTCGATGGCGTTCGGCCTGCTGGTCAGCGCCCTGGCGAAGACGACCGAGCAGACGACCCCGGTGCTCGTCGTGGTGGTGATGGCGCAGCTGGTGCTGTCCGGCGGCCTGTTCGAGCTGCAGGGGCAGACGGTCCTGCAGGTGATCGCGTGGATCTTCCCGACCCGCTGGGGCCTGGCGGCCGGCGCGTCCACGGTCGACCTGACGTCGATGATCCCGTTCGAGGACTCGCTCTGGGAGCACACCACGGGCGCATGGTGGCGGTCCGTGCTGATCCTGGCGCTGCAGATCGCCGCGCTCATCGGCCTGGCCCGCCTGGCCCTGCGCCGATTGGAACCGGGGCGGCAGTAATTCCGGCCGGTGCCCGGCAGTGATCCCGGCCGGTGCCCGGCAGTAGCGTTGAGATCATGTCAGATGCGATCCGCGCCGAGACGGTGTACATCGGCGACGAGAAGATCCAGGCCTACCAGGCGGTGCCGCTCGGCGCCGGGCCGTTCCCCGGCGTGGTGGTGATCCACCACCTGCCCGGCTTCGACGAGTCGACGAAGGAGATGGTGCGCCGGTTCGCCGTCAACGGCTACCTGGCGATCTGCCCCAACCTGTTCTGGCGGGAGGCGCCCGGCGCCGCCCCGGACGACGCGTCGGCATTCGTGCGCGGCCAGGGCGGCATCCCCGACGAGCAGATCATCGCCGACGTGCGGACCGCCGCGGCCGCGCTGCACGCGGTGCACAGCGCCGACGGCACGCCGATCCACAACGGCAGCGCACACAACGGCAAGGTCGGCGTCATCGGGCACTGCTCCGGCGGGCGGCAGGCGTTGCTGGTCTCGACCGCGCTGCCCCTGGATGCCGCCGTCGACTGCTACGGGGCGTTCGCGCTGGAGCCGCCGCCGGCGGCGAGCGGGCTGAAGATGACCTCGATCAAGGACCGGCTCGGCGACCTGAACTGCCCGGTGCTGGGCCTGTTCGGCGACGACGACAGCAACCCGGCACCGGCGGAGGTCGACCGGCTCGCCGGCATCCTCGCGGAGCACGGCAAGCAGTTCGAGCGGCACAGCTACGAGGGCGCCGGCCACGGGTTCTTCGCCCCGGACCGGCCCGGCTACCGGCCGCAGGCCGCCGTCGACGGCTGGAAGCGGATTTTCGCGTTCTTCGACCGGCACCTCGGCGGCAAGCGATTGGAAGTCTGAGCATGTGCACCTACGACACCGAGACCGTGGAGCTCGAGGGCAGCGCCAAGGGGCCGGCCGGCTGGTTCCCGGTCACCCGCGCCGCGGTCTACGTCGACCACCCGCACCACGCGCCGTTCGGGCACACCCTCAACATCGACTTCGCCGACCCGGCGCTGGGCCCGTCGGCGCGGGTGGCGGTCGAGCTGACCGAGGAGGCCGCCCGGGCGCTGGTCGCCGCGATCACGGCCGCCCTGGACCACGCGCCCGCAGGCCTGGCGAGCAGGGAGATGCAGGTGTAGACATCCAGGGATGGGCGCCTATCGCGACACGTACGAGCGCAGCCTCAGCGACCCCGACTGGTTCTGGCGGGACGCCGCGGCCGGGGTCGACTGGGCGCGCATGCCGATCCGGGTGCTGGACCGCGACCGCCCGCCGTTCTACCGCTGGTTCCCCGACGCCGAGCTCAACACCTGCCACAACGCCCTCGACCGGCACGTGGCCGCCGGGCGCGGCGAGGACACGGCGCTCATCTACGACAGCCCGGTCACCGGGACGCTGCGCACGTACACCTTCCGCCGGCTGCGGGACGAGGTCGCCGTGTGCGCCGGAGCGCTGCGCCGGCTCGGCGTCGACCAGGGTGACCGGGTCGTCATCTACATGGCGATGGTGCCGGAGGCGATCATCACGATGCTCGCCTGTGCCCGGCTCGGCGCCGTGCACTCCGTCGTGTTCGGCGGGTTCGGGCCGAAGGAGCTCGCCGCCCGCATCGACGACGCCCGGCCGAAGGTCGTCGTCGCCACCTCGTGCGGGATCGAGGGCAGCCGCGTCGTGGCCTACAAGCCGCTGCTGGACGCGGCGCTCGCCGAGGCCGCGCACCGGCCCGCGCACTGCGTGATCCTGCAACGCGGGCAGGCCCCGGGCGAGCTCGGCCCCGGCGACCTGACCTGGGACGAGGCGCTCGACGGTGCGCCCGAGGTGGCGTGTGTGCCGGTCGCCGCCACCGACCCGCTGTACATCCTCTACACGTCGGGCACCACCGGCCGGCCGAAGGGCATCGTGCGCGACAACGGCGGCCATGCCGTCGCCCTCACCTGGTCGATGGCCAACGTGTACGCGACCGGACCCGGGGACGTGTTCTGGGCGGCGTCGGACGTCGGATGGGTCGTCGGCCACTCGTACATCGTCTACGGGCCGCTGCTCGTCGGCGCCACGACCGTGCTGTACGAGGGCAAACCCGTCGGCACCCCGGACGCCGGCGCGTTCTTCCGGGTCGTCGAGCAGCACGGGGTGACGGCGCTGTTCACGGCCCCGACCGCGATCCGCGCGATCCGCAAGGAGGACCCGGACGGCGCGCTCATCGCGAAGTACCGGGCGGGACCACGGCAGGGCGGGACGCTGCGCACCCTGTTCCTCGCCGGTGAACGGCTCGACCCGCAGACCTACGAATGGGCGGGCCAGGTCCTCGGCGTCCCCGTCGTCGACCACTGGTGGCAGACCGAGACCGGCTGGCCCGTCGCGGCGAACCCGCGCGGCCTGGAGCCGATGCCGACCAGGCCCGGCTCGCCGTCGGTGCCGGTGCCGGGCTTCGACGTGCGGATCCTGCAGCCCGACGGCACGCCCGCCCCGCCGGACGTCGACGGCGCGATCGTCATCGCCCTGCCGCTGCCGCCGGGCTGCCTGCCGACGCTGTGGCAGGACGACGAGCGGTTCGTCGCGTCGTACCTGTCCGCGTTCACCGACACGTACCCCGACGGCGTGTATCTCACCGGCGACGGCGGCCGGTTCGACGCCGACGGGTACCTCTACGTGATGGGGCGCACCGACGACGTCATCAACGTCGCCGGGCACCGCCTGTCCACGGGCTCCATGGAGGAGGTCCTCGCCGCCCACCCCGCCGTCGCCGAGTGCGCGGTGATCGGCGTCGACGACGACCTCAAAGGCCAGGTGCCGCGTGGTTTCGTGGTGCTGAAGGCGGGCGTCGGCACCGCCCACGACGTCCTCGAGTCGGAGCTGGTGGCGCTGGTGCGCCAGCGCATCGGCGCCGTGGCATCGCTGCGCCGGGTGCAGGTCGTGCCGGCACTGCCCAAGACCCGCTCCGGCAAGATCCTGCGCAAGACCATGCGCGGCATCGCGGCCGGCGACGACCCGGCGGTCCCGTCCACGATCGAGGACGCGTCAGTGCTGGACACGCTGCGCCCGATCCTGCGCTCATCCTGATCAGGCAAGCCTGATCCTGCGCTCATCCTGATCAGGCAAGCCTGATCCTGCGCTCATCCTGATCAGGCAAGCCTGATCCTGCGCTCATCCTGATCAGGCAAGCCTGATCCTGCGAACACGCTGACAGCGAACACGCTGTGAGCGAACCGGAGGAGCTTTTCCGGGACGCCGCGCATACGGTCAAGCCATGGCCGACACGCAGATCCCCTTCGACAGCGCAGTTTTCGACCGACTGCTCGCCAAGCGCATCATCGTCCTCGGCACCGAGGTCAACGACGAGAGCGCCAACCGCATCTGCGGGCAGCTGATCCTGCTCGCCGCCGAGGACGCCGAGAAGGACATCAGCCTCTGGATCAACTCACCGGGCGGGGTCATCAGCGCCGGCCTGGCCATCTACGACACGATGCGGTTCGTGCCCAACGACGTGTCGACGGTCGTCATGGGCATGGCCGCGTCGATGGGCCAGTTCCTGCTCAGCGCCGGCACCCGCGGCAAGCGCTACGCCCTGCCGCACTCGCGGGTCATGATGCACCAGCCGTCCGGCGGCATCGGCGGCACCGCCTCCGACATCGCGATCCAGGCCGAGCAGATGCTCTTCACGAAGAAGACCATGCAGCGGCTGATCTCCGAGCACACCGGCCAGACGTATGAGCAGATCGAGGAGGACTCCGACCGGGACCGCTGGTTCACCGCGCAGGAGGCCGTCGACTACGGGTTCGTCGACAAGGTCGTCGCCGGCGCCGAGCAGCTGGCCGTTTCCTGATCGCGCGTTTAGGCTGCCGGGCGTGAGCATCGAACGTGAGGTCGCGCCCGGGCAGGTCGGCTTCGACGCGAAACGGCTGGCCGCGCTGGACGCCCACTTCGCCCGGTATGTCGAGGACGGCCGGCTCGCCGGCTGGCAGCTCGTGATCAGCCGGGACGGCCGGGTCGCGCACGCCTCGACGTGCGGGCGGCGCGACCTGGAGGCCGGTCTGCCGGTCGAGCCCGACACCCTGTGGCGCGTCTACTCGATGACGAAGCCGATCACGTCGGTCGCCGCGATGATGCTCTGGGAGGAGGGCCGCTTCGAGCTGACCGACCCGATCAGCCGATGGCTGCCCGAGTTCGCCGCACCGCAGGTGTACGACCGGGGCTCCGCCGGGCAGCCCTACACGGTGCCGGCGGCCGAACCGATCCGGGTCTGGCACCTGCTGACGCACACGTCGGGCCTCACGTACGGGTTCCTGCAGACGTCGGTCGTCGACGCGCTGTACCGCAAGGCCGGCTACGACATCATGTCCAAGCCGGGCGTCGACCTGGCCCAGGCCTGCCGCGACTGGGCGGCGCTGCCACTGCTCTTTCAGCCCGGCACCGGCTGGGGCTACGGCGTGTCCACCGACGTGCTCGGCCGGCTCGTCGAGGTGGTGTCCGGCCAGTCGCTCGGCGACTTCCTCCGCACCAGGATCTTCGAGCCGCTCGGCATGACCGACACCCACTGGTGGGTCGACCCGGCCGGCGACGACGCGAAACGCCTCGCCGCGCTGTACGTGCCGGGCCCCGCTGCCAATGCCGCAGTGCAAGCCGGCGCCGCGACCAGGTTCGATCCCATCGGCCAGCATGCGCTGCGGGAGCCGGACCTGCACTCCGGCGGCGGCGGCCTGATCTGCACCGCCGCGGACTACCACCGCTTCACGTCGATGCTGCTCCGTGAGGGCACTGTTGCAAGTGAGGGCACTGCCGCGGGGGAGCGCCTGCTCAGCAGCCGGACCGTGCGGTTCATGACCCGCAACCACCTGCCCGGCGGCGTCGACCTGGACCGGCTACAGACCGGGGGGTTCGCCGAGACCACGTTCGAGGGCATCGGCTTCGGGCTCGGCTTCGCCGTGGTCCGCGACCCGGTGCCGGCCCGGACACCGAGCTCGCCCGGCTCGTACTACTGGGGCGGCGCGGCCAGCACGGCCTTCTGGGTCGACCCGGCGGAGCGGCTCACCGTCGCGTTCTACACCCAGCTGCTGCCGTCCAGCACCCACCCGATCCGGCCGCAGCTGCGCCAGCTGATCTACTCAGCGCTCACCGACTGACCAGCTCACTGACTGAAGCTCAGGTTCCCGCCGCTGGTAGCCACATGGACCTTGTGCAGCGAGGCAGCGTCGGACTGCACGGCGCCGGACTGCGTGCCGCCGTCGAGCTCGGCGGCGACCGCGTAGCGGTCCTTCGTGAGCTTGAGCTTCACGTCGCCGCCGCCGCTGTCGACGTCGATCCGGTCCGGGGCCTGCGTCACGGCGAGGTCGACGGCGCCGCCGCCGGTGCGGGCGGTCAGCTCCGGCGGGGCGAGGCCGGCGCCGGTCAGCGCGCCGCCGTCGGAGGACACGTCGATGATGCCGGTCAGCCCGGTCAGCGCGATCGTGCCACCGGAGCTGTCCAGGCGCACGGTCAGCGTGGAGGGGATCTCCACCGTGTACGCGATCGAGCAGTCACCGCTCTTGCAGCCGGTCGAGGCCAAGACCAGCTCACCACCGTCGACGCTCTGCTTGCGGCCGGGCTTGTCGGCCTTGAAGGTCGACGTCTCGGTCACCTTGATCGTCGGCCCGGTGCCGACCTTGACCGTGATCGCGCCGCCGGCGCTGTCGATCTCGACCACGCTGACGTCGTCCTTGACCTCGAACGTGTTGGTGGCGGTCTGCGAGCTGCCGTTGCCCTTCCCGGCGCCGTCGCTGCCCGACGGCGTGTCGGAGCCGCAGCCGGCGAGGGCCGGCGGTGCCGCGAGGGCCAGCAGGGCGGCGAGCGTCAGAATCCGCGGTGACTTCACGGAGGTCAGCTTCGCACGCGCCCAGCGCGCCGTTCAAACAGGGCACTGCCCGGCAGGGGCGGCTCGGTAGGCTCGCCGGATGAACCTTGTCGATGCCGCGTACGACCGCGCCGAGGCCAGTGACTTCCCGATGTCCTGCGAGCGTCCCGTCGGCCGGTTGCTCGCGGCCCTCGCGGCGGGCGTGCGACCCGGCGGGAACATCCTGGAGCTCGGCACCGGCGCCGGGGTCGGCGTCGCCTGGCTGGTCAGCGGGCTCGGCGAGCGCACCGACGTGACCGTGACCTCGATCGAGCTCGACCCGGCGACGGCGGCGGTCGCGGCGAAGGAGACCTGGCCGTCCTATGTAGACCTGCGGATCGCCGACGCCCTGACGTTCCTGGCCACCGCCGCCGGCGCGTTCGACCTGATCTTCGCCGACGCCCAGGGTGGAAAGAGCGAAGGACTGGACCTGACGATCGCCGCGCTGCGCCCGCGGGGCATCCTCGTCGTCGACGACATGCGGACCGTCGAGGACTGGCCCGACGAGTTCAAGGTCCGCCAGGACGGGGTCCGCCGGACCCTCGTCGAGCACCCGCACCTCGTCTCCGTCGAGCTCGACCACGGCTCCGGCATGGTGCTGAGCACCCGCCGGTAAGACCCTCGGGCGTGCCGGAGGCACCAACGGCCCGGGCAGGGTCATCCGACCGAAGGAAGCGCCGGGGCCGGGGTGTGCCGGTACCGTCGAAGTCGATGAACGCCGTGGTGCTTGCCCTGCACGGGTTGCTCGTGGAAGGGACCGTCGAGACCGTCGAACCGGTCCTGGCCGGTTGCCTTGTCGCCGCGGAGCCGCGGCTGGTGCTGGACGTGTCCCAGGTCACGGTCTGCGACACCGCCGGCGCGGCCCTGCTCGTGCGGGTCGCGACGCTCGCCTGGCAGCGCGGCGGCGAGCTGCGGCTCGCCGCCCCGTCACCCGCGATCCGGTCCTGGGCGCAGGTCGCCACCGGGATGGACACGATCGCGGCCTTCGCCACCGTCGAGGGCGCCGTCGAGGCCGACCCGCGCGACCTGCTCACGGGTGGGGCAGCGGCCGGCGGGAGCCTGCCGGCGGCGTGCGTCGACGAGCCGGTCTACCCGCAGCGCCGCCGGCCCCGCTGGCGGGTCAACCCTTCGGCCCGCGGACGATCACGCCGAGGTCCCGCATCACCGCGTCGGTGAGCCCGGGCAGCTGGGCCGGCTCGATGATCACGCCGCGCAGGCTGCTGACGCCGCTGACCTCCGACAGCTGGTTGCCGCGCAGGTCGGCGCCGCGCAGGTCGCAGCTCTCGAACGACATCTGCCGCAGCCGGCATCCGGACATCGCCGCCTGCGGCAGGACACAGTCGCGGAAGACGGTGTTGACCAGGACACAACCGACGAAACCGGTCGGACCGATCGTCGTGATGTCGTCGAGGGTCGCCGCGTCCAGCCGGCACCCCTCGAAGAGCACGTCGCCGAGGCGCGACTCGGCCAGATGGGCCCAGGTGAGCTTGCAGTTGACGAAGTGGACCCGCTCGAAGGTCAGCCCGGTCAGCCGGGCCGCGGTGAAGTCGACCTTCTCGAGTCGGCAGCCGGTGACCGTCACGTCCTCCCACACGACCCCGTTGAGGTCGAGATTCTCCAGGTGGGAGCGGCGCAACCGGGCGTCGATGAGGGTGGTGCGGATGGCGCGGCCGGTCTGCACGTGGGCGTCGTTGAGGTTGCCGCCCCACGGCGCGCTGACCGGCTCGAGCTCACCCTGGTCGATGACAGGGAGATCGATGTCGAGTTCATGCACGGTGCGCAGTGCCACGCACCTCACCGTACACACGTAGGCTGATGCGTCATGAGTGATACGGCGGCGGTCGGGCAGCGGCGGGTCGACGGGCGCACACTGCGGGCCGAGCGGACCCGCCGGGCCATCGTCGACGCCCATCTCGCGCTGCTGGAGGAGGGCGACCTCAAACCGACGGCGGAGCGGATCGCGGAGCGCGCCGGGGTCTCCCTGCGGGCGCTGTGGACGAACTTCAAGGACATGGAGCGGCTCTTCGCCGCCGCCGGCGCCAGGCTGATGGAGCGTCAGCTCGCCGAGCACCGGCCCGTGCCGACGGACCTCCCGTTGCCGCAGCGGATCGAGGTGTACTGCGAGCAGCGCGCCCGGCTGCTCGAGCTCATCGCACCGGCGGCGCGGGCGGCCCGGCTGCGGGAGCCGTTCTCCGCCGCGCTGCGGCACAACCGGACCTGGTATGTCACGAACGCCCGCGAGGAGCTCGAGAAGCTGTTCGCCGACGAGCTGGACGGCGTCGGTGGTGCTGCCGGCGGTGACGCGGCGCGGGAAGCGAGCCTGCACGCGCTGACGGTGGCCACGACGTTCGCGTCATGGTCGATGCTGCGCGACGAACTGCACCTCGATGTCCCGGCCGCGACCGCCGTGCTGCGCCGCGCGGTGACCGCGCTGCTGCACCCAGACACCGGACCATAAGTTTCGCTTAGGTCATCGTGAAATCGGCGCTCCTGGTTGGGAAAGCCGGCCGCCGTACTCATAGGCTTCGGTGCGGTTGAGTCGTCTGTGCCTCAGGAGGCAGCTGGTGTCCGCGTACGGCCCTGAATACGGCCCTGAATACGGCCCGGAGTACGGCCCTGAGTACGGCACCGAGTACGGCACCGAGTACGGCACAGAGCCCGGCACCGAGGGTCATGAACCGCGGCACCGTCGCGGCACCCGGCTCGCCGTGATCGTCGGGGTCGGCGTCGCCGCCCTGCTGGTCGTCGGCGCCACCGCGTTCGGCGGTGCGGTGCTGCTCGGCAACGACGGCGACACCGGCGACGCCGCCCGCACCTCCGTCGCGGGCGACACGACCGGCGACCCGGCGAACGCCGGCGACCCGGCCGCGGGGGACCCGTCCTCGCCGGTCGAGGGCGCCACCGCCGACCCCAGCACTGCCGCCCCGACGAGCGCCGCGGCGACCCCGACGAAGGCGGCGACCACGCCGCCGGCCAAGCCGAAGACGACCGCGCCGGCCGCCGGCAACTCGTCCTACGAGCAGCAGGTGCTCGTGATCGTCAACGCGGAGCGGGCGAAGGCCGGTTGTAAGCCGCTCGCGTACAACGCGAAGCTCGCCACGGCTGCCCGTAAGCATTCGCAGGACATGGCCACCAACGACTACTTCTCGCACACCTCGCAGGACGGCACCAGCTTCGCCACCCGCATCACGAACGCGGGTTACAAGTGGTCCGGGGCGGCGGAGAACATCGCGAAGGGCCAGCGCACCCCGGCCGACGTCATGAAGGCGTGGATGAACAGCTCCGGGCACCGTGCCAACATCCTGAACTGCGGCCTGAAGGATCTCGGCGTCGGCCTCGCCTACCAGGGCAAGACCCCGATCTGGACCCAGGACTTCGGCAGCCCCCGGTAACCCTGCCGCGTCACCACTGCAGTGACAGCTACCGATCGGTATACCGCCCGGTAGAGGAAAAAGACCGTCCAGTGGTTGCGCTCCGGCGCGCCATTCGGCATCGTGCACATCGGTCAGTGCTTATGGTGCCCGGGCGGATTACTCAATTTCCCTTCGCGTGGGTGCGCTCCACCCGCATCTCGAACGTGTCTTTCGAGCAAGGGACTATCAACGTGATCGCTGCCTCCCTGCGACGGACTGCCTGGCTGAGACGGACTGTGGCGCTCGCCGCTGCGGCGCTGCTCGGACTCGGCGGGTCGCTCGTCGGCGCCCTGCCGGCCGCGGCGGCCGGGGTCGGCTATGTCCGCCTCGCCCACCTCTCGCCCGACACGCCCGCCGTCGACGTCTACCTGAGCTCGGTCAACGGGTCGATGGCGACGCAGAAGTTCGACGCGGTCGGCTACGGCGTGGTGTCGAAGTACCTGCCCCTCGCACCCGGCACCTACGCGGTCGCGATGCGGCTGCCCGGCGCGGCCGCGGACAGCCCGCCGGTGCTGAGCACGCAGGCCACGGTCGTGGAGGGCAAGGCGTACACGGTCGCCGGCGTCGGCAAGTTCACCGATCTCGGCCTGCGGGTCATCCCCGACGACCTGGCGCTGCCGGACCCGGGCAAGGCCAAGGTCCGCGTGGTGCAGGCGTCGGTGAAGCAGCCGATCCTGGACGTGGCGATCGCCAACGGCGCGAAGATCGCCGGCAACGTCGCGTTCGCCACGACCACCGACTACCAGGTGGTCGACCCGGGCAAGTGGACGCTGCGGCTCACCGCGCCGAGCGTCACCACCGCCGCGACCACGGTCACCGCGCCGCTCAAGGCCGGCAGCGTCTACTCGCTGATCGTCCTGGACGGCAAGAGCGGCCTCACCGCCCAGCTGCGCACCGACGCGACCAGCAACGGCGTGCCGGCCGGCGGTGTCGACACCGGCGGCGGCGGCACCGCGAACGACGGGGCCTTCGGCGTCTGGCAGACGGTCTCGGTCCTCGCCGGGGTGCTGCTGGTGCTGGCGATCGGCGGCGGGCTGCTGCTGCGCCACAACCGTAGCCGCAGGCAGCGGGTTCTCGCCGGTTGATGTCCTCGTAGGCTGCAAGCATGGTCAGGTCCGCCGGTCAGGTCGTCAGGCATCGCGCGTTTCGCCTGAGTCCTGGCCGGCGGCGGACCCTGACCCTGATCGTCTGCGTGCTCGCCCTCGCCACGCCGGTGTACATCGGTGCGGCGACGCTCGTCGGCCGTCGCGTCGACATCGACGCCGGTGAGTCGACCTGGATCGTCCCGCACCGCATCGACCTGGACCCGGGCACCCTCGCCGCCAGCACCCAGGACGGTGCCGATGCGCCGCCCACGCGCCTGCGGATCACGTCGCTCGGGGTCGACACGAGTCTCGAGACGCTGACGATCGACCCGGCAGGACAACTGCAGAGCCCCAAGGTGTACGAGGAAGCCGGCTGGTTCGCCGCCGGCACCGCCCCTGGCGACCCGGGCCCCGCGGTCCTCGCCGGGCACGTCGACTCGCGGACCGGCCCGGCGGTGTTCTACAAGCTGCACGAGCTCAAGGCCGGCGACCGGGTCGAGGTGCAGCGCGGCGGCGCGTGGCTCACCTTCACGGTGACGGCCCGCGAGCACTACGCGAAGGCGAAGTTTCCCAGCGACCGGGTCTACGGCCCGACGCCGCTGGCCGAGCTGCGGCTCATCACGTGCGGCGGCGAGTTCGACGCCGCCCGGCACTCCTACCGCGACAACGTCGTGGTCTACGCGGTGCTGAGCTGAGAAGTTTAGGGTCGGTGTGCCAGGTCGCCTCGCGGCGATAGGCGCATCACGGCTCCAGCCGAACGGTATTCCGTGAAGGCAGTGTGGTGAGGCCCGGGGACACACAGCACACCGACTCACTAGACAGTAGCGCGCCCGGCACGCATCGTCCCGTGATCTGGATCTCAGCGCTTCCGCACGCCGCGGAGGAACAGGACCGCGCCGACGATCGCGGTGATCGGGCCGATGACCGCCCACATCGTGTTGCCGCTCATGGCGCTGCCGCCGAGCAGGTTCAGCCCCTGCAGCGTCCAGACCACGCCGGAGAGGATCAGCAGCGCGCCGACGATCACCAATACCCACTTCATGGCGCTCACAGTAATACCGGAGCCGCGCTCAGAGCAGTGCCGAAGCGCGCCAGAGTCGCTTGGCCGGACCTTCGACGAGGCCGAGCTCCTGCAGGAACGCCGTGACCCGCTCCGCCGACCAGCGCAGCGTCTCCCGGAACGCGGGGTTGCGCCAGGCCGCCGCGCGCGCCGCGACCGGGTCGAGCCCGACCGCCGCGTACGCGCCCGGATGGATCAGCGAGTGGGTGACCGTCCACGCCGCCCGGCCGATCATGAGCCGCGAGTAGGCCAGCGACACCCGGCCGCCGAAGCCCCGCCGGCTCGCCGCGACCTGGCGGGCCAGTTCGTCACGGGCGTACCGGATGTGCCGGGCCTCCTCCACGACGTGGATCCGCGACACCATCCGGACCAGGGGCTGGAGGCTGTCGTCGGCCATCGCCTCGCGCTGCAGGGCGTCGAGGATCTCCTCGGCGATGAGCGCCGCGGCGAACGTCTGCACCCCACCGGCGGTCGCGCCGAGGTACCTGCCGAGGGCGCGTTCGAGCGGCGCGGGCCGGTACGCGGGCGTGCCGAACGCCTCGATCATCCGCGCGAACATGATGGAGTGCCGGCATTCGTCGCCGACCTCGGTCAGCGCGTACTGCACGTGGCCCGTGCGCGGGTCCTGGTCGCTGATGTGGCGCAGCAGCATCCGCATGAGCAGCATCTCGAACCAGATGCCGATGCTGGCGATGCTGGCGACCTCGTGCCGGGACAGCTCGACGCGCTGCTGCGGGGTGAGCCCGTCCCACAGTGGCGTGCCGAACAGCGACAGCCGGTGCGCGGGGGCGAACATGCGCTCCGGGTCGAGCGGCGCCCGCCAGTCGATGTCGACGTCCGGGTCGTAGGAGTTGCCGGCGGAGATCTTCAGCAGCCGCGCGGCGTTGGCTTCGCGCTCGTCGACGACAGACATGAGCTGCTCCTTAGTTGCACCTTGACGGAGCTGCTCCTTGACGGCTCCGGCAGGACTTGGTACTCATCAGTACCATGCCTGAGGAACCGCAACCGGTCAAGGCCGAGCTGCTCGTCGACGGCGCCGCCCACGCCGTCGAGCTGCACCTGAGCGGGCACTTCCAGCCGCTCGACGGCCGGTACCACTGGGGCGGCAGGATGACCGGTGCCGCCGACGTCCCGGAGGAGATCTCAGCGCTGGTGCGCGCCGGCCGCCGCGACGTCCAACTGCGGTGCGCGCCCGCGGACCCGGTGCCGGCCCGCCTGCTCGACATCGACCCGTGGGGCAACGTCCGTTTCGCCGGCACGGGCGCCCCGCCGCACGGCGCTGTGTAAGAGACGCTGGGTAAACGTCGGGCGCCACCCTCCGGCTGGCCCTCGGCAGCTGGCGGGCTGCTCGCGGAGGGTGACCGTCGGTGTGGCGCCCGGTTGACGCGGTCCCGGTGGTGCTGGGCTGTTCGGGTTGGACGTGCTCAGCGGCCGGCGAGGAGCCGGTTCACCGCGTTGTCGACGTCCAGGTGGTCGGTCTCGTGCCCGCGCGGCACGGCGCTGTACGTCCGGCGCAGGAAGCGCACCAGCACGCTGCGTGGAACCTCGAACAGCGCGTTGCCGTCCGGTGAGGACAGGGCCAGCGCGACGAAGTCGCCGCGTGGACCGTTCCACGGCCAGACCCGCACGTCGCCGATGCCCGCGGGCTCGTCCAGGCCGGTGAACAGCAGTTCACGGGCGAAGGACCAGCTGACCGGCTCGCCCCCCGCCGACTCGGCGTGGAAGAGGACGTGGACCGCGTACGGGTCGCTCGGGTCGTATCGCAAGCTGGCTCGCACCGGCAATGCAGTCGCGTCGGGCGCGACGAGTCGTAGGGATGTCTCGACCTCGACGGTCGATGGTCGGATAGCGCTCATGTCGTACTCCCCCCGGCACCGCTGCGGAGCATGCCGTGCCCCGCCTCTCTTATGTTGAGGCGATTCCCAGTGTTACGCGTAGTGATTCTGCGATCTCACTCTGTAGTGTTTCTGGGCCCGATTTGCCGTCAACCGAACAACGTGTGCGCGATGTCCGGTTTTCAGAGCGTGACCGGGGTCCTTGACGTGACGTGTGGGTCGTACGTCAATTCATTCGGGTAACGTCCAGTGGTTCGTGGGAGTGACGGGTTATCCAGTGATGGGAACGGAAATTGCGCGACAGTGAGGCGGACGGGTCGGGCGTTACGCCTGATTCCGGACCGCTTGCCTCCCCACCGGGTGACTTCCGGCGTGTCGCTGCGCCGGAGCAGGGCTCCGGGGCGGGTAGTAGGACCGGGTTGCCGGGTCGGCTGCTGGCCCGGATGCTCGGCTGGCGTGAGCGGCTCTACGCGACCCGCATCGGCCGGTTCGGTGTGAAGATCGTGGTCGCGCTCGCCGGCACGCTGGTCATCGCCGTCGGTGTGGTGCTGCTGCCGTTGCCCGGGCCGGGCTGGCTCGTCATCCTCGGCGGCCTGGCGATCCTGGCCATGGAGTTCCACTGGGCCCGCCGGCTGCTGGTGTTCACCCGCCGGCAGTTGCTGCGCTGGACCAAGCTGGTGCGGGACGGCTCCTGGCTGGTGCGGGTCGTCTCCGTCGGCGGCCTGCTCCTCATCGTCGGTGCGGCGTTGCTGCTCTCGCTCCAGTTGCTGGCTTGAGTGCTCGCTTGAGTGCTGGCTTGAGTGCCCGCCTGGGTGCTCGCCTGACTTCACGACAGCGATCATGCTGCGGTCCAGGATGAGCCAAGGACATCCGTGCCGGGTGACTCGGTAGACGCGCCGATCTGTGCTGTGATCTGTGCTGGGATCCGCCTTGATCTGTGGATGCCGCCTTAACCGATTGTGCGCGTTTCATGTTGTCTGCGTTTCGTGCGGCGCTGATTCAGCGCCGGTTGCGCGAGAACGGTACGGTGGGAGTGATCTCGCCCGGTATCGGGGCGTAGTATCCCGCTGAACATCTTGGTTCGTGTCCGAATGATGCGGCACGTGTACGCAATTGGCAGCACCTGAGGAAAGGCCACTCATGGCGAAACGCGTCATCCACGAGCTGATCGACGACATCGACGGCAAGCCCGCTGCCGAGAGCATCGTGTTCGCGCTCGACGGCGTGCAGTACGAGATCGACCTGTCCGCGTCCAACGCGGCGAAGCTGCGCGACGCCGTCGCCCCGTTCGTCGCCGCCGCGACGAAGATCGGGCGGGGTGGCGTGGTCAGCACCGTGCGCGGCCGCGACGTGCGTGGCCGGGGCGTCACCCGCGGCGACCGCGACCAGAACCGTGCCATTCGGGAATGGGCGCAGGCCAAGGGGATCGACGTTTCCGACCGGGGCCGGATCAAGCAGGACGTGGTGGACCGCTACCACGCCGAAGCCGGCCGCTAATTACCACGAGTTGAGAAACCGGTCGATGCAGCGTCGCATTCCGGCGAAACGCGCGATCGAGCAGTGATCGAGTCGCGGCCCAGCTGGGTCGCGGCTCGTTCGCAATCACCGCCGGGAAACGAGGGTGGCACCGGCATGGATGGTGCAGGGCAGCAGCCGCTGCACCGCGGCGTCGACCCCGGCGTTCCCGGCACCGCCGCTTTCGATGGCCGCGGTGAGCTGGTCCACCGCCTGCCAGCCCATTTCCCGGCGCGGGATCCGCAGCCGCGTGATCTCCTCGTCGAGCGGCCCGGTGCCGGCCGGCTCGCCCAGCGCCACCACCGACAGGTCGCCCGGCACCGACCAGCCCCGGGCCCGGGCCGCCACGACCAGCGCGACCGCGTCGGCGTGCTCCTCCAGGAACACCGCGGTGAGCCGCTCCCGCCCGATCGCGTCCAGCCAGCCGGACAGTTGCCCTGACAGCGGCCCGGACAGCGGTAGGTGCAGCCGGTCGCCGCCGGGCTGGAAGCCGCGGAGCCGGTCCGCGTGCGACTCGGCGGGCCCGCCGGTGCCCAGGTAGCCGATTCGGGTGTGGCCGAGCTCGCCCGCCCGCTGGACCAGCGCCGCCACCGCGGCCGGGTAGTCGGCGCCGACGTACGGGACCGGGCCGCCGGCGTCGTCACGCCGGCCGACGGACACGAACGCGTGCCCCTCGCCGACGAGCCGGACCAGGTCGTCCCGGTCGACCCGCCGGCCGAGCAGGATCGTGCCGTCCGCGATCCCGATCCGGCTGTCCGCGTGGAAGATCTTCCGATGCGCGCCTGCGCCCCCCGACTGTGCCCCCGACGTGAACTGTGCCCCCGACGTGAACAGCAGCAGGTCACAGCCGAGTTGCTCGGCCCGCTGCTCGATGCCGACCAGGAACGGGTGGTAGAAGTCCGCGGCGGTGCTGGGGAACACCGGCTCATACGTGAACACGCCCAGGATCCGGTTGCGCCCCGACACGAGCCGGCGGGCCACCGGGTCGGCGACGTAGCCGGTGGTGCGGATCGCGTCGAGGACCCGCTGCCGGGTCTCTGGCGCGATCCGCACGTCGTCACCGGTGCGGTTGTTGAGCACCAGCGACACGGTCGCCTGGCTCACCCCCGTCATCCGCGCGATGTCCCGCTGCGTGACTCGTCTGCTCACAGGCGAAGGTGTATCACCCTTTGAGGCCTGTATGGGCCAGGCCTTCCACGAACTGGCGCTGCGCGATCACGAACACGACCAGGACCGGTAGCGCGGTCAGCGTCGCGGCCGACAGCTGCACGTCCCACATGGGGCCGCCGTACGCGTCGACGTACTGCGTCAGCGCCTGTGGCAACGTGAACTTGTCCTTGCTCGACAGGTACACCACCGGCTCCAGGAACAGGTTCCAGCTGTTGAGGAACGTGAAGATGCCGACCGCCCCGAGGGCCGGGCGGGCGAGGGGCAGGGCGATGCGCCGGAACGTCGCGAACCGGCCGAGCCCGTCGACGCGCGCCGCCTCCTCCAGCTCCTTCGGCAGGGTCACGAAGAACTGCCGCATGATGAACGTCGCCAGGACGCTCGGCGCGCCGAAGATCGGCACCAGGATCAGCGGCCAGTGCGTGTCGATCATGCCGAACCGGTTGAACAGCTGGAACAGCGGCACGATCGTCACCTCGCTCGGGATGAGCAGGCCGGTGAGCACGACCACGAACAGAGCGTTCTGCCCGGGGAACCGGATCCTGGCGAACGCGTACCCGGCCAGGGACGCGACGACCATCGTGCCGACGGTGACGATCGCGGCGATGTACAGGCTGTTCCAGTACTGCTGCGCGAACGGCTGCAGCTGGAACACCTCCCGGTAGGCGCCGAAGTGCCACTCGGAGGGCAGCAACCGCGGCGGGTAGGCGAAGATCTCGCTGGTCGGCTTGAACGACGACGTCACCATCCACCACGTCGGGAAGACGAAGGGGACGCACAGCACGGACAGCAGCCCGTACACGAACACTTTCGTTTTACTGCTCATGGACGACCCACTTCCGGCGCAGCTGCCACTGCACGAGGGTCAGGGCGAGCACGATGACGAACAGCAGGATGGCCAGGGTCGAGCCGTAGCCGAAGTGGTGGAACTGGAACGCCTGCTGGTAGAGGTAGTAGACGAGCACGGTGGTCGAGGTGCCGGGGCCACCCTGGGTGAGCACGGCGATCTGGGCGAAGACCTGCAGCGAGCCGACCACCGTGATGATCGACGTGAGCAGGATCGTCGGGCTGATCATCGGCACGGTGATACGCCGGAACCTGGTCCACGCCGACGCGCCGTCCAGCTGGGCCGCCTCGTACAGCTCACCGGGTACCCCCTGCAACGCGGCGAGGAACAGCACCATGTTGAGGCCAACGTTCTTGAACACCTGCACCGCGATCACGGACACCATCGCGGTCGGGCCGGTCCGCAGCCAGTTGGGACCCTCGATCCCGACGGCCTGCAGCAGTCCGTTGACGCCGCCGTTGGACTGCAGCAGGAAGCCCCACACGATCGTCCAGGCGACCAGCGACACGACGACCGGGGAGAAGAACAGCGTGCGGTACACCGCGAGCCCCCGCAGCCGCTGGTTGAGCAGCACCGCGAGCAGCAGCGCCAGGCTGAGGTTGAACACCACGAGGCCGACGGAGAAGATCCCGGTCGCGCGCAGCACCGACGGCAGCGACGGGTCGTCCAGCAGCGCCTGGTAGTTGTCGGCGCCGACGAACTCGAAGCTGTCGGCGAGGACGTTCCACTCGTGCAGGCTGTACCACAGCACCATGCACAGCGGCGCGAAGACGAAGACGGCCGAGCCGGCCAGCTGGGGGGCGATGAACAGCCACCCAGCCAGCCGGTCAGCGGTTCTGGTCCGCAGTTTCACTGCTTCGCCAGTTGCGGGGCGATCTTGGCGCACACGCCGGACAGCACCGCCTTGACGTCGGCCTGCGGCTGCCACAGCGGGTCGAGGCTGGCGCGGACGGTCTGCGACAGCTCGGCGAAGCCGGCGTGGCTGGGGCCGACCGCGCCCTTGGCGATCCCGTCGACGACGACCTTCTGCAGCTGGTCGGGCTTGAGCAGCGGGTTGGTCTTGGCCAGGGTCTCGGCGGTCTGCTGCGAGGTGCGCGGCGGCGGGAAGTACGCGGCGAGCTTCGCCGAGTTCGCGGGGCTGGTCATGAACGCGAGGAACTCCTGCGCCGCGTCGGCGTGCTTGCCCTTCTTGAACACCCCGATGCCGGCCTGGCCGAACACCGCGTAGTCGCCGACCTTGCCCTTCGGCAGCGGCACCAGGTCCCAGCCGAACTGGTTCTTCAGCAGCGACGCCCGGCTGATCTGGGTGATCGTCATGGCCGCGTCACCGGCGAAGAAGTCGGCGCTGACGCCGGGGCCGGGCAGGGCCTTGTCGGTGAAGATCGCCTTGTGCAGGGTCGTCATCGCGTCGACCATCTCGGGTTTGTCGAACCCGCAGGTCTTGCCGTCGGCGCTCCACGCCTGCGCGCCCCAGCCGCCCCAGAAGCTGGCCAGGTTCTGCCACGACTTGTAGTCGAAGTCCCGCACGACGAGGCCCGCCTTGCCGGTCGAGGCGTTGACGGCGGCCGCAGTCTGCAGCGCCGTGTCCCAGGTCCAGTTACCGGCCGCGATGAGCTCCGCGGGGGTGGGCTTGCCGGCCTTCTTCACCAGGTCATTGTTGACGAACACGCCGAACGGCGAGGTCGAGAACGGGTACGCGTACAGCTTCCCCTGCTGCTGCCAGAGCTTCATCGGGCTGGCGCCGAGATCCTCGAACTGGTAACCCGGGGTCTTCTTCAGCGTGTCGTCGAGTGGTACCAGCGCGCCGGAGGAGACGAAGTCAGGGGCGGAGTTCTCCAGGATCCAGGCGAGGTCGGGCTGGTTCCCGCCGGCGATCTGGGTGGTCAGCGCCGTGGTGTACGTGTCGAACGGCAGCGAGTCGAACTTGATCTCGGTGACGTTCGGGTGCGCCGCCTTGTACTCGCCCGCGATCTCGTTGAACAGCTTCAGGTGGGCCTCGTTGGCGGTCCAGATCGTCATGCGCAGCGAGACCGGGCCGGTGTCCTTGGGGGTGTCGTCGTCGCCTGAGCCGCACGCGGTCAGGCCGAGCAGAGCTGCGGTGGCGACTGCCAGCGCTGTCTTCATTCGCATGGGGGTCTCCTATTGGGGGTGTCTTCAGCAGGCCGGGTCTTCAGTAAGCAGAGACGTCGGGCCAGGCGAGCTCGACGCCGTCGTCGGTCAGGCGGGACTGGAAGGCGGCCAGCAGGGCAGGGTCGGCCCGGACGGCGCGGGGGGTGGTGCGCACGTCCAGGCAGTACGCGGCGAGCGCGCCGGCGGCCTCGCCGATGTTCCACTCGACGGGGTGCAGCCGGTAGCAGCCGTTGGTGATGTGGGTCGTGCCGAGGTTCTTCGCCGCCGGCAGGAGGTTCTCGACCCGGCGGGGCAGCAGCGCACCGAGCGGGATCTGGAACGGGCTGGACGGCACGTCGATGTACGTGTCGCCGCCCGTGGACGGGTGCAGGTCGATGCGGTACATGCCGACACCGACCGAGTCGGGGTAGGCGACGCTGCCCTTGTCGCCACGCACGGCGTGGGACAGGTCCTGCTCCACGACGGTGTAGTCGGCGAGGATGCGCCGCGACTCGCGGATGTACGGCGCCTGCGCAAGGCCCCCACCAGAACCGTCCCAGCCCGCGCCGCCTGTTCCCGTGACGTCCCCGCGCAGCCGCAGCCCGGGGAAGCCGGTGCCGCCGTCGGGGCGCGGCGCCTCGGTCTGCAGCCAGTACAGCACCGACATCGACAGCTCCCGCGCCCGCGACAGGTGCTCGGCGGCGTCGGGCACGTCGATCACCGGCGACTCGAAGTAGTCGATCATCGGCCAGTTGACGAGCGAGATGTCGCTGGCGTAGGCGCCGGGCGTGAACAGGTTCCTGGCCGCGATCCGCCGGAACGTCCACAGGTTCGCGTCACCGGGGTTGACCCGCTGGTCGGCGAGCACCCGGAGCGGGTCGTCGTCCGGGTTCGGGGTGAAGCTGCGCTCCGAGATCTCCAGGGTCCGCGGGTGCGGGGACCGCCACGACAGCAGCGGGCCACCCCAGAACGGCGGCGTGTACGCCCGCCAGAACCCGTACGCGTCGGGCCGGTCGATCGTGTGGTCGCCGTCGACGTGGTCGACCGCGAAGCACACCGAGACGGCCTGCATGTTGCCGGGCTGCGCGGTTGCCGGCGCGCTCGGCTCGCCCGTGTCGTCCTGCGACTCGAAGCCCGTCACGTACTCGGTGCCGGTCAGCGGCAGCAGCTCGCCGGTCTCGGTCGCGTCCAGCACGTACCGCGCCGTGATCGTGGTTTCGCCGCCCTCTCGGTACCTTCCTGTTACGGCGGTGACCCGGTCCCCGTCCGTCTCGGCGGCGGTCGCCTTCCACGGCTGCAGGACGGTGAGGCGGCCGCTGCCACGGTACGGCTGCAGCATCGCCTCCAGCACCGCCTTCGCGACGGCGGGCTCGTGGCAGAGCCGGCTGACGCCACCGGCGCCGGGGTTCAGATGCGTCCAGCGCCGGGCCGCGTCGGTGAGCGGGTAGTACCGCCGGTAGTAGTCGCGGATCCCGTCGCGCAGCGCCCGGTAGCTCGCGGTCACGCCGAACTGCTCGACCCACGTGTGCTCGTCCGGCGGCACCGCCTGGCTGGTGAGCTGGCCACCGAGCCAGTCGTACTCCTCGGTGAGCACGACCGTCCGCCCGGCCCGCAGCGCGGCCAGTGCCGCCGCCACCCCGCCGAGTCCGCCGCCCACGACGAGGACGTCCGCCGCCATTTCCTTCACGTGCGCTCCTTGCTGGTGATATTGCTGCTGCTGCTGTTGAGACTTGTGCTGTTGGGGGCTGTTCCCAGGGTTTCACCGGCGACGAGTTCGCAGGCCAGCAACGTCTGCCGCGCTGGACCCGGCTCGAAGCCGCCGCCGACGATCTCGGTGAGGTGGTCGACCGCCTGCCAGCCCATCTCGCGGCGCGGCGTCCGGAACCGGGTCACGTCCAGCGGCGGGGGAGTGGCGCCCGCGCGGGTCGGCTCGCCGAGCACGACGACGGACACGTCGCCGGGGACGTCCCGGCCGTGCCCGCGCAGGATCGCGATCAGTTCGGCCGCGTCCGCCGGCTCCTCCAGGAACAACGCCGTGACGCCGTCGGCCAGCAGTCGCGGAACCGCGTCGGCGAGTGCTTTCTGGCTCTGTGTGTGCTGGCGCTGTGCGTGGGTCGCGTACACCCCGGCGGCCAGGCACGCGTCGGCGAAGCCACGCAGGCGGTCCAGATGCGACTCGGCGGGGCCGCCGGTGCCGACGTACGCGAGGCGGCGGTGGCCGAGCCCGACCGCCGCGCCGACCAGGGCGGCGGTCGCGGCACCGTAGTCGGCGCCGACGTAGGGCACGTCCGGGGAGTCGCGCCGGCCGACGCTGACGAAGGGGTGGTGCTCGGCGACGAGCCGGGCCAGCTCGTCCCGGCCGATCGAGCGGCCCAGCACGATGCAGCCGTCGGCGAGGCGCATCCGGTGCGGGCCGGAGGTGAACAGCAGCAGGTCGCAGCCGAGCTGTTCGGCGCGCTGCTCGATACCGACCAGGAACGGGTGGTAGAAGTCCGCGGTCGCGCTGGGGAACACCGGCTCGTACGTGAACACGCCGAGGATCCGGTTGCTGCGGTCGGCGAGCCGCCGCCCGACGACGTCGGCGACGTAGCCAGTGGCGCGGATCGCGTCGAGCACCCGCTGCCGGGTGTCCTGGGCGATCCGCACACCCTTGCTGTTGCTGCCGTCGCTGTCGTTCAACACCAGCGACACGGTCGCCTGGCTGACGCCCGTCATCCGCGCGATGTCGCGCTGCGTGACTCGACGTCCCACGGGGGATCTCCTTGGCTAATGCGTATCAGCAGGCTCTGGGCACGAATCGTGCGCCGGGCCTCGCTGGTCCGTCAAGCCGTCGGAGAGGTTTCGTTACCCGTTCGCGTTACTGACTAATACGCATTAGCTCTGTTACTTCAGTGCTGTTGCTTCAGTGCAGTCGGCCGATCATCTGCGCCAGTCCGATCGGCAGGTCGCGGACGCGGATGCCGGTCGCGTGGTGGACGGCGTTCGCGACCGCGGCCGCCGTGCCGACGATGCCGATCTCGCCGATGCCCTTCACACCCATCGGGTTGAGGTGCGGGTCGTGCTCGTCCAGCCACGCGACCTCGATCCGCGGCACGTCCGCGTTGACCGCCACGTGGTACGCCGCCAGGTCGCCGGTCACGAAGTCGCCGGTGCGTGAGTCGAGCACGGACCGCTCCAGCAGCGCCCCGGACAGGCCCATCGTCATGCCGCCGAGGAACTGCGACCGTGCCGTCGTCGGGTTCATGATCCGCCCGGCGGCGAACACACCCAGCAGGCGGTCCACCCGCACCTCACCCGTCACCGTCGACACCCGCGCCTGGCAGAACTGGGCGCCGTAGGCGTGCCGGGCGAACTCGGGACGGTCCCGGATCTCCAGGGTCGTGTCGGCCCGGACCGCGACGCCGCCCGCCGGCACCCGCCCGCCGTGGTCGCGTTCGATGCGCTCCCGCAGCAGCCGGCACGCCTTCGTCACCGCCCAGCCCCACGACGCGGTCCCCATCGAACCGCCCGCGACGGTCGCCGGGCCGATCGCCGAGTCGCCGACCGTGATCTCCACTTCTACGATCGGCACGTCCAGGGCGTCCGCGGCGATCTGGCGCAGGACGGTCCGCGCGCCGGTGCCGATGTCGGCGGCGTTGACCTCCACGTCGAAGCGCTGGTCGGCGGTCGCCCGCGCCAGGGCCGTCGACGGCCACGTCAACGCCGGATACGTCGAGGCCGCCACCCCGGTGCCGACCAGCCACTCCCCGTCGCGGCGCACCGCGGGCCGCGGGTCGCGCACCACCCGGCCGGAGGCATCCGTCCAGCCGAAGCGTTCCGCCCCCTCCTGCAGGCATTGCACGAGGTGCCGGCTGGAGAACGGGATCCGCTCCTCGGGGTGTACCGCTGGCTCGTTGTCGATCCGGAGCCGCACCGGATCCCAGTTGCCGGCGTATGCCAGCTCGTCGATCGCGGACTCGAGGGCGAACGATCCCGGACACTCCCCGGGCGCCCGCATCCACACCGGCGTCGGTACGTCGAGCGCCACGACCCGGTGCGTCGTGAGGCGGTTCGGCGCGGCGTACATGTGCCGGGACAGCACCGCGCTCTGCTCGACGAACTCACTCAGCTGCGAGGTCTGGCTGACCGCGTCGTGCCCGATCGCGAGGAGCCGGCCGTTGTCGGCGGCACCGAGCCGGATCCGCTGGATCGTCGGCGTGCGGTACCCGGCGACCGCGAACAGCTGCTGCCGGGTCAGCGCCAGTTTCACCGGCCGGCCGACGAGCCGCGCCGCCATCGCGGCCAGGACCACGTTCGGCTTCGGCGCGCCCTTGCCGCCGAACCCGCCGCCGACGTGCTCGTTGATGACCCGGACCTGCTGCGGCGGCAGCTCGAACAGCCCGGCGAGCGTCTCGGACACCGCCGTCGAGGCCTGCGTCCCGTCGAACACGACGAGGCAGCCACGTTCCCAGAACGCGGTGGTCGCGTGCGGCTCCATCGCGCAGTGGTGTTCCGCCGGCGTGCGGTACGTCGCATCGACCCGCACCGTGGCGGCGGCGAGCCCGGCGTCGATGTCGCCGATCGCGGACCGCGCCGGGTAGCCGGCGTTGACCTGCACCGGCTGGTACAGCGCCGGATGGTCGATGCGCAGGACCGTGTCCGCGGTCATGCCGTCCTCACGGACCCGCACGCGGTCGGCGCCGGCCCGCGCGGCCTCCGGTGACGTCGCGACGACGACGGCGACGACCTGCCCCCGGTACGCGATCCGCGCCGACTGCAGCACCATCAGCTCCGGGTCGCCGACCGGCTCCAGCCGCGGCGCGTTGCCGTGCCACAGCACCCCGAGGACCCCGTCCTCGGCCAGGGCCCGCGACGTGTCGACGTCGACGACGAGCCCGCGGGCCACGGTCGACTGGACCACCCACGCGTACGCGGCACCGGGCACGGGATGGTCGACCGCGTACGGCGCCCGCCCCGTCACCTTGTCCCGCGCCTCGACCCGCGGGCTCGCGGTCCCGACGCTGCGCTGTGTCTCTGCCGTCCCTGCCTGGGTCCCTGCTGGGGTCTGTGTGCTGGTCACCAGCTCGCCTCCGTCATCCCGCGCAGGACGCCGACCGTCAGGTTGCGGATCAGCGGGACCTTGTACCCGTTGTCCCGCAACGGTTTCGCCGCGGCGAGCTCCTCGTCGGCGGCACGTTCGAAGTTGTCGACCGTCGCCGTCGCGCCCTGCAGCGCCCGTTCCGCCGCGTACGCCCGCCACGGCCGGTGCGCCACCGCCCCGTACGCCAGCCGCACGTCCCGCACGATCCCGTCCCGCACGTCGAGCGCGGCGGCGACCGACCCGGCCGCGAACGCGAACGACGACCGGTCCCGCACCTTGCGGTACGTCGACATCCGCGCGATCGGGGTCGCCGGCAGGACCACGGCGGTGATCAACGCGCCCGGCGGCAGGTTCGTGTCCCGCTCCGGCCGGTCGCCGGGCAGCCGGAAGAACTCGTGCACGCTCATGCTCGCCGGGCCGTCCTCGGTGAGCAGCTCGATCCGCGCGTCCACCAGCGCGAGCGCCACCGCCAGGTCCGACGGGTTCGTCGCGATGCACTGTTCCGACGCGCCCAGGATCGCCAGGTCGGTGTGCTCGCCCTCGCGGGCCGCGCAGCCGGCACCCGGCCGCCGCTTGTTGCACGACTTCGTGACGTCGACGAAGTACCGGCAGCGGGTGCGCTGCAGCAGGTTCCCGCCGATCGTGGCCCGGTTGCGCAGCTGCGCCGACGCGCCCGACAGCAGCGCGAGGGCCACCGCCGGGAACCTGGTCCGCAGCGCCGGATCGGTGGCGAGGTCACTGTTCGCGGTGAGCGCGCCGACCCGCATCCCGCCGTCCGGCAGCGCCTCGATGTCCCGCAACGGCAGGCCGGTGACGTCGATGAGCAGGTCGGGGGCGGTGACGCCGAGCTTCATCAGGTCGACGATGTTCGTCCCGCCGGCCAGGTATGCCGCTCCGGTGCGCGAGATCGTGGCGACCGCCGAGTCCGCCGCCTCGGCCCGCTGGTACTCGAACGGTTTCACTGCGCTGCCACCTCTTGCGCTGCGACCTCTTGTGCTGCGATCTCTTGCGCTGCGACCTCTTGGATGGCCGCGACGATGTTCACGTACGCGCCGCAACGGCAGATGTTGCCCGACATCCGCTCCCGGATCTCGTCCTCGTCGAGCTTGGCCTCCTCGGCAGCCGCCTCTTCCAGCATGCCGACCGCGGAGCAGATCTGCCCCGGGGTGCAGTAGCCGCACTGCAGCGCGTCGTGGGCGACGAACGCCTCCTGCATCGGATGCAGCGACGGACGCTCGTGCGGCTGTGCCGTCCACGGGGTCGCCATCTGGGTCGTGGTGCCGCTGCTGAGCCCCTCGACGGTCGTGACCGCCGTGTCGTGGCAGGTGACCGCGAGGATCAGGCAGCTGTTCACCCGCCGGCCGTCCAGCAGCACCGTGCACGCGCCGCACTGCCCGTGGTCGCAGCCCTTCTTCGTGCCCGGCAGCGCCAGCTGCTCGCGCAGCACGTCGAGCAGCGTCGCCCGGTTGTCGACGCGCAACTCCTGCGGGTGACCGTTGACGCAGAACATGAGGTCGCTCGTGAACTGTCTCTCCACGGTCTCGTGCTGCCCAACCGCGCCGCGCCCATGCGTGCCGGCGCGCGCCCGCCCCCTGAAGTCACCCGAAGTGTGGGACCGTGGATCGATGGACGGCGCGGTGACCAGAGACGGCTGCCCCGTCGAGCTGTACACGCTGCTCCCGACGACCGGCGAGCCCGACATCGTCCACGCGGCGATCCCACCCGGCGCGGAGATCCTCGACCTCGGCTGCGGCGCCGGCCGCCTCACCCACGCGCTCATCGACCTCGGTCATCCGGTCACGGCCGTCGACAACTCCGCCGACATGCTGGCGCACGTGCGCGGCCCGGCATCCGCCCTCATCACCGTCCTCTCCGACATCGAGACGCTCGACCTCGATCGGCGGTTTCCGGTGGTACTGCTGGCAAGTCACCTCGTCAACACCCCCGACGACCGGCTGCGGGGACGGCTCCTCGCCGCGTGCCGGCGGCACCTCGCAGCGGACGGCCGGGTCCTGATCCAGTGGCTGCCACCGGTCTGGTTCGACCGGGTGTTCGCCGACATGCGCCCGGTCACCGGCCGCATCGGCCGCATCGAGGTGACCGACACCCCGCTGTCCCACGACGGCACCGTTCTGCAGGCGATGTGCACGTACCGGGTCGCCGGCGGCACAGAGCCTGCCGGGGGAACAGTGTGGTCGCACCGGTTCGCCACGCGCCGGCTGAGCCGCGCCGACCTGCACGCCGCGCTGGCGGGCGCGGGCCTGCGCTTCGAACGCCACCTCGACGCCGGCCGGCACTGGCTCACGGCTGCGGTGTGAACGGGCTTGACCTCAACAGAGCTTGAGGTTTCAGGCTTGTACGCATGAAGGCGATCGAGGTGACCCGCTTCGGCGGACCGGAAGTGCTGGAACCACGCGCAGTCCCCGACCCCGTCCCCGGTGAGGGCGAGGTCCTCGTCGACGTCGAGGCGGCCGACACGCTGTGGCTGGAGACCCTCGTCAGGTCCGGTGGCGGCGGCGCGTACTTCCCCGTCACACTGCCGTACCGCCCCGGCGTGGGCATCGCCGGCACAGTTCCAGCCGGAACAAAATCAAGACGGCGGGTGGTCGCGCGGCTCGGGCACGCGGGCGGCGGGTACGCGACCCGCGTCGCCGTCCCCGAGGCCGCCCTCGTCGACGTGCCCGACGGCGTCGACGCGCGGACCGCGGTCGCCGTCCTGCACGACGGTGTCACCGCGCTCGCGCTCATGGACGTCGTGAAGGTCGTCGCCGGTGACCGGGTCCTCGTCACCGCCGCCGCGGGTGGCATGGGCGCGCTGCTCGTCCAGGCCGCGAAGGCCGCCGGCGCGACCGTCGTCGCCGCCGCCCGCGGCGCCGCCAAGCTCGACGCGCTGCGCGGACTGGGCGCACCGGGCCCACTGGGGTCACTGGGGTCACTGGGGTCACTGGGCCCGGACGTCGTGGTCGACTACGGCGTCGCCGACTGGACCGACACGGTCTGGGAGGCCGTCGGCGGCGTCGACGTGGTCCTCGACGGCGCGGGCGGCGACTACGGCCGGGCCGCGTTCGACCTCGTCGTCGAAGGCGGCCGGTTCTCCGCGCACGGCACCCCCGCCGGTGGGTTCGCCACCGTCGACCCCGAGGTCGCCCGGTCCCGCGGCATCACCGCGACCGGCATCGGATCCGTCCAGCTCGACCCGGACCGGTTCCGCGCCTACCTGGTCCGCGCCCTGCGGGACGTGGCCGAGGGCCGGTTCACGCCGCTGATCGGGCAGACGTTCCCGCTCGAACGCGCCGCCGACGCCCACGCCGCGATCGAGTCGCGCACCGCGATCGGCAAGACGGTGCTAACAGTCGCATGAGACGGCCCAGCGCGGCGCGGTGAGCTCGTCGGCCGGCCGCCGGTCGGATCCGGTCGCCGTCTCGAATGTGAAGCCCTCGCGGACCCAGTACTCGTATCCGCCGAGCATCTCCTTCACCTGGTAGCCGAGCTTCGCGAACTCGAGCGCCGCCCGCGTCGCGCCGTTGCAGCCGGGCCCCCAGCAGTACGTGACGACCTGCATGTTCGCGGGCACGACCTCGGCCGCGCGGGCGGCGATCTCCGCGGTCGGCAGGTGCACCGCGCCCGGCAGGTGGCCCTGCGCCCACGCCTGCGGCCCGCGCGAGTCGACGACGACGTATCCGGGAGCGCCGGCCTCGAGCGCGGCGTGCACGTCACTGACGTCGGTCTCGAACCGCAGTCGCTCCGCGAAGTGACTGACAGCGGCTGTGTTCTGGGTTGCTGCATTCGGGGTTGCTGTGTTCGGCATGCGTTCATCGTGCGGTGGGGGTACCCGTCGCAACAGTGGCGTGAATGCCACCGTTCGCTAAGATACCGCCATGAGTCGCAGCGTGTCCGTCCTGGTGTACCCGGGCATGTCGGCGTTCGAGACCGGCATCGTCACCGAGGTGTTCGGGCTGCCGCGCCCCGAGTTCGAGCGCCCCTGGTATCGGCTGGCCGTGTGCGCGCCGAGCGACGCGCCGGTGCCGATGATCGGCGGCGCGACCCTCACCACGCCGTTCGGGCTGGACGAGTTCGCGGCCGCCGACACCGTCATCGTTCCCGGCGTCGCGAACGTCCACCACGACCCGCCGCCCGCGGTCCTCGACGCGCTGCGCACCGCGCACGACCGTGGCGCCCGCATCCTGTCGATCTGCTCCGGCGCGTTCGCGCTCGCCGCCGCGGGGCTCCTCGACGGCCGGCGCGCCACGACCCACTGGCGGTACGCGGAGCTGCTGCAGCGCAGGTTCCCCGCCGTCCAGGTGGATCCCGGCGTCCTCTACCTCGCCGACGGCGACGTGTGGACCAGCGCCGGCAGCGCCGCCGGCCTGGACCTGTGCCTGCACGTCGTCCGTGTCGACCACGGCGCCACGATCGCCAACGCCGTCGCCCGCCGGCTCGTCGTCCAGCCGCACCGCGACGGCGGCCAGGCCCAGTTCATCGAGGCGCCGATGCCGGAGAGCGCCGCTCGCGGTGCCGGTCGTGGTGCCGATCGTGGTGACGACCGCATCGCCCGCAGCGTCGACTGGGCGCTCGCGCACCTCGCGGAGCCGCTCACCGTCGACGCGTTGGCCCGGCAGGCGCACATGTCGGCACGGACGTACCTGCGGCACTTCACCCGCACGACCGGGACCAGCCCGATCCGCTGGCTGATCCGGCAGCGCGTGCAGGCGAGCCTGGCGCTGCTCGAGTCGACCGACACCCCGATCGAACAGATCGCGGCGGCCGTCGGGTTCGACACGCCGGTGACGTACCGGCACCACTTCGCGAACACGATGCGCACCTCGCCGTCCGCGTACCGGCAAGCGTTCCGCACCCAGACGCACTGACCGCCTGTCTCACGCCGGGTTGTCTCGCACTGTGTAGCCGGGCAATCACGGGCGGGAATTCGTGTCGTACCCCTGGGTTAGGTTGCGGGGGTGGATGAGGTGCTCGCGGTGGTGGACTCGGCATTGGGCGACGGCCCGATGTCGGAGCCGTGGGCGTGGACCGACGACGAGCTCAGCGCCCGTGTCGACCTGGTCTACGCGCACCAGCAGCGGGTCAGCGCCGCGCACCTCGCCGTCATCCGCGAGATCCAGGGCCGCGGCCTGCCGGCGCGGCAGGGCATGACGTCCGCGTCGCAGTGGCTGCACCAGCGGCACCGCATCACGACCGGTCTCGCCGGGCGGCTGTTGCGGCTCGGGCAGGCGCTCGACAGCGACGAGCACGCCGCGACGGCCGAGGCGCTCGCGTCCGGTGACGTCAACGTCGAGCAGGCCGAGGCGATCGTCGACCTGCTCAGGGACCTGCCGGCGCAGCACCGCGCCGAAGGCGAGGCGCGGCTGCTCGACGAGGCCGTCCACTCCGACCGGCACGGGCTGCGCGAACGTGCCGCCCAGCTGCTGCACGAGCTCGACCCCGAGGAGGCCGAACGCCGCGAGGCGCACGCCGCCGAGCACGAGGCCGAGCGGGCGCACCTGGCCAGGTCGTTGACGTTCCACGACGTGCCGGGCACCCAGCAGACCCGCGTCCGCGTCGTGCTCGAACGCGCCGAGGCCGCCCTGCTCCGCGAGACGATCGACGCCCAGTGCGGCCCACAGCACGAGCCGCGCCCGGCCGCGGGGTCAGCGAGCGACGCGGTGCTGCGCTCGCCGCGGCAGCAGCGAGCCGACGCGCTGATGGAGCTGTGCAGGATCGCCCAGTTCACCGGCTCGCTCCCGGCCAACGGCGGCGACCGGCCACACGTCTCGGTCATCGTCCCGTTCGACACCCTCGCGGACATGCACAGCGCCGCCGCGTCGCACGCCGGCGCTGCGGCGCGGGGCGGCGCGCGCCTCGACGACGGTTCGCCGATCAGCGCCGAGACCGCGCGGCGGCTCGCGTGCGACGCGCTGATCCTGCCCGTCGTGCTCGGCTCGCGGGGCGAGGTCCTCGACGTCGGCCGCGAGCAGCGGCTGTTCACCGGCGCGATCCGGCGGGCCCTCGCGCTGCGCGACGGCGGCTGCGCGTTCCCCGGCTGCACCCGGCCCGCCCGCTGGTGCGACGGCCACCACGTCGTGCACTGGGCCGACCACGGCCCGACCAGCGTCGACAACGGCGTCCTGCTGTGCGGTGTCCACCACCGCCTCATCCACCACGGCGACTGGCAGGTGCGGCTCAACCCGGTCGACCGGCTGCCCGAGTTCATCCCGCCGGCGTATGTCGACGGCACCCGCACACCCCGTCGCAACACGTTCCATCCACGCAGATAGCGTTACGCGCTGTGCGCCTCTGGTTGACGCTCGTCGGCATCGGTTTCCGGCGATGGTCGACCTACCGCCTGGCGGCGTTCGCCGGGGCGTTCACCAACAGCGTGTTCGGCCTGATCCGCGCCGGCGTCATCACCGCGACCATCGCCGCCGCAGGGGGCACGCTCGGCGGCTACGACGCGCTGACCGGGGTCACCTACGTGTGGCTCGGGCAGGCGCTCATCGGCCCCGTCTACTTCTTCGCGTGGAACGAGCTGGCGCAGCGGATCCGTACCGGCGACGTCGCCGTCGATCTGGCCCGGCCCGTCGATCCGATGCTCGCCCATCTTGCCGCCGATCTCGGTCGGGCCGCGTTCGTGTTCCTGCCCCGCGGGTTGCCGCCGCTGGCCGTCGGCGCCGCGGTGACCGGGCTGGCGCTGCCCGGCGACCCGGGCGCATACGTCCTCGGCCTGCTCAGCGTCGCGTTCGCGGTCGTCGTGTCGTTCGCGTGCCGGTGGCTGGTCAACCTGACCGCGTTCTGGCTGCTCGACCTGCGCGGCCCGATGACGCTGTACCTGCTGGTCACCAACATCCTGTGCGGGCTTGCCGTGCCGGTGCAGTGGTTCCCCGGGTGGCTCGCCGCAGCCGCAGCAGCGACCCCGTTCCCGTCGATGCTGCAGACCCCGATCGACGTGCTCATGGGCCACTCCGCCGGCTGGGACGCGGTCCGGCTGCTCGCGGTGCAGGCCGCGTGGGCCGCCGGCCTGCTCGTCGCCGGCCGCCTCATCTTCACGCTCGGCACCCGCAAGCTGGTGATCCAGGGTGGTTAGCAAGGCCAATCCCTACGTGGTGCTGGTGCGGCTGCGGATGCGGGCGCAGACGGTGTACCGGGGGTCGTTCGCGATCGAGCTCGTCGCCAGTCTCGGCGCGACGATCAGCGGGTTCCTGGAGATCTACGTCATCTTCGCCAACGTGCCGGCGCTCGGCGGGCTGGACTTTCCCGCGGCGGTGCTGGTGTTCGCGATCGGGCACGTGTCGTTCAGCCTCGCCGATCTCGTTGTCGGGCACCTCGACGCGCTGCCGACCTATCTGCGGTCCGGCACGCTCGACGCGTTCCTGCTGCGGCCACTGCCGGTGCTCGCCCAGCTGATCACCGCGGAGATCTCGTTGCGGCGGTTCGGGCGCACCGCCGCGGGCTCCGCGCTGGCCGTCGTGGCGCTGGCGCACTCCGACGTGGCGTGGTCACCGGCGAAGGCGGCGCTGCTCGCGGTGACGGTGTGCGCCGGCGCGGCACTGTTCGCGGCGCTGTTCGTCGGGGCCGCGGCCGTGCAGTTCTGGCTGGTCGAGGGGACCGAGTTCACGGCGTCGTTCGTCTACGGCGGCAACTACGCCGCGCAGTTCCCGACGAGCGTCTTCGGTACACCGGCGCGGGTGCTGTTCACGTTCGTGGTGCCGGCCGCGTTCGTCGCGTACCTGCCGGTGCTGGCCCTGCTCGACATTCCCGGCGCGGCGCCCGGTGGCATACCCGCCGGCGTGCTCGGCTGGTGCTCGCCGATCGCCGCCGCGGCGGTCTGGACAGTGGCGCTGCTCGGCTGGCGGGCGGGCCTGCGGCATTACACGGGAGCCGGATCATGAGCAGTGCCAGCAGTGCCAGCAGTGTCAGCAGTGCCAGCAGCGCAGAGCACATCATCGCGGCAGTCGCGCTGCGGCGGGTGTTCGGGGCGAAGGCGGCGGTCGACGGGTTGACGTTCAGCGTGCCGCGGGGCGCCGCGGTCGGGTACATCGGCGCGAACGGGGCCGGTAAGTCCACGACGATCAAGATGCTCACCGGCATCCTCAAACCGACCTCCGGCTCGGCGCTGACCTGCGGCCTCGACCCGCTGCGGCACCGGCGGCAGCTGGCGCGGCGGATCGGGGTCGTGTTCGGCCAGCGCAGCCAGCTGTGGTGGGACCTGCCGTTGCGGGACTCGTTCGTGGCGCTGGGCGCGATCCACCGGCTCGGGCGTGACGCGGTGCGTGACCGCACCGACGAGCTCGTCGACCGGCTGGACCTCGGGGAGTTCGTGGACACGCCGGTGCGGCAGCTGTCGCTCGGGCAGCGCATCCGCGGTGAGGTCGCGGCGGCGCTGCTGCACGGGCCGGAGCTGCTCATCCTCGACGAGCCGACGATCGGCCTCGATGTGCTCAGCAAGGAGCGGCTGCGGCTGTTCCTGATCGAGCAACGGTCCCTGCACGGCACGAGCCTGCTGCTCGCGACCCACGACATGGGCGACGTGCGGCGGCTCACCGAACGCATCCTGGTCGTCGACCACGGGCGGCTCGCGTTCGACGGCACCCTGGCCCAGCTGGTCGAGCAGGTCGGCGCCGAACGCCACGTGGTCCTCGACCTCACCGACCCGGCGCCGCCGCTGGACGGCATCCCCGGCACGCGCCTGGTCGGCATGGAGGGCGGGGGGCTGCGGCAGCAGCTGTCGTTCGGGCCGGGGGAGACGACGGTCGCGGCGATCCTGGCCGCCGTGGCGCAGCGCGAGGTGCAGGTCCACGACCTCACCATCGAGGAACCCGACATCGAAGACGTGGTGCGACGGCTGTATGCGGGCTAGTACTGCGGGCCAGTACAAATGTCACCGCCGGCGTGCGACGGACGAATCTGCCGGCTCCGGAGCCCGCGCCATACCGTCGAGCCATGGCCACAGTCGAGCTGGACAGGGTGTCGTACACCTACGAAAACGTCACTGACAATGCCGCTGAGAACGTCACTGAGCATGCCGCTGACGGGTTCGCGGTGCGGGACGTGTCGCTGCGGATCGAGCCGGGTCAGGTCGTCGCGATGCTCGGGCCGAACGGTGCCGGCAAGTCCACGACGCTGCTCCTGCTGCTCGGCATGCTGCGACCGCGGTCCGGCACCGTCCGGCTGTTCGGCGAGGCCGTCAGCGGCACTGTCAACAAGGCCGTCGCCGGTGGGCGGATCGGCGCCATGCCGCAGGCCGGCGGGGTGCCGCCCCGGTCCAGCGTCGGTGATCTGCTGGAGTTCCTGCACGCGGTGTACCCGCGGCCGATGCCCGTCCGCGAAGCCCTCGCGCTCGCCGATCTGGAAGGGCTCGCCGGGCGCACCGTGGAGCGGCTGTCGGGCGGTCAGCAGCAGCGGCTCCGGTTCGCGATGGCCGTGATCGGCCGGCCCGACCTGCTGATCCTCGACGAACCCACGGCGGCGCTGGACGTCCGGTCCCGGCGTGCGTTCTGGGCCGCGATCCGTGGGTACGCCGCGCACGGCCGCACCGTCCTGTTCTCCACGCACTACCTGGAGGAGGCCGACGACAACGCCGACCGGATCGTCGTGCTCGACCGGGGACGGGTGATCGCCGACGGCACCGCCGCGAGCGTGAAGCAGATGGTCGGCGTCCGGACCGTGAGCGTGGTCGCACCGGCGGCGCTGCCGGAAGCAGCGCTCCTGGAAGCGCTGCCCGGCGTCGTCGCCGTCACGCGGCAGGGCGGGCGGGTCGTGCTCACCACCACCGACTCGGACGCGACGGTGCTCGCGCTCGCCGCCGCCGGTCTGCTCCGGGACCTCGAGGTCGTCGGCGCCGGCCTGGAAGAGGCGTTCCTGACCCTGACCAACACAGCGCTGAAGAACACAGCGCCTGCCAATACAGCACTGGCCAACACAGCACTGGCCAACACAGCACTGGCCAACACAGCACTGACCAACGGAAGGATCTGACGTGCGCGCGTATGTGCGGCTGGAGTTGCGGCGGCTGGCCCGGATGCCCGGGCTGCTCATCTTCGCGGTGCTGATGCCGTTGCTGAGCTACCTGCTCTTCACGAACCTGCACGGGCTCACCGGGCAGGACCGGGACGTGGCCGCGACGTACACGATGGTCAGCATGGCCGGGTACGGAGCGATCGGCGCCCTGCTCAACTACGCCTCCGGGGTTGTGGTCGACCGGTCGATCGGCTGGATGCGGCAGCTGCGGCTCACGCCGCTGTCGCCGGTGCGCGTCGTCGTCGGCAAGGGGCTCGCGGCGATGGTGACCGCGATCGTCCCGGTGGTCGCGTTGTGCGTCGCCGGGGTCATCGTGAACGGGGTACGGCTCGGCCCGGTGCAGTGGCTGGCGATCGTGCCGCTGCTGTGGTTCGGGGCGCTGCCGTTCGCACTGCTCGGCCTCGGCATGGGGTACCTGGCGACCGCGCAGACGGTGCAGCCGCTCAACCTGCTCGTGTACCTGGGGATGTCGGTCGTCGGAGGGCTGTGGCTGCCGCTGGACGCGTTGCCCGGCTGGGTCGCGGCGGTCGGCCGGTGGTTGCCGACCCACGCGTACGCCGACATGTCGTGGCAGGTTGCCTTCGGTGGCTCGCCGACGATCACCGACCTGCTGACGCTCGCCGGCTGGATGGTCGCGTTCACCGGCCTCGCCGTCGTGGGGTTCCGCCGGTCGGTCCGCAGCACGGCCAGCTTGTAGGGTGCTGATCATGCCAAGCAAACGCTGGCGGCCCTCGGTAGCGGGGCTGCTCTGGGTCGGGGTGTGGATGTTTCCACTGCTCGAGCCAGCCGGCACGATCCACGGCGGACCGGCCGGGGTGGTCGCCGGGGTCGGGCTCGGGCTGTTTGCGATCACGTACACGGTCGTCACCACGCTGGGCTTCGACCACCGGGACGACCTGAGCCGGGTCTCGACCGCCGGGTTCGCGGTCGTGGCGGCGCTCGGGGTGGGGCTCGCCGCCGCGTACGGCGAGCACTGGCTCCCCGTGTTGCTGTTCGTCGGGACGTGCGGCGTGGCGGTGTACGCGGGCCGGGAACGGGTGACCGTTGCGGTCGCCGTGCTCGCGTCCGTGGTGGCGGCGACGATGCTGCTTGGTCTGCTGCACGACGCGCTCGAGCAGGCGCTGATCACCGTCGTCGGCACCGTGCTCGCGGCGGGGCTGGCCGGCGCGGTACGCCAGATGCAGCGGCTGATCCGTGAACTGCGGCAGACCCGGGACGCCCTGGCGACGGCCGCGGTCGCGGAGGAGCGGCTGCGGTTCTCCCGCGACCTGCACGACCTGCTCGGCCACACGCTGTCGGTGATCGTGGTCAAGGCCGAGGTGGTGCGCCGCATCGCCGAACGGGACCCGGCCGCGGCCGCCGCGCAGGCCGCCGACATCGAGGACATCGGGCGCCGCGCGCTGGTCGAGATCCGCGAGGCGGTCACCGGGTACCGGGAGGCCGGGCTGACCGCCGAGCTGACCCGCGCGAAGGGGGTGCTGTCCAGCGCGGGGATCGCCGCGACGGTGCAACGGACCGCGGACCCGCTGCCGGACGACACCGACCGGCTCCTCGCGTGGGTGCTGCGCGAGGCGACGACGAACGTGGTCCGGCACAGCGGCGCGCAACGCTGCGACATCGAGATCTTCACTGCGGACGGCGCGGCGGCCCTGAGCGTCGTCGACAACGGCGCGACCCCTGGCAGTGCGTCCCCGGGAAACGGGCTGCGCGGACTCACCGAGCGGCTGGGGGCCGCCGGTGGCACCCTCGAAGCCGGCGCCCGCGACGGCGGCGGGTTCGCGCTGGTCGCGAGACTGCCACTGTGACGGATGTGGTGATGACGATCAGAGTGCTGCTGGCCGAGGACCAGGGCATGATGCGTGGCGCGCTCGCGCTGCTGCTCGACCTGGAGCCGGATCTCGAGGTGGTCGCGCAGGTCGCAACCGGTGACCAGATCGTCCCCGCAGCCGAGCGGGTCCGGCCCGACGTCGCGCTGCTCGACATCGAGATGCCGGGCGGCGACGGGATCACCGCGACCGCGCAGCTGCGCCGGCGGCTGCCCGGGTGCCGGGTGCTGATCCTGACGACGTTCGGGCGGCCCGGGTACCTGCGCCGCGCGATGGAGGCCGGCGCGAGCGGCTTCCTGGTGAAGGACGGCCCGGTCGAGGAACTCGCCGCGGCGGTCCGCCGGATCCACGCCGGCGGACGCGTCGTCGACCCGGCCCTCGCCGCGGCGGCCCTCGCCGCCGGGCCCGACCCGCTCACCGACCGGGAACGCGACGTGCTGCGCGAGTCGGCGGGCGGCGCGACCGTCGCCGACATCGCCGCCAGGCTGCACCTGTCGGAGAGCACCGTGCGCAACTACCTGTCGGCGGCGATCACGAAGACCGGCACCCGCAACCGCATCGAGGCCGTCGGCGTCGCCCAGTCCAACGGCTGGCTGTGAGATGGGCTGCTGTGAGACGGGCTGCTGTAAGTACTAGGGCAGGATCGCGTCGACGTAGCCGCCGTCGACGCGTACCGCTCCGCCGGTCGTCGCGGACGCGAACGTGGAGCTCAGGTAGACCACGAGATTGGCGATCTCCTCCGGCTCGATCAGCCGCTGCAGCAGCGAGTTGGGGCGGTGCCGGCGCATGAACTCACGCTGCGCCTCGTCCCAGGGCAGGTCGTGGTCGACCAGGGAGTACACGAAGTCCTCGACGCCACCGGTGTGGGTCGGGCCGGCGATGACGGAGTTGACGGTGACGCCGGTGCCGGCGGCCTCCTTCGCGAACCCCCGCGAGACCGCGAGCAGCGCCGTCTTCGACATGCCGTAGTGGATCATCTCGGCGGGGATGGCGACGGCGGAGTCGCTCGCGATGTACTGCACCCGGCCCCACCCCCGCAGTTTCATCCCGGGGAGGTAGGCGCGGGTGAGCCGTACGCCGGTGAGGACGTTCGTCTCGAAGTACCTGCGCCACTCGTCGTCGGTGATCTCCAGGGCCGGCCGGGAGCCGAAGATGCCGAGATTGTTGACGAGGATGTCGACGTCGGGCAGGACCTGCAGGGCGGTGCGGGTGCCATCGTCGGTGGTGACGTCGGCGGCGACGGCCACGAACTCGGCGTCCGGCGCCTGCTCCCGTAGCGTGGCCACGGCCCGGCCGACGGACTCGGTGGTGCGGCCGTTGACGCCGACCCGGGCACCGGCGCGGCCCAGGCCGAGCGCGATCGCGGCGCCGATGCCCTGGGTGGAGCCGGTGACGAGTGCGGTGCGACCGGCAAGTTCGATCTTCACGCCGTCAATCGTGCCACTGCCGGCCCGGTTCGCCCCTGCATTCCCGGCTGGCGCTGCATTCCCGGCTGGCGCTGGACTTCCAGCTGCCGCTGCCAGTGCCGGAGCATCGGGGCGGGGTCCCAGCCGAGTTCGCGGGAGCGGTACACAGCGTCCGTGCACCTGGCGGTCCAGCTCTGTTTCCAGTCTCCCGTGCCGAGCAGTTCGTCGCGCAGGTCCTGCAGGACGCGGATCGAGTGTTCGAACGCGGGCACCTCGCGGTCGCGGTCGCTCAGCGCGGTCATCCAGTCCACGTCGCGGCCGTCGCAGACGGTGCAGGCGCAGCCGAACAGGTCCGGGTCCGGATGGCGGCGGTGGGCCCGGGCGATGGCGCCGATCCGGCGGTACGACAGCGTCGGGCGGAAGACCGCTGACGGCGCCGCGGGGCGGAACCCGTGGGGTTGCCCAGCAGCCGGCCCAGCAGCCGGGGGAGGGCGGGGCGTCAGGTGGCGCAGGGCGGCGACGGTGCCGACCGCGGCGGCGCGCGCGCCGTGGCACAGCGCGCCGAGGGCCGACACGTCGCAACGCAGCAGCAGCGTCGGCACACCGCAGTCGAGGACCGCCAGGAGCCCCTCGACCACACCGGGGAGGGCGAACGGGTCGCGGTTGGCCTCCAGCACCAGCGCGACGGGAGCACCGGCGGCGCGGATGTGGCCGGTCAGGACGGTGCGGTGCAGCCGGTCCTGCAGCCAGATCGGGTGCAGCGGCAGGACGGCGATCGTGTCGGGCAGCACGGCGGCGCGGTGCAGGATGCCGGCGAGCCCGGGTTCGTCGCCGCTGTCGACGTACCCGGAGTCGGTGAGCACCGGCACCCCCAACTCCCGCTGCCGGCGCAGCCACCGCGGGTTGAACGGGGCGCTCGCCGGCAGTCGCGCCCGCCCGGCGTAGCGGGCCGCGTCGAGCAGCAGCGGCGCCTCGAACCGGCGCTGGCGCAGCAGGTACGCGGCGGTGGCGAGCAGGCCCGCCTCGTCGCGCTGGTACGGCGAGATGACCAGGCCCGCGCCGGGACGCTCGGCGATCGGCGCGCACCGCAGCGCCTGGTTGGCCGAGCAGTACACCAGCAGCGTGCCGTCTCCCAGCATCCGTCAATCCCGTCACTATTGGTGCATCGAGCGTAACCAATAGTGCGGGATTCACGAACATTCACGTTCGTACGTGTGTGCTATCTGAGAACTGTGCTGTCTGAAAGCTCAGCGCAGTGCCGGGTAGCCGCCCAGGGGGTTGCCCTGCGCCTCGGCGCGGACCGCGGCGGCCGCGGCGGTGACCGAGCCGGCCGTGGCGACCCGGTCGACGATCGCGGCGACGACCTTCGGCGTGGCGAACGACGTGCCGCTCCACGCCGCCCAGCCGCTCGCGAACAGCTCATGGTTGATGTACGTGCTGACGATGTCCGCGCCGGGTGCGGCGACGCTGACCCACGGCCCGGTGTTGCTCCACTCGCAGATCGCGGTGCCGTCGTGCGCGGCGACCGCGACGACCTGCGCCGCCCACCCGGCAGCACCCCCTGCATTACTCCCTGAAGCAGCCCCAGCAGCGAATGCGGCCGGCCAGAAGGGGCGGTCGGCGATGCCGTTGTTGCCGGCGGCGGCGACCACGACCCGGTCGCCGCCCGACAGGAACGTCTGCAGGGCGGCGGACAGCGCGGCCGGCGGCAGGTCGCCGACCGAGAAACCGCCGAGGGACAGGTTGAGCACGTCGGTGTCGGTGAGGCCGGTGATCGCGACGGCGAGGTCGGCCTCCGTGCAGACGCCGAAGCTGTCCAGGACCTTCACGATGCGGACCTGCGCGCCGGCGGTGTCCTGCGCGACGACCCCGGCGATGAAGTTGGCGTGTCCCACGTCGGAGTCGAGCATGCCGTCGGCGTCGCCGTCCAGGACGGTCTCGTGGTTCTCGGGCGTCGCCGTGTAGCAGCCGGCCGGCAGCGGACTGTCCAGCCAGATGCCGGTGTCCATGACGACGACCCGCACCGGCGACGTGGTGTCCGACGCCTCGGCCGGCTTCGCGGGCGTCAGCTTCGCCGGCGGGGCGTCCACCGCGACCGGCGGGCCGAACGGGCCACCGTGCTCGTGCGGCGTGGACATGAAGACGTGATTGGGGCCGACGACCGAACCCTGCGGCAGCTGGCCCCGCAACCGGCGGACAGCGGCGGAGACGTCGAGCCCGGACGTGCGCAGGCGACGCAGCCCCGCCGACGGCTCGTCCTCGGCGATCTCACTGGTGCGGTGGCCGAGACCGGCCAGGGTGCGGTGGGCGATGGCGGTGCCGGAGTCCTGGACCAGGATCTCGTCGGCGACGAACCGCACCGTCCGACCGGCGTGCGTCTCGGTGCGCAACCACGGCAACCCGGACAGCCGTTCGTCGCGGGTCTGCAGCCACCGTTCGAGACGTTCTCGTGCAACGGACATGCTTGCTCCTCAAAGGCGGTCGTCATTGGCTACTCAGCACTGGCTACTCATCATCAGACGGACCGCTGACATGAGACGTCGCCGGCTGCCCTTGATACACACCGCCCTTGATACACACCGCCCTCTATACACACCGCCCGTGATACACATCGGGGGTGTCCTCCACCGCCGACGAGCTGGCGCAGCGGCTGTTGCCGATTGTGATGGCCGATCCGGGCAAGGCCAAGGTACTCGCCGACGCAGCCCTGCGTGATGCCCTGCGCACCGGCGACCGCGCCTCGCAGGCGGTGGCGCTGCGGACGCTGGGCCTGGCCGCGCGCGCCCGGCAGGACGCGGCCGACGCCGCCCGGCACCTGCGCGCGTCGATCGCCGTCGCGCGGCGCCACCGGCTGACGCAGTACGAGGCCGAGGCCCGGATGAGCCACGCCCTCATCCTCGACGACCTGGGCCGGCCCACCGCGGCGCTGCGGGAGATCGACCGTGCCATGGCCGACCTGCAGGGGCAGCGCCGCGCCCGGGCGACCATGCAGCGGGCCCTGATCCTGCGCCGGCTCGGGTTCGACCAGGAGGCGATGGAGCTGTACCGGGGTGCGCTGCGCGCGTTCCGCCAGTCCGGCGACGAGGTGTGGGAGGCCCGGACCCTGACGAACCGCGGGGTGCTGCACGGGTTCCGGGGCAATCTCCGCCTCGCCGAGGCCGACCTGCGCGCCGCGCAGACGCTGTACAACCGGCTCGGGATGGCGACCGCGGCCGCGCAGGTCGAGCACAACCTGGGCTTCGTCGCCGCGCAGGCGGGCGATGTGCCGACGGCGCTGTCCCGGTACGACCGGGCGCACGACCGGCTGTGGAACACCGGCGTCGACGCGGTCAGCCTGCTGGACCGCGCGGACCTGCTGCTGTCGGTACGCCTGTTGCCGGAGGCCGACACCGCGATCCGTGCCGCGATCGCGGCCTGCACCGACGGGCACCTCGACTCGGTGCTCGGCCAGGCGCATCTGATGATGGCCCGGCTCGCGGCCGCCCAGTCCGACGCGACCGAGTCCAGGGCCGCCGCGGCCGCCGCCCGGAAGGTGTTCACGCGGCAGAAGCGCGGCGTGTGGATCGCGCGGGCCAGGGTCGCCGAGCTCGCGGCGGTCGTCGCGTCCGGGCGGGCGCACCGGGGCACGCTGCGGGACCTGCGCACCGCCGGGCAGGCCCTGGTGGCGGCAGGCTGGCCGCAGCCGGGCTGGGAGGCGCTGCTGGACGCCGCCCAGCTCGCCGTCGACCTCGGCGAGTGCGGGACCGCCGCCGAGCTGCTCGACGAGGCCGCCGCCGCGTCGAAGTACGGCCCGGCGCCGCTGCGGGTGCGCTGGTGGCACGTCCGGGCCCGGCTGGAGCTCGCGCGCGGCACCGACGCAGCTGCCGCCAGGGCCGCGGCAAGGGCAGCAACAGTGGGGCTGCGGATCGCCGACGAGTACCGGGCCAGCCTCGGCGCGACCGAACTGCGGGTCCGCGGCAGCGTCGAGGCGGCGGCGCTCGCCGGGCTGCGGCTGCGGCTGGCCCTGGACCACGGCGGCCCGCGGGAGGCGCTCACCTGGGCGCAGCGGTGCCGGTCGGCGGCGCTGTCCCTGCCACCGACGCATCCGTCCAGTGACCCGGTCGTCGCCAGGCACCTCAGCGAGCTGCGCCGCATCACCGGCGAGCTGGCCGCGGCGCCGGCAGGCCCACAACGCGCCGGGCGGCTCCTGCGCCGGCAACGGTCCCTGGAGGCGGAGATCCGCCGCCGCTCGTGGCGGGTGCCGGGCTCCGGGCCGACCGCGCGGACCGACGTCCCGTTCGCCGACCTCGTCGCCGCGCTCGACGGGCGGGTCCTGCTGGAACTGCTCGCCATCGACGGGGTCCTGCACGCGCTCGTCGTCAGCAGGACAGGGGGCAGCGCAGGGAGCGGCACAGCGGGCGGGTACCGCGTGACGCATCGCGTCGTCGGGCCGATCGCGCCCGTGACGACCGAGCTCGAGCACCTGCGGATCGCGCTCAGCGGCCAGATCCTCGGCCACGGCGGCACCAGCGCCGGCAGGGTAGCCCGTGGCGTCGAGACCCTCGACCGGCTGCTGCTCGACCCGGTGGCTGATCTGATCGGCGCTGATCTGGTCGGTGACAACGGGCCGTTGGTGCTCGTACCGACGGGGGCGTTGCACGCGATGCCGTGGACGATGCTGCCCCGGCTGCGCGGCAGGTCGATGACCGTCGCGCCGTCCGCCGCGATCTGGTGGCGGGTCGCGACCCAGCCGCGAACCGCCGGGCGCATGGTCCTCGTCGGCGCGCCGTCCGCGGCGCAGGCGGCCGCCGAGGTCGAACAGATCGCCGCTGACCAGCTTGCTGCGGGGATTACCGGCCCGACGGTGCTCGCCGGTGAGCGTGCCCGGGTGGCGCCCGCGCTCGCCGCCCTCGACGGGGCCGCGATCGGGCACATCGCCTCGCACGGCGAGTTCCGGGTGGACAACCCGCTGTTCTCGTTCCTCATGCTGGCCGACGGCCCGCTGACCGTGTACGACCTGTCGGTCCTGCGCCGCCCGCCCGCGCTGCTCGTGCTGTCGGGCTGCGACACGGGACTGGCCGAGGTGCACCCGGGCGACGAGCTGATGGGGCTGGTCTCGGCGCTGCTGAACATGGGCACCGCGACGGTGGTGGCGAGCACGGGGCCGGTCGACGACGGCGCGACGCGGTTGCTGATGCGCGACCTGTACGCCCACCTCGCCGAGGGCCATCCCCCGGCGACGGCGCTCGCACTGGCCCAGTCGACAGCCCAGTCGACGGCTCAGTCGGACCTGGCGTTGCGCGCGAGCACCGACAGTTTCGTCTGCTTCGGGGCGGGCTGACTTTTCCGAATCTTTTTCTGATTCGGGTCACGGAATTGTCGGACCCCCGCTCTACGATGTGCCGCATGCGACGCCCGTGGACCCCGCTGACAGCAGCCGTGGTGCTGCTGATGCTCGGTGCGCTCGTCGCGTGGGGTGTCGGCGGCGCCCTCGGCCTGTCGTTCAGCCCGGCGGCCGTCCCGGCCGAGCGGGCCGTCGCCGCGCCGTTGACGCCGCTGGTCGCGGCGCCGCAGATCGACACGATCAGCGTCGAGCACGACCCCCGGCTCGCGCTCGCTGCCGCCGCTGTCACCGACGCGCTCGTCCAGCGCGGCCAGCCCCGCCCCACGATCAGCCAGGAGCCGCGCCCTGACACCGGCAGTAGCAGCGCCGGGCAGTTGCGGGTCGTCGTCGGCGGGGCACCGTTCGACCCGTCGCCCGAGGCATACCGGCTCCGGGGTGACGGCACGGCGATCGTTGTCGAGGCCGCCGGTGTCAGTGGCGCCGCCGCCGGCCTGTATGCCGTCGCCGACCGGATCCGTTCCGGGACCGCGGTGCTGCCCCCGCCGGGTGCCGGTGACGGCGCAGGCGTCTTCGCGCCGCGGCTCGGTCTGCGGCTCACCGACGCCGGGTCCGTCGGTCGGGAGTCCGACCCGGCCGCGTTCGCCGCGGGCACCGACTACTCGCTCAACACCGACATCGTCGGCAAGGCACTGCTGCCCGCCGCGCCGTGGGTCGACCGGGCCGCCGTCGACCGGATCGACGGGCAGTTCCGGCAGTTCGTCGAGCACTCCCTCGCGCAGGGCTACAACGGCGTCGTCGTCCCCGGCTTCCTGGAATACGTGACGTTCTCGCTCGTCGGCGACGGGCACGCCGTCTATCCCGACGGCGACGACCACGTCGCTCGCGCGCGGGCGCTGGTCGCCGCGTTCGGCCCCGTGTTCCGCCACGCCGCCGACCTCGGCATGCGGGTCTACCTGCTCACCGACATGCTGGCCGTGTCGCCGCCGCTGGAGCGCTACCTGCAGCGGGAGTTCGGCGGCAGCACCGGCGAGGCGAGGCTGTCGGACCCCCGGTTCTGGCAGGTGTACCAACTGGGTCTCACCGAGCTGTTCGAGGCGATGCCGTTCGTCGCCGGGCTGATGGTCCGCATCGGTGAGGGCGGCGACGTCTACTCCCAGCCCGGCTGGGACTACTCGTCGAAGATCGCGGTCACCGGCGTCGACGCCGTCCGCGCCATGCTGCGGGCCCTGCTGTACGTCGCCGGCACCGCGGACAAGGATCTCATCTTCCGCACCTGGAGCGTCGGCGTCGGTGCCGTCGGCGACCTGCACACCAACCCGGAGTCCTACGACGAGGTCCTCGGCGGCATCGACGACCCGCACCTCATCGTGTCGACGAAGTACACGCTCGGCGATTTCTACTCCCACCTGCCGTTCAACGGCACCCTTACCGCCGGCGCGCAGCGGCGGATCGTGGAGTTCCAGGCCCGGCGCGAGTTCGAGGGGTTCGGGGCGCTGCCCAACGACCTGACCGGGCTGCACCAGCAGGCGCTGCGACAGTTCCTCGCCGCCAACCCGCACGTCGAGGGCATCTGGACGTGGACGCAGGACGGCGGACCGCTGCGGGCCGGACCGATGACGCTGTACCTGAGGACCGGGTTCTGGCAGCTGTACGACCTCAACGCGTACACCCTCGGACGGCTCGCGCAGGATCCGGACGTACCGGCGGCGCAGCTGACCGCGGACTGGGTCCGGCAGACGTTCTCGAACGACCCGGCGACCGTCGCGGCCGTCTGCGAGATGTTCGCGATGTCCCGGGAGGCGGTGACGAAGGGGCTGTACATCGGGGCGTACGCGGACCGTTCCGTGCGTGCCCTCGGCCTCGAACCGCCACCCATGATGTGGATCTTCGAGTGGGACATCGTCACCGGCGACTCGGCCGCCCTCGACAGCATCTACGCGGTGACCCGTGATCAGGGTGCCGATCCTGCCGGCGCTGGCGCCGTCGACGCCGCCGTCGCGGAGGGGGAGCGGGCGGTGGAACTCGCCGGCCGCATGCGGGCCGCGGTCGCCGCGACCGACCCCGCCACCTGGCACGACCCGGTGCTGCGGGCGAAGCTCATCGAAACCCTGGTCTACGAGGCAGACCTGTTCGGCACGCTCGGGGCGTACCGGACCATGGTGCTGCGGCACGCGCAGTGGCTCGACACCGGCGACGGCGCCGCCTACGACGCGTGGCACAAGGCCGAGAGCCGCTACCAGGCCGCCCGCGCCGCGCACGTCACGCGGTACGGCGGGGACGTGGATCTGCCCGCGTACAACTTCACCGCCGCCGACCTGGGTGCCGCCCGCGCCGACCGGGACCTCGCGATGGCGTGGCTGGCCAGGGCGCTGCTCGTGGCCCTCCTCGCGGTGCTGGCGATGGGTGCGCTGAGGTCGCGCCGGCGCTGGTTCGGGCTGCGGGCGCTGTGGGTCGGCGCGACACGGCCGTGGCGGCTCGCGGACCCCGGCAGCACTGACAGCACCGGCAGCACGCCGACGCGCGCCGACCGGGTCGTCGTGATCGCCGTGCCGGCGGCGGCGCTGGTCGCGAGCCGGCTCGTCTACACCTGGTTCGCGGCGCCGGCACATCTCGTCGCGACGCTCGGCGCCTGGCTGCTGTTCGCCGTCACGGCCAGGCTGCTGATCGGGCGGCGGGACCCGTTCCACCTGTGGGCGGCGATCGGCGGGGTGGCGCTGCTGCGGACCGTGCTGCTCCTCGCCGTCCTCGCCGTGCGCGGGCCGGGGCACTACTGGCTGGAGTTCTGGACCGCGCCGACGGCCAGATCCGTCTACGTCTGCGTGGCGTTCGCGACGTTCGGCTGGCTGTTCGTGGCCACGGGTCTCGTCCTGCGCGACCGGCACGGGCTGCTGCGCCGCCGGGTGACCGGGACGCTGCTCGTCGCGGCCGGTGTGCCCCTGGCGGTGCTCGGCGGGCTGGTCACCGCGATCGGCCTGGAGCGGGCGCTGACGATCTGGAACGACCAGCTGGCGCTGCTGCCGTGGGGGCTGTCACGGATCCTGGGGATCACCGTGTACCTCGGCATCCCGGCCACCCTGCCCGCCGCCGCAGCCGTTGCCGGGCTGTTGCTCATGGCGCTCGGTGGAGCGTGTGCAGCACCGTCGCCGCGTCGGGCATGGCGGCGAGTTCGGCGCGTACCGTCGCCGCAGCCGTCGCGAACGAGTCCCCCTCCAGCAGCCGGGTGACCCGGTCGGTGACCGCGGCCCCGGTCACCTCGGCCGGGTGCAGGGCCAGGCCGGCGCCCGCGAGTTCGACCGCCTCCGCGTTCATGAACTGGTCGCCGCCCTGCGGCAGCACCAGGTGCGGCAGGCCGTTGGTGAACGTGCCGAACATGATCCCGGCGCCGCCCTGCGACACGACCGCCGCGCAGCGGGGCAGCAGCAGCGCGTGCGGCAGGTACGGGGCGAGCAGCACGTGCGCCGGCTGCCGCCCGAACCCGGTGGGGTCGACGCCCGGTCCGACCGTCGCGACCACGTTCACGGGCAGCGCCGACAGCGCCGCGATCGCGGTGTGCAGCACATTGCGGTTGTCGTGGAACACCGTGCCCAGCGTGACGTGGACCGTCCGCTCGAACGGCAGCGCGTCCACCGCGGCCGGCAGGCGCTCGCCGGGCCCCGGGGTTCCCGGGACCGGCCGCAGCGGCACGGCATCCGGCCAGATCCGCTCAGCTGCTGTGCCCGCCGCTGTGCCTGCCGCTGTACCCGCCGCGGGCTGCTGCAGGCTCGGCGGGCACAGTTCCAGGTAGGTCGCCGCGCGGTGGTCGCCGCTCGTGCCGAACTGTGCGAACAGGTCGTCGAGGATCGGGCCGAGCGCGCTCCACAGCTGGATCGGCGGCATGATCCCGATGCCGTGCACGACGTGCCGCGCCCCGGTGACGGCGGCGGCGACGGGCCCGGCGAGTTCGGTGTCCTCGGAGATGACGAGGTCGGGCTTCCAGTCCACCGCCAGGGGCACGAGGTCGGCGGCGCGGGAACGGGCGGTGTCGGCGAAGTACGCGAGCCAGTTCGTCCCGGGACCGCCGCCCGCCTCGCGGTGCGTCGGCCCGACCGCCCACGTGGTGACGCCGTGCCCGCCCAGCTTCGCGACCATGTCGGCGCCGGTGGCCACGACCACGTCATGGCCGGCGTCCCGGGCGGCGAGGACCAGCGGCAGCATCGGATTGACATGACCGAACATCGGGCACGCACTGAAGAGGATCCGCATACCTCGTGCACGCACGCGGGGGCTCAGCGGTTCAGGGGGCTCAGCGGTTCAGGGGGCTCAGCGGTTCATGTCGAAATCGCGGTCGGCTGTTCGACGCGTCAGTGAGCGCACGAACCGAGGCGCTCCTGACGCCACCGGAAGGCTCCGATGATGACTGTCTCCACCAGCACTGCCCTCACCAGCACTGCCGCCCCCAGGCTCCTTGCCGCCGCGGTCCTCGCCGCGCCCGTGTTCACCGTGGCCGCCGTCGTGCAGACGGCGACGCGCGACGGGTACGACATCACCCGCCACCCGATCAGCATGCTCGCGCTCGGCGACCTCGGCTGGGTGCAGACCACCAGCTTCGTGGTGACCGGGCTGCTCAGCGTTGCCGGCGCGATCGGCGCCCGGCGGGTGCTCCAGGGCGGCCGGGGGCGCACGTGGGGGCCGATCCTGCTCGCGCTGATCGGGGTGGGGTTGCTCATCGCGGCGGTGTTCCGGATGGACGCGAGCGACGGGTTCCCGCTCGGTACTCCGGCCGGTCGCCTGACCACGATGAGCGGCCACATGATCCTGCACAACGTCGGCGGCAGCCTGTCGTTCTTCTCGATGATCGCGCTGTGCTTCGTGCTGGCCGCGAGATTCGGCAGTGCAGGCCAGGCAGGCCAGACAGCGCAGGCCGGCCAGCGCGGCTGGGCTGTGTCGGGGCGGGTCGCCGGGGTGCTGTTCGCGCTCGGCCTCGGGTGGGCGATGACCGGCGGTCAGGGCGGCGCGCTCACGCTGTTCCTGGGTGTCGCCGTGGCCTGGAACTGGATCGCCGCCGCCCTCACGGTGCTACAGCGCGGGGCTGGTCGCGGCGTGCGGTGAGCGCCCCAGGGGCAGCAGCCCGGCGAACAGCAGGACGGCGGCAACGGGGATCAGGTCGAGGTTCACGCCGATCGCCGCGAACGCCGCCACCACGAGGACCGGGCTCCACACCGGGATCAGCCGCGCGAGGACCAGCAGCACCAGCAGGGTGAGCATGCCCACCTGGAACAGGGCGGGACCGGCGATCTGCAACCCGTCGGGCAGCGCGGGGAACGACGGGAACAGGTCCCCGACGATCACCCACAGGAAACAGGCCGCGCCGAACACCCCGGCGGCCGTCGCGGCGAGAGCAACACCCCGGCGGACGGGCGTGGCGTGTACCGGGCGCAGTGCCCGGTACACGTGCACGGTCAGCACCCCCAGCAGGACGAACGCGACGAAGAAGCAGATGTGGCCGACATTCCACAGGGCGCCGTCCTTGTCGTGGTGGCCGTCGCTGCCGTCGATGAGCCGCAGCGTGCCGTAGACGAACAGCAGAACGGGAGCACCGAGCCGTACCAGCGGGGAAGTAACTTGGCGAGTCATACGTGCAGACTCGCAACCGCCGATGCGCACCGGCATCAGGGCGGAGCCCGGACAGCACCCCGATGGGCCGACCCTGAGCGGCCTCTCAGGGTCGGCCGCTAGCCCTGACGCGGCCCCTGATGCAGCGCGGCGCGGTCGGCGGCGGCGCGGCCGGAGTCCCAGCCCTCGTCGCTGTCGACGCGGGTGCCGCGGCCGCGCACGGTGCGGGGGAACACGCGCTCCATCGTCTCGCGGACCTGCGCGTCGCGGGCGGCGAGCACCGGCAGCAGATCCTGCGGCGAGGCGTCCGTGTCCTCCACTGTGCCCTTCATCGTGTCTTGCACCGCGGCCTCGCTCGCCTGGGTGAGCCGCTCGCCGATGCGGACCGCGAACCCGACCAGGAACGACTGGCGGAACGTCTTCAGCCGGGCGCGTCCCGCCTTGCCGTTCGCCTGCACGCCCAGGGGCTCGGCCGCCGACATGGCCCGGTTCGCCTGCACGAGCAGGGACGTGTGGAGCAGGTCGACGGCGTCGATGTCGCTGTCGAACCCGAACACGGTGGCGAACCCGAGCTCCGGCGACCACACCGCGTGGCAGCGGTTCGCGCGGGCGACGGCGTCGAGGAGGGAGGCCTTCTCACTCTCGTACGGGTGGTCGACACCGATCCGGCGCGCGAACGGCACGACCATCGACGAGGCGCCGGTCGCCCCGCCCCGGGCGACGAGCAGCGCCTCGTCGATGCTGTGCCGGGCGACGAGCTCCTGCGCCTTCGCGGTGTACGTCTCCGCCTCGGCCGGGTACGTCGTCGACTCGGCCTTCGCCAGCAGCGCGCGCACCCGGTCGAGCAGCCGCACGTCGACGGCCTTCGTCGCGCCGGCCTTCGTGCCGGCCTTCTTCGAGGCGGGGGCGGCCACGGCCGTGCCGGGAACCGGGATCAGCACCTCGATCGCCGGCAGCGTCCGCAGGATGCCGAGCAGCACCAGGACCGTGTCGAGGATCTCGATCCGGTCGACCCGCCACCGGGCGGGCAGCCGGTCGAAGTAGACGTTGTCGGCCGGCCACCAGACGGTGGCACCGAGCGCGTCGGCCTGGGCCCGCCAGCGGGGGTCGACCGTGGCCGGCCGGAAGCCCCGCAGGTGCGCGGCGACGGCGTCGGTGACGAGCACGGTGTGCGGCACGGTGCCGCGCCGTCCGACGACCCGGTGCAGCTCGCCGGGCTGCCAGCCCCGCTCGAACAGCCGCTTGCAGGCCGACTGCAGGGCGGCGAACAGCGCTGGGTCGACCTCCGCGGCGGGCGCGACGGTCAGCGTGTCGAGGCCACGCTCGTACCCGACGCTGCCGTTGAGCACCGCCTTGATCTGGTCTGCCGCTGAGGCTGTAAGCACTGCGCAAGGCTACCCGCGGCCCACTGATAGGCTCCCGTCGCTGTCCGGCAGGCCCGCACATCAAGCCACGAGTCGAGAAGGTGTCATGTCTTCACGCGTCGTAGTCATCGGATCCGGAATCGGTGGCCTCACCGCGGCGATCGCGCTGCGGGCCGAGGGTCACGAGGTCGAGGTGTACGACCAGGCGACCACGTTCGGCGCGATCGGGGCCGGGGTGTCGCTCGGCGCCAACGGGTCCCGGCTGATGGAACGCCTCGGTCTCGGCCCGGCGCTGCGGGAGGTCGGCTCGGACCTGCACCGCATCCAGTTCCACGAGTGGCGCACCGGTGAGCTGTTCTACGAGCACCCGATGGGTGACTGGTACACCGAGCGGTTCGGTGCGCCGTTCCTCGGCCTGCACCGGGCCGACCTGCAGCAGGTGCTCCTGGACGCGTTCGGCAGTGATGGGGTACGGCTCGGCAAGCGCTGCGTCGCGATCGACGAGACGCCCGACGGCGTCGACGTGACGTTCGCCGACGGCTCCAGCACCCACGCCGACCTGGTGATCGGCGCCGACGGGGTCCGCTCGACCGTCCGGCAGCACGTCGCCGGGCCCGACGAGGCGGTGTTCGCCGGGATGAGCTGTTTCCGCGGCCTCGTCCCGGTCGACAAGGTCCCGGGCGGCGATCAGATGGGGCTGACGTTCTTCCTCGGGCCGGTGAGCCACCTGGTGGTCTATCCGGTACGCCGCGGCGAGCTGATCAACTTCGTGGCGTACACGCGGGATGAGGCCTGGACCGACGAGTCGTGGTCGGCGAAGGGCGACGCGAGCCAGGCGGTCGCGGCGTTCGAGGGCTTCAACGACACGGTGCTCGCGATGCTCGGCGCCGTCGAGGACACCGGCCGCTGGGCGTTGTTCGACCGGGAGCCGCTGCGGCGGTGGAGCACCGGGCGGGTCACGCTGCTCGGCGACGCGGCGCACCCGATGCTGCCGCACGCCGGGCAGGGCAGCAACCAGGCCGTCGAGGACGTGGCGGTGCTCGCGCACTTCCTGGGGCAGCCGGATCTGAGCGTCGGCGAGGCCCTCGCGGCGTACGAGACGGTTCGCAAGCCCCGCGCCCGGCAGCTGCAGCTCGGCTCCCGCGGCAACGCGAAGTGCTTCCAGGTGCCCGACGGCCCCGAGGCGCAGGCGCGCAACGAACGCCTCGCCAACCTGCCCGACATGGTCAGCTGGATCCACCAATACGACGCGCACGCGGAACTGCGGGGGGCGCAGGAGGTGCAGGCGTAGCGGGCAGGGCGGGCGCTGCAGTTCCGGGTGCTGCAGTTCCGGGTGCTGTAGTTCCAGGCGCTGCGGTCCGCAGCGCGACGAGCACCGCCGCCGCCAGGTAGGTGCCGGCGGCGATCAGCACCGCGGTCGCGAAGCCGCCGATCGCGCCGAGCACCGCGACCCCGAGGGCGCTGCCGACCTGGCGCATCGTGTTGAGCAGCCCGCTCGCCACCCCGGCGTGGCCGTCGGGCGCGACCTGCAGCGTCAGCGACGTCGCCGCGGTCATGGCGGTGTCGATGCCGAACCCGATCACGAACAGCGCGGCGAGGACGGCGGGCAGCGGACCCGACGCGCACAGTGCCAGGGCGACGAAACCGGCGGCGCCGGTGAGCAGGCCGATCAGCATCGTCGTGCGCGGGCCGGACCGGTGGGTGGCCCAGCCGCCGAACGGGGACCCGACGACGGCGCCGGCGGCCTGCACCGCCAGGGCTACCCCGGTCAGCAGCGGCGACAGGTGACGCTGCTGCTGCAGGTACAACGTGACCAGGAAGAACTGCCCGTAGAAGCCGAAGTTCAGCGCGAACCCCGTGATCACCGTCGCTCGCAGCGCGCGGTGGCGCAGCAGGTCGGGGCGCAGCATGGACGCGGGGCGGCGGCTTTGCAAGGCCCGCCGTTGGAGAGCTCCGCGTTGGAGGGCGACGAACAGCCCGAGGACCAGTGCGCCGCCGGCGACGAGGTCGGCGCGGTGGGCGATGCAGCCGGCGACGAGCAGCGCCAGCCCGCAGGTCGACGTGACGACGCCGCGGACGTCGACGCGGGCGCCTGGGACCACGGGCGGGTCGACCAGGCCGCCGCTGACGACCAGGACGAGCACCGCGAACGGCACGTTGAGCAGGAACAGCGCGGGCCAGCCGGCGACGCTGAGCAGCGCGCCGCCGAGCAGCGGCCCGGCCGCGGCCGCGACCCCGCCGAGGCCGCCCCACAGGCCGATGATGCGGGCCTGCGTCGCCGGTTCGGGGTAGGTGGAGCGGATCAGGGCGAGCGAGCTCGGCATGAGCACGGCCGCGCCGACACCCTGCACGACCCGCCCGGCGATCAGCCACGCGCTGGCGGTGCCGCTGCCGGCGCACATGATCGAGCCGAGTGTGAAGATCATCACGCCGGCGCGGTATGCCCGCCGCGCGCCGAACCGGTCGGCGAGCGAACCGCCGGCGAGGACGAGTGCCGCGAACACCACCGTGTACGCGTCGACGACCCACTGCAGCGTCGCGGTGCCACCACCGATCGACGGCAGCGCGACGGTCACGATCGTGCTGTCGAGCATGACCAGGAAGAAGCTCAGGCAGACCGCGACGGCCCTCATGCGCGGGTCTGTGCTGTATCGGTCTGTGCTGTATCAGTCAGTGCTGTATCGGTCAGTGCGTCAGCGCACGCGGCGACGAGGCAGGTGAGGCTGTCCACGACCGGGGTGACCCGCGACAGGCCCTCGCGCAGGACCGTCAGGTCGGTGCAGCCGAGCAGTACCCCGTCGGCGTCCGCCCCCGCCACCGCCAGCTCCGCCGACCTGACCGCGGCGGCGAGGTCCAGCGGGGCGCTGCCCGTGCCGACGCAGCGCTCGACGAGGGCGACGACGTGGGACTGGTCGGCGGGGCGCAGGATCTCGATGCCGCGCAGCCGGGCCGCCGCGTACGCCTCGTGGTCGACGCTGGTGCCGGTGGCGAGCAGCACCAGGCGGCGCAGGCCGCGGGCGGCGGCGGCGTCGATGGTCTCGTTGACCATGTCGATGAGCTTCAGGTTGCGCCCGGCGAGCAGCGGCCGCAGGTGCCGGTGGAACGTGTTGCAGGGCATCGCGACGAGGTCGCAGCCGGCCCGCTCGAGGGTGTCCAGCGCGGTGGTGAGCAGCGCATCGACCTCAGCGTCGACGCCGGCGTCGATCGCAGCGTCGTCAGCCGCGCCACCGGAGCCGGCGAGGACCGCGTGGACGAGACGCATCGGCATCGGCTGGCTGTGCACCAGCAGGTCCGGCCACGCGCCCGTGCGGGCCTGGACCTCCGCGACGAGCAACCGGTAGAACTCGATCGTGGCGACCGGACCGACGCCACCGATGACACCCAGCACGCACCCACCCCCCGTGGCCGCAACCATACCCGCTGATCGATGTCTAGGCGGGTACGGCTGCGACTTCGGGCTAGCACTGTGGGCTAGTACTGCGGCTCAGCGCAGGGTGATCTCCGGGTACAGCGGGAAACCGGCGAGCAGTTCGGACGCCTGGCCCGACACCTTCGCCGCGACCGACTCGTCGAGGGTGTACTTGGCCTTCGAGTCCGCGGCCGGCCGGGTGCTGCTCAACACGGTGGCGATGAGCTCGGCGATCGTGTCCATCTCGGCGACACCCAGGCCACGGGTGGTGAGCGCGGGGGTGCCGATGCGCACGCCGGAGGTGTACCAGGCGCCGTTGGGGTCCTGCGGGATCGCGTTGCGGTTGGTGACGATGCCGGCGTCCAGCAGCGCCGCCTCCGCCTGCCGGCCCGTCAGTCCCGTGGGAGCGCCGCCCAGCTGGGAGGCGTCGATGAGCACCAGGTGGTTCTCGGTGCCGCCGGTGACGAGCCGCACGCCGCGACGCCGCAGCCCCTCGGCGAGCGCGGCGGCGTTGTCGACGACCCGCTGCGCGTAGTCGCGGAACGACGCGGTGCGGGCCTCGGCGAGCGCGACCGCCTTGGCGGCCATGACGTGCGGCAGGGGACCGCCGAGCACCATCGGGCAGCCGCGGTCGACCTGGTCGGCGAGCTCCGGCTGGCACAGGACCATGCCGCCGCGCGGGCCGCGCAGGGTCTTGTGGGTCGTGGTGGTGACGATGTGGGCGTGCGGCACCGGGTCGAAGTCACCGGTGAAGACCTTGCCGGCGACGAGCCCGGCGAAGTGCGCCATGTCGACCATGAGGGTCGCGCCGACCTCGTCGGCGATCTCCCGCAGCGTCGCGAAGTTCACCTTGCGGGGGTACGCCGAATAACCGCCGACGATGATCATCGGGCGGAACTCACGGGCGGTCTCGCGCAGCGCGTCGTAGTCCAGCAGGCCCGTCGTCGGGTTGGTGCCGTAGCTGCGCTGGTGGAACATCTTGCCGGAGATGTTCGGCCGGAAGCCGTGGGTCAGGTGCCCGCCGGCGTCCAGGGACATGCCGAGCATGCGCTGGTCGCCGAAGTCGTGGCGGAGCTGCGCCCAGTCACTCTCGGTGAGGTCGTTGACCTGGCGGACCGACTTCTCGCGCAGGAACGGCGCCTCGACCCGCTGCGCCAGGACCGCCCAGAATGCGACCAGGTTCGCGTCGATCCCAGAATGTGGTTGGACGTACGCGTGTGACGCGCCGAACAGTTCACGGGCGTGCTCGGCCGCGATCGACTCGACGGTGTCCACCTGCTGGCAGCCGGCGTAGAAGCGGCGGCCGACGGTGCCCTCGGCGTACTTGTCGCTGAGCCAGTTACCCATCGCGAGCAGCGTGGCAGGGGAGGCGTAGTTCTCGCTGGCGATGAGTTTGAGCGACTCGCGCTGGGCGGTCAGCTCGCCGGCGATGGCGTCCGCGATCCGTGGCTCGACGGCCCTGACCACGTCGAGTGCGGCATTGACCGCGATCGATTCCGAACTCTGGGCGTTCATGTCGCCACGGTAACAGGCTAGAATTCGGGGTCGGGGCGAGAGGCGCTGCGACGGGTCATCGACGATCCGCCACGCTCGACCTGGTTTCACTCACCGTAAGGGCGCCTTCCGTCTGACCCACGGAAGGTGGATCCCGGTGCCGATCAGAACTGCGATTGCAGATCTCCGCAAGCTCCTCGACGAGCGTGTGGTCGTGCTCGACGGCGCGTGGGGCACCATGCTGCAGGCGGCCGGCCTCAAGCCCGAGGACTACCGCGGTGATCTGATCGCCCCGGACCACGTCCAGGACGTCACCGGCGACCCGGACCTGCTGATCCTGACCCGGCCCGACGTGATCCTCGATGTGCACCGGCAGTACCTCGCCGCGGGCGCCGACATCACCACCACCAACACGTTCACCGCCACCAGCATCGCCCAGGCCGACTACGGCCTGGAGTCGCTGGTCCGCGAGATGAACGTGCAGGGTGCGCGGCTGGCCCGGCAGGCGGCGGACGAGTTCTCCACGCCGGAGCGCCCGCGGTTCGTCGCCGGGTCCGTCGGCCCGCTCAACGTCACCCTGTCGCTGTCGCCGAAGGTCGACGACCCGTCCTACCGGGCCGTGACGTTCGACACGGTCAAGGCCACCTACGCGGAGCAGATCAGCGCGCTCGCCGAGGGCGGCGTCGACCTGCTGCTCATCGAGACGATCTTCGACACGCTCAACGTGAAGGCGGCCGTCGCCGCGGCCCGCGAGGTCGCGCCGCACCTGCCGCTGTGGATCTCGGTGACGATCGTCGACCTGAGCGGCCGGACGCTGTCCGGGCAGACCGTCGAGGCGTTCTGGCGCTCGGTCGAGCACGCCGACCCGCTCATCGTCGGCGTCAACTGCTCCCTCGGCGCCGCCGAGATGCGTCCCCACGTCGCGGACCTGGCCCGCTTCGCCGGCACCTATGTCGCCGCGCACCCGAACGCCGGCCTGCCCAACGCGTTCGGCGGCTACGACCAGACCCCGGCGGAGACCGGCAGCCTGCTCGCGGGCTTCGTGTCCGACCACCTGGTCAACGTCGTCGGCGGCTGCTGCGGCACTACTCCCGCCCACATCGGCAAGATCGCTGAAATGGTCCGGGGGCTGCCGACCCGCCACGTCCCGGCGCCCGCCCCGGCGACCAGGTTCAGCGGCCTGGAGCCGTTCGAGATCGGCCCCGACACCGGCTTCGTCATGATCGGTGAGCGGACCAACGTCACCGGTTCGAAGCGGTTCCGCCGGCTCATCGAGTCCGACGACCACCAGGGCGCGGTCGACGTGGCCCTCGAGCAGGTCCGCGGCGGCGCCAACCTCCTCGACGTCAACATGGACGCCGACCTGCTCGACAGCGAGCAGGCGATGACCACGTTCCTGAACCTCATCGCCACCGAGCCCGAGGTCGCCCGCATCCCGATCATGATCGACAGCTCGCGCTGGAGCGTGCTGGAGGCAGGCCTCAAGTGCGTGCAGGGCAAGGGCGTCGTCAACTCGATCAGCCTCAAGGAGGGTGAGGAGCCGTTCCTGGAGCAGGCCCGGATCATCCGCTCCTACGGCGCCGGCGTCGTCGTGATGGCCTTCGACGAGCTCGGCCAGGCCGACACGACGCAGCGCAAGGTGGACATCTGCGGCCGGGCGTACGACCTGCTGGTCAACCGCGCGGGGTTCGTGCCCGAGGACATCATCTTCGACCCGAACGTCCTCGCCGTCGCCACCGGCATCGCCGAGCACAACGGCTACGCCAAGGCGTTCATCGACGCGCTGCCGCTGATCAAGCAGCGCTGCCCCGGCGCGCGCACCAGCGGCGGCATCTCCAACCTGTCCTTCTCCTTCCGCGGCAACGACGTCGTGCGTGAGGCGATGCACTCGGCGTTCCTGCTGCACGCGGTCCGCGCGGGGCTCGACATGGGCATCGTCAACGCCGGTCAGCTCGCCGTCTACGCGGACATCCCCGCCGACCTGCTCGAACTGGTCGAGGACGTGCTGTTCGACCGGCGTGAGGACGCAACCGACCGGCTCGTCACGTTCGCCGGCACGGTCAGCGGCTCGGGCACCCAGCGCGTCGTGGACCTGTCGTGGCGTGAGGCCCCGGTCCGTGAGCGGCTGTCCCACGCACTGGTGCACGGCATCGTCGACTTCATCGAGGCCGACACCGAGGAGGCGCGCCTGGAGGCGAAGCGTCCCCTGGAGGTGATCGAGGGTCCGCTGATGGACGGCATGAAGGTCGTCGGCGACCTGTTCGGCGCCGGCAAGATGTTCCTGCCGCAGGTGGTCAAGAGCGCCCGCGTGATGAAGCGTTCCGTGGCGTACCTCGAGCCGTTCATGGAGGCCGAGAAGGAGGCCGCCCGCGCCGCGGGCACCGCGCAGAGCGGCCGCAGCGGTCAGGGCAAGGTCGTCATGGCGACCGTCAAGGGCGACGTGCACGACATCGGCAAGAACATCGTCGGCGTCGTCCTCGGCTGCAACAACTACGAGGTCATCGACCTCGGCGTCATGGTCCCTGCCGCGAAGATCCTCGACACCGCGGTCGCGGAGGGCGCCGACGCGATCGGCCTGTCCGGTCTCATCACCCCGTCGCTGGACGAGATGGTCGCGGTCGCCGCCGAGATGCAGCGCCGCGGCCTGACGCTGCCCCTGCTCATCGGCGGCGCCACCACGTCGCGGCAGCACACGGCGGTGCGGGTGGCTCCGGCGTACGAGGGCAACACCGTCCACGTGCAGGACGCCTCGCGGGTCGTCGGGGTCGTCGCCGGCCTGCTCGACGCGGACCGGGTGGCGCAGCTCACCGCCGACAACCGCGACGAGCAGGAGCGCCTGCGCCGCCAGCACGCCGAGCGCCGGCACACCGCCCTGCTCACCCTCGCGCAGGCCCGGGCAAACGCCTCGGACGTGTCGTTCGCGGACGTTCCGGTGCCGGACTTCACCGGTGTACGGATCGTCGAGCCGCCGTTGCAGACGCTCCGCGAGATGATCGACTGGCAGTTCTTCTTCCTCGCCTGGGAGCTGAAGGGCAAGTACCCCGCGATCCTGGACCAGCCGGTCGCCGCCGAGCTCTTCGCCGAGGGCAACACCCTGCTCGACGAGATCATCGCCAACGGCTCCCTGACGGCCCGCGGCGCCTACGGCTTCTGGCCCGCCGCCTCCCACGGCGACGACGTCGTCCTGGACAACGCGGTCACCTTCCCCATGCTGCGCCAGCAGACGGAGAAGCCGGACGGCCGCCCCAACCGCTGCCTCGCCGACTACGTCGCCCCACCCGTGCCTGGGAACGCGTTCCCCGACCACCTCGGCGGGTTCGCGGTCGCCATCCACGGCGCGGAGGAACTCGCCGCCCGCTACGAGGCCGACAACGACGACTACCGCGCCATCATGGTCAAGGCCCTCGCGGACCGGCTCGCCGAGGCGTTCGCCGAGTACATCCACCTCGAGGCCCGCCGGGCCTGGTTCGAGCCCGACGCCGCCCCGGCCCTGGAGGACCTGCACGCGGAGCGGTTCCGCGGCATCCGCCCGGCGCTGGGCTACCCCGCCAGCCCCGACCACTCCCTCAAGCAGGCCCTGTTCGACCTCCTCGAGGCCGACAAGCTCGGCCTCGCCCTGACCGAGTCGTTCGCGATGACCCCGGCGGCGGCCGTCAGCGGCCTGATCTTCGCCCACCCGGACTCGCGGTACTTCACGGTCGGCCGCATCAACCGCGACCAGGTCGAGGACTACGCGACCCGCCGCGGCCTGCCGGTCGAGGAGATCGAACGCTGGCTGCGCCCCAACCTCGCCTACGACCCCACCTGACGCCCGGGCCCGGGCCACCGCCACCGCGGCGGGAGGTCCGGGTCGCGCGCCGGCTACGACACGAGCGCCTTCTGGTCGGTGTCGATCAGTGTCTGGAGCAGTTCGCGCTCCTGCGGACCGCTGACGCCGGCGATGAGCATGCCGCGGCATCGGACGCTGCGGTGCAGCGGCAGGTGTCCACCGATCTCCCATCGATCCCTGAGCGGGTACAGGCGCATGGTCCTGTCCGCACTTCCCGAGACGATGAACCCGCCGGAGATGGTGACAGTGGTGACCGGCCTGGTATGCGCCGGGTGCTGCCACAGTTCGGTCACGCGCAACTGCTCCGCGTCGATGGACAGCTCCGCCAAGGAGATCCTGCCGTCCTCATGACCGAGCAGCAGCAGGGCGTGCCCGTCGTCGAGCAGGCGGACGTCCAGGCTGGCCAGCGGCGGCACCACGACGGCATGCACCGCGGGGTCGGCGCGGCCGGCACCCACGTGGATCGTCAGTTCCGACCGCCTGGAATAGGTGCAGACGATGTCCGGCCCGATGAACTTCGCGATCCCGGTGCCGGTCATGCCGGTCGACATCGACACCGTCCTGGTCGCCGGGTCGACCAGGTGCAGCGCGGCCGTGCCGTCAGGTGTCTCCCGATGCACGGCGAGACGGTCGTGGACGACCGACGCGGCGCGCAGGTCGGGGCTGGTCGCGAAGCGTGTGACGGCGTTCCAGTGCTGCGCGGCGCCGGCGGCGGACAGGACCACCGCCTCCTGCGCACCGATGACGACGAGGTCGCCGTAAGGCGACAGGGCAAGGTCACGCGGGCGGAAGTCGATCTGGGCCACGATGCTCTGGACGGCGCGGCCGCCCACACCGAGCGTCCAACGGAAGCTTTCTACCGCTTCAACGCCCGGTAACGCTTGAGAAGGGCAGTGATCTTCTCGTAATTCGCGTCGCCGTTCAGTTCGGCCAGCAGGTCGTCCGGACACAACTCATAGAGATCGCCCCACCACCGGCGACCCCTGTTGTCCCAGATGCGATACCCACCCGGTACCCCACGGGCGACGTACCGCTTCCTGCTCACAAACCCTCCCCAGCACACCCGCTGAGCGGCAGCCTACGAGCGCGACGCGGGCACCGCGACCGGTATTGGAGCACGACCGTTCTACCGCTATGCCAACCCACGGCGTAACCTGTCCAACCGACTTGATCGTCTAGCCGGAGCTGTCACGCATCATGTGACGCTGATCCGTAACGGATCAACTGGAGAGCGGTCATCTTCAACGTCTCGGGGTTGGTTCGCCTAGAAGCTGGTGGGCCGTCCGGCCAGGATCGACCATCTTGATGTCGCATCCCACACCAGGCCATCCCACTCGTTGATCGACGGAAGCAGCCATAGGTGCGTCAATGGCGTTGGCGGCGTAAACGTCGGAATGCCGTACTCGGCCGCCCCTCGCTCTGTCCGGCTGCGCAATGCCAGCGAAATGCCCATGCCGGCTTGGCTGAATGAGTCAGCGACGACGACCAGATGCTTCTGAGTGGCTCGCGTCCCTGTCCGATTGAGCTTGTTCAGCTTGTTCAGGCCCTGCGCGGAGATAGCCGGAGCGCGAACGGGTCGGCGGGGTCGTAGCCGCCATAAACGTGTCGTCGATTGGCTGCCTCAAGGTCTCCCAATAGCAATGGCAGCAAAGATTTGATCTTCTTGACCTCGGCGGAGTCTTCCAGGCCAACGACCCACGTCGGGACGGAGCCGTCCAGCGTCAGCTGCGGGAAAGTGCGTTGCGCGGCCGCGCCCGTCCTCAGACGCTGCGAGTCGACCTCGCTGGTCACCTCGATCGCCGCGACGGACCCGTCAGCAAGATCAACCTCGAAGTCATGCATGCCTTCCGGCCCACCAGGGACATCGACGTCGCGGAACATGCCCAAGATGGGGCTCAGGCGGTCGCGAGCGATCAGCTCGTACTGGTCGAGATGACTGTCGGGTGAAGCTCTCACAACGGCAACAATGGCAGCCGCAGGGAGCGAAGCACTACCGACTTTTCCGTCCCGCAGCGTCCCGCTGGCACGCAGATAGTCACCGAGCAAAGCTCAAGGGCCACTTCCCTCGATGGGAAATGGCCCTTGAGCTGCGGTGGGCGATACTGGGATCGAACCAGTGACCTCTTCGGTGTGAATAAGGTCAACTTCTCTCGCGGACCTGCCGGTTTTCGCAAAATGCCTGGTCAATGCGTTGGTACCGGGTGGCTTGCGAGGGTGCTCTGGAGCCTTTTCGGCAAGATCGTCTCCCAGATTTCTCCCAAGAGGGAGCTGCTCGGCCGAGCTGGAGTCCGACCTCTGCCTCGGCTTCTCCAGGCTGGGTCAGGCTGCGGGATAGCGTCCGGGCCGCGCTGGCGGGTCGGTCTCGCCTGGTCGCTTGCGCTGTGGCTGGTCGACGGTCGGAGGGATGTCGAACAGGGGCGGCTGGTAGGTCAGCCTGGGCGGCGGCTTCAGCCTTGCCGGCGGGGCAGGCCACGTGAGGTGCGGCTGCCGTCGGAACCGGGGACCAGTGTTGGTGTAGTAGCGGTCCACCCGGAAGTCGACTGCGGCCACGCCGGGCGGCATCAGCATGGAGGTGGCGTGGCACCAGCGCAGCCAGATGGCGACCGTTCCGTCGGCGGCGCGGCTGGCGAGCTTGGCAAGCGACCGGACCTTGTCGGTCCTGTCAATCTCGACGGCGAGGCTCAGCCCGGTCGGTCGGATGCCGACGACGTCGATGTAGCCGTTGGTCCAGCGGGGGCCGAACAGCCCTTCGCGGTAGTACTGAACGGACCCCTCGGTTGCGCAGGCGAATCCGTAGTGCTCGGCCCATCGTTCGACCTCAGCCGTCAACCGCGCGGTCACTTGACTGGCGGTGGCGGACGAGAAGCCGATGGGGCTCAGCCACTCCGCCAGCGACGTGCTGGCGTTGGCGAGCCGTGCTTTGTGCGCGCTGTCGTCCATCCGGTCCTCCCCACCGTGATGACATTGACGATAAACGTTGGGTACGACAGTTTCCCCGGCTCGTGCACGGGCAGCGATTCTGTCTTCGCGGTTGCTCCGCAACATGCGTCTGACCCGGAGAGGCTTCCCGTTGCGCAGGCTCTGCCCGGTCATGCTGTGCCGCCGGGGCGCCATGACGGACGGGCCGGATCGTTTACGCGGACGCTGGCGCCCCGGTGGTGCGGCATGACTGCCTCCGGTGCGCAACGGGAGGGCTCGGAGCCACCCCCGGGCTTCCCGGGCTGCCGGGGTCCACGGGCGAGCAGCCCTGGCCGCCGGAGGCACACCCCCGGGTGCAGCGGCCGGAGGCCCTGCCCGCCGGAGGCAAGACAGCGAGCCGCGACGGACCCGGCGTGGACTTGCATACAGTCGCGGGGTGGCGGCCTCTGCAAGTTGCGGGCGATGATGCGCAGGTGGCCAGACACTCGCATCCGCCTCCCGCCTTCTCGAAAGTTGCATTGGCGGCGTTCGTCTGGTTTGTGATCGGCGGGCTCGGGGTCATGCTGATTCTCTGGCTATCTGGCGCTGCTGACTGATCGACGTCGACAACTCGGTACTGAAGCCCTGGCTCCTCGTCAGTGAGGATGGCCGGGGCTTCGGCGTGCCCATCGGGACCTTGCGCGCGGCCGGGACCGCCGCGCCGGGAGCGAAGCGGCAAGGCGCGGCGTGGCCCGAGCTGCGCGAGCGGCCCGTCAGGGCCGCCTTGAAGACGTACAGAAAGTTCTCACCTGGCGGCGGGCAATCAGGTGTCGGGTCTCACGACATGCGTGACAGATCAGTCTCGGGACGTGTGTGACACGTCCGGCTAGACGGTCATGCGATCAGAGGGTGTGGATCGCTGCCAGGCCGCCGGCGTGCATCGAGCCATTCACGGTGGTTCCACAACACCGGCATAGCACCCACTGGTTCGAACGCGATCTGCGGATCGTCGCTCTGGACCAGGCACAGCATCCGGTGACCGATCAACGCCGCCGACCGGGCCTGCCCAGCAATGATGTCCAAGACCTCGGCGGCGCACCGAGGATCTGCCTCAGCAAAGGCGTGGTAGCCGTTGAAGGCGATAAGGAGACCAGTTGCTTCCCGTGTGGTGCCGTACCGGTAGGCGACGACATCTCGCAGGCAGTCGTTCAGCGCGTCGAGGTTGTGTCCGTAGTAGTCGGGAAAGTCCAGAGCACTGGCAACGTCACGATGCATGTCTGCTTCCGTCGCCCAGCGTCGCGCGTCGAGATGCACGATCGTGTACCCGTGGCCAGCCAGCCATTGAACGGCCTCATCGAAGACGCTGGGACGCCAGAACAGCGTCACGAACGTGTTGGCCATCAACCAGTAGTCAAGCCGCTCAGCATCAGCATCAGCATCAAACGCGGTCACCGCCACACGATAGGCGAACTGGGCCCGATACAACCTACCGATCTTGTCACCTAGGTCCTGATACCGATGTGTCACGGAGGTCCTGAGACCGGACACGGCGGGCAATCAGGCCAGAGCGTTCTCGGCGTCGCGGGGCAACAGCGCTGTGCTGTCGGCGTGGTCGGGGTGCTGCCCCCGCTTGGCCTGCCACGGTATTACGGCATTGTTCGGATGATGCCGTCGAGGAGCGCGAGGTTGCCTGACGTCCCGCCGAGTTGCTGATACAGGGCGACTGCCTCGGTGGCGGCGGTGATCGCCTCCCCGGGCCGGCCGGCAGTAACGGCTGCAACGGCGCCCATCCCTCGCCAGTCAGCGCATGCCGTCGTGATACGGCCATCTACCTACTGCATCCAGCGCCGGATGGTCAACAAGGCACGCCCTAGTAGCCTGAATAGTACCCCTCATAATTCCCGCAGCAAAGACAGCCGACTATAATTAGAAGGACTATAATAACTCCATACAGCCATTCATTGTCTGCGTTCTTCCCCACGTGACCCCCATCTTGCCTCGAGTAGTAAGGTCCCGCGATCTTCCCACTCAAGCGCTGGCGTCCACAAGCGACAAAAGGCTGACCCTCGCCAACACGAACGGAGTGTGCATTCCGGCAAAGCCGACTTGA